>CAZVHQ010000001.1:0-231068 GCA_964627225.1 uncultured Mesoterricola sp.
GACGAGCGCAAGCCCCCCGACCAGCCAGGCCACCCGGTAATAGGTGGAGAAATAGTCGCTCTTCTGGACCCCCACATACATGACGCCGATGACTTCCCCCTGGGCATTCCTGATCGGGTCGTAGGCCGTGAAATACGGCACGCCCAGGATTTCAGCTTCGCCCCGGTACTTGAGCCCCTGCTTGAGGACCACGTCCAGGGCAACGCCCTGGAGCTGGGTGCCCACCGCGCGGGTCCCATCCGGTTTCATCACGTTGGTGGAGATCCGTGTGTCCCCCATGAAGACCGTGGCGGTGCCGCCGCAGATCTCCTTGACCTTGTCCGGCAACTCGTAATTGTCGTTCAATACATAGTCGCCGACCAGCAGCTTCCCCCCGGACACTTTGAACCCGCTGCCCTTCTGCGCCGTGAGCTCCCAGAGGGTCTTCAGCCGGCTTTCCTGCACCTGCGTGGCCTGACGGCTCAGTTCGGAGTGCATGATGATGAGGATGATCGTGCTGGTCAGGGCCACGGTCAGAGCCAGCACCAGTCCGGTCAGGATGGATAGTTTACTGCTGATTTTCATTTCGCGGCTCCGACGGAGGTCCATGACCGATCACGTGCAATTTCCAGTTGATTAAATTGAACGAATAATACGGGTGGTGGCAATTCCAGCAAAGCCCACATGATTCGTACTTTTTCTGTAGGCGGAGAGTTCAGCCGATAATATTACAACGGTTGTAAAGCTGCAAAATAAGATTAGCATCAAATGGTTTTTGCCTGTAGTGGGAAACCCGTACAAGGGCCAGCCCCGGGGCGGAAGGCTGTCGCTGCCTGCTCCTGTCCCGGCTGCGGGCTGAACCTGCCAGGTCAGCGAGGTGTCGCCTTCGAACGTGCGGCGGGGCAGGGTTCCGAACAAGCGGGCCCGGAAAAGAGTGGGAAAATAACGTCCTGCAGCACCCAAGCCAGTACCCAACCGCAACGACTGGGGGACCCTGTCCTGTGACACACTGCAACAGTGGCCTTGAGCCAAGGAGGAGGCGCCCGTGCGGGAGTTCCCAGTCAAGGCCATCCGGGTCGGCCGGCAGTTGGGCCGGATGTTCCTGGCCGCGCTCAAGGCCTGCCTGACCCACCGGGCTTCCAGCAAGGCCGCGGCCCTGGCCTTCTACACCCTGTTCTCCATGGCGCCGATCCTGGTGCTGGTGATCGCGGTGGCCGGGTATTTCCTCGGGGCGCAGGCCGCCCAGGGGGCGATCCTGGCCCAGGTGAAGGCGCTGGCGGGCCCCACCGCGGCGCTGGCGATCCAGCACCTGGTGGCGGGCGCGCGGGTTCCCGGGTCAGGCAGCGTGGCCACCGCCATCGCCGTGCTCATGCTGGCGGTGGGCGCCACCAGCGTGTTCGCCGAACTGAAGGACAGCCTGGACGAGATCTGGAACCGCCAGATCCCGGTTCCCACCGGCGTGCTGGCGGTCCTGCGGGCCCGCCTGCTCTCCTTCGGCCTGGTCCTGGCGCTCTCCTTCATCCTGCTGACCTCGCTGGCCGTGAACACGGCCCTGGCGCTCCTGGCCAGCTATTGGGAAGGCCTCTGGGCCGGTTCCTTCTGGATCTTCAGCAGCGTCTCCAGCCTGTTCACCTTCGTGGTGCTGGCCTGCCTGTTCGCGGTCATCCACAAGATGCTGCCGGAAGTGGTCCTGTCCTGGTGGGACGTGGCCGTCGGCGCGCTGTGCACGGCCGGCCTGTTCAGCCTGGGCGAGTACGCCATCGGCGCCTACCTGAGGAGCGGAGCGGTCCGGACCAGCTTCGGGGCGGCGGGATCCCTGGCGGTCCTGCTCATCTGGGTCTACTACTCCGCCCAGATCTTCTTCCTGGGCGCGGAATTCACCCGGGAATACGCCCTCACGCTCGGCAGCATGCGGGGCAGGCGCAACGGGGTTCGATGACGTCGCGTCAAGGATAGACCACCATCACCTGGAAGCTGCCCCGGTAGGTTCCGGCCGGCTGATCTGGCTTGATGAAGATCTTGCCGCCCACGGCGAACCGGTTCTCTCCGCCGGGGAGGATGATCCCCTGGTTCGGGCTCCCCAACGTCAGTTCCTGAACCACGATGGGCTCAGGTCCTTGCAGGATCACCCGGGTGGGCAACTGGATGGAGTAGGGGCTGCCCGCCTGTCCCTGCACGAGGAACACCGCCGGGTTCGGGGAGCCCTTCAGGATGGCGGGGCCCGCCGCGCTGGCGAGGTAGCCGCCGGTGGCCTTCACCTCCAGCGCGCCCATGGCCGGGCCCGGCGCCACCGACCCGAAGTTCAGGCCCCGCAGGCAGGTGAGCCTCAGATTGGGCTGCAGGTTCACTTTCACCTGGAAGACCTGGGAAACGGTGGCGGGCAGCCCCTTGGCGCCCGGGGTGGTCATCTGCAGGCGGACCGTGGTGGCGTAGGTGCCCGGAGGAAGGTTCTGCCCGCAGTCCAGCCGGCCGCCGATCTGCACCTGCAGGCTGCCGTCGGCGTTGAAGAAGCCCTGCAGGCTGACCGGGAGGCTGTTGAAGGCCTGCATGGGGATCCGGGCGCCCTGGGGCCCGGCCAGGATCGGGATGGGCGGGTCAAGATAGAGCGAGAATGCGGCCTTGGGCTTGCCTTGCAGCAGCAGCCGGGCCGGGAGCGGCCCCAGGCCGCGCGGCTGGATTCCCGGCCCGATGGGGATGAGCACCCCGAGTGCCGTCAAGTCGATCATCCCGCCCCTGGGATCCACGGAGAGGGCCCCGAAGTTCATGGGATTGATGAGCCGGATCACCGGAACCTGGGCATGGGCCGCAGAGAGCGCGAGCAGGAGGGCCAAGGGCGATCGGAGCATGGCATGACCTCATTCTTCTGGGGGTTGCGGGGTGGCTGGGGCATCCAGGACGAGGTCCATGCCGTCCTGGAAGGGTTTGGCCGCATCCATGTGGATCCTGCGGGCTGGGGCGGTGGTGAGGTGCAGGCGGATGGCTTCCTGGGCGGTGACCTGGAGGGTGTAATCGCCCAGGGGCAGGTCCCGCAGCTCGAAGTAGCCGTCGTAGGCGCTGCGGATGACCTTGACCCGCGCGCCGGCGGGGGTGACGAGTTCCACTTCCACGCCGCCCAGCGGTGCGAGCTTGCCGTTCCTGCGGACCCGGGTCGTGCTGCTGATCCCGCCCAGGGTGGTGACCGGGAAATCGAGCTGGAACACCTTGCCGGCACGGGGGATGAACCTGAGTCCCGGCGTCCGGGGCGCCTGGCCCGGCTCATCCAGGGAGCCGGGCTCCAGGACGATGGTCTGTTCCTGGGCGTTCCCGGCGTTGAGGTAGAAGGCCGTACCGGGATCCTTGCTGCGGTTCACCAGTTCGGCGCCGCCCACCTGGTAGCGCACGTCCTGCTCGGTCCGCTCACCGGGCTCCTTGCGCCCGTCGCCGTTGCGGTCCAGGAAGGCCTGGGCGGAAACCGCCCCGGAACCACTCATGGAACTGGCATCCGCGACCCAGTGGCCGGTCCTGGGTTCCCGGGCCAGGGACAGGCCCAGGGTGAATGACACGTTGTAGCCGCCGGCCTCGGCGTATTGCAGGCTCACGCCGTAGGCGAACCGGCCCGACAGGCGATTGGCGCTGGCGAGGAAGGAGGTGTCACGGAGCGAGCTGTCGCTCCCGGAAACGCCCAGCCGGATGGTGGTTCCGTCGCGGGTCTGGAATTCCCGGGTGGCCTGCCAGAGATCGAGCGTGGTCCTGCCCTGCAGCCAGGTGGCGCCGAGTTCCAGCTGCAGCGTGCCGGTGCCTTCGGAGGCGGTGGCCGTCAGGGTGTCCTGGACCGGGACCGGGGTGCCGCCCTGCAGGGCGGCCTGGGTCCGGGAAAGCACATTGGTGAGGTTCCAGCGGGGCCAGTTGGCGGAGAGCGTGAGCGCGTCATCGATCTCGGTGCCCTGGCCGATCAGCTCTTCCTGGGTCCGGGACAGGGTCAGGCCGCAGGGGACCGAGCCGAGGCTGAAGGACTGGTTGAGCGCCAGGCTGGAGTCGGAACGCAGCAGGCCTTCGGTGCCGCCGGAACCATCCCCGGTGGTCTTCAGGAACCCGTCCCGGTACTCCCCATGGCTCAGGGTCAGGCTGGAATAGCCATAACCGGTCCGGAGGATGGCTTCCCCCGCCGTCCCGGGCTTGCCGCCCGCCAGGGGCCGGTCCCGGGAACCGTAGGCCTCGATGGCCAGGTAGGGGAGGACGCTGCGGAAGCCCAGTTCCGTGTATTCCTGGGCGCCGATCCCCGCCGGCCGGCTCACCTGGGATTCGGCGCCGGTGATGGCCAGGGCCCGGCTCAGGCCGTACTCGACTGCGGTATAAGTGGACGTGCCCGTCCCGGCGTCGGGGCTGATCAGGTTGTTGGCGATGTCCGCCGCCGTGGGCTTGAGCGCAGCTGCTTGATAGTAGAACGTCCCGGGCGGCGGCTGGTCGTCGGCGATGTCCATGCGGTGCGTCTCCTCCCGCAGCTCACCCAGGGGACCGTGAAAGACCAGCCTGAAGATGTTCAGGCCGAACACCAAGGGGATATCGGGAAAGTCGTAGAGGCCGTCCGGCCGGGACCGGGCCGTGCCCATCAGCGCGCCGTTCTGGTACAGCTCCACGGACCATCCGTCCGCCAGGGTGCCGGTGAACTTCCGGTGGGCGAAGGTCGTGCGGAAGTCCGTGGGGTGGTTGTCCACCAGCAACCCCCGCCCGAACGAAAGCGGCCCGGCCACGTTCAGGGCGGGGGCCTGGATGATGTCCCCCGCCATGACGGTCCGGGCATGGAGCGGTCCCAGGAGGCCGGCGGCGGGGTCCTGGCGGAAGAAGGTGGTGCGTTCCAGGCTGTTCTGGACCTGGGTGTCCGAGGCCTGGGTGCCCTGGGTCCGGGCGAACACGGTCTCGTTGCTCATCCAGAGGGCATCCCCGGTGAGGGCCAGGGAGCCCAGGAGTCCCGGATCCTCCTGATGCTGGGTCGCGTTCCAGCTCAGGCTCGCGTCCACCATGGGATAGTCCAGGAAGGAGTACGGGATCTTCACCAGCGGGTAGGCGGGGCCGGACGGGGACGGGGCGCCGGGGGTGTCCAGGGCCCGCTCGCGTTGCCGCGCCGACTGCACCGGCAGCACCTCCCTGGGCACGATCGCCAGGACCGCCTCCTTCAGGTTCACCGTCACGGTCATGGGAAACCAGGCCTCCAGGAGCTGGGCAGCCACGAAGATCTCGCCGCCCACCGCCCGCACCTGGCCCAGGGGCAGCGGCAGGGGGCGCCCCTCCACCACCACGGTCCTGCGCTCGAGGTCCAGGCTGAAGCGGCGCTTCTCGGTGATGAAGAACCCGGAAGCCTCCCGGCCGCCGGGGCGGACGGCGATCCCGAAGTTCAGCAGCCGGCACACCTCCCCCAGGGGCACCAGGGCGCTCGTCCCCAGCGGGAAGGCGCGGATGCTGTCGCCGAGGCTCTGGTTGTCCAGCACCGTCTGCAGCAGGACCGGCTCTTCGACCGGCGCGGCCTGGGCCGGGCCGAGGAGCAGGCCCGCGCAGAGCGAGCCCGCCAGGGCGCATGGTTTCAAGGCGCCAGGTCCAGGAAGGCCGTTTCAAGAGGCAGGCTCAGTTCCGTGGCCTGGAAGGTGACCTTGATCCGGGCGCCCTTGATGCCGTCCTGGTTGAGGGGCATGCGCATGTTCCGGAACGGGGTCTCCGCATAGACCACGACATTCTTGAGGTCATAGAGCAGGGTTCCCGGCTTCAGCTTCCCGCCCGAGGCCACGGTGGCGGTCAGGTCCCCGCGCACGCTGCAGTTGCCCTGCCGCTCCAGCCGCAGGGCGAGGGCGGGCCCTCCGACCTTGTCGTCATGCTCGAGGTAGCGCAGGCCGGACAGCTTGATCTGCCCGGTCATCCGGCCCTGGCGGACCGTGACCGGGATCGACGCCGCGAGGATCATATTGACGTTGATGGACACCTTCTTTTCCGGACCGGCATCGAGGGGCTCCGCCGGTGCCGGCGGGGGGATGGCCTGGAACACCAGGTGGGAACGGTACTCGCCATCGGCCAATCCGTCGGGCTTGTGGATCTGGAGCCGCACCGTCTGGGCTTCTCCCGGGGCCAGGTCCACCTGTTTCGGACTGAAGAACAGGAAATCGCCGACGGTGATTTCGCCTTCCTTCCTGGGCCGCTCCTGAACCTGGCCGTCCTGGTCCATGGCCATTTCCTTCACTTCGATCCGGTAGGTTGAGGCCACCGCCCCGGAGTTCCTGAGCAGGACCTCCGCCGAGCGCGTGCGCCCTTCCAGGAGCACCCGGGTCGGCAGGAGCATCAGCCCGCCGATCCCGGCCTCCTGGGGCGGCGGGGCCTGGCCGGCCAGGACACCGGCCAGCAGAAAGGGAAAGAGCATGGATCGCTTGCCGCGCATGAGGTTCCTCAACGTTTTTCGGCTCAAGACCTGGAGGCAAAAAATCGCCCCCAGGAGAGGCACTGGCATGCCTTGCCACTGGGGGTTTCACCTGAGCGCAAGCTCTCAGGATCTGGTTTGCCGTGCCAGCGGCAGGGGAATGTCCAACTTCCGATTCCAGGGAGCGCGATCTGGTATCGTGCCCCCCGGTCTATTCCTGGAAAGGCCGTGCAGGCAGGAGCCTGGCTACAGATAGTTGACGCCGCACGAGAAGGTGCCCTTCCAGCAGCCGGCTTGCGTTCCATCGCCCCCGGGGATCGTCACGCGGCCGCCCACGGCAAAACTGTGGGTCTGGGTCGACCCATGGTTGCCGCTGGGATAGCCGGACTCGGAACTGCTGGTGGTGTCATTGGTGTGGATCATCGTGTGCTGTCCGCGGGGGCCATTGAGGCGGATCTCGGACGGGACGGTGAGTCCGACATCACAGATGCGCTTGTCCCAGGTGAAGTCGAAGACGGCCTCATGCGCACCATGCTGGCCGTGAGCCCCGGAACCCGAGGCCAGGGCACCGCAGTTCGAGTAGGACATCGTGCCGGTGCCGATGCCGCCGCCGGAGCCGTTATGGGCCCTCATGTCGATGGTTGCCGGCCTGCTCGGGTCGGTCAGGACCACGTAGCCGAAATCCAGGTTCTGCACCGTGCAGATCGAGACCGGCATGTAGATGTTCACACAGGCGGTGGCGGTGGCGGTGGCGCTGTTGCCGCCGCCCATGCCGCCGCTGGGATCGCCGCCAAAGGCGAAGGCGAAGGGAGCCAGGCCGGCGATGATGGCGGAGGTGATGAGCTTGCGCATTGCTGCTCCTTGTGGATGGTCGTTCGGATATCAATCAGCCGGACGATGGGTGAAAGGTGGATGGCTCCCCGCAGAGGCTCGGAGGGCTTGGAGGACAAGCCTTGGGCATGCCGTGGGGGCTTGGGGCTGGGGCTCAGCTGCCGGCAGTCAGCCGTGGGCTGACTTTCTATATTAATATTTTGTAAAAAGCTCTTTCTACAGGTGGTAATATCCGGCCTGGAAATCCGCGGTCAATGGGGAATCAGGTAAACAGATTGTTACCTTCCCCGGGCCCCCGCTCACCTCGGCGCCACGATGTAGCCGTAGCCCCTGACGGTGCGGATCAAGGTCGGTTCGGCCGGATTGTCCTCGACCTTCTGGCGCAGCCGCTGGATGTAGACATCCAGCCGCTTTTCACTGCCGTAATGGTGCTCGCCCCAGACCTGGCTGGAGAGTTCGGCCCGGCTCACCACCCGGCCTGAATGGCTGCAAAGCCCCACCAGCAGGATGAATTCCTTGGTGGTGAGGTTCAGGTCCTTGCCGTTCTTGAAACCCTTCTGGGAACGGAACTCGATTTCCAGGTTCTTGAACCGGATCAGGGGTTCCTTGTCGTGCTTGTCATGGGTCCTTCGGAGCACCGCCTTGACCCGGGCCACCAGTTCTTCCGGGTCGAAGGGCTTGACGATATAGTCGTCCGCTCCCACCGTCAGGCCCCGAAGAATGTCCATCCTGGCGCCCAGGGAGGAGAGCATGATCACCGCCATGGCTCTCCCGCTGGCCCGGATCCGCCGGCACACTTCGAATCCATCCATGCCGGGAAGCTTGATGTCGAGCAGCACCAGGTCGATGGACCAGGATTCGAGCAGGGCCAGCGCCGCTTCGCCGGTGCCCGCTTCCAGCACATGGAACTGGCCCTTGACCAGGGTCCCCATGATCAGGGTCCTGACGAGCGGGTCGTCCTCCACGGCCAGGATGGTGCGCAGGCTTTCCTTCGCGGCCTGGATGGCCTCGCCTGTGGCGCCGGCAGCATTCAAAAGTGATACCTCCCCAAGGTCCAAGCATTATAAAAATATAATAAAGTCCAAGGACGTCAAGGGGGATTTCAAATTAGCCTTGACAGATTCAAAAACAGGTATTTACTGCCAGTCGTCACCAGACATAACGTTATAACAACATGTCTACATATCAAGAGGGGAGCGCGTCATGGAAATCACCAGCCGAGATATTGCGAAAATGATCGATCATTCCTTGCTGCGCCCTGAGCTCACACGCGAGGACATCGAGCGGGAGTGCGGGATCGCCAGGAAGTATGACGTCGCTTCGGTCTGCTGCGTCCCGACCGATGTCAAGCGGGCCAAGGAGCTGCTCGCGGGCTCTTCGGTCAAGGTCGGCGTGGTCGTCGGTTTCCCCCACGGCTACTGCACGACGAGGACCAAGGTCTTCGAGGCCGAGCAGGCGATCGCGGACGGGGCTGTCGAAGTGGACATGGTGCTCCATATCGGCAGGCTGTTGAGCCGGGATTTCGACTACGTCCGGGACGACATCAAGGCGGTGGTGACGGCCGCCCACAGGGGCGGGGCCATCGTCAAGGTCATCCTGGAGAACTGCTACCTGAGCGACGAGCTCAAGGTGGCCGGCTGCAAGCTCTGCGAGGAGGCGGGGGCGGATTTCGTGAAGACCTCGACCGGCTTCGCCAAAGGCGGCGCCACCCTCGAGGACCTCGCGCTCATGCGGAAATCGGTCTCCCCGAAGGTCCAGGTGAAGGCGGCGGGCGGCGTGCGGGACCTGGACATGGCCCTCAAGGTCCGGGCCGCCGGGGCCACGCGGTTCGGCGCCACGCGGACGGCCGACATCATCGAGGCGTGCATCCAGCGATTCGAAAAATAACCGGCCGCGCCGGTCCCTTCGAGGGATGCCGCCGGATTCCAGGTCACGTGACCGAGGGCAAGCGCTCGGCACGCCATTCACCAACAGGAGGATCTCCAATGAAGTCAGTGAGTTTCCCGCATCTGTTCGAGCCGATCCAGATCGGCACGATGGTGGTCCAGAACCGGGTCGCCATGGCGCCTACGGACATCAGTTCAGCCAATGCCGACGGCTCGGTGAGCCAGCGGTCGATCATCTACCATGAGGAGGTCGCCAAGGGCGGCACCGGTTTCATCATCGTCGGCGCCACGACGCCCGACCGGGCCACGGGCCGGCCGACGGTCACCTGTTTCGCCGCCGACGAGGACCCGCAGATCCCCGGGCTGGCCTCCCTGGCCGAAGCCATGCACCGGCACGGCGCCCGGTGCGCGATCCAGCTCCAGCACCCCGGCCGGCAGTCGGCCTGGCCGCGCAAGGACATGATCTCCGCCTCCGACCAGGTCGTCGACCTGCCCGGTTCGGCGGGCCATGAGGTCATCTACGCCGAGGTGGCCAAGCACGGCAAGTCCATCCGCGAAATGTCGGTCGAGGAAACCTACGACATGATCGACAAGTTCGCGGAGGCCGCCTGGCGGGTGCAGCAGGCCGGCTTCGACGCCGTCGAGCTCCACGCCGCCCACGGCTACCTGATCGCCCAGTTCATGAGCCCCTACGTCAATAAGCGCAACGACCGGTTCGGCGGCAGCCTGCTCAACCGCCTGCGCTTCCCGCTGGAGATCATCAGCCGGATCCAGACCAAGTGCGGCAGGGACTTCCCGGTCGGCATCCGCTATTCCGGCGAGGAGTGGATGGAAGGCAGCCGCGACCTCGCCGAGAGCGTCAAGGTGGCCGAGATCATGCAGGAGGCGGGCGTCGCGTTCCTGGACATTTCCGCCGGCATCTTCGACGTCCCCGGCCCCACCATGGACCCCATGTACTACGCCCAGGGCTGGAACACCTACACGGCCGAAGAGATCAAGAAGCATGTGAGCATCCCGGTGATCACCAGCCATACCCTGCGGGACCCGGCCTACTGCGAGCGGATCATCGCCGAGGGGAAGACGGACATGGTCGGCCTTTCGCGCGGGCTCATCGCCGACCCGTACTGGGCGAACAAGGCCAAGGCCGGCAAACCCGAAGAGATCCGCAAGTGCATCTCCTGCCTGGTGGGCTGCTGGCAGGAATCCCTGATGATCAAGCGCGAGTGCCGCTGCGCCATCAATCCCGCGGTTGGCGACGAGAGGTTCATTCATATTGAGAAGGCGAGCGAGCCGCGCTCGGTGGCCGTGGTGGGTGGCGGACCGGCCGGCATGGAAGCGGCCCAGATCGCGTCGCTCCGCGGCCATGCGGTCACGCTGTTCGAGAAGTCGGGCGAACTCGGCGGCGCCATTCTCAACTGCTGCATGATCAACGGCAAGAACAAGATGAAGTGGTACGCCGACTGGATCAGGCGCCAGGTCAAGGAACTCGGCATCGAGGTCAAGTTCCACACCGCCCCCGGGGCCAAGGAGCTGAAGAAGTTCGACGCCGTCATCGTCGCCACCGGCGGGAAGCTGGTCAGGCCCGAGATCCCCGGCATCGACCTGCCCATGGTCGTCACCTATGAGGACGTCCTCCGCTGCTCCATGAAGAACTGCGAGTACTACCCCGCGGACAAGCAGGCCCCGGTGAAGTGCGGCGACACGGTGCTGATCTGGGGCGACCACTTCGGCGCGGCCGACGCGGCCGAGGACCTGGGCACCGACGGCAAGAAGGTCATCATCGTCACCGAGTCGAAGGAATTCGCCACCTGGATGGAGCCTATCCACAAGGACGTGATGATCAAGCGCTTCAAGGGCGGCAACGGCGAAGGCCTCACCACCAAGAAGATCGCCCAGCCCGTCACCATCCTGACGCGCAGCACGGTCCTCGAGATCCGCCGGAACGGCGAGGTGGTCATCCAGGATTCCGAGTTCAAGAAGAGCGTCCTCAAGGTGGACAACGTCGTCCTGGCGAAGTTCGCCCCGGACAACGCGCTGTACGAGGCGCTGCGCGCCCAGGGCACGGCGGTCCAGCAGGTCGGCGACGCCAAGGCCGTCAGGA
The DNA here is from genome assembly GCA_964627225.1 of uncultured Mesoterricola sp. Taxonomy (GTDB): domain Bacteria; phylum Acidobacteriota; class Holophagae; order Holophagales; family Holophagaceae; genus Mesoterricola. The sequence continues at coordinate 11,177 of CAZVHQ010000001.1, forward strand.
ACCTGAAGGCGGCGGTGTCCGAGGGGGCGAACGCGGCCCTGGTCGTCGAGCAGGACTTGCGGCTCAACGCCAACAACGCCTTCATCTCGGAGATCCCGGATCTCGTCAACCTTTGATGGAACGTCAGGATCGCGAAGCAAGAACCCATTGCCGATCGGCGGAAAGGAGGTCAGCAGGAAGGATCGATCAGCATAGAGCCTAGCAACGATGCAATCGAACCACACAGGAACAGAGGAGGAATGGATATGAAGCGAACGTTGAAAATGCTCGTCACCGGTTTCATGGTATCCCTCGGACTGGCGGGTCCCATGGGCGCGGCGCCCAAGCCACCCGTGGTGGGGATCAGCACCGGCTCGTCCGGAACGTCCTGGCGCAACATCATGATCGCGGCGCTCGTCCAGGTCGGGAAGGAATACAAGGCCGCCGGCAAGATCGCCGACTACAAGATCGTCAACAACGTCACCAACGGCGACGCCACGGAGCAGGCGAACATCATCCGTGACTTCACCTCGCAGGGCGTCAACATCATCCTGGTCAACCCCAATTCGCCCGACGCCCTCAACGGCGTCATCAAGGAAGCGCAGGACGCCGGCATCCTGGTCGTCGCCTTCGACGCCACCGTCACCGCCCCCGACGTGAAGAACGTGACCCTCGACCACTACGCCTGGAACACCAAGGTCGCCGAGTTCATCTGCTCGACCCTCAAGAGCGGCAACGCCATCCAGGTCTATGGCCTCGACGGCCACCCGGCCAACAACGACCGGATCAGGGCCACCGCGGACGTCCTCAAGAAGTTCCCCAACATCAAGCTGATCGCCAATACCTCCGGGGGCTGGGACCAGACCAAGGCCAAGGAAGTGACGACCCAGATCATCGGCTCCGGCAAGCAGATCGATGCCGTCTTCACCCAGGACGGCGAGGCCTACGGCGTGCTCTCCGCCTTCCTCGATGCCAACAAGGTGCCCAAGGTCATGTTCGGCGATCCGGGCACCGCTTTCTTCAAGGAGTGGAAGAAGCTCCGCGACAAGAAGGCCGATTTCAAGGCCTGCGCCCAGCCCAATCCTCCCGGGATCGGCGGGACCGCCTTCCGCTTCGCGCTGAACCTCTACAACGGCAAGCAGTTCAAGGCCGACGTCCTGAAGGGCAACACCTACTTCTACAAGGTCGGCATGTTCATCACCGACAAGAACTTCGAAGAGGGCTGGAAGCTCCTCAAGGACAAGCCGGATGATTACCTGCTGAGCGAGATCATGCCGCAGGCCAAAGCCGACGCCCTGTTCATGTAAGGCAGCCCATGCAATGACCTCCGGGGGCGGCCCCGCCGTCCCCCGGATCGTGGCCTAGAAAGGTGAATGCGTGAAGGTACTGGAAGCGAGCGGCATCAGGAAATGTTTCGGGGGCGTCGTCGCGCTTGCGAACGGCAACTTCTCCTGCCAGGCGGGCCGGATCACCGGGCTCCTGGGCGCCAACGGCTCGGGCAAGAGCACCCTTTCCAAGATCATCGCGGGCGTGTACCGGGCCGATGCGGGCGAGATCCGCTTCCTCGACCGCGCGGTCCAGTACCGGAATCCGAACGAGGCCCGGAAAGCCGGGATCGCCATGGTGTTCCAGAACCTGAGCCTCGTCCCTGACCTCCGGGTCTGGCAGAACATCGTGCTGGGCGCCGAGACCCGCCGCGGGCCCTTCCTGGACGACCGGCAGGCCAGGCGCGTATCCCAGGAGATCGTCGATCAGCTCCTGCCCGGCCTGGACATCCACAAGCTGGCCTGCGAGCTCAACCCCGGGGAGATGCAGATCGTCGAGATCGCCAAGGCGATATCGGCCGATCCCAGGCTCCTCATCCTCGACGAGCCGACCGCGGCCCTGGAGAAGGCCGAGGTGAAAAGCCTGTTCCGCTTCATGCGCAGCCTCGCGGAGCGCGGCGTCGCCATCAATTTCACGTCCCATCGCCTGTGGGAAGTGATGGAGATCTGCGACGAGGTCACCATCTTCAGGAACGGCGCGAACGTGGGGAGCATCGATTTCGCGGTCGACGGACGCGACCCGGAAAAGATCGTCTCCTGCATCACCGGCGTGGCCCAGAAAGCCTCCGCCGCCAAACCCGCGCGGCCACCCTCGCCGGAAATCGCCCTGAAGGTGGAAGGGCTCAGCTACGGCGATGCCCTGAAGGACATCTCCTTCGAGCTGCGCAAGGGCGAGATCCTGGGGATCGGCGGCCTGGCCGGCCAGGGCCAGCACGAACTGCTCCTGGCCCTGGCCGGATGCTACCCCGGTGTCGACTGCCTGGCCGAGGCCGACGGCAAGCGGGTGCGGCTCAACCGGCCGGCCAACGCGATCCGCAACAGCATCCTGCTCGTGCCGGGCGACCGGGAGCTGGAAGGGCTCTTCATGAAGCATTCGGTATTCAACAACATGATCTTCCCGAAGCTGGGCCTGGCGCGGCAGCCGGTCTTCACGCCGCGCAAGCAGTACTGGGCGGAGTGCGAGGCGGCCATCGACCTGCTTTCCATCAAGGCGCACAGCCTGGACATGCCGGTCCGGGCCCTCTCGGGCGGCAACCAGCAGAAGATCGTCGTGGGCCGGTGGCTCTCCTTCGACGCCAAGGTCCTCCTGCTCGCCGATCCGGCGAAAGGGGTCGATATCGGGGCCAAGCGGGACCTGTACCGCTACATCGCCGACCAGGTGCGCGAGAAGCGGGTGAGCGTCATCCTCTACGCCAGCGACATCGAGGAACTGGTGGAATGCTGCGACCGGCTCCTGGTGATGTATGAGGGCCAGGTGATCGCGACCCTGGAGGGGGACGACATCAACGAGGAAACGATCATCTCGACCTCCATGAAGGTCGGTTAGGAATGGCGACGATGGCCAACAATTCCAAGGGCGCCCGGGCACTGCGGAAATACCTTGCCAAGCCGGAGTTCTCGACCCTGCTCATCCTGGTGGCGATGCTCATCCTGGCGGCCTTCCTGCAGCGCAACTTCTTCGATGCGAAACCGCTGAACCGGACCTTGAACGCCTTCACCCCGCTCATCCTCCTCGCCATGGGGCAGGCGGTGGTGATCATTTCCGGGGGGCTCGACCTCTCCGCCGGAACGGCCCTGTCCCTGCTGACCTGCGTGATGACCTCGGTCATGCACAAGGCCAATCCCGAAACCGGGCTATACGCCATCCTCGCCGCCTTCGCCGTGGCGATCGTCATCGGCGTCGTCAACGGCATCGGCATGGGCTACCTGCGCATCCCGTCGGTGATCGCCACCTTCGCCACCTCGTACATCTGGCTCGGGGCCGCGCTCTTCCTCAGGCCCACGCCGGGCGGGGAATCCGTCGCCTGGTTCAAGGTCTTCTACGACGTCAAAGTCTACGCCAACGCGCCGCCCGCCCTCAAGGCCTTCGGTGCCGCGGTGCCCTCGGCCCTGACCCTCGTGCTGGTTGGCTGCATCTTCTGGTTCGTGCTGTCCAGGACGCGGACGGGCCGGTACATCTACGCCGTCGGCAGCAACAATACCAGCGCCTACGAGAGCGGCATCAACACGGCGCGCATCCAGCTCTGGGCCTGCGTGATCAACTCGGTCTTCATCTTCCTCGCGGCCCTGTTCTTCGTCGGGCAGAACCAGTCCGGCGACGCGCGGATGGGCGATCCGCTCACCCTGCGGGCCATCGCCGCGGCCGTGGTGGGCGGCGTCGCCCTGGCCGGCGGCAGGGGCAGCGTCTTCTTCGCGCTGATCGGCGCCGTGATCCTGAGCCTGGTGAACAAGATCATCTTCTTCGCCAACATCCCCTACGCCTACCAGACCCTGGTCAGCGGGGTGATCGTCATCATCGCCATCGCCAGTTCCCAGGGCTATACGCTCTATAGCCGGAAGTCCATGGCTCGAAGGGGAAAGCTCGCATGAACGGGACATCGATCGCCCTCAGCGGATTCCGCAGGAACGCGGACAAGCAGAAAAAACTCATCATCGCGTTCCTCCTCATCGTCTTCCTGTTCGTCCTCGGGCAGGTGGCGGTGTCCAACTTCCTGAGCTTCGGCCAGGTCCTCCTGACGATCAAGCTGGCCAGTTTCATCGCCCTCTTCGGCCTGTGCCAGATGATCGTGATGGTGGGCGGCGGGGACGGCCTGGACCTGTCGGTGGGCTATACCGCGACCCTGACCGCGGTCTTGACCGCCAGCATCATGAACGGCCAGAACGCCAACCTCGGCATGGCCCTTCTCGTGGCCCTGGCCATCGGCCTCCTGGTCGGCGCCGCCAACGGCTTCCTGGCGGCCTACGTCAAGCTGCCGCCGCTCATCGTCACGCTGTCCATGTCGCTCATCGTCCAGGGCGGGATCAACGTCTACACGGCCGGCGCCGACATTACCGGCAAGCCCTCGCCCATCCTGCAGACGATCGCCGCGAAGTCCACCGGCGTGTTCCCGAACATCCTGGTGGTCCTGCTGGTCATCGCCCCGATCGTCATGGTCGTCCTTTCCAGGACCAAGTGGGGCCTCGCCCTGCTCGGCGCCGGCACCAACGAGACGGCCGCCTTCCTGGGCGGCGTCCGGGTGAAGCGCGTGCGCTTCGCCTCGTTCGTGATCAGCGGCCTGCTCGCCAGCGTCATCGGCCTGCTGCTGCTCGGCAACATGGGCCTGGCCTTCAAGGACATGGGCTCCAACTACGTGATGCCGAGCATCGCCGCCGCCGTCGTCGGCGGGGTTTCGATGAGCGGGGGCGAGGGCAACTATTTCGGGGTGATCCTCGGGGCGATCTTCCTGCAGACTTTGACGAACCTCCTCGTCGCGATAGGCTGGGGCGACGCGGGCAAGTGGCTCGGCTTCGGCATTGTGCTCTTCACCCTCCTCATCGTCTACGTAAGCGACAGGCGAGTCAGGTAGGCATGCGAAGATCTGATGCATCGACGGAAGGGTAGGCGATGGCAATCTTGAAGGAAAACACCGGCATTCCCCTCTATGTCCAGGTCGTGGCGGACCTCAGGGCGAAGATCGCGGCCGGGGACTATCTCCCGGGCCAGAAGACCCCGCCGGAGTCCCAGCTCTGCCAGGAATTCGGCGTGAGCCGGATAACGATCAGGCGCGCCGTCAAGACGCTGGTCGATGACCGCCTGCTCTATACCAAGCAGGGCAAAGGCACCTACGTCAACGCCGTGAAGATCGGGCGGCGCCTGCCCAAACTGTACAGCTTCTCCGAGGACATGCAGGAGCTCGGCTACGAGCCGAGCTCGAGGATCCTCGAGCGGACCCTGGCCGAGGCGGACGATGAGACCGCCGCACTGCTCGATCTCCCCGGCACCGACCGCCTCGTCAACAAGATCTCGCGGGTGAGGATGGCCAACAAGATCCCCATCCTGATCGAGCGCACCTTCATCCCCCACTACCTCTGTGCCGACCTCCTCGAGGAGAGCTTCGATCACAAGTCCCTGTACCGGACCTTGGACGAGCGCTACCGGCTCGAGCTGGACCGGGCCGAGGAGACCTACGAGGTCAGGGCCCTGACGGCTTCCGAGGCGAAGGAGCTGGGTTGCAAGCGCAGCGTTCCCGCCTTCTCGATCCAGAGGCTGGCCTTCCACAAGGGCGGCGGCGTCGTGGAACTGACCAGGTCCGTGGGGCGGGGCGACCTGCTGCGCTTTTCGGTCCAGCTCATCACCCATGAAATGCGCTTCTCGCGCGACGTGATCAACATTTCGGTAAAGGAGCAGTCCAACACGAATTGAGGAGCTTGCGATGCACAGCACCAAGGTTGGTGTCATCGGAACGGGTTTCATAGGGCCGGCGCACGTGGAGGCCCTCAGGCGCCTGCCGGGCCTGGAGGTCGTGGCCCTGGCCGACCTGGGCGAGCAGCTGTCGAGCGCCAAGGCCGGCCTGCTGGGCATCCCCGCGGCCTACGGCGACTACCGGCAGCTGCTGGCGCGCCCGGAGATCGAGGTCGTGCACATCTGCACGCCCAACCGGTTCCACTACGCGATGGCCAAGGACGCCCTCCTCGCGGGCAAGCACGTCGTCTGCGAGAAACCCCTGGCGACCACCGCGGCCGAGGCGGCCGAACTCGTGGCGCTGGCCGGGCGGACCGGGCTCGCCAACGCCGTCCACTTCAACGTCAGGTACTATCCCCTGATGCGCCAGGTCAAGCTCATGGCGGCCAAGGGGGAACTGGGGAGGATCTTCTCGATCCACGGCTCCTACCTCCAGGACTGGCTCTTCTACGACACAGACTACAACTGGAGGCTCGAGCCCGAGCTTTCGGGAGCGTCCCGGGCCGTCGCCGACATCGGCTCGCACTGGATGGACCTCATCGAGTACGTTTCGGGGCTGCGGATCGCCGAGGTTTTCGCCGACTTCGCGATCTTCCACGAAAAGCGGAAGAAGCCGCTGAAGCCGATCGAGACCTACGCGGGCAAGCTCCTCGCCCCCGAGGACTACCAGGCCGTCCCGATCAGCACCGAGGACTACGCCGCGGTCCTCTTCCGCTTCGAGGGCGGGGCGCACGGCAGCCTCGTGGTGAGCCAGGTCTCCGCCGGCCGCAAGAACAGGATCTACTTCGAGATCGACGGTTCCAGGGAATCGGTCGAATGGAACTCGGAAAGTCCCAACGCCATCTGGATCGGCAGGCGGGACGGCAACAACCAGCAGATGATGAAGGACCCCTCCCTGGTCTATCCCGAGAGCCAGCAGCTGATCGGATTCCCGGGCGGCCACCAGGAGGGCTTTCCCGACACCTCCAAGCAGTTCTTCAAGGAGTTCTACGGGTATCTCGCGGGGGACCGCCAGGCCGCCCCGGGATTCCCCACCTTCCGCGACGGCCTCCGGGAACTCGAACTCTGCGACAAGATCCTCGAGAGTGCCAGCCAGGGCGCCTGGGCCGCCCTGTAACCAAGGTTGAAAGGAGCCGACATGATGAAGCTAGGATTCGTGAGCGCGATCATCCCGGAGCTGTCCTTCGAGGAGGTGATCTCCTTCGCCGCGGCCAACGGGTTCTCCTGCGTGGAGCTGATGTGCTGGCCCAGGGGCAAGGCCGACCGGAAGTATGCCGGCGTCACCCATATCGACGCGGGCGAACTGGACGCGGCCGCCGCGGCGCGGATCAAGGCCACCCTCGCGCAGAAGCACGTCTTCGTTTCGGCCCTCGGCTACTATCCGAATCCCCTCGATGCCGACCGGGAGAAGGCGGAGTTCTACGTCGCCCACCTCAAGCGGGTGATCGACGCCGCGGCCCTGCTCGGCGTGGGCACGGTGAACACGTTCATCGGCCGCGACCCGATGACCGGTCTCGAGGCCAACTTCGAGCGCTTCGCCCAGGTCTGGCCGCCCATCATCGACTACGCCGAGGGCAGGGGCGTTCGCATCGCCATCGAGAACTGCCCCATGTACTTCACCCAGGACGAGTGGCCGGCCGGGAAGAACCTGGCCTACTCGCCCGCCATCTGGCGCAGGATGTTCGCCGCCATCCCTTCGAAATCCTTCGGCCTGAACTACGATCCCTCGCACCTGCTCTGGCAGCAGATCGACTACCTGCGGCCGATCCACGAATTCAAGGAGCGGATCTTCCACGTCCACCTCAAGGACGCGAAGATCGACCAGGACCGGCTCGCCGACGTCGGCATCCTCTCGACCCCCCTCGAGTTCCATCAGCCCAAGCTGCCCGGCCTCGGCGGCATCGACTGGGGCCGCTTCATCTCGGCCCTTACCGATGTGCGCTACGAAGGCCCCGCCTGCATCGAAGTCGAGGACCGGGCCTTCGAGGCCGACCTGGATTCCCGGAAGGCTTCGATCGTGCAGAGCGAGCGCTACCTGAGGCAGTTCATCATCGGCTGAGGGCATCCATGCGGACCGGAAGGGGCAGGGCCATCGCATTCCTTTGTGCCCACCACATGGACTGCGGCCAGGTGGAAATGGAATCGCTCTGCGGCGAATTCGCCCAGGAGATGGCGCGCGGCCTCGGCGGGACCGCCAGCAGCCTCCTCATGATCCCCACCTACCTGGAGGCCGGCAGCGAGATCCCCAAAGGCAGGCGGGTCATCGCCGTCGACGCGGGCGGGACGAATTTCCGCGTGGCCCTCGTCTCCTTTGATCCCGAAGGCAAGCCGGAAATCGGCCATTTCAGGCATTTCCCCATGCCGGGGCTTGCCGGGGAAGTGGATGCGAGGAGCTTTTTCGCCACCCTCGCGGGCTACCTTGCGGAACTGGCCGGTCTAAGCGAGCATATCGGTCTCTGCTTCTCCTATCCCACCGAGATCCAGCCGAACCGTGACGGGCGGCTGGTCCGTTTCTGCAAGGAGGTCAAAGCCACGGGGGTTGCCGGCCAACTCATCGGCGAGAACCTCGCCAGGGCGCTCAGGGAGGCCGGCCACCCTGGCCACCCGCGCATCGTCCTGCTCAACGATACGGTGGCGACCCTGCTCGCGGGGCAAGCGGCCAGCGCCGGCCGGGCCTTCGAGAGCTACATCGGCTTCATCCTCGGCACCGGCACCAATTGCGCTTACGTCGAGGAGAACGCCAGGATCACCAAACTGCCGGGGCTGGACCCCTCGGGCAAGCAGATCGTCAACGTCGAGTCCGGCGCTTTCGGACGGGCGCCTCGGGGGACGATCGACTTGGCGTTCGACGCGGCGACCGTCGATCCGGGGATGTATACCTTTGAAAAGATGATTTCGGGGGGCTATCTGGGCGGGCTCTACGGGGCCGTGCTCGACCAGGCCGTCTGCGAGGGGCTCTTCTCGTCCGGGGCGGCCGGGCGCATCCGCCGCCTGCCGGCCATCGAGACCAAGGATCTCGGCGTTTGGCTCGCCGATCCGGCGGGGCGGACCGGGCCGATTGCCTTGGCCTTGACCGGGGGCGAGGATCGCGGCCTGGCGTACCACCTGGCGGAGCGCCTGGTGGAGCGGGCCGCGAAGCTCACGGCGGTCAACCTCGCGTCGATCGCCATCAAGTCCGGGGCGGGCAGGGACCCGCGCCGCCCGATCTGCGTCACCGCGGACGGGACCACGTTCTATGAGCTGAAGGGGCTCCGGGAGAAGACGCTTGGCTTCCTTGAGCCTTTCCTGCTGGAACGGTATGGCGTCAGGTGCGAGTTCGCCAGGGTGGAAAACGCTCCCTTGATCGGCGCGGCCATCGCGGGGCTCACGAACTAGTACTCATCAATGGCACCATAACGGTCTGGCCTCCTGGGCACGGCCCTCTGCGGCCCAAGAAGAAGGGCATGGGCAGACCCACCCCCCGTACCCTGCGCCCGAACCAGACTCATCCTGCAGTAACGGTCGAAGCCCTTGCCCAGAGCCTTGCACCCGACCATTGGAGGGAAGAGGAGTGGCGAGAGGGGACTCGGGGACCCATGCGGGGTCGATTCGCCGCGGTACGGGTGAGGATTGCCCATCACACCACCAAGCCATTGCCGGATTTGATCCGATTAGCCAAGCTCCGTTGGAGGATCGAACGGGATTACGAAGAGCTCAAAGGTGAGTGGGGCCTGGATCCTTTCGAGGGCCGCTCCAGTAGTACTAGTTAATAGAACGCACCGCGCGCCAGGACCGGCCAGATCGCTTCCACCAGGCCTTTGCGGCAGCACACCAGCCAATCGAAAAGGTTCACGGTCGGATCGCAGTGCCCAGGTACCAGGCGGATCTTCTGCCCGAGTTCCCAGTCGCACGCACCGGTGAAATCGATGACGCCATGCTCGTCGCTGGCCCGGGTATAGGCCGCACCGGGTGCGTCCACGACCAGCGGCATGCCGGAATCAATGCTGTGCGCCTTGAGGCCGACATCCACGACTGCGCGCCCTGCCATGGGCCGGCTCATCACGGTGGCAAGGATGAAAAGGCTGTTGTGAAACTCGTGCACCCTCTGGCCATCGTCACCAAGATTGTTGCCATAATCGGCGTCCATGAATATGTACGAGCCCGGCTGAAGCTCATGGTAGACGCCGCTGGCCGCCTCGAGCCTGTAGGTGCCGGTGCCGGCCCCGGTCACGAGTGGAACTTCCCATCCGTTCCTCGCCAGCAGCTCGATGGTGAGACGTACTTGGCCCACTGCCGCATGAATGGCCTCCTGGCGTTCCCGCGGGGTCCGGAGGTGCTGGGCTGAGCCCTGATAAGCCTGCAGACCGGCAAAGCGCAACCCTTTGGCCTTGCCGATGTCACCTACAAGATCCAAGGCTGGCCTGCCCGGCGCGACGCCGCAACGATTGGCGCCCACGTCCAGTTCCACCAGCACGTCCAGCGTCACCCCCGCCGACCGTGCCGCGAGCGCCAGGTCCGCGACATTGGCCGGATTGTCCACGCATACGCTCACGTGCGCGCGCCGGGCCAGTTCGGCCAGGCGCGCCAGCTTGGTCGCGCCGACGATTTCGTTGGTCACCAGGACGTCCTGGATGCCCCCATCGACCAGCACTTCGGCTTCGCTGACCTTCTGGCAGCACACGCCGACGGCGCCCAGCGCGATTTGCCGCCGGGCGATTTCCGGGCATTTGTGGGACTTGGCATGCGGGCGCAGGCGCATGCCGGTGCCGCTCACCGACCGGGTCATCCGGTCAAGGTTGTGCTCGAACGCGTCCAGATCCAGCAGGAGTGCGGGGGTATCAACCATCGGCAGGGGCATTCCAACCTCTGCCGGCGGTGGCAATGGACCGGCCGGGAGTTCGTTCATCCTGCTCTCCGTATGCGATTGATAGTAATTAAGATAGCTCAACGGGAACGTCCCGGGGTAGGCCTTCCTGCTTTGCTTCGGGCTTCCACATATCAAGGATGAATGGTTAGGCAAAAAATTAGTATTGGAGGGCATGGGCCTACCCGGGCATCCTCAACACTCTAAAGCCAATCCCAATTTCCCATAGGAGGATCCCCCATGAACCCTGGGCTGATCTCGGAATGCCGCCGGGCAGGCAACGGCTGGTCCGCCGTCCTGATGTCTACGGCGCTGATCCTGGCGGGCCTATGCGGTCTTGGGGCCGCGGCGGCGGAAAAGGTCCTCACCATGGCCTACAACGAGGAGCCCCAGACCTCGGACATGCAGATGAACACCAACGACTACATGATCCCGCTGAACGTCTATGACCGCCTGATCGAGTGCGTCACCACCGCCCCGGGCAAGTCCGCCCTGGTGCCCGGCCTGGCCACCAAGTGGGAGGTCTCCAAGGACGGCAAGGTCTACACCTTCCATCTCCGCAAGGGGGTCAGGTTCCAGAACGGCGAGGAACTCACGGCCAGGGACGTGGTCTACACCTTCGACCGCATGCTGGACCCCGCCACCAAGGCCCTGAACACCGACATCCTGGACTTCGTCGCCGGCGCCCAGGAGCGGATGGCCGGCAAGGCCCCCGCCACCTCCGGGCTCAAGGAACTGGACAAGTACACGGTGCAGATCACCCTGGAGAACGCCTTCGTGCCGTTCCTGGCCATCATGGCCAGCCCCCAGGCCTCCATCCTGAACGAGAAGTTCACCCGGCCCCTGGGCGGCAAGTACGGCCAGACCGCCGACAGCACCTGCGGCACGGGCCCCTTCATGATGAAGGAATGGGTCCTGAACGACCATCACATCCTGGTGGCCAACCCCCGCTACTGGCGCGGACGGCCGCAGATCGACAAGTTCGTCCTGAAGGTGGTCACGGACCCGGAAACGATGCGCATGCTCTTCGAGGCGGGCGAGATCGACCTGTTCGACTGCGACTTCGCCGTGTCCCAGATCCCGTACTTCACCGCCAGCCCCAAGTGGGGCAAGCAGATCGTCTCCGGGCCGCGGGCCGGCATCTACTACTACTCGATCAACCAGAAGATCAAGCCGTTCGACGATGTGCGCGTGCGCAAGGCCTTCCAGATGGCCGTGGACCGCAGGCTGATCCTGGAGAAGATGTTCTACAACCAGGGCCAGCTTGAGCAAGGCATCCTGCCGGTCGGGGTGATCGGCTACAACCCCGCCCAGCCCAAGATCGAATACAACCCGGCCAAGGCCAAGCAGCTGCTGGCCCAGGCGGGCTACCCCAAGGGGGTGGACATGGAGATCGCCACCATCGCCGGCAAGGGGCCCCAGTGGCAGAAGATGGGCGAGATCGTCCAGGCCATGGTGATGAAGGCCGGGTTCCGCGTGAAGCTGACCCAGATGGACGAGGCCGCCTTCTTCGCCACCCGCAAGGAAGGCAAGCTGCCGATGTACAGCAATGTGTGGTCCGCCGACTTCAACGACCCGGACAACTTCTTCTACACCTTCTTCGGCCCCAAGGGGACCGTGGCCCGCTCCTTCAACAACCTCGACCCCGCTGTCTATGCCGCCCTGGACCACGGCCGCTCGGAGACCAATCCGGCCAAGCGCGCCAAGCTCTACAATGGCCTGGAAAAGAAGCTGATCGTCGACCAGGCCGTCTGGGTGCCGATGTTCTCCATGAAGCACCTCTACGTGGTCCAGCCCAAGGTCAAGAAGTTCGTGGTGCCCTGGAACGGCTGGTCCGATTTCCCGATCTACGACGCGCGCATCCAGTAGCGCCGTTCAACCGCACGCCCCGGGGGGCCGGAACCGGCCGCCCGGGGATCCTTGTTCGATCATCGGTGGGAGTCCGGATAGATGAAAAGCTTCATCCTGAAACGCCTGCTCATCTCCATTCCCATCCTGATCGGCATCACCATCATCATCTTCTTCATGCTCAACGTCGTGCCCGGCGATCCGGTGGCGCTGATGATGAAGGAGCATATCAGCGTCGACGTGGTGGCCCGGGTGCGCGCCCAGATGCACCTGGACGACCCGGCCATCATCCGCTATTTCCGGTTCCTGGGCGGGGCCCTGCACGGCGACCTGGGCGAGTCGTACAAGCTCAACCGCCCGGTGACCTCGCTGATCCTGAACGCCTTTCCCAACACCCTGCTCCTGGCCCTGTGGGCGGCCCTGTTCGCCTGGGCGGTGGGCATTCCCGCCGGCATCCTGTCCGCGGTGAAGAAGTACTCCCTGCCTGACAACCTGTTCATGGGCTTTTCGCTGCTGGGTGTGTCCATGCCGATCTTCTGGTCGGCCCTGCTGTTCCAGTGGTGCTTCGCGGTGCGGCTGGGCTGGCTGCCGGTGGCCGGGTTCGCCGGCTGGAAGTTCGTCATCATGCCGGCCATCGTCCTGGGCTGGAGCAGCGCCGGCATCATCGCCCGGCTGACCCGCTCCAGCCTGCTGGAGGTCATGCGCAACGACTACATCCGCACCGCCCGGGCCAAGGGCCTGCACGAACTGCCGGTGATCTTCGGCCACGCCCTGAAGAACGCCCTGCTGCCGGTGGTCACGGTCATGGCCATCCAGGTGGCGGGGCTGCTGGCGGGGGCGGTGGTCACCGAGAGCGTGTTCAACATCCCCGGGGTCGGGCGGATCGCGGTGAACGCCATCCAGGCCCGGGACATGCCGCTGCTCCAGGGGGCCGTGCTGTTCGAGACGGTCCTGGTCATTCTCGGCAATCTGGCGGCGGACATCCTGTACGCCTTCATCGATCCCCGGATCAAGGTCAGCTGAACGGAAAGGGAACCCGCATGGAAGAAGCTGAAGCCAAGGCGCCGCCGGCCTCGTTCCTGAAGGACATCGTCACCGCCTACCGCCGCAACCGCCTGGCCACGCTGGGCGCGGTGATCGTGGTGGTCCTGGTCCTCATGGCCGTGTTCGCCCCTCTGCTGAGTCCGTACGACCCGTTCGAGATCGACCTGGACGCCATGACCCAGGCCCCGTCCCACGCGCACTGGCTGGGCACCGACCAGTTCGGCCGGGACCTGCTCACCCGGATCATGTTCGGCACCCGCATCTCCCTGTGGATCGGCATCGTGCCGACCCTGCTGTCCATGGCCCTGGGCACCGCCCTGGGCCTGATCGGCGGCTTCTACGGCGGCTGGATCGACACCGCCATCATGCGCCTGTGCGACATGGTGCTGGCCTTTCCTTCCCTGCTCCTGGCCATGGTGGTGATGTACACCCTGGGCGCCAGCCTGGTGAACATCTTCATCGCCCTGGCGGTGGTGGGCTGGGCCGGGACCGCCCGGGTGGTCCGGGCCCAGGTGCTCTCCCTGCGGGAAAAGGAATTCGTCGAGGCGGCCCGGGCGATCGGGGTGCGCAACCGGGTGATCATGGTGCGCCACATCCTGCCCAACTGCCTGCCCGCCTTGATCGTGCTGTTCACCCTGGGCATTCCCGGCGCCATCATGTCCGAGGCCACCCTCAGCTTCCTGGGGGTCGGGGCCCAGCCGCCCACGCCCAGCTGGGGGCTCATCATCACCAGCGGCAAGGAGTACCTGTTCTCCGCGCCGTGGATCGCCATCGCCCCGGGGGTGTTCATCCTGATCACGGTGCTGGCGTTCAATTTCATGGGCGACGGCTTCCGGGACGCCCTCGACCCCTACATGAAGCAGTAGACACGACAGGATCGGCCAGATGAAATCAAGCGGCGCGCTGCTTTCCATGGAAAACCTGAGCACCTCCTTCTTCACCTCGGAAGGGGTGGTGCCGGCGGTGAGCGGGGTCACCCTCGCGGTCCGCCCCGGCGAGATCCTGGGCCTGGTGGGCGAGTCGGGCTGCGGCAAGAGCGTCACGGCCCTGTCCATCATGGGGCTGGTCGCCCCGCCGGGCCGGATCGTCGCCGGCCGGATCCTGTTCGAGGGCCGCGACCTGGCCAGCCTGGACTACGACACCATGTGCGGCATCCGCGGCAACGAGATCGCCATGATCTTCCAGGAACCCATGACCTCGCTGAACCCGGTGCACAAGGTCGGGCACCAGGTGGCCGAAGCCCTGCGCATCCACCGCCCGGTGGGCCGGGAGCAGGCCCGGCAGCGGACCCTGGAGCTGTTCCGGCTGGTGGGCATCCCCGAGCCGGAGGCGCGCTTCGACTGCTACCCGCACCAGCTTTCCGGCGGCCTGCGCCAGCGGGTCATGATCGCCATGGCGCTGACCTGCGAGCCCAGGCTGCTGATCGCCGACGAGCCCACCACGGCGCTGGACGTGACCATCCAGGCGCAGATCCTCGACCTGCTGCGCGACCTGCGCCGGCGGCTGGACACCACCACCATCCTGATCACCCACGACCTGGGGGTGGTGGCGGAGCTGTGCGACCGGGTGGTGGTCATGTATGCGGGGCAAGTGGTGGAGCAGGCCGATATCTTCGACCTCTTCGAGCGGCCGGCGCACCCCTACACGGTGGGGCTCATGGGTTCCATCCCGGGCACGGCCGCGTCCATGGACGCCGACGGCCGCCTGCAGACCATCCCGGGCATCGTGCCGAACCTGCTGCGCCTGCCCGAAGGCTGCCGGTTCCACCCGCGCTGCCCCCACGCGCGGCCGGCCTGCCTCGAGGCGCCGCCGCTGTTCGACCTGGGCGCCGGGCACAGCGCGCGCTGCTGGAATTTCGCGGACCAGGCGGTGGACCATGAGTGAAACCCTGCTGGCGGTTGCCCGCCTGAAGAAGTACTTCCCGGTGAAGGCCGGCGCCTTCGGGACCGAACACCGGATCGTCAAGGCCGTGGACGATGTCAGCTTCACGGTGGCGCGCCGGGAGACCTTCGCCCTGGTGGGAGAATCCGGCTGCGGCAAGACCACCCTGGGGCGCTCCATCCTGCGCCTGGTGGAGCCCACGTCCGGCTCGGTGAGCCTGGGCGGAACCGATATCGCCGCCCTGCAGCCGGAAGCCCTGCGGCGCATGCGCACCCGTATGCAGATCATCTTCCAGGATCCCTACGCCTCCCTGGACCCGCGCATGCGGGTCGGCAACATCATCGGCGAGCCCCTGGCGACCCACCGCCAGGGCGGGCCCAGGGAGCGCGCCGAGCGCGTCCTGGAACTCATGGACGTGGTCGGCCTGCGGGCCGACGGGGTGCGCCGCTATCCCCACGAATTCTCCGGCGGGCAGCGGCAGCGCATCGGCATCGCCCGGGCGCTGGCGCTGAACCCGGAATTCATCGTCTGCGACGAGCCGCTGTCCGCCCTGGACGTCTCCATCAAGGCCCAGGTGCTCAACCTCCTGGCCGATCTGCAAAGCCGGTTCGACCTGACCTACCTGTTCATTTCCCATGACCTGTCGGTGGTCCGGCACTTCGCGCCGCGGGTCGGGGTGATGTTCCTGGGCCGGCTGGTCGAGCAGGGCGCTACCGAAGCCCTCTTCACCAGCCCGCGGCACCCCTATACGCGCTTCCTCATCGCCGCCGTGCCCATGCCCGACCCCAGGCTGCGCGACCGGGACCGGCTGCTGCTCGAAGGGGAGATCCCCAGCCCGATGAACCTCCCGTCCGGCTGCCGGTTCCGCACGCGCTGTCCGTTCGCGGCCGCCCTCTGCGCCGAGGTCGACCCGCCCGCCGTCACCGAGGGCGGCCGGAGCTGGGCGTGCCATTTCCCGCTATCCGATTGAACGATTCCCGGTGACTTCCGCGAGGAAACAGCCGAAGTCATGGAAGATCATTTCGTTGATACTGAGACTCAACGTGATGAACGTCACAATCGGCCAGCCGCCCAGGCGACTTTCCCCAATCAAGGTAATTGATTGATATAGCTATACCTGGAAGCGTCCATCCCAAAAAGGGGAAAGAGGATGCAAAGGTAAAGTTAACATTGCGAATATGAATGAGACTCGATATCATTTGCGCAAGGCGGCCCTGCCGGATGTGCCGAGGATGGGCCCAGCCGACCGAGGGTACATGCATGTCAAGAAACCTGTTGTTCAGGGGCAGCGGCGCAGCCATGCGCCGCGCGGCGGCCAGCCGGGTCGCTCTCTCCGGCATCGCCCTAGCCTCGCTGTCGGGGCTGGGACCGGCCTCCGCGGCTCCGCCGCCGGTCCCGGCGCCGACGGACACCGCGGCGATCCCCGGTCAGGTCAAGACGGGCCCGCCCAGCTTCCTGGATGCCCTCTCCCGCACCAACTACCTGCTGGGCGACATGGGCGGCCTGCGCACCCTGCTCAGCCGCTACGGCATGACGCTGTCCCTGCAGGAAACCAGCGAATTGCTGGGCAACGTCAGCGGGGGCGTCAAGCAGGGCTTCAAGTACGACGGCCTGACCCAGATGGTGCTGCAGCTCGATACCCAGCGAGCGTTCAACTGGCGTGGCGGCACCTTGAATGTCAGCGGGCTGTATATCCATGGCAGCAACCTCAGCGCGGCAAACCTCGGCACCCTGCAGACCGCCAGCGGCATCGAGGCGGACCGGGCCACCCGCCTATGGGAATTCTGGTATCAGCAGAAGTTCCTCGAAGAGGACCGGCTCGACCTCAAGCTCGGGCAGCAAAGCCTCGACCAGGAATTCATGGTGACCCCCAACGGGAACGCCTTCGTCAACACCATGTTCGGCTGGCCGATGCTGCCTTCCGCCGATCTGCCCGGCGGCGGCCCGGCCTACCCGCTGTCGGCCCTGGGCATCCGCTTCCGGGCCCGGCCGGTTGACGCGCTCACCGTGCTGGCCGGGGTGTTCAACGGCAGTCCGGTGAGCAACCACAGCGGCGATCCGCAGCAGCGGAACCCGCGCGGCACCAGCTTCCCGCTGAACGGAGGCGCGCTGGCCATCGCCGAGATCCAGTTCGCCTATCCCTCGCTCGGCACGATGATCATGGCCAACCAGACGGAACCCCTGGCCCGCACCTATCGGCTGGGCGTCTGGTACGACACCGAGCGGATCGCCGATCTGCGCTTTGACACCACCGGCCGGTCCCTGGCCGACCCCGCGAGCAACGGCATCGCCCAGACCCATCACGGCGACTACGCCTTCTACGCGGTGGCCGACCAGATGCTCTGGCGCGCCAAAGGGGAGCCGGACCAGAACATCAACCTCTTCGTCCGGGCCATGGGCACCCCCGACGGTGATCGCAACCTGGTCAGCTTCAGCCTGAACGCCGGCTTCACCTTCCATGAGCCCTTCGCCCATCGCGACGACGACACCTTCGGCATCGGCATGGGCTACGCCAAGGTGGGCAGCCACGCCAGCGGCTTCGACCAGGACACCGGCGCCTTCACCCACGCGTTCTACCCCGTGCGCGGAGCGGAAACCTTCGTCGAGGCCACCTATCAATACGCGGTCACCCCGTGGTGGCAGCTGCAGCCGGACATCCAGTACGTGTTCAAGCCCGGCGCCGGAGCCCTGAACCCCGACAGCCCGGGGCAGGCCATCAAGAACGAAACAGTCGTGGGACTGCGGACCAACCTTCTTTTCTAGGGAGTGCGAACCATGTTGCAGCACAGACGCAATCGGCCAGGCAGCGGTTGGCTCGCGCTCGCCGCCCTGATCACCGTGGCGGCGGCCCCGGGGCGGGCGGCCACTCCCGCCGGCCTGCTGGAAACCATCCACCGGCACAAGACCCTGACCTCCACCGTGACCGATAACGGCGACCTCAACCCCTACGCCGTCTTCGTCGCCCCGGTTTCGGCCGGGCGCATCCAGCAGGGCGATGTGCTGGTGGACAACTTCAACAACATCTCGAACCTGCAAGGCACCGGCGGGACCATCATCGATTACCGTCCGGCCACCAGGAAGACGACCCTGTTCGCCAAGCTGCCCCAGCGCCTGGCCCAGGTTCCCGGCGGCGTCGGCCTCAGCACGGCCATGGTCATGCTGAAGAGCGGCTGGGTCATTGTCGGCAGCGCTCCCAGCACCGACGGCACCACCCGCACCCGCGGCGAAGGCGGCCTGATCGTGCTGGACGCCGACGGCCAGTTCGTCACCGCCTGGACCGGACCGGACATCAGCGCGCCCTGGGGCAACATGGCCCTGCGGGACAACGGCGCCACCGCGACCCTGTTCGTCACCATGGCCGGCTTCGGCGTCCCGGGCCCGGAGGTGAAGGATCCCCAGACCGGCTTCCCGGTGACCGTGAAGCAGGCCACGGTGCTGCGGATCGAACTGGCCATCGCCCAGGGCCAACCGCCCGTCATCACGGGCCGCACGGTCATCGCCGGCGGCTTCGGCCAGCGCGCCGACCGGGACGCCTTCCTGGTCGGCCCGACCGGCCTGGCCCTTGCTCCGGACGGCACGCTCTATGTATCCGATGCATTGGAAAACCGCATCGTCGCCGTGGCGGATGCCCTCACCCGCACCAGCAGCGCCGGGACCGGCCGGACCGTCACCAGCGGCGGGCTGCTGCAGCGGCCGCTGGCCCTCGCCATGACCGCCAATGGCCATCTCCTGGCCTGCAACGGCAAGAACGGGCAGGTGGTGGAAATCGACCCGGTCCTCGGCAAGCAGCTCTACGCCCAGTGGATCGATGCCAACCAGGCCCAGACCCCGCCGGGCAACGGCGATCTGTTCGGCATCGCCATGACCCCGGACGGCAAGGGGTTCTATTACGTGGAGGACGATACCAACTTCCTGATGGAGGCCTCCCGATGAAAGCGAGCCTACCGTCCAGGCTGCGCGCGCTGCTCACGGCTGCCGTGGTGGGCGCCAGCGGCGGCGCCGCGGCGGCCCAGGACCAGACCGAGCCGTTCTGGGGCAAACATCAAAGCGGCATCGTGACTCCTGGGCAGACCAACACCTATTTCGCCGCCTTCGACCTGGTCACCGACCGGCGCGAGGACGTGGTGGCGCTGCTGCAGCGGTGGACCACCGCCGCCGCCCGCATGAGCCTCGGCCAGACGGCGGGCCCGCTCAGCCAGGACCGGCAGGCTCCCGCCGCCGACACCGGGGATGTGCTCGGCCTGCCGCCCTTCCGGCTGACCTTGACCTTCGGCTTCGGCGCCGGGCTGTTCGTCAAGGACGGCAAGGACCGCTACGGCCTGGCGGCGCGGCGCCCGGAAGGGCTGGTGGACCTGCCCGTTTTCACCGGGGACCAGCTGGTGGCGGGCCGCACGGGGGGAGACCTTTCGGTGCAGGCTTGCGCCGATGACCCCCAGGTGGCCTTTCACGCCGTGCGCCAACTGGCGCGCCTGGCCGAGGGTGTGGCTCAGCTCCGCTGGGTGCAGGCGGGCTACTTCGGGAATTTCGGGCCCCACACCACCGGGCGCAACCTGATGGGCTTCCTGGACGGCACCGGCAACCCCGCCACCGGGGATGCCAAGCTGATGGACAAGTTCATCTGGGTGGGCAGCGAGGGGCCGGCCTGGATGCAGGGCGGCAGTTATGTGGTGGCGCGCAAGTCCCGGATCGCCTTTGAGCATTGGGACCGCATGACCGTGGCCTTCCAGGAGGCAACCTTCGGCCGGGAAAAGCTGTCGGGCGCGCCCCTGGGCCAACGGCACGAAAAGGATCCGGTGAACCTCAGCGCGACCGATCCCCAAGGCAATCCGGTCATCCCGGAGAACTCCCATGTGCGGCTGACCAACAAGGACAGCCACGAGGGCATGCAGATTCTGCGGCGTTCCTACAACTACAACGACGGATTGAGCGTCACCGCCGAACGCTGGCCGCCCTGGCACCAGGGGCTGGAGTACGACGCGGGGCTGCTGTTCGTCTGCTACCAGCGCGATCCCCGCACCGGCTTCATCAAGATGTTCGAGCAGGTGTCGAAGCTGGACAAGCTGAACCAGTTCGTGACCACCGTCGGCGGCGGGTTGTTCGCCTGCCCAGCGGGAGCGGCCAAGGGCGAATACATCGGGCAACGGCTGTTTGTGCCCTAGATCAGGAGAACTCATGTCTGGAACCATCGAACCCCGGGCCGTGTGGCTCACCCTCTGCCTCTTTCTCGTCCTCCCCGCGGCACATGGGGAGGAACCGGCCACCATCGAGGTGACGATCAAGGACCACCGCTTCGCGCCGGCCGAGGTCCACGTCAAGACCGGCAAGCCGGCCTTCCTGGAGGTGACCAACCAGGACAGCACCCCGGAGGAATTCGAGATGCTGCCACTGGCCATTGAGAAGGTCATCCCCGGGGGGACCAAGGCCCGGATCAGGGTCAGGCCGCTGGGACCGGGACGCTATGAGTTCATTGGCGAATTCCACAAGGACACGGCGCAAGGCGCCATCATTTCGGAGTAGCCCGATGCTCGCCGCACTGGTCATCGTCTTTCGCGAAATCATTGAAGCCGGACTCATCGTGGGGATCGTGCTGGCGGCGACCCGGGGCGTCCCGCGGCGCGGCCTGTGGGTCGGCTCCGGCGTGCTGGCCGGCGCCCTTGGCGCCTGCCTGGTCGCGCTAGGCGCCGGCTGGATCGCTGCCCTGTTCGAAGGCACGGGCCAGGAACTGTTCAATGCGAGCATCCTGCTCCTGGCCGTGGCGATGCTGGCCTGGCACAACGTCTGGATGGCCAGCCACGGGCGCGTCATGGCCCAGGACATGCGCCAGGTGGGCGCGGCGGTCGCGGCCGGCCGCAAGCCGTTGGCTGCCCTGGCGATCGTCTGCGGGGTGGCCGTGCTGCGGGAGGGCTCGGAGATCGTCCTCTTCCTGTACAGCATCGCCGCTTCCGGCCACACCCCGGTCGCGGCCATGGCGGCGGGGGGCGCGCTCGGCCTGCTGGCGGGCGCCTGCCTCTCGGCGCTCATGTACCTTGGCCTGGTGACGGTGCCGGCGCGCCACCTGTTCCGGGTGGCCTCGGGCCTGATCACCCTGCTCGCCGCCGGCCTGGCGGCCCAGGCCATCGCGCTGATCCAGCAGGCGGGCCACTTCGAAGTGCTCACCTCGACGGTCTGGGACACCTCCCGGGTGCTGGGCGATGACAGCCTGGGCGGGCGCCTGGTCCACACCCTCATCGGCTACACGGCCAGGCCGTGCGGCGCCCAGATCGCCGCCTACCTGACGACCATCGTGGTCATCGCCGGGCTGATGCGCTTCCTGCCTGGCGCGGCCAGGGCCGGCCGCTGATCACTTCCGGAGCATCAGGGCGGCGATGTCCGGGAAGTGTTCCGTGTAGTCCCCGAAGATCTGCATCATGAAGGCATTGGGCTCCAGTTTGCTCCAGGTGATCTTTTCCTTGCCGCCGGCGCCGGAATAGGAGCCGAAGCTCATGGGGGACGAGTGGATCTCGATGAATCCCGCCCAGGGGCGGATCAGCGCCTCCTGTTGTGCCGTGGTCTCGTCGGCGAGGTAATCCTTCTTCAGGTGGGGGACCACGCAGATCGGGAAGTCACCGGCGATTCCTCCGCCCAGTTGCAGGAAGGCCAGC
This sequence comes from uncultured Mesoterricola sp., assembly GCA_964627225.1. Taxonomy (GTDB): domain Bacteria; phylum Acidobacteriota; class Holophagae; order Holophagales; family Holophagaceae; genus Mesoterricola. The sequence goes on from CAZVHQ010000001.1 coordinate 33,179, forward strand.
CCCTCCCCCTTGGCGTGCTCCAGGTACCACTCGGCCAGGCGATGCATGTAGCGGAAGGAGTGGTGCACCACCTCCGGGCTGATGGGATGCTCCTGGGCATACTTGGAAAGGAGGGGATGGCTGCCGCCATAGGTGTAGTAGGAGAAGATGTTGCCCATGGTGGAGTCCTCCGCCCCGCCCACGCAGATCTCCACCCCTTCCTTCCAGGCCCAATAGAGCCAGCAGTCGTCCAGGTTGGCGCCCGGATCGATCTGGATGAGCTTGCGCTCGAACAGCTCAAAGAAGTATTCATGCCAGAACCGGGGCTTGCCTTGTTCCTGGGCCTCGCGCCAAAGCATCTCGAAGGCGGGCAGCACGACGCGCACCGACTCCTCCTCCGGCAGGAAGGTGTCGGTGATCCTGCGGAAGCCCTGGTGATCGAGTTCCTTCTCTTCCTGGGCGGTGAGTTCCACGTAATCCGGGATGTAGGCGTAATGGGAATGCGCGACCAGCCGGTAGAGGCTCTCCTCGAGGTTGGCGCCCGAGACGGAGATGCCGGCGATCATCTTGGCGCGAATCAATTCGCTGAGGGTGATGCCCATCTGGAAAGATGACCCCGCCCCCGACATGGTGAGGAACACCTTGCCGCCCCGGTCGCAATGCCCGCGCAGCCAGAGCCCCGCGTCGACCGTCTTGCCGCCGTTGCAGTGGCGCTTGGTCCTGGCGAGGAAGTTGGAGACCGGGGTCGAAGGGTCGTCTTGATAGTTCCGATCGCCAAGCACGATCTTGGCGCGCAGGGAGGGAGCGAGGGTCTCGATCTTGTTCATGGTATCTCCTGCCGTCTCGGCTCATTCAGAGCCCGTTGCCGGGTCCTCGGTATGGGAAGCGGGTGCGGCCGTCCGGGGCATAACATCTGGAAGGCTTCCGAAATGGAATCCCCCTTCCCAAGATTGTGCGACATATTCCCTTTTCTCGCCATGGACGGCCGGCGTTTCCTGGACCGGCCGGCCCCTGGCGCCCGCCCGGCATCGAAGCGGGGGGCCTGTTTGCGCCCGAAAGATCGACGAGACGGCCTACGATTCGATCTCATAATTAGTGATAAATAGCTCATTAACCGTCCTGCCTTTAACATTTAGATTGATCTCGCGTCTGTTATCGATTTTAATGCAATTGAACTTCGAGAACAAATCAGCAATGAATTCTGTCCTGCTGTTGCTGACGGCAAATTTAATTCCTTTCGCGTCAAGTTCGAGGCAGGCTTCAGCTAATCTGATGTGATCATGTTCCATGAACTTACCGTCGGTATAACGATTGAAATCGGAATACCCGCCGAGTTTATAATAGGGTGGATCAAAATAGACAAAATCATCTTTTTTGATGCCCTTGATTGATTGAGAAAAATCACCAGTATTGATTATCCAATTCTTGGCCAGTCGGGAAAAACTTCTCAGATTCTCCAGGTCATGATATTTCCTGTTGTAGGCCCCATAAGGCACATTGAATCGATTTTTTTTATTGACCCTATAGAGTCCACGAAAACAAGTTTTGTTAAGGTAGATAAAGAGAGCGGCACGCTCAATCAGTGAAACGTCATTCGGGTCAATGGATCGATTCTTGTAGTATTCTTCTTCGGTATTGACCAGCTTATCCAGCTGCGCCGATACCAGGTCAGGCGACCCGATGACGGCCCGGTAGGTATCCGTCAGCCAGCGATTCTCGTCGCCAACGAGCGCCACCGATGGCGCCAGCGTGAGCAGGACACTCGCGCCGCCCATGAACGGCTCGAAATATCGCCCTTCGAAGTCGGGGAACATGGAGACCAGGGTCCCCGCAAGTGACTGTTTTCCACCCGCCCATTTGATGATTGGTCGAACCGCGTTCAGCGCCATTCTCCAATGATACTGTCTGCCCGGCTCAGAGGCCCATGCCGCCCGAGACCTCGATCCTTTGGGCGTTGACCCATCGATTCTCATCCGAAAGCAGGGCCGCGATCATCGGCCCGATGTCGTCGGGCTGACCGACGCGGCCGAGCGCCGTCATGTCCGCGACGCGCTTGTTGACCTCGGGATTGTCCCGGACCATTCCGCCGCTGAAGTCGGTGGCGATCGCGCCAGGGGCGACGGTGTTCACGGCGATCCCGCGGGGGCCCAACTCCTTGGCAAGGTAGCGCGTCAGAACTTCAATGGCACCCTTCATGGACGCGTAGGCGCCGCTCCCCGGCATCGTCATGCGGGTGAGGCCGGACGAAATATTGGTGATCCGCCCACCATCCTTGATCAGCGGCAGAAGCTTCTGGGTCAGGAAAAACACGCCCTTGAAGTGGACCTCGTAGAGACGGTCCAATTCCCCTTCGGTGGTCTGGTCGAAGGCGTTGTGGTGCGAGGTCCCGGCATTATTGACGAGGTAGTCGAAACGCTCGGCGCCAAGGCCCGCGAGGGTCGACCGCACGCTTCGCACGAAGGCGTCGAAAGCGCCGACATCGCCCATGTCCAGGTGCAGGGCGACGGCCTTGGCTCCCATCTCGCCGGCCGCGGCGACCACCTTGTCCGCCTCCGCGCGATGGGAGTGAAAGGTGAAGATCGAGTTGACGCCCCGCTGGGCGAGGCTGAGCACCGTGTTGCGGCCGAGACCGCGGCTCCCGCCGGTGACGATGGCGATCCTGGTGCTTGCAATCGGTTCCTGTCCTGCTGTCATTGTCCGCTCCTTGAGGATGCTTGCCTGAGCTGAGGATACGTTCAACGATCTTGCCCGTGAATGCCGGAACTTGGTCCTTTCTTGCCTTCAACGAAAAGAGTGCATATGCTCCTAATACGGCCGGCATCCTGCATGGCCTCGACCCGCTGAATTTTCGCCAAGGAATGTGCATATGCACCAAAACCTCACAACACCCGAACCCTCCCTGGACCCCCACCGCCCTCCCATCCCAGCCACGCCGCTGCCGGACCTGCTCGACCCGGCCTGGCTCCGGGAGCTCGCCCTCGCTTGCGGCGCCGACGCTGCGGGCGTCGTGGAAGTGGAGCGGGAGGCCCTCAAAGGGGATGCCGCGGCCATGGAAGCCATGCTTCCTGGCGTGAAGTCGGTGGTGTCGCTCCTGGCTCGCGTCAATGCCGACGCACTCCGCGGGCCTTGGATGGGGGTGGCCAACCGCAGTGCCCGTTTCGCCGAGGAAGGCGTGGACAGGGCTGCCTCGGAGCTGAGCCGGCGCCTGCAGCAGGCTGGCCTGCGGAGCGTGGCCGTCCATGCCAGCTTCCCCATGGACGTGCACCGGGAAGGCAGGATCTGGCCCCTGGCCCACAAAGTCCTGGCCGAGCAGGCTGGTTTGGGGACCAGGGGGCACAACCGGCTTCTGCTCCACCCGGAATTCGGGGCGGCCGTGGTCCTGGCCGCGGTGCTGGTGGACCGGCCTGCCGCCGGCACCAGTGCGCCTCTGGAACGGAGCCCCTGCAATGGGTGCGGACTCTGCGTGGAAGCCTGTCCCACGGGAGCCATAGGGAAGGACGGCGCCTTCAGCCTCGTGAACTGTGCCGCCCACAACTACCGCTTCCGCCTGGGCGGTTTCAACGCCTGGGTGGAGACGTTGGTGGACAGCCGGGACCGGCGGGACTACCGCAAGCGCGTGAGGCCCGAGGAGACCATGGGCATCTGGCAATCCCTGACGACCGGGGCCAACCACGCCTGCATGAACTGCATGGCGGTGTGCCCGGTCGGGCAGGGGAGGCCGAAGCCCCCGGCGCCCAGGGGGAAGGACCTGGTGCGCCAACTCCTGGACCGGGGCGGCCAGATCCACGTCATCCGCGGGTCGGATGCCGAGGTTCACGCCCGGGCCCGGTTCCAGCCGGAGCGGATCCGCATCGTGAGTTCGGGAAACCGCCTGACCACGGCCCGGGGTTTCCTCCAGGCCCTGCCCATCCTCTTCCAGCCGGGTCAGGCCGAGGGGCTGGAGGTCGCCGTCCACTTTGAATTCACGGGAGCTGACCCTTGCGGCGCGACCGCCATCCTGAGCCAGGGGCGTCTGCGGGTCGCCCCGGGGCTGGAAGGGAACCCGGACGTGACCGTGATGGCTGACGGCCCCACGTGGGTGGCGATCGCGTCCGGGTTGAAAGGCATTCTGCCCGCCATCCTCACGCGCAAGCTCCGCCTGCGCGGCTCCAGGAAGGCCTTCCGGGCCTTCATGCGGTGCTTCCCTTCATGATTCGAAATGGGTGCATATACTGTGAATATGCCACGTCCTCATGCCGACCCCGATCCGCTTCGCCTCATGGCCGACCAGTGTCTGGGCTTCAATGTGCGGAAGACGGCGCGGCTCCTGGCCAAGGCTTTCGACGAGGCGTTCGCCCCCTGCGGCCTGAAGAGCACCCAGGTGCCGATTCTCGTGACCCTGCACACTTCGGGGCAGATCCAGGTCAGGCTGCTCGCCGAAAAGCTGGACCTGGACCGGACGACCTTGCCCCGAAACCTGGCTCCGCTGGAGCGTCGCGGGCTGGTGCACATCGAAGAGGGAGCCGACCGGCGAACCCGGATGATCCAGCTGACGGACGATGGGCGGGCGCTGCTTCGGGAGGCGCTGCCCCTCTGGCACGGCCTCCAGGACCGGCTGGTCGCCGCCTTCGGCCAACGCCGGGCTGAGCACCTGCTGGTCGAGCTGAAGGACCTGAACCGCTGCCTTTAAGAGCCGACCTTTTCATGGCCATGCCCATCCCGACGGAGGCCCTCGCCGCCTTCAAGAAGACGGCCTTGATGGTGTTGAGCGGCACGAACAGCCCTACAAGCCCCGCAGCCACTCGGGCCGCAGCGGGGTGTGGCCCTCCAGCGCGGCGCGGATGGCGGCCAGGATCGCCTCGCGCTCGCCGGGCAGGCGACCGCCGATGGGCAGGTAATTGGAAGCGTGGTTGGAGCGGAAAATGCCGTTGGTGAGGTGGGTCTCTTCCACGAACCAGGCCAGCTCCTGGAGCAATCCGGGCACGTCCGGCAACACGAAGCGTCCCTGGCCTTGCAACTTGGCCATCGGCGTGCCGGGGACGACGGTGAGGGTCAGGGTGGAGAGGAAGCGGGGATTCATGGCGGTGGCGAGTCGCCCGGAGGCCCTGGCGTGCTCTTCGCTGCGCCCCGTGCCGCCGGCGCCCAGAAGGAAGATGACCGACTGCTCCATGCCTGCCGCCCTGGCACGGCTGGCCGCTTCTCGATGGTCGGCCGCATCGCTGCCCTTGGCGAGGCTCTTGAGGGTGGGGTCGTCCCCGGATTCCGGCCCGATGTAGAGCAGGGAAAGGCCCAGTTCCCGCAAGCTCCGGAGCTGCTCCGGGGTCTTGTCCAGGATGTTGCGCGCCGTGGCGTAGGTACTCACCCTGCGCAGCCTGGGGAAGGCGGCCCTGAGCGCCAGGAGGATGGGCTCCCAGTGCCCCAGGTCCATGCCCAGCGGATCGCCGTCCGCCACGAAGACATGCCGCACCTCCTCCGCGCCAGGGGTGTTGGGCCTGGGAATGTCGGCCACCACCTCCTCCAGCCTTCGCACCTGGTAGGGCTTGCCCCGGTACATGGCACAGTAGGTGCAGTGGTTCCAGGAGCAGCCGAGGGTGGCCTGTAGGATGAAGGAATGGGCCTCGCTGGGCGGACGGAAGAGGGGTTCCACATAGCGCATCCCTCGATTATGGAGGTATTCAACGGCTGGAGTTGGCTGTTCTGGCATCTTTGAAGGCTTCCCGGGCCCCAGGAGCGTAGGATTCGAGCATGGAACGGAGCACCTTCAAGACACTACACCATCATCCGCTACATCCTGGATCACGGTAATGCCCCCATCCCCGAGGACCTCTGCCGGATGCTCGATCTTTCGGAGGAAGAGGCGGTCTCGGCCCTGTACCGCCTGGCGGAGGATCACGGGGTGGTCCTGCACCCCCACCAGCCAGGCATCTGGGCGATCCACCCTTTCTCTTTGGCTCCCACCAACTTCTGGGTTCGCAGCGGGGACCGGGCCTGGTGGGGCAACTGCGGCTGGTGCTCGCTGGGCATCGCCGCTCTGGTGGACCAGGATGTCACCATCAGCACCTCTTTCGGGGCCGAAGGCAGGCCGGTGGATCTGCACATCCGCTCCGGCCGGATGGTCGAGGGCCAGTACCTGATCCACTTTCCAATCCCCATGCGGAAGTGTTGGGACAATGTCGTTTATTCATGCAGCAACATGCTGATTTTCGAAAATGAAGCCGAGGTGGATGCCTGGTGCCAGCGACACCGGATTGCCAAGGGAGATATCCAGCCACTTTCCCGGTTCTGGGATTTTGCCAAGGAATGGTATGGGAAACACCTGGATCCCCATTGGAAGAAATGGACCAGCGAAGAGGCCAGTTCCCTGTTCCGGCGCCATGGCCTAGGCGGGGACACCTGGGCGATTCCCGCCTCCCGAAACCGGTTCTAGCAGCGGATCAGAGCTGGGCCGCGGCCAGCCGCCCCAGGGTCGCGATGCTCCCGGGGTTGCGCAGGGTGGCGCCGCCGTTGAGGCGGAGATACCGCTCCAGTCCCGGCCCCAGGCTGAAGATGCAGCCCGGCGCGAGGCTGATGCGGGCCTCCCGGGCCGCGTGAAACAGGCGCAGGGCGTCGCACCCTTCGGGCAGCTCGATCCAGAGCAGGAAGCCGCCCTGGGGCCTGGAGACCCGGGTGCCCGCAGGGAAATGCCGGGCCACCTCCTGCCGGAGGGCCTCGATCCCTTGGAAGAGCGCGGGCACGAACCGCCTCAGGTGCCGGTCGTGGAGCCCCGATTCGAGGCAGGCCGCCGCCAGGTGCTCGGACAGGGTCGCATTGCCCAGGGTGGAGGAGCCCTTGAGCCGGGTCAGGCGCTCGATCCAGGGGGCCCGCGCCACGATGTAGCCCACCCGCCCACCCAGCAGCAGGGACTTGGAGAAAGACCCCGCCAGGAAGCAGGGAGGGCCGTCCGGTTCAGCCAAGGCCATCATGGGCCGCGGCCTCTTGCCGTCGAAGGCGAGTTCCCCGTAGATGTCGTCCTCCACCAGGGCCACCCCCCGGTCCCGCAGGGCCTCCATCCAGGCCGTCTGGTCCCCGGGCGCCATGAGGATGCCCGTGGGGTTGGAGAAAGAGGGCATCAGAACGGTGGCCTTGACCGGGTGGCGGCCGCAGGCCGCCAGGAATGGCTCCAGGCCCGGGCCTCCGGGCCCCTCCGGGAACTCCAGCACCCGGGCTCCGGCGCTCCGCGCGGCGTCCAGGACGCCGAAGAACGAGGGACACGGCAAGGCGACGAGTTCCCCAGGTTCCAGCAGGAGCCGCAGGGCCAGGGACAGCCCCTCGGAAGCGCCGTTGGTCACCAGCACCTCCTCGGGCCCCACCTCCAGGCCCCGGGCCTGCAATCGGCGCGCGATCTGGCGCCGCAGCACCTGCAAGGGGAAGTGGTCCGGGAACGCCAATGTCTTCGGCGGAAACCAGGGCCCCGTCCACCTGGAACAGCAGGTGCTGGGCTGGTTCAAGGACTGGTTCGAATTTCCGGCCGGCGCCTCGGGCATCCTCACCGGGGGCGCCTCCATGGCCAACCTCCTGGCCCTGGCCGTGGCGCGCCACTGGGCCACCCAGGGCGCCGTCAAGGCGGAGGGTGCCCGGGCAGTCACGGGCCTGCGCATCTACGCCTCGGACGCCACCCACAACTCCATCCTGAAGGGGGCCCAGCTCCTGGGCCTGGGCAGCGAAGGCGTCCACCTGGTGCCCACCGACCCCCAGGGCCGCATCAACCTGGAGGCCCTGGCCCAGGCGGTAGCCCGGGACCGTGAGGCCGGCCTGCGCCCGTTTTGCCTGGTGGCCAACGCAGGCACGGTGGGCGTGGGAGCCCTGGACCCCCTTGAGGCGCTGCGCGCCTTCGCGGACCGCAACCGGCTCTGGCTGCACGTGGACGGTGCCATCGGGGCCCTGGGCTGGCTGTCGCCGAAGCTGCGCCCCCGCCTGCAGGGCCTTACGCGCGCCGATTCCCTCGCCTTCGACTTGCACAAATGGGGCCAGGTCCCCTACGACGCGGGCTGCCTGCTGGTGCGCGACGGCGGTCTCCACCGCGAGACCTTCCAATCCGACGCCGAGTACCTCAGCACCCTGGATGGCGGCCTCACCCCCCACGGCTCCCACGCCTTCAACGCGTTCAGCCCGCTCCTGAGCCGCGGGGACCGCGCCCTGAAGATCTGGATGACCTTCCAGGTCCTGGGCACCGCGCGGCTGGCTGGGGTCTTCGAAAAGAACGCGGCCCAGGCCAGCCACCTGGGGGAACGGGTGGCGGGCCACCCGGACCTGGAACTCATGAGCCCGGTCGCGCTGAACATCGTGTGCTTCAGGTACCGGGGCAGCCTCGATGCAGCCGAGCTTGACCGCGCGAACGAGCGGATCCTGGTCGCGCTGCAGGAATCGGGTTTCTGCGTCCTGAGCCCCTACCGCATCCGGGGCGGGTTCTGCCTGCGGGCGGCCATCTGCAATCACCGAACCGAAGGGAAGGACTTGGAAGAACTGGTGGAGCGGGTGGTGGCGCTGGGCGCGGGGAGCGATTCTGCCTTTCCGATGTAGACGAGGCAGAGCTTGTCGCATTCGCAGGTACCGCACCTTCCAGGCCGGTGCCTCGGCGGCCTGCGTGCCGTCCGGGGAAGGGCAGGAAAACGGCTGGGGCAACTTCCAGGTGGAGAACGCCCCGGAACGACCCGGTCAGGCGCCGTGCATCTTGTAAAAGTACCACCCGGTCAGCACGAACCCGATCCCGATCACCAACAGCCGTACCGCGCGTCGGCCGACCCGGTGCGCCATGTGCGATCCGAACAGGCCGCCCAGGCCCGCGGCCACGGCCATCATGGCGACGGCCCACCAGGCGATGTTGCCGGGCCGGAACAGGAATTCGTAGGACAGGAAAGCCAGAATGGCGACCCCGTTGATGGACAGGGACAGGAAGTTCTTCAGGCCGTTCATCTGGTGGATGTCCTTGAGCCCGAGCATGCTCAGGGCCGCCAGCATCAGGATGCCGATAACCGCGCCGAAATAGCCACCGTAGATCCCCACCAGGAACTGGAAGGCGATGGCGCCGGTCCACCAGGCCCGGGAGCGCGCTTCCCCATGGTTCCCCTGGATCCACCGGGACAAGGGGTCGTTGGCGGCCATGAGCAGTGTGGAGGTGAGGATCAGCCAGGGAATCAGGTGGTCGAAGACCTGGTGGGGCGTGACGAGCATCAACCCGGCGCCCACCAGGGCGCCGGCGATGGAAGGCGGGACCAGGCGCAGGGCGAATTCCCGGGTGCCGGCCAGGTCCCGGCGGTGGCCGGCGAACCCGCCGATGGAACCCGGCCAGAGCGCGATGGTGCTGGTGACATTGGCCTGCTGGCCGGTGAGGCCGATGCCCAGCAGGGCGGGGAAGGACACCAGGGTTCCGCCACCGGCCACGGAGTTGAGCGCTCCGGCGGTGAAGGCCGCGGCTACGACCGTTGATCCTTGTATGACATTCATGAATCCATCCCCGGCGAATTATGGGTTCGAAGATCCCAATAGGGCGATTTTTGATTGATCACCCGCCGAGGCGTCTTCGCCGCTGAAAAGCGGTATGGCAAGCAATCCGATACAGAGCTGAGCGCCAGCGAAGATGGCGAGCGACAGGGTGAACCCGCTTCTCAGGAACACCCCGAAGATCAATGTGCCCAAGCCGAAGCCGCTGAACAAGACGAACGCATTCATGCCCATCGAGAGTCCGCGTCGTACTGGATTTACGGAGGTGATGATCCCGGCCAGGAGCGGATGACTCATGTCATAGCCGAGGGACAGGATCGCCGTCATGATGACCGGCCAAATCAAAGGTGAACGGGGAATGAGCGCGGCAGCGGAGACGGCAGCGATCCAGATCCCGATTGGGATGATGTGCTTTCGTCCGTACCGATCCGCGACATGCCCGATGACGGGTCCCAGCAGCATTCCTGGAACGCCATAGCCCAGCAGGGCCAATCCGATGCCTTTATCGCCGAGGTGATACCGCTCTGAAAAGTACAGACCAAGCCACGAGAACACGCCTGAATGGAACATCCCATTAAGAAGGATGTAGATGTATCCCCTTGCAGCACGGGGATCAGAAAACAGACCCATATACCCGGAGATCACTTCACGGGCGCTCAGGGGATGCTGAGGCAGCCTGCTCCCGAAGCTGTGCCGCAGGCGGATGGCGAATGCAAGCGTGATCCCGCTGAGCATGGCGGTTATCAGGAACTCTCTGCGCCAGCCGATGATTGGATTCAAGAACGCACCGAGGGTCGATCCGAAAGCCATTCCGCCAGCGATTGCGCCGAACATCCATCCGAGCGCTCGCCCCCGCTCCGCGTAGGGAAAAAGATCGCCCAAAAGCGCCAGTGCGATCGGTACGATTCCACCCGTTACAATACCGCCTAGCAACCGCCACGCCAGCATCTGATGGGCGGTGCGAGCCGTCGCCACGCCGGCCGTGGTCACGACCATCATTGCAAGCAGCGTCAAGATGACCGGTTTCCGTCCAACGCGATCCGAAAGCGGGCCGTAGAACAGGGTCGATAGGCCATACGGCAGCATGTACGCCGGCACGAGCATGCCCAGGAGATTTGTGGAGGCGTGAAACTCAATCGCAAGTGAAGGTATTAGCGGAGCTACAAGAAAAGACTGGAAGAAGACCAGAAAGGCTCCCGCGGAGAGAATCCGCAGCAAGGCTTCGCGCCGTGAACTCGGATCACTCGAAACGGGGAAATCTGGGTCTGTGTGTGCCATTGTGCCGGTTCTGCTCCTGCCACTCAACGATCTCGATTCTCTCATCGGGTGAATTCCAAAGTCTTTGGGCGCGGAATTCAGGTGTCTGTATTCACTGAGAGTCGCACGGCTCGATCCCATTTGCTCTGCTCTACGATAAGCCAGGCTACGGGAGGGAAGTCCTCACGGCGTAGTCGACGAGCAGGTCGGGGATGCTGGCCTTCACCGACTTCAGGAAATCCGTGAAGGATCGATCGGAAACATCCTTCAACGCCAGGACCTTGGTGGTGCAGACCGTGGACTGGATGGCCCAGGCCAGTTCCACCTTGGACTCCATAATGTCCTTGGCGGAGCATTCCAGTTTGATGGACCAGAACAGCCCCATCCAGGTGAAGTGGGACACGGCGCTTCCCTTGCGCAGATCCTTCACCCACGGCGCTACAGCCTTGTTCTTCACCATCGGCAACGTGGTTGCATCGATGGCCTTCTCCAGAATCCGGATGGCTTCTTCCAGCCGTTCTCCGGGCATGGTTGCCGTCATGTCCTGGGCTTGGTAATCAAGGCCGTTCAGGCTGGTCCGTTGATTCGCCGCTGTCGTGAACATCGCTCACCTCCAAAGGAGATGGAGGGTTTTCCCTCCAAGGTCGGGGGTGGACCCTCCCGTCCCAGGAACAATGTGCGGCCCGCACCTGATCCGCCCCTGCGCGCCACCTGAAAAGTTCGGTCAGGTAGGGATTCATCCCAGGACCGCTCCTGGACTCCGGGAAATGAGACTGATTCGGCTCATTTTCAAGATCACCGCTAAGGGCTTCCTGCCGTTCCATGAGGGGCTCCGGAAAAACCGGTTCAAGGGGGCTGAAATTCCGGAACTTTGAGCCCATTATGTCTCATTAATAGGTGTATCGTCCGGGAGGTCCCATGACAGGCTGGAAGCACTGGTTCCTATCACTCCTGCTCGGCGCCGGCGGCGCCCTGCTGGCCCAGGTGCATATCACCGGGGTGCCGGCCCAGGGACTGGTGCCCTGCGGTTCCACCCTGCGTCTCAAGGTGACGGCCGAGGACGGGCGGGCGGGCCATTGGCGCTGGACCCTGGGCGGAGACCCGGGGCCCACCCTGGACGTTGCCGAAGGGGACAGCGTGACCTTGAAGCTTCCCCCATCCCCCCTCGAACTGGAGGCGGCGGTGCGGGTGGAAGACCGGGACGACCCCCTCCGCAGCACCCAGGTGGCCCTGCACCTGGTTCCCTGGGCCCTGGCTCCGGTGGCCGGCTCCTTTGGTCCCCCCGCGGAAGGGCAGCCCGGGCCGTTCCACGACGTCTTCGCCGTCCGCTTCGTGGAGGACCCGGCCATGGCCGAGTTCTACCGGGGCTGGCTGGTGGCGGACTCGAAAGGCCTATGGTTCGTGGACCCGGCCCACCAGGTGCGCCCCGTGCTCGACAACGCCGCCCTCGAGGCCAAGGCCGAAGCGTGGCTGCACCGGCCCTTCAAGGCCCGGGGAGGCCTGCGATTGTCCGCCGTCGCCGTGCGCCCGCCCCAGAGCGCCGAGAGCAGCCCATGGCATGTGGTCCTGGCCGCGCAAAACTACGCTTCAGCCGCGCGAGACGATGGGGGCACCTTCCTGTTCACCCTGGACCCGGATGGATCGCTCCGCTGCGTCGCCGGCCGCCCCCGGAACGAGGAGACCCGCGCCAACGATGCCAGGGGCCCCATGGCCCGGGCCGTGCTGCCCTATCCCGACTTCTTCCACCTGGACCGTGCAGGCCGGCTGTACCTGGGCATCCCCTTCAGGGAGAACAAGATCGTCTTCATTGCCCCGGACGGCACGGTGGCCAGTTTCTGGCCCCTCACTCGCGCCGAGGACACCTCCGACTGGTCCAATTTCATCGGCAGCCTGGATCCTGCCAGTGGATGGCTCTATCTCTCGGCCATCGGCCCGCGCAGCCAGCGGCACAGCTTCCAGGTGGATCCCCAGGCCAGCGCGGCGCATCCCAGGGGCCGCGCCACCCGGATTCCGGCCCACATCCCCAGCCGCCAGGGCCGGGACCTGGAACTGCGCCCCATGGATTTCCTCGTATCCGAGGGACGCCTGTTCGTCCTGAACCAGGAATCCGGCAGGCACTCCCGGCAGATCCTGGTGATCGATCCGGCCACCTGGACCGGAGAGGCGCTGGTGGATCCGCCCGAGAGCCGGGATCTGCTCCCCCGCTTCGGCATCTTCCCGCCTTTCGCGCCTCCCGGCGCCAGGCCGGAGGACAGCGCCGACCTCGGCAACACCATCCAGCTGTGTCCGGGACCGGGCCACGCGCTGGTGATGGCCGTGCGCGGCAGTCCGGAGATCGACTGGCGCCTTCCGAGCCAGGGCGGCCCGGATGGGCTGATCATGATCCCGGGAGGACTGCGGATGGTGGTTCCGGGGCAACCTGCCGGGCCCGCCGCGGCCGCGGCCCCATAGGGCAGGGGCTGAACCGAATCTGATGTCTGACTGGATCTCGCCCCATCGGGCGCCTGCATGGACATAGAAGGAGACTCTCGCTTCCGCATAATAGGCAACCGGACCTTCATCCGGATGGCGTCCAGCCACTTCGACTTGAAGTCGTCCTTGAGCTGGTCGGCCTGGTGCTTGATTCCCAACTCAGCGCGCATCAGGGAGCTGACGTCATGCACCTTGGACAGTCCAGTCCTCAGCGGATCCTCGCAGCCTGGCTCACTGGGGTCACCCGCGAGCGCCTCGGCCACCACCGAGGCCACCGTCTCGACCGGATACCTGCCACAGATCGCACTCCAGCAATGGGTGCGAAAAACTTCGATGACCACGTTCGTAACCTCGGCTGGGATCAATGAGGGCTTTGAGCGACTCCAGCGGCATCAGCAGGGCCGCGGCAAAGAGACCCTGATCCAACGCCTGGTGGGCATCCACCTCCATGGGCCGGTTGCATTTCCTTGGGCTCCTACTGCGACCTCCTGAACCCAGGGCGGGCCCTCCATGCTCGAAACGGCCTGCCGCGGATCAGCCTGGATGAAAAGGTGCGAGCCGGGTCAACCGTCCACCTTCCTTGCCTGCTTGCTGCTGTCCATGGTAGAAGCGGCCGGTCTCAGCAGCATCAAGCGGCCTGCATGCCATGATGGGTCTGACAGGTTCATGACGGGTTGAGGCCGACCTCCGCGGCATGTTCGGTCAGCAATTGGTGAACGCAGGGATGAAACCGAACGCCACCTTATCGTGATTTCATTCTTGATCTGAAAGGAAGCCCATCCTGGGAGGCCTCACTCCTACCGCGAGCTGGACCACGGTCCAGCCCTGACGTGGCATGACGCTCACGGCGTTCATCGGTCTGGTGGGCACCGGGGTGGCCTTCGCGCTCGTGCACCTGGTGGGCAGACATGTGGCCCATCCCTACATGGGTGTCATCAAGCTCCTCAACTTTAGCTACCGGAGCTTCGTCCCCGGAGCGCCCGGTCCGTTGCCTTTCTACCGCGGCGGGATTCCGCTCCCGGCGCTCACCACGGGTCCAATCCTGTGGAAATCCGGATTCGCCTGGTTCATGTGGCTGGCCATCGTGGTGGCTGTCGTCGCCTATCACGTCACCAACGCCGTTTGCGCCTGGCACTTCGGCCAGCTGCCCTATCCCAACAAGATCTTCACCAGCGCCACCTTCATGCTGGGGCTAAACTTCCCCCTGTGGGTCGCCTACTGCGATTTCTGGCAGATGTGGCCGCTGCCCGCGCCCGAAGCCGCGAAGGCTGAGTAGCAGCCGGCACATGCCTCACCCCCCGCCCGGCGGCATCGCAGCTGCCGGGCGGGCCTGTCGTCGTGATTATTTGGGGAGGTCGAGGATTGAACTGGCCGGCTTGCTCATATCGACCGTGAAGCCGCGGAGACGGGTCAGGGAGGAGGCGTCCGGGACCATTTCCTGGAGCCGGCGGCTCGGAAGGAACACGAACCGCTTCCCGCGCTGTTCGACCGTGAGGTACGAGGCTTCCACCAGTTCCAGGAAATCGCGCCGAGCCGTGGGGTAGGCGATGCCGTGGTTGGTCTTGTGGTATCGGATGGTAAACTCGGCCTCGGGCTTGCGCAGCGCCCGGCCCAGAATGGCACGCTGGCGGTCGTTGAGGTCGAGGTCCTTCTTGAGCATCTGGCGCAGCTGGCGGTCCCGGCTCTCCCATTCGTCCAGGTAGCGCTCGACGATCCGTAGGGCGACCAGGCTCAACTGCGCCGCCAGGGTCTGGAGGCAGGTGAGATCGCCGGGGCTGCGTTTGCGGACATCCTCGAAGGTGGGCCGGTCGAATGAGACCAAGGGCGGAAGGATGCGGCCTTCGTTCCAGTCCAGCTTGACCCTGGAGGCCGGCAGCAGGCCGAGCACGGGCAGGTTGTGCTTCAGGGCGTACAAGTGGGCGACCAGCCGCCCGACCTGATTGCTGACCTCCTTGAGCGGGCGGTAGAAGCGGAACGCGTCGGTGAGGATAAGGGCCCGCAGGACCACGTGGTCGTCCTCGCTTCCGGTCTCGTGGTTGGCATAGGCGGCGAAGTAGTCCATCTGCCGGTCAGCGTAGTGTTCGGTCATGTCGTCGGGCCATTCGAACAGTCCGGTGCCCAGGGGTGCCGGGGACTTCTCCAGGGCCCGGGTCTCCACGCCGTCCAGCAGCAGGTCGCGCAGGTGCCCGAAAAGGGCCCGGGAAAACGGCTCGTTAAGCAGGTCCGGAAGATGGTCGATGGCGCCGAAGGTGTTGGCCACCAGACGTTCGGTCGCGCTCCGGGGGGTCCGGTCCAGCCGCAGCAGGATGTCGGCATCTTCCACGGAGATCGAAAGGCCATCCAGGTGGGTGGCGGCGATGGTTTCCGCGATACGCACGTTCATCAGGAAGTGCTGGCCTCCGGCGGAGGTCATGGTCCGGTGCAGATGGGAATCCGGGCCGCAAGCGCGGGTCACGATGCCGATCACGTCGGTGAGTTCGTGGGTCCGGCGGTACCAGTGCTCGTTGTTGTTCAAGTCGGGGATCGGCAGTTCGATGCCCATGGAACGGCTCAGCCGCAGCATAAGCTCCCAGGTGCGGAGGGGGCTCAGGCCCTGGGGCATGTCCTGGGCCAGGAACGCCTCCCAGGGAATGCACTTCTCGGCAAACTGCTTCAGCTGGAACTGGAACGCGGGGTTGTCCAGGAGATCCCAGATGCTTTGTGCCGATGCGGGCGACCCGACGCTGGTCATAGCCACCTCCATCCCCTCCAGTCGGGTCACACTTCCGGTCGCCAGCGGCATGCGGGGAACGGGATGTGTCCTGCGGGGTACCTGTGTAGCATCAGTTTGTCTTCAGTCCCGCGCAATGTATACAACTTGTTCAAACGATTCAGGTGGGTGGGGGAAGGCCCGCCATGGGATTATACGCGGAAACGGAAAGGCGTTGCACGCGTGGTGGCGATGATCCGATGGCGCCGGAGTTGCTCCAGGGCTGACTGCTGCCGGGAAAAACCCGTCGCACTGTTGCGCGCTTGGGAGGCGCGGTTTTGGAACCCTGGTGGATCAGAGACGCACAAATGGTTCAGACTGTGCAATTTTATCCCGAAAAATCGGCGACAACATATACGAAATCTCTATATTGACACATTATTTCGTGATTTTATTCTTGATTAGAAAGCAATTGCTCTGTCAGGCGCCTTGAGGCCCGAGCGCGGCGCGCGCAGGTGTCCCCAGGAAACCGAGGGCTTGTCATTGGTGTGTTTGAACCAAAGGAGAGGGTCATGCCCGAACAACTCTTGGACTTCACAGGCAAGGTTGCCATCGTCACCGGCGGCGGAACAGGCATTGGCCAGGCCACTGCGGTCGCTTTCGCCCGTCAGGGCGCCAAGGTCGTCATCGCCGGCAGGAGCAACGCCGAAGAGACCCTGCGCCGCATCAAGGCAGCTGGCGGGGAGGCGATCTTCGTCAAGGCCGACGTCAGCAAGGCCGAAGATGTCCAGCGGATCGTCAAGACCACCGTTGACACCTACGGACGCCTGGATATCGCCTTCAACAACGCCGGCCTGCTGCCCGTAACGGCCAACCTCATCGACCAGACCGAAGCCGATTTCGACAAGATCATCGCCGTCGACCTCAAGGGCGTATTCCTGGGCATGAAGTACCAGATTCCCGAGATGCTCAAAGTGGGTGGCGGCTCGATCATCAACTGCGGTTCGGTGGTCAGCCTGGTGGCAGATCCGGGCATGTCCCCCTACGTGGCCGCCAAGCATGGGGTCGCCGGACTGTCCAAGGGCGCCGCACTGGAGTATGCCAAGAACAACATCCGGATCAACGTGATCTGCCCGGCCTTCACGGAAACTGGCATGACCCAGGGTTGGCTGGCCGACCCGCAGATGCGCGAACTGGTCAAGTCGTTCAATGCTGCCAACCGGATCGCTTCGTCCGAGGAGATTGCTGGCATCGTCCTATTCCTGGCTTCGCCAATGGCGTCGTTCATGACCGGCTCGGTGATCCCGGTGGACGGCGGCCAGACCGCGCACTAGCCGCGCATGGGCATTTCGGCCGGGCCCGGGCCCGGCCGGAGCCAACGCTGATATTGAGAGGCAAACCGAATGAAGAGCATTGTCGTGTTCAAGTGGTTGAGGAACCCCCAGGACGCCCGGGTCGGTATGGACGGCTCAGTGGACTGGGGGGCGGCGAAGATGTCGGCGAGCGATGACGATCCCGCCGCGATCCTGGTGGCCAAGGACCTCGCCGCCGGCGGCGGGGAGGTGGTTGGACTGACCATCGGCGATGGCGACGTGGCCTGGGCTGCGGCCCGCGGCGCCGCCTCCACCGTCGTTGTGACCGACGCGCTGACTGACTTGGACAGCGCCGCCACCGGGGCGATTCTGGCCGCCGGGGTGCGCCGCATCGGTGGCGCGGACGTGGTCCTGATTGGCGATTCCGCCTGGGATTACGGGGTGGTGGTCGCCATGGCAGGCCAGTTGGGTTGGCCGACCCTCGCCAACGTGGTGTCGGTGGCGGTGGAAGGCAGCCGCCTGCGAGTCACCTGCAGGGTTGGCGCCGAGACCCAGGTGGTCGATGTGGCAGGACCCGTCGTGCTCGCCGTGGCTGCGAGCCGGGCCGAGCAGCAGGTGCCCGGGATGAAGGAGGTTCTCGCCGCGCGCAAGAAACCGGTGACCAGGTTCACTCAGGCGGACCTGGGCGTCCAGCGCGCCGCCACGGTGACATTGCGTGGCACGAAGCACCCGGAAACGGCGATGGCCAAGATGTTCGATGGCGCGGATCCCGCCGCGGCGGCCGCACAGGTGGTGGCCGCTCTGCGCATGGATGGCGTGTTGTGAGCGCGCCCGAAGCCGTTACCACTGGACGAGTAAGAACACCAGGAGGATCGCAGTGAACGCTGACAGTTGGATCATTGTTACGGACAAGGGGCGGGTCGGCGGAATGCTCGCCGCCGCCCGGCAGTTGGGTGGCCAAGTCACGGCGGCCGTGGTTGGGCCGCGCAGTCTGGCGGAAGCAGTCGCCGCTGTGGGACCCGACCAGGTCCTCTGGTTTGCCCCGGCCGCGGGTGTGCCCGCTGAGGCCTATGCCGCCCAGGTCGCTGAGGCGGCCAAGGCGGCGGCGCTGCGGGTCTTACTGGCGTCCGATGCGCCCCCGGCGCGCGTCCTGTTGGGCGCCGCGGCCACGAGCCTGGGCGCCGCCATCGTCAGTTCGGTGCGGGCGCTCGCCGTTGAAGGCGACAGCATCCTGGTGAGCCGGCCCACCGCCGAAGGCAGAGCGATCCAGACTCTCGACGCAACCGGCGCCCTGGCGTGCATCTTCGATGGGGACGACGTCGCGCAGACCTCCGCTCACGCGGCTGCCATCGAGGAGGTCCCGCTGGCAGACCCTGGTGAAGCCTTGCGCGTGGTGGCATCCCATGCTGCCAGCGCGGACAGCGCCGGGCTGCTGACCGCGGCGCGGGTCGTGGGCGCCGGCTTGGGAATCCGGGCCAAGGGCGATCTCAAGCTGATCGAGGACCTGGCCGCCGCGGCCAGGGCCGAGATCGCCTGCTCCCTGCCGGTCTGCGACGACATGCGCTGGTTCGCTTCGCATCGCGTGGTCGGGTCGTCGCACAACCAGATCGCCCCCGACCTCTACATCGCCGTGGGGATCTCTGGGCAGCCCCAGCACATGTCAGGCGTGCGCGACGCCAAGGTGGTCATCGCCATCAACAGCGACCCGGACGCGAGGATCTTCAAGAACTGCGACTACGGGATTCTAGGCGACCTCTACAAGGTCGTCCCCGCGCTGACCGCGGCATTACGGGAAGCCTGATCGCCGGGCGCTCCAAAACACCAACCAACCTCATGGGGGAGAACGAAATGGCTGACAAAAACCAACAATTCGATGCCGAATACGACGTCGTCGTCATCGGGGGCGGCGGCTCCGGAAAGTCCGCTGCCTATACGGCCGCGCAGGAGGGCGGGCTGAACGTAGCCATTCTGGAGAAGATGCCTGAGACCGGCGGCACCTCCATTTACGCGGAGGGCACCTGCGCCTTCGAGTCCAGCGAGACGAAGGCGCGCAAGGTCCCGGAGGACGAGGGCAAGCACTTCCCCTCGAAAGAGGATGGATTCCGGCGCTACACCGAGTACAGCCACCACCGGGCCAACCCCGACGTCGTCCGGATGCAGGTGGACAATACCGCTGAGACCATCGACATCTACAAGTCGCTGGGCATCGAGTACACCGACGTGACGATCTATGCGTACGACCAGCCCACCGAGCTGTACACCTTCCACCGGCCGGAAGGCCTGGGCGCCCGCTGCCAGGAACTCCTGCTGCGGGCCTGCATCAACGCGGGCGTGGACATCTTCACCGCGACACCCGCCAAGAAAATCCTGATGCAGGACGGCAAGGTCGCCGGCGTCCTGGCCAAGGACTCGGACGGTAATGACATGCGCATTGGATGCAAGGCGGTGATCATCGCCAGTGGCGGCTTCGGCAACAATCCGGACCTGGTGGAGAAATACAGCTGGTTCCGCCGCACCGCCCATGCCATGTACCCATGCGTGCCCACTCAGAACACCGGTGACGGGCTCCTGATGGCCCTCGAGGCAGGCGCCGACACCGATAACCTCGGGACGGTGATGATCATCCCTTGCGCCCGCAACAAGACTCTGACCTCCCACGTGAGCGGTGCCGGTTCCCAGCCCGTGCTGTGGGTCAACAAGACCGGGCGCAGGTTCGCGGATGAGAAGGTGGCGATGAGCTTCGCCGACGCGGGCAATACCATTGCCAAGCAGCCGGACGCCACCATGTATGCGATCCTCGACAGCGCCACGGTGCAGCACCTCATGGAGCAAGGCTCAGACATCGGTCTGGGCGACTTCATCCCCTTCCACATGAAGCTGACCCGGCTGCAAGCGGAACTGGACCAGGACGTTGCCGAAGGCCTCGCCTGGAAGGGCGACACCATCGAGGGCCTGGCCAAGGCCATGGGGCTGGATCCGGCCGTGCTGGCCAAGACCGTGGCGGAGTACAACGAGGCCTGCGACCAGGGTGTGGACTCCAAGTTCTTCAAGTCCGCCAAGTTCCTCCGTCCGGTCCGCAAGGGCCCCATCTATGCCATCAACATGGCGGCAAGCGTGCTCGTTTCTGATGGCGGCATCCGGGTCAACGGCAACCTGCAGGTCACTGACAAGGCCTACCAGGCCATCCAGGGCCTGTACGCGGTCGGTAACGAGGCCAGCGGGCTCTTTGGTGACACCTACAACCTGGACGTGCCCGGCACCGCCAATGGCTTTGCCCACGCCTCGGGCCGGGTGGCCGCGCGGCATGCGGTCAAGACCATCAAGGGCTAGTCGATCGTCTTATCGGCAAAACCGCCCTCCGGGTTCCGGCAAGGGCGGATTCGGGTCTGTGATCCGATGGGCAAGCGGGTAGCGGGCCGGCGGCCGGGAAAGGCCCCAAGACCCACTATCCGCTCATTCAGGACAAGGAAGGAGATCGCAGGACATGTCTGGAGAAGGTGCATCCCCCGACGTCGACTTTGACGTCATCGTGGTCGGGGCCGGGGTGGCGGGCTGCGTCACGGCCTACCAGTTGGCAACCAAGGGGCATTCAGTGCTCCTGGCGGAACGGGGCCCCAAGCCCGGCAGCAAGAACTTGTCGGGCGGTGTCTTCTACTGCCGGGTGATGGAAGAGGTTTTTCCCGGATTCGTGACCGAAGCCCCCATCGAGCGCCGGGTCACCCGCAACTGTCTGAGCTTCCTATCCCCGACGTCGTTCGTGAACGTGGACTACCAGGATGAGCGACTGGCCCAGCCGGCCATCGCGGTCACGGTGCTCCGGGCCAAACTCGACGAATGGTTGGGGAACAAGTGCGAGGAGGCCGGCGTGACGCTGATGCCGGGCGTTAAGGTGGACGCGCTGCTCCGGAACGGCGAGCAGATCGTCGGCATCCGCGCGGGGGACGACGAACTGCGCGCCCACGTGGTGGTCGCCGCCGACGGCGTGAATTCATTCCTATGCAAGGACGCCGGAATCCGGCGCACGGAACCCGCCAAGCACTTGGCCGTGGGGGTGAAATCGGTCATCCGGCTGCCCCGGGAGGTCATCGAGGAGCGCTTCCACCTGACCGTAGACGAAGGTGCCGCCTACGCCGTGGTGGGCGATTGCACCCACGGGGTCGGCGGCGGCGGATTCATGTATACCAACCTCGATTCCATCTCCATCGGGGTGGTGCTCCGGCTCGATGACCTGGTGGCGCGCGGCGAGACGTCCTCGGACCTGCATGACCGGTTCCTGGGCCACCCGGCCATCGTACCGTTCCTCAAGGGCGGAGAACTGCTGGAATACGGGTGCCACCTGGTGGCCGAAGGCGGCCAGGCGATGATCCATGACCTCACGCGTCCGGGCCTGGTGGTGGTGGGCGACGCCGCCGGATTCACCCTGAACACCGGCTTTACGGTCCGGGGCATGGACCTGGCGGCAGGATCGGGGATCGCGGCCGCCAAGGCCATCGATGTCGCCCTGGTGAAGGGCGACTGCTCCCAGGCCGCCCTGGATGCCTACCCCGCCGAGCTCGAACGGAGCTTTGTCGGGCAGGACATGCGCACCTATGCCAAGGCGCCGGGATTCCTGGAGAAGCCCCGGATGTATGGGGATTATGGCCGGGTGCTGAGCGACGTGTTGCATGGGGTCTACAACCTCGACCTGAGCCCGCGCCGGCGCATGCTGCCGACCGGGATGGCGGCGTTGCGACGGTCGCCGCTGAAGCTCGTTCAGATCGTCAAGGATATGTACTCCGCGGTGAGGGCGCTATGAGCATGGCTGAATTCGGCAGCGTTTCCGAGCGGCTCGAACGGAACCGATACGAAACGGACAAGGAGCAGTCCCACATCGAGGTCGACCAGGCCGCGGCCGCAGCCACCGGCGCCGGCCCGCTGCTGGTTCGGATCTGCGCTGCCCATGTCTATTCGATGCAGGCCGACGGCACCGTCGGAGTCCTCTACGCGGCCTGCCTGGAATGTGGCACCTGCCGGGCAGTGGCTCCTGCCGGTGTGCTCACCTGGCGCTACCCCCGCAGTGGGATGGGCGTCACTTACCGGGAAGGTTAGCCATGGGCCCGGGCGGGAAAGCATCCTGGCAAGGTTTGGCTGAACCGCGAACCAGCCTTTGAACCAGGAAGGATCGTCATGGCATTGGCACGGATCGAAGCAGCGCTGGAGGACCTCCAGCAACTCGGGCACGCCGGTACCCGCAGGGTGGTCTGGAACAGGCCATGCTGGAAGGCGGGGCGTAAAGGCGGAAGGGCCCAGCCATTTCCTCCAGGAAGAAGGTGTTCCCGTCGAGACGGCCTCCGATGATTTGCACGTGATCAGGGTCCCCAAGGGTGCTGGCGTGATAAAGATGGACTCGGCTTTGGTTGTGGAACGCCGTTGCGACCGCCTGGAAGGCCTGCGGAGCTTGGTAATGCGCTCCAGCCATTTGCCCCAGCGGGACTGGGCGGCCCTCCTCTACGGCCCGCAGCAACATGCTGTGCAGGGCATGGCGGGGGTTCCGATGGACCCAGACCACCCACACCTCCCTTTGACGATCATCCCGTCCCGGGTGTCCGCCAGTGCCGCGTATCGAACGGCTACCCCGCGACGCTCCAGCACCAGTTGCCGGGCCTCCCGTTCAAGCCTGGTGGAAAGCTGATCCCGGCCTTCGACCGACAAATCCTTGTAGCCTCGGCGCTGAGCGGGAGGGACCAACTGCCAGGCTGGGATGGCACTTGCGGGCAAGGGCGCCTCTCGATTCATATGGTGGGTTCGGCCCCAAGGATGCCACGGAAGCGGTCTTGCTGGGCAAACTGTGAAATTCGACCCGAGGCTGGAGAGCCCTGGACGGGCATATTCCTTCCATCCCCCGGCCCAAGCCCTGTTCAAGGGGTTTCTGGTCGGATTCCCAAGGCCTTGCCAATACGCTCAGCGAGATCGCTGACCACGTCCTCCAAGCTTGCCGTGGGGTCGGCCCCCGTCTTGCGGAGAAAGGCCTTCCATTGGCTCTGCTTCAGGAGATCCGCGGCAAAGCTCGTGGAAAGCCCAAAAGGGATGACCGATGGGACCTCTGTTTGCCGGCGTTGGAAGGTGGCCTGAATGGACTGGCGCAGGGTATCTGGCGGGACTTCGAAATGAGTCAGGATCGTCCAGCAGTCGTTGTAGTCCTTCAGCCGGCTGTTCGCCAAGCCCAGCTCGACCATGGCGTGAAATTTCTCGGCCACCACCGCGGCCTGGGGATAGGCGCGTAACTTGGGGCAGGGCAGTCCGAAGAGGCTCGGGTATTCCACTTCTTCCGGAGCCGGAAAGACCGCGTCCCCGAACCCGATATCCACTTGGAGGCTGATGCGAGCCACCCCAAGCCGCGCCAGGAGGGTGATGCGGATTCCCTGATATCGGCTATCCTCCCGGATTTCGGTGCCCTTCACGGATTCCGGCAGGAATTCCAGGCCATCGGGTTCGACGGGAAGCGTGCAGAGTTCCTGGAAGATCCCTTCCATGCGTCCGATGTCGGTGGTTCCTGAACCAAGAAGGTCAAGATCCTTGGTGGTGCGGTGCGCTCGTCCCATCCATAGTTCGAAGAGCATCGCGCCCTTCAGGATGAAAGCGTTCTTCTGGGTGGATTGGCTTAACCGGAACAGGAGACGCTCGATGCCAAAACGCTTCAGAACGAGGTCGAAATCCTCGCCCCGCTGCCTGGCCAGGTTCAGTAGGCGGGCTCGTACCGATGCCGGGAGATCCTTCTTGATGTCGGGCTTCACAGGATGGCCTCCAGGTAAGGCCGAATGATATTCCAGGCCCGGTGTTTCTGGGCGATAAGGGCCAGTTCCGCCGGGGTGCACAGACGTCGCTGGATGGCTTCCCTGAGGGCGCGGATGGCCACATCCAGCCCAATGGACCTTCGATGCCGGAAACAGTCCGTAATGGTGCGGGGCACATCCGTGATGCAGAGCTCGGTGCCCTCGACGATGGGCCGGATCGTGTCGTCCAGCAGCCGCTCCGGTTCACAGCGGAAAATACGGAGAACCGGGTAGTCGACTTTGGGCTTCCATGCCTTACGGCTAATGAAAACCCACACCTGGTGCGGCATTTCGTTCGTCAGTTCGTGGAAACGAAGCGCGGATGCCAGGCCAATGACACATCCTGGAACCCTTATGGCGGCCTCAGCGAGGCTATGGTTCTCAGTCCAGTCTCCATCGGCCAGGGTGTAAAGCCCTCGCCCTGTGCGTTCCAGGACTCCCCTACGATGAAGGTCCGAGAGGTTCCTGGGATGGATGCCCAGCCCTACCAGGTCCCTTGGGCGCAGAACTCCCTTTGCCTGGGCCAGGGCCAGGATTTGGGCAGTCTTGGAAACGGAATCGGCCACTCCGAAAGTATCGGCTAATCAGTCTAGAAAGCCAATGATTTCGGAATGATCAACCTGAACCCAACTGGAAATCTGTGCATTGCCTCGAATGAGGCAGCAGGCTGCTGCACCATTTGCTCCCTGTCCAGCTGGCAGGGGCCAAGGTTGGGGGTCCTGGCTCCGATTACGGGCGGGCCTACCGGTGCCCCTCGCGGTCCTTCAGGGCACGCTCGGCATCCAGAAACGCTATTTCCTGAACTACCAAGGTGGAATTGGAAGCGCCGCGGGACCTCCAAGGCACCGGCTAGGATGAGAGGGAATGTTGACGGACGGGCCCGACCCTCGGGAATTGGCGCGGCTGCGCGTAGAAGCCCGTGGCGACGCCCTGGGCTTCCTCTACGTGGATGGCCACGTCCGGGTCTACCACGGCAAGCATCGGCTGCCCAAGCTGCGACCAGTATTCAAAGGATTGATTACCACCAAACCCTCACCTACTGGTCGGGAGTGGATGGCTGTGCTCCCTGGAGTTAAAGACTCACAAGCGGCAGATCATGAGGCGGAGGAGGGAATGGAGATCTACTTCAAGGCTGGAAGGTGTCCCTGAGTCAGTAGATCGAGCTAACCAACCATCACACCTACAATAATAATTCAGGTTAATTGTTGGAATTAACAAAGTCACTATCGCTATAGATGTAAATACTAATGAGCGATTACGGCAAAGAAAAATTTCATTTAATACCCGTGTAAAAGCACACCGCCCCCTATCTATTAAATGCATTTCAATAAATTGAAAAAAACCTTCCCACGGCTGTAATATGCATGTCTACAATAGTGTATTGCATTGCGCCAAACATGCAGAAGTAGAACAAGCGTTTGTAACAATGGGAAGGTTCTCTCTACCTTGAGGGGAGGGAGAACACCAGGACCCCAGCAGGGCATACGCATGTACGAATCATGAACCTGGGGTAATCCAACAAACATGAAACCAGGAATCCAGTAACAGTGGCCTCTACGTCAGCGGTTGAGACGATAGGTCACCTCGCCGAGCCGCAGCACGCCCGGTTCCGGTGCAGCTATGTCGCGGCCGAACAGGCGGGAGGATTCGTCGCACCGTATATCGGCTCGGCCGTCGGGCCGGGGTTCGATCAGGAACTGAACGCCATCGTCCCCGGAAATGACTGGCAGCCCACCGAAGCTGTCCAGGGCGACGGCGTAGAGAGAGTTGCTGGTCAGGGTGGCGAGTCGGTAGATGCCCCGGCGCTGCAGCCAGGCCTGGTGGGTGCGCCCCGGGAGCGCACGCAGAGCCTCGATCTGCACCCCGTTAGGAAGCACAAGGCTCAGGGTGTCCGGGTCGGCGTACACCGCGCTGGCCACGGGCCCTTCGCCAACGGCGCGGAACCGGCCTCCGCCGGTGTGGACGAGAACCACGTCCAGCGCACTTGAGGCCACCCGCAAGGAAGTGGGACCGGTGTCTACCTGGTAGACCCCGCGGGTGGACGCGTAGGTGCCCCGGATTTTTGCCCGCAGGTTCGCGCCGAGTGGCACCGGCGAAAGGCGGGGTGCCTTTGGTTCGGGAATCCCCAATCCTTCGCGGGCCTGGGCCTTGAGAACTTCGACGGCCATGGGCAGGAGCGTTTCCCGATCGATGATGCTCCAAGCGTTGGTGGCGCAGACGGCGCCAAGGCCCCGGTCCGGTAGTAGCACAATGAAGCAGCGGTGGCTGAAGAACTTACCGGAATACCAGGCCACCCGTCCCAGGTAGGCCAGTTCGGGAAGGGAGAGTCTCCAGACGCAGCCTGCCGGCGGGTCCAAGTGCTTGGCCATCGATGCGTCCTGGGGGGTGAACAAGGCATCACGTCCGGCCGGGGACAGGAGGGGCGCGCCCGGACCAAGTAGGGTCGAGCCGAAGATCGCCAGATCGTGGAGCGAGGACTGCATGGAACCGCAGGGCACGACCGCCTCTCGGAACCCCGGGACCCGCGTAGCGTAAGAATCCGGGGCAGCGCTCTTGTATCGCAGGCTCGCGAACCGGGGCGAGTCCTGGTAGCGGAAGGACGAAGCATCCATGCCCAAGGGGCCAAACACCGACGCCTCCGCCAGGGTTGCGAATGGCTGACCGCTCACGCTCTGCAGCACCACCCCCAGCAGATCGATCATTGCCCCCGAGCGAAGGTACTTCGTCCCCGGCGGGTGCTTCAGGTTCACGTCCGCCAGGTAGGTGCGCAAGTTTCTGAACGGGTCGTAGTCCGGGTAATCCAGGAAGTAGGTGACACTGATGCCGGAGAGGTGACCCAGTATCAGGCGAAGCTTTAGGCGGCCCACCCGCTCCAGCGGACTGCTGGTCTGAGCCTGGGCGAACCATTCGGGCAGGTAGTCCGCCACCGGCCGGTCCAGGTCCAGCCTGCCCTCATCGGCCAGACGCAAGGCCATCGCCACCGTTACCAACTCGGAGATGGCCCCGGTCCGGAGCCCGTGTCGCAGGTGAAACGCTCTCCCTTAGCCTCGTTGGCGTATCCCGCGCACGAGGACCAGAGTTCCCCTTTGCGGTCGAACAGGCAGATCCCATGGCCGTGCAGCAGCCCTTCCGGGTGCGCCTTGGCCAGGGCCTCATCCAGCGGGCCCGCATGCAGGCAGGCCGTGACCACGAACAAGATGAGCACGAGGAGCCAGTAGCGGAGCGGCATGCCTTAATCTTCTTCTTGCTTTGGTTAACCTTCAAGATACGGAACGTGTCAACGACTTTGAGACAGATTGCGGCCTGAATCCAGGCGCCGCCCCAACGGCTGCGGAGAGCCGCCGGGACCATGGAAACCGCTTCGCGTTTCCCACGGCCCCTTGGAAAACCCTGCGGGTTTCCCACACCTCACCGCAGCGGGGGTTGATCATCATGCAATTTTTTCCTTTTCTAATGAATCAGGCCGGTTGATCCATGCCGGCCCCGGCAGCGCCGGTGGCCTCGGGCGCCCCTTACTGGAACGGGGGCCAGGCTCATATCGGACGGTGTCCACATGTGTGAATACCCGTCCGCCAAAACGAAAATACAACTCGGAGAGCCACTGTCGGCTTGTAGTGCCAGGGGCAACTACCAGGACCCTGAGGTCGGGTTTCAACGCCAAGAGGGACTGGATCACCAATCCGGCCTCGATGGTCTTCCCAAGGCCGACCTCATCAGCGAGCAGGAATCTCGTTTCACGGTCCAGAAGGCACCGTCGGGCAGCATAGAATTGGTGGAAGAGAGGGTCGATTCGAGCGCCAAGGAGAGCAGGAATCCCTTCGGAATCCAACTTCCACAGGGTGGTTCTTTCAAGCAGGCAGAGTCTGGCGAAAAAACGCCTTGGCCCACACCATCCGTTCATCTGCAATCGGGCGACCGGGTCGTCCGTGTCCACCTTGAGTCCGCAAAGACATTGTTCCGAGATGACCTCGGTCCCGGCCTCGGTGCGAATGTCATAGGTCCAGAGGCATTCCGGGTCGGGTTCGCCGTGAAGACCAATGACGATGCCGACGTTGCCAACCTCCCCCATCACCTGCCCGGTAATGGCGACAACAGTGCGCTGGGGCAACAACCAGCGTTGCAGACTAGAACTCTGCAGGTTATAGCGGCGTTGTTCGCCCTTTGTCGACACCACGAGGACCATGCCTTCGACGGCAAGGACCCGGAGATCAAGGTCCTCCGGGTTTCGTGCGTCCCGCAAAAGTGCACCGATTGGAAGACTTCCAGCCAGGTGACTCGCCGCTAGCATGGCAAAAACCCCGAAATCTGCCTTCCGACTGCTGGTATGGGCTTGGGATTTCTCCGCGCATAATCTATGCATGAAATCAGGGCACCACCATATATCCCGAAAACCCTTGCTCCACCATCACGCATTGTCGCCCTCAGGAATGATTTAATTTATCATTAATCAATCCTGGCGACAGAAACTGTCCTGCTGACTCGGTAAAAAGGCGTTCTTAGCGTGAGCGTCATGGGACGAGACGTATTGGTTCTGGCAGGTCCAGTTCATTGGCAAGGATTCTAGTGACGGATCCTATTCGGGTGTGGTCAAGACCTACGATCCTCCTGACGGCCGCCTTGGTGGCTTCAGTCGTCCGAGGTTGGTTCCGACCACCATGGTGGGGCGGTATGCCTCCCAGACATCCACCGATGTGATTTCGAAGCCGAACCGAAGCCTTCCGACAGCCAAAGGATGGCTGCCAGGCCACACAGGACGGCGAATGCGGGGTGGGTGAAGACAATGGTCCCGGGCAGCGCGGCTGAGGGTGAGGGGGCGTGTGGGGTTCGCTGGGCCAGGTCCGTCGCTTCCTGGAGGAGCCCGGCGTTCTTGGCCTTGCGCACGGCGGTAGTCCATGCTCATCTACCCGGATTCACAATCGTTCGCGCAATGACTTTTGGGCCTATTGTGGGCCTGGCCGGATCTTGAGACTGGCAGATGCCGGTAAAAAACAAGAGGCACCCAATGGGTGCCTCTGTTTCTTTGGTTGGCGCGAGTGGAATCGAACCACCGACCCCTATCGTGTCAAGGCACCACCGGCGGTTGAATGTCATGGCAATCGATTGGTTTCATGAAGGCAGGTCCAGTTCCCTGGCCAGGATCCGGGTGACGAATCCCATTCCGGTGCGGTCCCGGCCCACAATCTTTTTCACAGCCGCCTTGGTAGCTTCGCCCCGTCCAAGGTTGTTCCCGGCCTCCAAGGTCCGCCGGTAGGCCTCCCAGACATCTGCGGAGGTGATGTCAAAACCGTAGCCATCCGCCAGCCAGAGAACGGCGGCCAGACCGCACTGGACGGCGAAGGCGGGGTGGGTGAACACATGATCCCGGGCGGCCCGGGTGAGGGTGCGGGGATCGCACGGGGTCCGCTGGGCCAGGTCCGCGGCCTCCTGCAGAAGGCCGGCGTCCTTGGCGGCGGCGAACCACTTGCCCTCCTCGCCACGGCTGCGGGCCACCAGGTCGGCCAGGAGCTCGGCGGGGGCCTTGGCTGGGTAGCGTTTCAGGATGGCCCGGAAGGTGGCCAAGTGGGTGCCGGCTCGGTTGGCCAGGTAGGCCCAATCACGGTAGGCCTCCTCGGTGCGCCCCTGGGCCAGGAGGATGTCCTCGCATACCTGAGCCTGTTCGGGATCTGCTCCCTCCCTGCCGATGGATGCCTGCACGAAGCGAAAGGCTCCATCAGCCTCGCCCATGGCCAGGAGCGCCTTGGCCCCCCACCGCTGCTCACTCCAGTGCTTGAAGGAACGGAGGGCGAGGAGGTCAAGGAGTTCGGCATGTCGGCCCGCCTTGAACAGGGCCGCGAGGCAGGGCGTGCCTTCCTTGGCATAGCGGAATTCATCCTTGGGCCCGGTCCAGGCCCACCGGGCGGCTTCCAGCAGCCGGTCCGCCCACTGGGAGGCCAAGCCGGGCGTGACGCATAGCGTATCCCAGTGCTCGCCGAGCGCTTCAATCCAGGGGCGGTCGTCCTCCAGGTAGGCGGTCATGAGCCGCTCCAGCCAGAGGTTTCGTACGGCGTCCTCCACTTCGGCTGCGGCGATGAGGCCCGTTAGGGTGGCCACTGCCTTGCGCACCGCGGTGCCCATGGCCCCGGAGGAGCCATCCACATGGTCCAGGGCTGGGGCCACCCGTTCCAGGAACAGGACGGCCCCTTCTGCCCCATGCCGGGGATCCTTGCGGGCGGCACTCTTGATCTCGGCGACGGCCTCCTTTACCCGGGTGATGGCGGGTTCGGATTTCCAGCCGAAGGTGTTGCGCCGGAACCGGGGCAGGAAGGTCCAGTGGGCGGGCGTTGGAGTGGAGGCTGGTTGGCGGGGGCTGGGCATCAGGTTCATCCTGGCAGGAAAGGGTGCCGGCCTGATTCAGGCATTGCCAGATCTGGCGCAGGTTCTCGGCAAGCCGCCCCCCGGATGATTGTGCCCCTTCTTCGTGGGCTTGGAAAAGGTGATCGGGCAGCCATCACTCAAATGGACCCGGAGCCCACTGGTGTCCCACTGGCTTCCCACCAAAGAAATGGCCCGTCTGATCGCGGGGGCTCAGTGTTTGGTACCGTCGTGCGGCATCGAGGGATCTTGTGGATCGCGAAAGCCGTGCTTGACAAACTAACCAAACCAACCATGCTTTCACCATCGAATACGTCCATGCAGTCGTGAAGCTGCATGCACATCCCATCAGGCTCCTTCATGTCCATCCATATGCCCGCATTGCCTCAGGAGACACGCCGTGAGAACACGCAAGGCTGAACAACACCAACTCGTCTATACCCAGCCCCAGGAACTCCACCTTGAAAAGCTGGCCTTTACCGTTCCGGAGGTGGCCGAGCGCATCTCTCTGGGAACGACCACGGTCCGCCAGCTCATCCACGCAGGGAAGCTCGGGTGCGTCAGGGTGGGGCGCGCCCTGGTCATCCCGAAGACCTGCGTTGAGGAGTTCCTGGCGCGCGAGGCCACGGTCAAGGCCGGGTAGCGTCCTCCGTCCGGTTTGGTATGGTCGGGCGAGGCAAGGTTGCAACTGGGAGAGGGGGCCTTCGCAGGCCCCCGACCTTTGTCGGTCTGTCTGGAAATCGGGTCGCGCGAAATCATTTCGGCACCGTCTCGTGATGGGGGGGAACAGGGCGCGATGGGCTGGAGTTTTGAGTACCGTTTGAGTACGGAGGCCAAAATCGGCCGTATCCGCACAAAAGAAAACCGCCTAAACATTGTGTCTAGGCGGTTTGTTTGGTGGAGCTGAACAGGATCGAACTGTCGACCTCCTCATTGCGAACGAGGCGCTCTCCCAGCTGAGCTACAGCCCCATGGGGATTTCCAGTCTACCTCGGGAGCGGGCCAAGTCAATGGCTCAAAGGGTGCGTTTGAACAGGCGGATGGCCAGGACCAGGGCGACGCTGCCGATGGCCAGCAGGAACAGCAGGTCGGGCAGCATGGCTTGGAAACCGGCCTCCTTGAGCAGGACCGACTTGAAGCCGTGGACGGCGTAGGTGAAGGGGTCCACCCGGGCCAGGGCGCGCAGCCAGGGCGGGAAGGCGGCGATGGGGTAGACGGCGCCGCTGGGGAAGTAGAGCAGGGTGTTCAGGATGCCGAACATGGCCCGGGGCACCAGGGGGTCCTCCACCCGCACCATCATGAGGAACATCATGGCGTTGAAGGCAAACGAGGTGGCGATGATCATCAGGGTGAGCTGCAACAGCGCGGCCGGCTGGAAGATGACGCCCAGGCCGGCGATCAGGGAACCCAGCACGGTGAGCACGAAGCCGGACAGCATCGCCTTCAGGGCCCCGGAGTTGACCAGGCCCAGGACCAGCTCGACCCGGGTGATGGGCGTGACCAGGAAGCCTTCGTGCACGCCGCGCGCCTTGTCGTCGATGTAGAGCATCCCGCCGCCGATCATCACCGACACGAACATGGCCAGGGTGATGGAGCCCGGCAGCAGGAACTTCATGTAGTCCACGTAGGGGTACAGCTCGACGATCTCCAGGGCGATGCCGTTCACCACCCGCTGCTCCACCTCGGGCTGGTTCAGGGCGTCGGTGAGCGACTGCATTTCCGTCTCCATGCTGCCGCTCAGGAACTGGTCGGAGTTGTCCACCAGCAGGCCGAGGCTGGGGTTCTCGCCGGCGTAGACGCGCCGGGAGAACTGCGGCGGGATGATGACGGCGGCGTCCAGCCGCCCGGCGCGCACGGCATCCTGCGCCGCCTTGTCGCTTGCATAGCGCTGGGTCTTGAAGGTGCGGATGTTGGCGGCCACCGAGGCGAACGCCTCGTGCACCCGCAAGGCCTGGGGGCCGCCGTCGTAGTCCACCACGCCCACCCGCGCCTCGGTGATTTTGCCGCCGAAGGCATTGCCCAGGATCACCAGCTGGATCAGCGGGAAGATCATCGCCGTGAGCATCAGCGCCGGCGAGCGGAAGAATTTGCGCAGCTCCCGCTCCACGATCGCGAACATCCTGATCATGGCTGCATCCCCGGCCGCGGCAGGACGTAGGCCGCCGGCTTGACCTGCTCGTCGCGCAGCTGGCGCCCGGTGTAGTGGACGAAGACGTCGTCCAGGGTGGTGTTCTGCACGCTCAGGGTGCGGATGCCGATCCCCTCGCGCACGGCCAGCCCGACCAGCTCGGTGGTGGTGCGGGAACCGTTGCCGGTCAGCACCCGGAACATGCCGGAGCCCTCGGACTGGACGCTGGTCACCTCGGGGATGGCGCCCAGCCGCTCCGCCCAATCCATCGGCGGGTCCGCGAACTGGGCCTCGATCACGTTGCTGCCCGGCACGCTCTCCTTCAGGTGGGCCGGGGTGTCCAGTGCCACGAGGGTGCCGTGGTCGACGATGGCGATCCGGTCGCAGAGCCGGTCGGCCTCGTCCATGTAGTGGGTGGTGAGCAGCACGGTGAGCTGGCGGCGGGCCTTGAGCGTGTTGAGCATCTCCCACACCGCCACCCGGGAGACCGGATCCAGCCCGGTGGTGGGCTCGTCCAGGAAGAAGATGCGCGGGTTGTGCACCAGCCCGCGGGCGATCTCCAGCCGCCGGCGCATGCCGCCGGACAGGGTCTTGGTCTCGGCGTCGCGCCACCTGGTCAGGTCCACGGCCTCCAGCAGCTCGTCGATGTTGTGCCGGCGCTGGGCTCGGGGCACGCTGTAGAGCTTGGCGTAGATCGACAGGTTCTCCTCGACCGTGAGGTTGATGTCGCTGGTCAGGGCCTGGGGGATCACCCCCATGGCGCGCCGCACCGCATCCGGATCGGCGGCCACGTCGTGGCCGTCGATGAAGGCCTTGCCCGAGGTGATGGGGATCAGGGTGGTCATCATCCGGATCAGGGTGCTCTTGCCGGCGCCGTTGGGGCCGAGCAGGCCGAAGGTTTCGCCCGGCTTCACGTCCAGGGTGATCCCTTTGACCGCCTCGAAATCGCCGAAGCGCTTGACAATGTCCTCCACCCGGATCGCTCCGCTCTGGTCGTTCATGAGCGCACCAGGCGGCTCTTGGGCAGCAGCACCTCGGCCGTCATCCCGGGCACGTAGCGCTGGCCCGGGTTGTCGATCAGCAGCTTGATGCGCACCGTCTTGATGTCCCGCTTGAGCATGCTGACGTCGCGCTGGGTGGCGAAATCGCCCTCGGCGGTCTTCACCAGCACCCGGCCGGGCACCAGGGCTCCGCCGGGCATCCGCACCTTGAGCTGGTCGCCGATCTGCACTGCGTCGGCCTCGGTCTCCGGAATGGGCGCGTAGACCCAGGTCTGCTGCAGATCGACGATGGTGACGATGGCGGTGCCCGGATTGACCACCTCGCCCTGCCGGGCCGCCCAGATCCCCACCTTGCCGGTGATCGGCGCGATGATCCGGGTGTAGCCCAGGCGCGCTCCGGCCCCGGCGGCCGTGGCCTGGGCCGAGGCCCACTGGCCCAGCGTGGCCTGCACCGTTTCCCGGGCGGCCTTGGCCTGGCTGATGCGGGCGCGGGCGGCCTGCAGGGCCGCATCGGCCGCGGCCATCTGCTCCCGGGCGGCGCCTTCGTGGGCCTGGGCGGCCTTCAGCGCCTGGACCGCGGTATCCCGGTCCTGGGCGCTGGCGATGCCCTGGGAGGCCAGTTCCACCGTGCGCCGGGTGAGGCCCTCCTGGTTCTGGCGGTTGGCCGCGGCCTCGGCCAGGGTGGCGGCCGCGGCGCTGTAGGTGGCATGGGCGCTGACGGCCGAGTTCTCGGTGTCGCCGGTGGTGCTGTCCGCCGTGGCCTGCATGGCCGCGATCTGCGCCTTCAGGCTCAGGGTCGTGGCGTCGGAGGCGGTCTTGGCGGCGGCCAGCTCATCCTCGTCCAGCACGGCGATCAGGTCGCCGGCCTTCACGTCCTGGCCTTCGGTCACGGCCAGCTGCTTGATCCGGCCGACGATCTGCGCGCTGACGATCACCTGGTTGGCGTCCACCGTGCCCAGCAGCACCAGGTCCGGGCCGTGGTCGGTGGCGAAGTAGTAGTAGCCGAGCGCGCCCAGGAACAGGACGGCGAGCAGAGCGAGGATGCGGTATCGGGTGTTCACGAAGGTTCACCTTTGGCGCGGACCTGGGGCCCGGGGGTTTGGGAATGGATGCGCATGGCCAGCCGGCGGCCCAGAGCAGGATCGGAGAACAGCACGGATGCGGCGAAATCCAGCAGGGTGACCCGCTGCCGGGCGAGCAGGTCCGGATCGCGCGGTTCCTTGCCGGCGATTTCCCTCAGGAAGGGCGCCGAGATGAAATAGAACACGTTGGCCCCGGTTAGGCTCAGGACCACCGGCCCGGGTTCCTGGGGGCGCAACTCGCCACTGGCGATGCCCTCGGCCAGCGTCGCGCAAAGGGCCGCGTGCAGAGGCCCGAAGCAGATGGACACGATCTTCGGGATGCGCGTGGACGCGCCGGTGCGGGCATGCATCAGCTCGTGCCCCATCAGGCGCGTGAAGGGGTTGGAATCGGTCAGGTGGTCGAAGTGGGCCAGAAAGTAGCGCAGCAGGCGTTCACCATGGCTGCCTGGGCCGTTGAGCACCTTGAGGAACCGGTCCACCAGGCCGGTGAAGACCACATCGAGGACCGCGCCGTAGAGGCCGTCCTTGGTGCCGTAGTAGTAGTGCAGCAGGGCCTTGTTCACGCCGGCGGCGCGGGCGATGGCGTCCGTGCGCGCTCCCGCTTCGCCTTGTTCGGCGAATTCGGCGATGGCCGCCCGCAGGATGGCGGCCCGGGTGTCTTCGGGTCTGGCGTTGGGGTTGTTGGGGGGGGCTGGCAGGGACATGGCGGTTTACCCGAATGGTTTAACTAAATGGTTAAATCTCGGATAAACATTGTCAAGCTCATATTCATTTCCAATGACTGATCGGGGAGCGACCTGTTGGACTGGCACGGCCACCTGAATGCCTTGCTCGCAAGCTTGCACGCTACGTACCGCTGATTGATAACTGGAAAATATCGGCATATTTTGGGTTGACAGCATGTTGATTTTTTCTAGATTCTAGGTGGGACCTTAATGCCTTGCTTCAACTCCCTGCGTGGGGGCGAGGTTATATCTCCCAAGGAGGAATTATGAATAATTCACTACTACTTGACGAATCTGATCGGGTCATCGCCAAGGCTTGGGCCGACGAGGACTTCAAGAACGCGCTCAAGGCCGATCCGAAAGCGGCCCTGAGGTCGCAGGGCATCGAGGTGCCCGAGGGCGTGACCTTGAACGTGTTCGAGAACTCGGAAGACGTCATCAACCTGGTGCTGCCGAAGCTGCCCGAGATGGCCCTGGCCGGGGAGGCGCTGGACCAGTCGGAGGGGGCGGCCCGCTGCGGCGGTTGCGGCGGCGGCGGGTGCGGATGCGGCGGCGGGTGTGGTTGCGGCGGGGGTGGCGCCTGTCTCTGTCTCTGCGCGTGAGGTTGTTCCGGAAGAATGCTTGAGGGCCCCAGATGTTTCGACACCCCGCGCTCAAAGCGCACCTTAGAGTAGGTGCCGTCCCTGGAGAGGGGATGATCCTGGTATCCGAAGACGGCTCCTGGACGCTCCAGGGGGCCCTCTTCGAGCAGGTCCTTCCGCTCCTGGACGGCGCCAGGACGCCGGAGGAGATCGTGGCCGCACTGGCCCCGGCCAAACCGCTGGACGTGTACTACGCCTTGGAATTCCTTGAAAAACAGGGCCACCTCACGGACAAGGCGCCGGGGCTGGATGCCCCGGACGAGGCTTTCTGGGCCGGCCTGGGCATTGACCCGGGCTCCGCCTGGGGGGCGCTCCGGGCCGGCAGGATAAGGGTGCGCAGCGCGGGTTCCGCCGATCCGGCTCCTTTGATCCGCTTCCTGGAGGAGGCGGGCCTGGAGCTGACCGCGGGGGAGCCCGATCTTGAAGTGGCGATCACCGACGACTATCTGCGCGCGGATCTGCTGCCCTGGGCCACCGCGGCCCGGGAGGCGGACCGTGCCTGGATGGTGTTCAGGCCCAAGGGGCGCGAGTTCTGGGTCGGGCCCCTGTTCACCGGGCGGGCCTCCGGCGCGGACGATCCGCCGGCCTGTTTCGGCTGTCTCCAGCACCGGTTGCGGCGGAACCAGCAGGTGCAGGAATTCCTGCGCAGCCGGAACGGGTGGCGGGAGCCCTTGCCCACGGCCGTGGCGGCCCTGCCGCCCGCCGTCGGGGCGGCCTGCGCGCTGGCCGCGGTGGAGATCGCCAAATTCCTGGCGGGCGCGCCGCACAATCTGGAGGGCCAGCTGCTGAGCATGGACACCCGCAGCTGGGTGTCCAAGGGCCATGCGCTGGTCCGGTATCCCGCCTGTCCCACCTGTGGCGGCCCGCCCCAGCGGCGCCCCGGGCCGGTGCGCTTGCTGGGCCGCCGAGCCGGCCCCTCCGAAGGCAGCGGCCATCGGGTCGCTCCGCCCGAGGCGACCCTGGAAAAGTATGGCCATCTGGTGAGCCCCATCGCCGGGATCGTTTCCATGGTCGAGCCTCCACCGGGCACGGGCGGGGTGTTCCAGGTGTGCGTGGGCGGGGCCAACGGCGCCATCCCGGTGGACAGCCTGGACTGTTTCAAGACCAGCTTCCGGCACCGGAGCGCCGGCAAGGGCCCCACCCTGGTCCAGGCCAGGGCCAGCGCCCTGGCTGAAAGCCTGGAACGCTATTCCACGGAGTTCACCGGCGCGGAATTCCGCATCCTGGGGAGCTACCGGGACCTGGCCGCCACGGCCATCCATCCCAACGCGGTGATGGGGTTCAGCGACCGGCAGTTCCGTGAGCGGGCCACCTGGAACGCCCGGGGTTCGCACTTCAATTCCGTGCCCGAGCCGCTGGACCCGGACCGTCCGATCCCGTGGACCCCGGTCTGGTCCCTCACCGAGGAACGGGAGAAGCTGCTGCCCACCCAGTTCCTCTACTTCTCCGGACCCACGCTCAGCCCCGAGCCCCGCCTGCGCTGCTGCCGGGCCTGTTCGAACGGCAACGCCGCCGGCAACAACCTGGAGGAGGCGGTGCTCCAGGGTTTCCTGGAACTGGTGGAACGGGACGCCACCGCCATCTGGTGGTACAACCGCCTGCCGAGGCCCGGCGTGGATTTCGCCAGCTTCGGGCAAAGCTACTTCACGGAGCTGACCGCGCACTACGACACGCTGGACCAGGACCTGTGGGCGCTGGACCTCACCCACGACCTGGGCATCCCCGTCTTCGCCGCCCTTTCCTGCCGCCGGGAAACCCGGGGGCAGGTGCTGTTCGGCCTGGGCTGCAGCCTGGACCCGTCCGTGGCGCTGCTGCGGGCCTGCGCGGAGCTGAACCAGTTCATCTCCGGCATCGGGCCCAAGGCCCAGGCTCCCCTGGGCAACGAGGAGACCCTGCGCTGGCTGCGCACGGCGACCGTGGAAAACCAGCCCTACCTTGCGCCGGACCCCCGGATCCCGGTCCGGCGGCTGGGGGATTTTCCCAACGCCGCCAGCGGCGACCTGCTGACGGACATCCAGTTCGGCAAGCGGGCCGTGGAAGCCCAGGGCATGGAGATGCTGGTGCTCGACCTGACCCGGGCGGATGCCGGCATGCCCGTGGCCAAGGTGATCGTGCCCGGCCTGCGCCATTTCTGGGCGCGCTTCGCCCCGGGCCGGCTGTACGAAGTCCCCGTGGCCATGGGGTGGCTGGAACGGCCCCTGGGGGAGACGGAACTCAATCCAACGCCGATTTTCATTTGATGGGATGCCATGGACTCCGGCCTCACCTTCAGCCTGAAGCCCTCGGTTCGCCTGCTGGAGGATTCCGGGCACCCGGTCGGGCTGGAAGAGCCCGGCCACCATCGGCTGCGGCTTCCCGAGGCCGGGGAGGCCCAGCAGGCGTTCCTGGAGGCCCTGGTCCGGGGCGCCAGCTCAGAGCAGGAGCTTTGCGGCCACGGGGCCTCCAGGGAGGCGCGGCTCGAACTGCGCTACTTCCTGGCCCTGCTGGAAAAGCAGGGCTGGCTCGGCTACTCCCTGGCCCAGGGCGGGCGCGTGCTGGCCACCCTGGAACCCTTGACCCGGGAATGCCGCTTCCGGCCGGCGGGGGAAGGGGCTTGGCGGCTGTCGCGCTTTGCCTGGGTCCGCCGGATCGACGGCGGGATCGTGCTGGAGAACCCGCTGGGCTTTGGCCGGGTGCTGCTGCTCGAGCCCTTGGCGCTGGAGCTGGTGGGCCGGCTGTGCCGGCCCCGGACGGCGGAGGAGCTCGCCGATGGGTCGGGGCTCGCCACGCCCATGGCCGCGGCCTTCCTGGCCCTGCTGTCCAGCGCCGGGGCCGTGGCCTCCTGCGGGGCTGAAGGCCAGCTGCCCGAAGACCGGGACGCGGCCCTGCGCCAGTGGGAATTCCACGACCTGCTGTTCCATAGCCGCAGCCGCACGGGCAGGCACGGCGATCCCGCGGGGGGCACCTGCCGCTTCCTGGGCGACATCGCCCCGCTGCCCGGTCTGAAGCCTCCCCGGCCGGAGTCCATCCCGCTGCCGGAGCCCTGCCTGCCCCGGCGCGACCTGCCGTTCTTCCAGGTGCTGGAAGCGCGCCGGTCGATCCGCGCGCCCGGCCCGGCGCCCATCACCCTCGCCCAGCTGGGCACCTTCCTGCATTACGTGGCCCGGGTCCGCGGCGTGAATCCGGCGGATCCCGGGGCAGGGCGCACCTACGAAGCGGTGGCCGGGCCCTGCCCCGGAGGCGGCGGGCTGCACGAGCTCGAGCTGTACCTGGCCGTATCCCGCTGCGCCGGGCTGGAACCGGGCTTCTACCACTACGCGGCCGGAGCCCATCTGCTGGAACCCTGGCCGCCGGACGGGGCCGGGCGGATGCTGCTCCAGGCCGCGGCGGCCATGGGAACGGCTACGGTGCCGGACATCCTGTTCACCCTTGCCGCCCGCATCCAGCGGGTGACCTGGAAGTACCAGACCATCGCCTACGCCCTCATCCTGAAGAACACGGGGGTGCTGTTCCAGCAGATGTACCTGGTGGCCACCGCCCTCGGGCTGGCCCCCTGCGCCATCGGCACGGGGGACACCCAGCTGTTCGCCCGGACCACGGGCCTGGATGCCGCGGAGGAATCCTCGGTGGGCGAGTTCGCCCTTTCAGGATGGGCTACATGAGCTCGCGCATGCAGGCGGCCAGCACGTCGGGGCCTGGCTTGACGGTGGCCTGGGGCAGGCTGGCCAGGGGCGTGTCCACCATGTGCATGTAGTCCTGCAAGATCTTCTGCTCGGTCTTGATGTGCAGGATGCCGGTGAGGAACTCGCCCCGCTGATGGGCCTCGAAGATGGCCTTGTGCGCGGCGAACCGGTCGGTGGGGTCGAAATCCTCGTGCAGGGCGCGCAGGGTGAGCCTGGAACCGTCGGGCAGGCTCACTTCACGGGCCTCTCCGGCGGGGATGTCCACCTCCTCCAGGTCGTAGTAGGGCACGAAGCCCAGGTCCTGCAGGGGCATCTCGTGGTCCTTGGCGTTCTTGTAGGAGCGGGTGGAGGTTTCGTGGTTGTTGAAGGTCACGCAGGGGCTGATCACGTCGATCAAGGCGGTGCCGCGGTAGGCCAGGGCGGCCTTGAGGATCACGCCCAGCTGCTTGGGGTTGCCGCTGAATGAGCGGGCCACGAAGCCGCAGCCCAGCTCCATGGCCAGGGTGCAGGGATCCAGCGGCGTCAGCTCGTTGACGTCGCCGTGCTTGAGGGTGGAACCCACGTCGGCGGTGGCGCTGAACTGGCCCTTGGTGAGGCCGTAGACGCCGTTGTCCTCGATGATGTAGACCACCGGCACGTTGCGCCGGATCATGTGCACCAGCTGGCCCATGCCGATCGACATGGAATCCCCGTCGCCGCTGGCGAGGATGTTGATCAGGCCGCGGTTGGCCAGGGTCACGCCGGTGCACACGGCGGCCGCCCGGCCGTGCACGGAGTTGAAGCCCCAGGCCTGGCTCATGAAGTAGGTCGGCGTCTTGCTGGAGCAGCCGATGCCCGATAGCTTCGCCACCCGGTGCGGTTCCAGGTTCATCTCGAAGGCCGCCTGGATGATCTGCGAGGTGATGGCGTCGTGGCCGCAGCCGGGGCAGAGGGTGGACTTGGCGCCCACGTAATCCTGCTTGGTGAGGCCGAGCTTGTTGGTGGGGACGGGGGCGGTGGGGGTCGTGGTGGACATGGCTGGGCTCACTGTTCGCAGGCGTTGATCTGGTCGACGATGGTCTGGGCCGGAATGGCAGTGCTGTCGTAGTGCAGCACGGAGTGCAGGCGGGTGCCGAGTTCCGGATGGAAGTCCTTGATCAGGCCGGCCATCTGGGCGTCGCGGTTCTGTTCCACCAGGTAGACCACCTCGTGGGTCCGGATGAACTCGATCACCTCATCGGTGAAGGGCAGGGCGCGCACCCTCAGGTAGTCGGTCTCCTTGCCATGTTGCCCGAGCAGGATGTTCCGGGCCTCCACCACGGCGGGATCGCTGGAACCGTAGGCCAGGATGCCACGCGCGCAGCCCGGGCCCGAACGGATCGGTTTGGGCACGAACGCCTTCGCGGTGAAGAACTTTCGTTTGAGCCGGTCCACCAGATACTGGAAATCCTCGGGCTTCTCGGAATACAGGCCGTAGACGTTGTGCCCGGTGCCGCGGGTGAAATAGGCGCCCTTGCCGCCGGGGGTGCCGGGCAGGGTCCGGTACGGGATGCCGTCGCCGTCCAGGTCCTTGTAGCGGCCCCAGTCCTGGATCCTGGCAAGGGCCTCCTGGTCGAGCACCTTGCCCCGGTCCAGCTTGCCTTCCGGATAGGCGAACGGCTTCGAGGCCCAGTTCTGCATGCCCAGGTCCAGGTCGGACACCACGAACACCGGCGTCTGGAAACGCTCGGCGAGGTCGAAGGCCTGGTAGGTGAACTGGAAGCACTCCTCCATGTTCCCGGGGTAGAGGCAGATGTGCAGGGTGTCGCCGTGGCTGGCCTTGGCGCACAGGGCCGTGTCGCCCTGGCTGGTGCGGGTGGGCAGGCCGGTGGAGGGGCCCATGCGCACCACGTCCAGGAACACCCCGGGGCACTCGGCGAAGTAGCCCAGGCCGATGAATTCGCTCATGAGGGAGATGCCCGGGCCGGAAGTGGCGGTCATGGCCCGCGCGCCGGCCCAGCCCGCGCCCACCACCACGCCCGCCGAGGCGATCTCGTCCTCCATCTGGATGATGGCGACGTTGAGCTTGCCGGTGGCGGGATCCTTGCGGTAGACCTTGGCGTAATCGATCAGCGCTTCCACCGCGGAGGAACTGGGGGTGATGGGATACCAGGCCACCACCGTGACCCCCGCGAACATGGCGCCCAGGGCGCAGGCGGTGTTGCCGTCGATGATGATCTGGCCATCGGTCTTGTGGTCACGCACCACCCGCAGGCGGTCCTGGCGCGGCGCCTCGGCGGCGGCCCAGTCGTAGCCCACCTGCACCGCGGTCTGGTTGAGCTCGATGGCCTTCTGCTTGCCTTCCAGCTGCTTGCCGATCGCCAGCTTCACCTCCTCCATGTCCAGGCCCAGGATCTGCGCTGCGACGCCCACGTAGACCATGTTCTTGACCAGCTTCTGCAGCTTGGGCTCGGGGCAGGCCGCCGAGACCAGCTTCTGGAACGGCACCGGGCAGAAGGTGAGGTCGCTGCGCAGCGCGTCGAGCTTGAGCGGCTCGTCATAGACCAGCACTGCGCCGGCGCCGACCTTGGCCACGTCATCCTTGGCCGTTTCCGGGTTCATGCAGATCATGAAGTCGATGTCCTGCTTGCGCGCCTGGTAGCCCTGGTGGCTGGCCCGGATCTGGAACCAGGTGGGCAAACCGGCAATATTCGAAGGGAACAGGTTCTTGCCGGTGACCGGCACGCCCATCTGGAAAATGGTGCGCATCAGCACGATGTTGGCGGTCTGGGAACCTGAGCCGTTGACCGTGGCGACCTCAATGGAAAAATCATTCACACATGAACGGTTTTCCGCGATTTTTGAAGTGCCGGTCTGGGTGAGCATTGGCTTTATCTCCATTGGATGCGCGCTTGCGGCATGACCATCATATTGCGAACCTTGCTGTTGAATCGCAAGTTCGCACGATGGAAATAGATTACCAGATCGGTCAGCTAAAGGGTCGTGGTAAAAAAAAGCCAAAGACCGCCGCGCGATTTTCCACAAGGCGAAAAAAAAGGGATTGACGGCCCTTTGCCTTTCGCCTATCTTATGCATTATGAAACCAATGGACCTGACCAAACGACAGCTGGCTGTGCTTCAGCACATCCGGAAGTTTCTCGAAAGCGAAGGGCGGAGTCCGACGCTGAAGGAAATCGCCGATGGCGTCGGCTCCAGTGCCGTGAGCACGATCCACAAGCACGTCCAGCACCTGATTGATAAGGGTTTCCTGGACCGCAGCCATGGCAAGGGCAACAACATCATCCTTTCAAAGGACGATGAGGCCGCCCCGGGGGCGGCCACCGGCTGGATGGATGCCGATCCCAAGCGGGCCAGGTCGGTCCCGTTCTGCGGCGACGTCGCCGCCGGCACGCCGCTGCTGCCCGAATCCCGGGCCATCCCGCTGGAAGTTCCCACCTGCATCCACCGGGAGCGCCAGGAACTCTTCGTGCTGAGGGTGCGGGGCGACTCCATGGTGGAGGACTCCATCCTGGACGGTGATCTGATCGTGCTGCAGCGGCGGGGCGACTACCGCAACGGCGACCGGGTCGTGGCCCTCATCGACGGCGAGGAGGCCACCCTCAAGGAATTCCGCAAGGACGGGCAGGGCGTCTGGCTCATTCCGCACAATCCGGACCTTTCCCCCAAGTGCTTCGCACCGGAACGGATCAGCATCCAGGGTGTCCTGGTGGGGGTCATGCGCAGCTGTTGAGCACGGCTCGTTCGGGTATGGGTTGAGTCGTAAAGCATTTATGGTTGGAGCTGGGTGTAGGATTCCGTTACACTCAGGTCTGACCTCGGGACTCCGAAGATGGTTTTTTTCAACCACGCCACCCGCCAGATGACGGCCAAAATCGTTTACTACGGGCCAGGGCTGTGCGGAAAAACGACCAACCTCAGCGCCATCTACGAAAGGACTTCACAAAAAGCCCGGGGCGAGATGGTGTCCTTGAACACGGAAACCGACCGCACGCTGTTTTTCGATCTATTGCCCATGGAAGTGGGCGTCATCGGCGGGTTCAAGGCTAAGCTGCAGCTTTATACCGTGCCGGGTCAGGTCTTTTACAATTCCACCCGCAAATTGGTGCTGAAGGGCGTGGATGGCATCGTGTTCGTGGCCGACAGCCAGACCGCGATGCTCGACGCCAATCGGGAAAGCATCCAGAACCTCAAGGAAAACCTTCGGGAGCTGGGCTTGACCCTCTCCGAGATACCCATGGTCTTCC
Organism: uncultured Mesoterricola sp.; assembly: GCA_964627225.1. Classification (GTDB taxonomy): domain Bacteria; phylum Acidobacteriota; class Holophagae; order Holophagales; family Holophagaceae; genus Mesoterricola. Next base: position 76,973 of record CAZVHQ010000001.1, read on the forward strand.
AGTGGAACAAGCGCGATCTGAAGCAGATCGTGCCGGTCGATCTGCTGGAGCGGGAACTCAACCCCCGGCAGGTGGCCAGTTTCCCGGCCACCGCCCGGACCGGCGAGGGGGTGTTTGAAACCCTGCGCGGCATCTCCCGGCTGGCGCTCGCCCAGATCAAGCAGCTGCACCTGGGCGATGGGCCGCCGCAGCCGGCGCCGGCGCCGCCCACGGCCCCGCCGCCCGCGCTGGCGCCGGCTCCGGCCTGGTCCACGATCACCGATGCCTTTACGCCCGGAACCGCCGCTCCGGGCGTGGACACCCATCCCGGCACCGATGCCCGTTCGAAAGGGGATACCCACCCCGGTTCGCCCCTGCCGGAGGCCCTCAGCTTCCTGGACCTGACGCCGGAAACCCCCACCAGCGAGACTGGCAACGTCCTGCCCGAGGCCCTCAGCTTCCTGGACCTTGCCTCCAGCATGGAACTGTTCGAAAGCCTGTCGGAGGAGCCCGAGCCACCCGCCCCCGCCGCCCACTCCGAAGGCGCCGCCAACGATGGCCAGGTCAAGGTCATGGCGCCGCTGGTGGTGAAGCTGCTGCCGCCGCAACCGTCCAAGACCACCGCGACCCATCCGGGCAGCACCGCCGGCACCGGCGGCGTACCCCGGGTGACCCTGAAGCCGCCAGCGGCCCCGGCCCCCAGGCTGCCGTCCCAGCTGCGCCCCCTGTCCGGCCATCCCGGAACCGCCGGAGGCGCCCGGCCTGTGCCGGTGCTGCACGTGGCCCTGCCCGCGGGCACCGACGCCGGCGAACTGGAAGTCCAGGTGCAGGTGCGCCGGAACGGCGTCCTGGTCGCGCAATCCGGCACCGCCCTCCCCGGGCTCGCGCCCGACGGCAGCGGGGCCCTTTCCATCGAATTCAAGAGGTCCTGAATTGTTCCGGAAGCTGCTTTGCGCCTGCGTTGGTCTCGGACTGCTTGGAGGCGCGGAAAACGGCGAACTGCCGGCCTGGTGGAGCGGCTTCCGGGCCACGGGGCGCCTGGAGAGCAGCTTCGTGCAGCAATCCGACAGCGCGGTGTTCGGCAAGCTGCGCCGCCAAGGACAGCTGAAACTGGCCAAGGGCGGGCGCCTGCGGGTGGAATACCGCCAGGGGCTGCTGCTGGTCGGCGATGGCCGCAACCTCACCCAGTACGACCCCGAGGCGCGCACGGCGCGGCGCACGACGCTGCTCAGCGCGGCGGCGGATACCCCGCTGCTGAACATCCTGCTCAATCCCGACGCCCTGGCCGGATTCTACGAAGCCAAGGCCGGACCCGCCCAGTCGGTAGCGCTGGAGCCCCGGCGCCCCGGCCTGCCCCGGGTGGTGCTGGAGGGGCGCGGCGGGCTGCTGCGGCGCATCCAGTGGACCGACGCCACCGGCGCAAGCCAGGAGATCGAACTGCAGGACCCGCGCGTGCCGGCCTCGTTCCCGCCGGCCACCTTCACCTTCGCTGCGCCCGCGGGCACCCGCTGGCTGAGGTAGCTAGACCAGGGCCAGATCCTGCTTGATGAAGGCCACCACGTCATCGGTGTTGGTGCCCGGCTGGAACACGGCCTTGATGCCGATCGCCTTGAGGGCGGGGATGTCCTCGTCGGGGATGATGCCGCCGGCAAATACCAGCACGTCGTTGACCCCCTGCTCCTTGAGCAGGCGCATCACCTCCGGGAAGATCTGGTTGTGCGCGCCGCTGAGGATGGAGAGGCCGAGCACCTGCGCGTCCTCCTGCACCACGGCCGCCACGATCTGCGCCGCGGTCTGCCTCAGGCCGGTGTAGATGACTTCCATGCCGGCATCCCGGAGCGCCCTGGCCACCACTTTGGCGCCGCGGTCATGGCCGTCCAGTCCAGGTTTTGCGATAATGACGCGAATGGGAGAAGTGGCCATTTCAACTCCAACGAATACTTGAATATACCATAGGGGTCTGGAACCGGGCGTGACGAAAGACGCAATGGCCCGGGGCCGGATCGCCGGTTCTCGGCGACAATCACCAGGGAAGGAAGCGCGCATGATCCCGCTCTTGACGGCAACCGAGATGAGGAGTCTGGAACAGGAGGCCATCGCCACCTGGGGCATCGCCTCGCTGGTGCTGCAGGAGCACGCGGCCATGGGCGCCCTGGCCCTGCTGCCGGCCGGCGTGCCGCTGCAGGTCCTGGCCGGGCCCGGCAACAACGGCGGCGACGCGCTCGCCCTGGCCCGGCTGGCGCGGCTCCAGGGCCGCCCGGTGCAGGTCTGGGCGCTGGGGCCCGGGCCCAGCTGGCGCGGTGACGCGGCCATCCAGGCGCGCCTTTGGGAAGGGCTTGGCGGCACCTACCGGTATGCCGGCGACCCGCGCGAGGCCGTGGCCGGCTTCCACGGCTGGGTGGTGGATGGGCTGTTCGGCCTGGGCACCCGGCTGCCCCTGGAGGGCGCCGCGGCGGCCTGGGTCCAGGCGTTGAGCGAAGCGGCCGGGCCGTCTGCGCCGTTCCGGATCCTGGCCCTGGACCTGCCTTCGGGGCTGGACCCCAGCAGCCCCGAGGCGCCGGCCTCGGTGCCGGCCGACCGCACCGCCTGCTTCGGCCACCTGAAGCTCTGCCACGGCCTGCGCCCGGCCCGGGAGCGCTGCGGCGCGATCAGCGTGATCCCGATCCCGCTGCCGAAGGGCCCCGGGGCCGGAATCCGGCTGCTGGAGCGGCCCGAGCCGGGTCCGGCCCGGTGGGACACCCACAAGAACGACTTCGGCCACGTGGGCATCCGCGCCGGCTCCAAGGGCATGAGCGGCGCCGCGGTCATGGCGGCCCAGGGCGCCCTGCGCATGGGCGCCGGGCTGGTCACCATCCTGCCCGACGCCGAGGTGCGCGCCGAGGTGGCGGCCCAGGTGCCCGAGGCCATGGTCCAGGCCTGGGACGGCCGGGTGCCGGAGGGCATCGAGGTGCTCCTGGCTGGGCCGGGCGGCATTTCCGAGGTGCCCCAGTGGCAGGGGCCGCTGGTGCTGGACGCCTCGGCCCTGGGCGCGGGCTGCGGGGAGCGCTGGATGGCGCGCCCGGGCACGGTCCTCACGCCGCACCCGGGCGAATTCGCCCGGCTGTTCCCGGGGCCGGTGCCGCGCGGCACCACCGAGCGGCTGGACCGGGCCGCGGCGGCGGCCGGCGGCCCCGGCATCCTGGTGCTCAAGGGGGCCCAAAGCATCGTCGCCGGCGCCGGCGCGGAACGCTGGGTCAATCCCACCGGGCACCGCGGCCTTTCCGCCGGCGGCAGCGGGGATTTCCTGGCCGGCATGGTGGTCGCGCAGGTGGCCCAATGGCACCGGCGGAGCACGGACCTCCTGGCGCTGAAGCAGGCCGTGGCCGACGCCGTCTGGCTGCACGGGGCGGCCGCCGACCGGCTCGGCCCGGGCCCGCTGATGATCCGCGAACTGGGGCCCAGCCTCGCCGCCTTGTTGAGGGAAATCCATGGCTGAGCGCATCCTGGACTTTGAAGCCGCCACTGAAGCCCTGGGCGCCGAGCTGGCCGCCCTGACCCCGCCCGGCGGCACCTGGCTGCTCCGGGGCGAACTGGGCGCCGGCAAGACCACCTTCACCCGCGGCTTCCTGGCCGGGCTGGGCGGCGATCCCGACCAGGTGGCCTCGCCCACCTACGCCGTACTGCACCGCTACCGCTGCCGCACGGGCTGGTTGTACCACCTGGATCTGTACCGGCTGGGCGCCTCCGGGGCCTGGTCGCTGGGGCTGGAGGAGACCGTGCAGCCCGAGGACTACCTGGTGGTGGAATGGGCCGGCGGTTCCGGCCCCTGGCCCACCGACTGGGTGGCCGAGCTCACCCTGGAAGGCGACGGCGACCAGCGCCTGGCCCGTTGGCTGCTTCCCCATGAGCGGGCCTGAACAGCGCCGTATTCTGGAAAGCCACCTAAAAACCCTGTCCTTCCGGGATCTTTCCTTGCAAAATGGAGCTGGATCGGTATCACCAGCAAGGTCCCTATGTCTGGAACCATGGAAAGGCCCACTGTCGCCTCGGTCATTGCCGTGGATCGGAACTATGTGCCAATGATGGAGGTTGCGCGCCGGAAAGCGATCCGGGCGGTGGCCACCGGAAGGGCCATGGTGCTCAACCCCGCCAACCTGGACCGGCACCTGGATCTCCATGGCGTCATTTCACTTATCATATTCCCGTACGCCAAGGCCTGCCCCGAGAGCAAGCTGCTCATGGGCCGGCTGGATCGCCGGGTCATGAAGCGGGATCACTACATCTGCCAATACGAGGGTTGCCACAACCGGGCGGACACCATCGACCACATCATCCCGGTCTGCCAGGGGGGGCGTACCACCTGGCAGAACCTGGTGGCCTGCTGCCTGGAATGCAACCAGACCAAGGGCGGGCGCACCCCCGAACAGGCCGGCATGCTGCTGAAGCGGGTGCCCCTGGGGCCCCGGGCGCACCTGTTCAAGCGGCTGGAGGAGATCCTCAAGGAAGGTTCGGCCGCCTAGTGTCACACTAGGAGGATGAAGACCATCTCCCTGCGCGTCGATGTGGATACCTTGTCGGGCTCCCTGGCCGGCATCCCGGCCCTGCTGCGGATGCTGGACCGGCAGCAGATGCAGGCCAGCTTCTACTTCTGCTTCGGCCCGGACAACAGCGGCAAGGCCATCCGGCGGATCTTCCGCAAGGGCTTCCTGGACAAGATGCGCCGCACCGGCGCCACCCGGCTCTACGGCTTCAAGACCATGATGTACGGCGTGCTGCTCCCGGCGCCGATCATCTGGAAGCAGGCGGCGGAGCAGATGCGCTCGGCCCGGGAGGCGGGCCACGAGGTGGCCATCCACGGCTGGGACCACGTGCAGTACCACGACCTGCTCGACCGCAAGTCCCGGGAATGGCTCGCCGACTGGTACCTGCAGGCCCACCTGGCGTTCGCCGAAGTGTTCGGCGAGCCGGCCAAGGGCGCGGTGAGCCCGGCCTGGCGCTGCAACGACACCACCCTGGAACTGCAGGAGGCCTATGAACTGGACTATGCCGGGGACTGCCGGGGCTTCGAGCCGTTCTACCCGGTGGTCAAGGGCAAGCCCATGGCCACCCTGCAGGTGCCCACCACCCTGCCGACCCTGGACGAGCTGCTGGGCCTGGAGGGCCTCACCCCGGACCAGGTGAACCAGCAGGTGTGGGGGTTGATCCGGGAGGACGCGCTGAACGTCTACGCGCTGCACACCGAGGTGGAGGGCGGCGCCCTGGCGGAAACCTTCGAGGCCTTCCTGCAGGGCCTCAAGGACCGGGACGTGCGCATCCGCACCCACGCCGACTGGGTGCCCGAATTCAAGGCCGGCAACCCGCCATCCAAGGTCATCACGCGCCGGGAGATCCCGGGGCGGGCGGGCTGGGTGAGTTTCGGCTGACCGGATCGTGATCCCCCGCACAGCGACGGCCTCGGATACTGGCCTTCAGTCGTCTTTTGCGCGGAGAACCCATGAGCAGCACTTTCATCAATGAAGTGGACGCATATGAATTGCTGAAACAGGCGGGCCTGGGCGAGCGCCGCATGGGCCTGATCCGCTCCGAGGGCGATCTGGCGTCCCTGCCGTTCAAGGCTGGCGACAAGGTGGTGGTGAAGGGCGTGGCCCAGGACGTCTGGCACAAGTCGGACCTGGGCCTGGTGCAATTCGAGACCTTCGATCCGCAGCGGATCTGGGCGCTGGCCCAGGAGATGGAGCGGACCGGCTCGGCCCACGGCGCCTGGGTTGGCACGCTGGTCATGGACCTGCTGGACTTCCGCCAGGCTCCCGGCCTGCCCACCGAGGCCCTGGTGGCCCTGCGCAAGACCGTGGACGCCGGCTGGACCCTGGTGCTGGGCATCGGCGGGCTGCACACCAACGCCTGGGGCGAGCAGATCAAGCCCCTGCTGTGGCCCATCAGCCTGGTCACGCCCGAGCAGGCCCTGGCCGATTTCAAGGCCCACTACCTGGGCAAGATCTGGCTGGGCGACATGCGCCAGGGCAAGCCGCTCACCGACCAGGTCCAGATGTTGGCCTACCTGCGCGGGCTCTGGAAGCTGGTGGACCTGCTGGACGCGACCGGCGCCGAGCTGTTCGAGATGAACCCGGTGGTGGTGGGCATGGACGGCTGTCCCGTGGCCCTGGACGGGGTCGGCAGCCTCGCGCCCACGCCCCGGGTCCCCATCGGCCCGGCCATCGCCCCCGCCGACCTGCTCAACCTGCTGGTCCGGCCCCGCAGCATCGCCCTGGCCGGCATCTCCGCCCGGCCCGGCACACCCGGCCGGATGATCCTCGACAACCTGCTCACCTCCTCCCTGGATCGTTCCATGATCCGGCCGATCAAGCCCAACGTCGCCGAGATCGACGGGCTGCCCTGCATGCAGGGGATGGGCGACCTGCTGGCCAACCCGGTGGACATGCTGATCCTGTGCCTGCCCGCGGCCCAGACGGTGGAGGCCATCGAACAGCTCTGCGCCCAGGGCGGCGGCGCCCAGCTGATCTACCTGGTGCCCGGCGGGGTGGGCGACGGGGCCGACACCGAAGGCCGGGGCAAGGCCGTGGTCGGTCTGCTCCAGCGGCTGCGGGCCCAGGGGCGCTGGACCCCGGCCCTGGTGGGCCCCAACGGCCTGGGCTTCCTCAGCAGCGACGGCGCGGTGAACACCCTGTTCATCCCCCAGGAGAAGCTGCCGGTGCGGGCCAAGGGCGGCCCGCTGAGCCTGGTGAGCCAGAGCGGCGCGTTCCTGGTCACCCGGCTGTCCTGCGCCTCCCACCTGCCCATGCGCTACGCCGTGTCCATCGGCAACCAGATCGATGTGCGCCTTTCCGATTTCGTGGCCGCCCTGACCCAGGACGAGCAGACCCGGGTCATCGCCACCTACGTGGAAGGCTTCATGCCCGGCGACCTCCTGGCCACGGCCCTGGCGGCCCGGAAGGCGATCGCCGCCGGCAAGTGGGTGGTGATGTACAAGGGCGGGCGCAGCGCCGAGGGGCAGAAGGCCGCCAGCAGCCACACCGGGGCGCTCGCCGGCGACTGGGAGCTGCAGAAGGCCCTGCTCAAGCGGGCCGGGGTGATCGTCTGCGAAAGCATGGGGCGCTATGACGCGGCCCTGGCCTGGCTTTCGGCCTTCCCCGCAGGCAAGCCGTCCCAGGTGGCGGTGGTCACCAACGCCGGCTACGAGTCGGTGGTGAGCGCGGACCTCCTGGTGGGCGCGATCTCCGGGCACATCCTGGAGCCGCTTGAGGTGGCCGAGGTCAAGGCCCTGCTGGAGGCCCACAAGCTGCAGGACCTGGTGGCGCCCCGGCTGCCCCTGGACGTGACCCCCATGGCCGACGAGGCGGCCTACCTGGACTGCTGCCGGCTGGCCCTGCGCACCGTGGCCGATACCGTGGTGGTGGGCCTGGTGCCCCTCACCAAGCGGCTGGAAACCCAGGACCCGGCCAAGATGGAAGCCTTCGCCCATGGCCTGCTGGCCCTGGCCCGGGAATCGGGCAAGCGCCTGGGGGTGGTGGTGGAAGGCGGGCAACTCTATGAAGCCTACCGGCAGACCTTCATGAAGTGCGGCGTGCCCCTGTTCCTTTCCATGGAAAAGGCGCTTTCCGGGCTTCAGGTTCTGGCCGAGGCCTGATACAACGGAACCAGGATGATCCCAGCCTGCAGGAACAAGAAGCGGAGAGCGGAGCATGAGGCCAGGTCCTCGTGCGGCGATGGTCTGGCCGGATAGTACCGTTCCAGCCGTTCCCTTCCCCCAACCCCATTCCTGCCAGAGGCCCACCCATGCCCAAGACCATGATCGAACCGTTCCGCATCAAGAGCGTCGAACCCATCCGCATGACCACCCGCGAAGACCGCGTGAAGCTGCTGGAAGCAGCCAAGCTGAACGTCTTCAAGCTGCGCGCCGAGGACGTGATCCTCGATTTCCTCACTGATTCCGGCACCGGCGCCATGAGCGCCCGGCAGTGGGGCGCCATCATGGAGGGCGACGAAAGTTATGCCGGCGCCAAGAGCTTCTTCCGCCTGCAGTCGGTGCTGCAGAAGCTGACCGGCTACGAGCACATCATCCCGACCCACCAGGGGCGCGCCAGCGAGCGGATCTTTTTCGGCGTGGCCGCCAAGCGCGGCGACATCGTCCCCAACAACACCCACTTCGACACCACCCGGGCCAACCTGGAATTCGGCGGGGTCGAGGCGCTGGACCTGGTGATCCCCGAAGGCACCCAGCCGGCCACCCTCCATCCCTTCAAGGGCAACATCGACCTGACCAAGGTGGAGGACCTGCTCAAGCGCGAGGCCGACCGCGTGCCGTTCGGCATGATCACCGTCACCAACAATTCCGGCGGCGGCCAGCCGGTGTCCATGGCCAACATCCGCGCCTATGCCCAGCTGCTGAAGAAGTACGGCAAGCCGCTGATCCTCGATGTCTGCCGGTTCGCCGAGAACGCCATGTTCATCAAGCTGCGCGAACCCGGCATGCAGGACCGCACCCCGGAGAGCATCGCCCAGGAGATGTTCCGCCTGGCCGACGGCTGCCTCATGAGCGCCAAGAAGGACGGCATGGTCAACATCGGCGGCTTCATCGCGCTCAAGGATGAGCGCTGGGTCGAGGGTTGCCGCAACATGCTGATCCTCACCGAGGGCTTCAGCACCTACGGCGGGCTCGCCGGGCGCGACCTGGAGGCCATGGCCGTGGGCCTCGAGGAGGTGCTGCACGAGGACTACCTGCGCTACCGCCTGCGCACCGCCGAGTACATGGGCGAGAAGCTGCTGGCAGGGGGCGTGGGCATCGTCCAGCCCACCGGCGGCCACGCCGTCTACATCGACGCCAAGACCTTCCTGCCGCACCTGAAGCCCCAGGATTATCCGGCCTGGTCCCTGGCCAACGCCCTCTACCTGGAAGGTGGCATCCGCGGCGTGGAGATCGGCTCGGTGATGTTCGGCCGCCGCGAAGATGACGGCACCGAAACCTACAGCAACATGGAGCTGGTCCGCCTGGCCTTCCCGCGCCGGGTCTACACCCAGAGCCACTTCGACTTCGCCGCCGAGGTGATCTGCGAGGTCAAGGCCAAGGCCGAGCAGGTGCGCGGGGTGCGCATCGTCAAGCAGAGCAAGTACCTGCGCCACTTTGCCGCAGAGCTGGCCTGGGCCTAGGATCCCGCCAGCCGCCCGGCCATGGCCAGGCGGCTGGCGCTTTTCAGAACTGCTGGAGGATTTCCTGCTTGCGCTGGACGTACTCCGCTTCGGTGATGAGGTCCTCCTCCCGGGACTGCTTGAGCAGGCGCAGGCGATCCAACAGGCCCGGGGGCGGCGGCGGCGGCTGAGGCGGAGCGCTGGCGACCGGAGGCGGGGGCGGCGGCACGCTGGCTGCCGGGAGCGTGGGCGGCGCGATGACGGCCGGCGGCGCCTCCAGGGTCAGCTGGGCCCAGTCGGGCCGGGGCAATGCCACCCCGGGTCCGCTCAGGACCACACCGCCGGCCGCGGCGCGCGAGCCGAACTGGAAGACGGGCAGATTGTCCGTGGCCACGTTTTCGGCGATGAAATCCAGCCGGGCGTCATGGACGATCAGGTTGAGCTTGCCGTCCCGGGCGAACACCCGCGCGGTCACGCCCGTGGCGGAGGAGAATACCTGGGTCCCGTGCTTCCAGGTGCTCAGCACCTCCAGGTCCTCCCCGGGGGTGGCCAGGGCGAGCGCTTCCGCCAGGGGTTTGGCCAGCCTGACCAGCTCTTCCTTGGTGAACAGGGGCTCCCCGTCGAGGCCGAGCTCCACGGCGCCCAGGATGCGCACCAGGGCGGTGGGCTGTACCCGCACCGGCTGACCGTTGGCCGGCGCGCCCGGCTCGGCGCGCACCCGCTTGATCCAGGTATAGGTTGAGACACGCCAGACGCTGCGGGTTTCGGCCGCTCCGGCCGGAAGCAGGGTCAGGGCCAGGGCGATCGCGGGGATCAGGCGCATGCGGGTACTCCCTTCTACATCCATTCAGGAATTGGGATTCTTTTCCCGGCCCACGGGCAGTACCGTCTGGATCTGGGTGCCCGCCGGAAGCTTCAGCGCCTGGCTTACCGCGTCCATGTCCAGGCCCGCGGCGGTGCCGGCGTCCAGGCCCAGGGCGACGGCCTGGAGCAGCAGGCACTGGGCCGCCGCGCCGCCTTCGTAGTAGGTGAGGGACGGGTTCTTGCCGGTGGGGTCGATCCGGGTGGGCACGCCGGCCACCACGAACACGGCCGGGGCGGAGGCGATCCAGGGCTGCATGCTCTTCAGCTTGCCCAGCGTGCCTTGGGGGCTCCCTTCGCCCAGTTTCTTCAGCTGGTGGCCGACGGGCAGGTAGTGGTAGAAGCCTCCCGGCAGGGTATCGCTGCCGCTGGTGAGCAGGTAGAGCTCCAGCGGATACTTCGCATGGGCGGAAGGCACCGTGCGCTTGCCGGGGCGGTTCTCGCCCTGGGCCGCGTAGAGCAGTTGGCCGGCTTCGGCCAGGGTCAGGCCGGGGCCGCCCAGGCTGCGCACGGTCTTGCGGCCGGCCAGCGTCTCGGCGAGGCTGGCGCCGCCGCTGACGGCGGCGGGCAGTTTCAGGGGCAGGGCTTCCTGGGCACCCAGGAACCATGTGGCGAACAAGGCCAGGGCGGGACGGGTCAGCTGCATGGCGACTCCCTTGATGTCAGGTTTCAGCTAAGCATACATCCGGTCAGCGCTCGATCTCCACCGGCGGGGCGATGATCCGGTCGAAATGCGGGATCGTCCCGATCAGCGGACGGGCATAGTCCCGGAAACATTCGGCGATATCGTGCTCGCCCTTCAGGTACTCGGGGGGCAGGGACTTGGTGTCCCGGGCCACGGTGTCCAGGGGGGTGAGGAAATAATCCACGGAATAGTCGCCGGTGCGGCGGATCGCCACCGAACCGTCCTGGCCGCGGCTGGAGGCGAAATGCACCGCCGTTTCGCCCACGTCCCGGGCCTCGCTGATGTCCACCTCCGAAGTGACCCCCAGGAAGGAACGCTGCAGGTAGCCGAAGGTGTCGCAGCGCACCCGCTTGATCTTCAGGCGCTGCTTGATCTGGTCGGAAAGCGCGTCGCCCAGGGTGCCGCGGCCGGAAAGCTGCATGTTGCCGAACGGGTCCAGCTCGTGCTCGCCCTGGAGCGACATGAGCACAGGCATGCCGTCCGCGGAGACGATGCCCTCGGAGAGGGCGATGACGCAGCGCCCGTTCTGGGAATACACCCGCTCCACGTCGTCCAGGAACCGGTCGGTGTCGAACACCCGCTCCGGCACGTAGATCAGGTGCGGACCGTCCTTGGGATCGCGCCGCGCCATCACCGACGACGCCGTCAGCCAGCCCGCGTTGCGGCCCATGACCACCCCGATGAAGACCCCGGGGATGGCGAAGTTGTCCATGTCCAGGCAGGCGAAGGCCGAGGTGACGAAGCGCGCGGCGGAGCCGTAGCCGGGGCAGTGGTCGGTGACCCGCAGATCGTTGTCGATGGTCTTGGGGATGTGGATCACCCGCAGGTCGTAGCCCACCTGCTGGGCGTAGCTGGCGACGATCCGGCAGGTCTCGGCCGAGTCGTTGCCGCCGATGTAGAAGAAGTAGCGCACGCCGTGCTTCTGGAACACCGCGACCATGCGCGCGCAGTATTCCTCGTCCGGCTTGTCCCGGGTGGAGCCCAGCGCCGACGAGGGCGTGGCGGCGACCATCTCCAGGTTGTGGGTGGTGGCCAGGGTCAGGTCGAGGAAATCCTCCTTGAGGATGCCCCTGACACCGAACCGGGCGCCGTAGACATGGGTTATGAAGGGCCATTTGCGCGCCTCCATGACCAGTCCGACCAGACTCTGGTTGATCACGGCCGTGGGGCCGCCGCCCTGGGCGACGACCGCCTTGCCCTTGAGATGATGCATAGGCTGATCCTTCCTGCTGGAACATGCCGATGGACAGCGGATGGGCGCGTCCCGGGCAATGATGGTTGTTAGCATCATAGCCCAGCCCGGCGCGGCCACGATTCCCCTTGACGTGACGAAAAAAAGGCGAATGATTCAGGTATGGCCAGCTCGCTGTTCCCGCCCGACATGCCGAAAGGCTTTTTCCACGACCTCCAGGTGGAGCCGGAAGAGGCCCGCAGCATCCTGCGGCCCCAACGGGATGCGCGCTACGGCTTCGGCTTCGCCCTCAGCCCGTACCGCGGCTGCGGCCACGTTATGTGAAGTCACCCCCCTCCACGCCTTCAATGCTGAATTCGTGGGCTTACCGTTCCTGCGCATTTTCCAAATTCGAATATTGCCGTACTGGTAGAAACGTCCATTTCCAAGGGCATCTAGCTCGGAAATGAAGCGGAATCGAAAAATTCGGTGAATGAATATGTTCATGGAATTCCGCTGGATTCCAAGACCGATGAACATTTTCCTCCCAGCCGGCCAGAACGCGGCCATTGACGACCGGGGCCTGCGGCTTGAGACCCTGGACTGGTCCAAGACGTTTCGTCCGGATGCTGTGCGAGGTCCTGGGGTAGCAGGATAGGAACACCAAGGACGGACCCCGGAATGGCTACGGAGCAGGGGTTGCAGTCCTGGCGGGGTTCCGGGCGATTTCATCTTCGAACTCGAATCGACGAAGGAAGGACGGATGTTCGAGATCGACGGATTGCAGGTAGAGATCGGGAATCCAGTGTCCACCGTTGAACGGATTGGCCATGAGCAGGCGGCCGGGAAGAACCAGACTTGGCAAGTTGATGAAACTTTTCGGTCCTTAAAATCATTTCTAATTTATGAGTCACCCTTGGCCCCGAAACCGAGCCCCTGGCTCCGATGTGGCCTCAATTTGATGTGTCATGAAGGAGTATTTCCCCATGCACCACACCGAAACAGCCCCCCCAGCCCAGGCCAACCCCTGGGTTGCCGCCTTGCTCTCCCTAGTGGTACCGGGCCTGGGACAGCTTTATCTCGGGCGATGGGTGACGGCTCTGGTCTTGCATCTGGGCTGGCTGGGCATCATGGCCGTCTGGGTGTTCTGGGCCATGGGTTCTTTCCCCGCCACGCTCGCCACTGCCGGGGTGGCTGTGGCCTGGCTCCTGGTTGCCACAGTCAGCGCGGCTGCCCTGGGTCGGCAGCGGCCCATGCGGCCTACCTATCCCTGGCTTGGGCGGTGGCCCGCCCTCCTGGGCCTGGTGCTTCTGGCCAACGGTGTGACTGAACTCACTCTGCTGCGCCTGCTCCCATCGCGCTATGACTTGCTGACCATGTCCGCCGCTTCCATGGTGCCGACACTGCTGCCTGGGGAACTTTTTGTGGGGGACATGAGGGCGTTCCATGATCATCTGCCCGCGCGCCGAGACCTGGTGCTCATCGGCTCCCCGAAGGACACCCAGGTCATCTGGATCCTGCGCTGCGTGGGAATCCCTGGGGACGTCGTGGAAGTGCGTGATCGCCAGTTGCTGGTGAACGGTGAGCCGCAAGTGGGAGCGCACCTGCCCAGGACACCGTCCGTTGGGCGCCTGGACGATCCTTACCACCTGGACCGGGCCGGGCCGGTCCTTCTCCAGGAAGGCCAGTTGTTCTGCCTTGGCGATAACTGGGACAACAGTTTGGACAGCCGGTATTTCGGCCCCATGCCGGTGACCGCCTTGCGCGGCAAGCCGCTCTACCGGCTCATGCCGGACCAGCGATCAAGGCTCGGCCAACCCTTGGCTGACCGGTGCTGCCCGAGTCAATGGGTCGGATCGAGCCCGGCTTGCACGAGGTCTAAGAGCCTGCGGGTCTCTACCTGGATCCAGGTCGAATGGGCCCCGGCGGCCGTGCTGACTTGGCCGAACTGGAGCGGTAATGGCGGAACAGGAAGTCATAGAAGAGAACCTCGTGCAAGCGGTGGTCCGACTTCAGGATCCGGTTGGCGGACATATGCAGGTAGCTCCACAACCTGCGGTGCAGTACCTCCGGTGGCAGATCCGGGCCGGTAGCCGTCCTCAGCCGGGCCAGGACTGGTGCCAGGCCGCGGGAGCGGGCCGCCAACACTTCGCCCGCCCCGGCCAGGGTTTGCCCATTGGGGCCTTGGGGACCGAGGAGCGTTTCCACCCCTCGCCGTTCCTGGCGGTAGCGCTCGCCTAACTGCGCCTCCCAACCATCGGTGAGATTGAGTTCCCGCAGATGGGCCATGCGCATCCGCTCGGCAAACACGCGGCGCTCCTCCAACTCGAGTCCGAAATCCCCCAGGAAACGATCAAAGCTTAGCAGTGCCGCCTGCCACCGGAAACCCGCACCCGCCTGGCCTGGGTCAAGCCGGACCAGAGCCAGCGCCGCTTCGCTGTCCTGGTGGAAGAGTGCCTCGCTGACGTTCATGGCCGTTTCCGGGCCATAGCGCTCCAGTTCGCGTTCGTAGGTGTCCACTTGGACCTTCCAGAGCCGGTGTTCGTGCAGGTACGGCTCGACACGGCGCCGTAGCGCCGGCAAGGCCAGAGCGGCCAAGGCGCCGGGTTCGCCGTGCAGCCGGACCCTCAGGTGCCAACCCGGATCTCCGTAGCGCAGGAAATGCCATTGGTCCGCCCAACCTTCCCCAAGCGCTTCCCGCACCCAAGGCTCCACGACCGCCAGCAGCAGTTCGTCCGCACCGGGCACCCCCATGTAGAGTTTGACGTAGAGCCATTCACTACCGGGCGGGAAGGTGCGCCGAAGCGCGCCGGGCTGGGCGTCCTGCGGTATCGGTGTCGGGGGGGCCCCCGGCCGAAGGGCGCCAAGGAAGGGCACCACCAGTTCATGAGCGTAGGGGCCTTCCGGACCAGTCACCGCCTGCGCCTCCGGATCCCCGATGAACTCTTCCAGGGTGAATTCCCTGGCCCGGCGCACCGCATCAAGCAACATCTCCACGCTCATGGCGTTGCCAAGATCCACGGGCAGTTTGTGCTCCCCATTAGCCAGCAGGACCAGGCGCGGGAGCCGGCGCGCAGCCATCCAGCTGTAGAGGGCTGTCCCCCGTTCTGGGCCGACCGATGCCGCGAGGGCTGCGACCTCCCGTTGCTGGACGCGCCAGGAGGCAGGGGTAAGCACCACCTGGCCCACTTCGATCCGGGGCAAAAAAGGCAGCTCGGCCAGTCCACCCCAGTCCCAGCAGGGGCTGCAGACTCCCTGGTATTGCAGACCGCAGAGAAATCGATAGAGTGGCAGGGTCCGGTGCTGGAAGTGGTGCGCGTTGGTCAACCTGGGCACCACTTCCCGACCCAGGCAGGCGCTGGTGAGGACGAACCGCTCGTCGCGCACCGCAACCCGCAAATCCGCCAGCGGGATCTGCCGCTCTGCGGTCGCGCCGGAACGCGCCAGGAGGGGAATTTCATGGCCGCGCAACAATGGCCGAAGGATCACATTGCCGCTGCGGTCCTCCGGTAAGTGGACGATTTCGGCGAAGACGGCATCGCCCCGGAAGGCCTCCTCCGCGGCCAGGTAGTCGCGCACCAGGCGCGTCAGTTCCGCATCTCCATGGCAGAACCGGGCCAGCATACAAGCGCCGGTGGGACCCCAGACGGCGCCGCAAAACACTCTGCGCACCCGACCCTGGTCCATCTCCACCCGCACAGGAATGGAATACGCTTCCGGCAGAGGCAGCGGGTCGGGCAGGAAGTATGGCTCCAACTCAGCCCGATGCAGTTTCAGTACTGGGCCGGCACCTTCCTGTATCCGGTTCAGCAGAAACCTGTGGAAGGGGCGGAGGGAGGACGCACCATCCGGGCTGGACTCCGGAAACCGCAACCCCGCCAAGAGCGGACCCGCATCCACCTGGGAAGTGCCGGAGGGTCCGAAGGGGAGCCCCAGGTCGGGATCCAGCAATCGAAGCAGGGGAACCTCCTGCTGATCAAACCGTTCCAGGAAGGCCTCGCGAAAGGGAGCGAGATCCATGGGAGATTCTTGTCCGAACAGACGCCGCAGCAGGTCGACCCCTTCCCGGACCGGGCCGAGGACGTCCTCGCCCATGCAGGCGCCAGGGGCCGGCTTAAACAGGTCCACCTGGAACAGCCGGGCCCGTTCTATCGGGGTACCCAGGCCTTGCAGTTGTTCCGCTAGGGCACCATAGGGCGGTGCCGAACCCAAAGGCATACGGTCATGGCATTCCAGGGCGGTCCGAACTTGGTCCAGTACCTGGGCTGCGGTTTCAGCGCCAGGGAGATCCTGGAGCCGCCGGATGAGTCCGTGGATGGGCTCCTGACCCGTGATCGGAGGCTCGAGATTCGCGACCAGAAGTTGGCGTTCCACCAACTCACGAAGGTAGGACTGCGCTTCCTCCGAGGTTGCGCCCGAATCCACGAGCGGTTCCGCCAAGGCTGCCAGGGTGCGGCAGGGTCGCGCCTCTTCGAGAGTGTCCATCAAGTAATCCGTCGCGGCCGCTGCCATCAGATGATACTGCCGGCCCGTTTTCTCCTGGTGAGTGGCGAGGAATCTCAGCTTGCCGCCGATGACATAAATGCTGGGGTTGGGAACGAAGGCGAGGCCGGCCTGGATGGCGGAATCCCGGGCCAGGTCCCGAACCAGGGCATATAGGTATTCAGCGTCCAGGCGGGAGTGTCGACGGTAGAATTCCCGGCCATCCAGAGCAAGGCGGGTGCTCGCTCCGATGGCGCCGACGGAATGCCCGGCGAATAGCCCAAAGGGCGTCGGCCGCCCGCACAGCCTGGAGAAATAGCGCACCAGGGCGTGTTCCACCCGCCGGCCCTTGGCGGAGGCTGGCTCCCGTAGCCAGATGGGCACGGCCGCATCCAGGTCTGGGCTGGCCAGGGCCAAGGCTTCGCGGATGCCCGGCCGGTCCAGCAGCAGGCGCAACCGGCCCCGGAGTTCCTCCAGTTGCTCGTCCCAGGTCAAGCCCTCCGGCAGGTGGCCCCATCCGGTCCAGGTGGACAGGGGTTCGAGGGCGGTCCGAAAGGCGACGAATGGAACCTGGGCTGCCGGTTCGACCATGGTTTACCTCCAGCCCGGGAGATCGGTCAGCAGACATCCGTCCCAGAGCGGCTCGCGTTGGTCCAGGAAGCCCAGCAGGGCCAAGCCGACACCGGTAGTGCCATTGAGCAGGCCGGCATCCGGCCGCCAAGGATCCGGATCATCCTCATGTCTGGGGAGCCAGAAGCGAAACCCGGCCCCCTCCTGGGCAGAATCCTGGCAGGCCATGGTCTGGAGTAGATAGGCTTCCGCCGCCGCGGCAAAGACCGGCTCGCACGTGCAATGATAAAGGCGGTGGAACAGGTGGGCATCGCCGGCGGCGCCATGGCATAGGCAAGCATCTGCCATGCCCGCTTCAGCGACCGGACATCGGGCCGCCTTGCGGCAAAGCTCCAGCGCAGCAGCCTCGGTTTCATGGTCATTCATGGCGCGCGCCCCACCCAGCAAGGCCACCCCAACACTCAGATCCCCGTAGCACCAGGCGACCCGGAGGCGCTCCTGGCGGCGCACCTGCCTTTGGTCATCGGTCTCGTCCTTGGCCACCCAGGAACCGAATACCGCGGCATCGCCCTCCGGGTTGCGCTGGGCCAGAAGCCAAGCCACCGCCTCCCGGTATAACCTTCGCTCCGGCTCCCCGCCGACGCCCAGGGCCAAGGCCTGGCCAAGGAGGGCCGGCACCGCCGGAGTGCCGTGAGCCAGTCCCAGGTTGAAGTATCCCCTGGGCACCTCCAGGCGATGGTGCGATGGCATAGCCTCAGGCGCAGTGAACCAAGTCCTGCCGGAAGGTACGGCTATGGATTGCCGGGCCAAGGCCGCCACGGCGGCGGCGAGGATCTCCCGGCGGCCTTGGCGGGCGCGCTGGATTCCGTAAATGCCAATACCGACCAAGCCATCCACCAGGTCAAAACCGATACCAGAAGGTCCGCGGGTAAGGTAGTCCACCAGGGCACGGTCGATGACTTCGTAACAATCCTCGGTTTCCGGTTCGTCCAAGGCGTCCAGGACCTGGCTGTGGGCCCAGGCAATACCCGCGACCCCGCCCAATAGCCCCGGCGCCATGGGCTCCTCAGCCAAACTCGTCAGGCCCATGTCCAGGAAAGCCATGGCCCGCTCCCGGAAGTCGCGGCCCGGATCAAAACGATGAAGGTAGGCGTGGAAAAGCGCCAGACCCGCGGCGCCGCCCGCCAGACAACCCCCGCCCGGGAACGGCCCGGTCGGGGGAGTCCTGGCCACGATGCGATCCAGGCAGACCCGCGCCTGGGCGCGGGTCTCCGGCTGGAGCCAAGCACACCAGCTGGCCGTCATGATTTCTTTTTCCCTGGCAACTTCACCTGTTTCACTCAGGACTACTTGGCGGGGGGTAAGCAGAACTGGGACATGGCCGGCGGCGCCCCGAAGAAAAATTTGTCAGTAATCGGACCAGGTTTTTGCACCGGGGGGGCTGTGGCTTTGGGCAGGAGGCACTGCCGCAGCATAGGTCCGAGGACTGCCCCAAGGGCGTGCCCTTCAATCCGTAACGGACACAGCGAAGGCCGGTACCACCGTGCACCTCGGCGCTGCTGTCGGCAAGCAGCACCTCCAGGGTCTCTATGTTCAATTGTAATGCTGAATACGGCACCCTCCGGGGCCACATACGGCGCATCGCCGAGGATCTGGCGACGCCGTCCGAGATACGGGACGTGCTCGGCGAGCACGCGGATCTGGCCGCGCCGGCCGTCCGGGTGGAGATCGCCCTTGAGAAGGGCCCGGCGATGCGCTCCCTGGCGCTCCGTTCGGGCATGGTGCTCGATTGCCGGTTCACCTTGCGCCGGGTCCCGCCCATCACGCTGTTCCTGGACCCTCTGAAGCGGTGGCTGCACTGATGGCGGGCCGGTGGCGGCGTTTCAGCAGACTGCGCAGGGTGGCCTGCATTCCCCAAATGGAGATGACGGAATGCGGGGCGGCCTCACTGGCCATGATCCTGGGCTACCACGGCCACCACGCTCCTCTGGCGGAAACGCGCCAGGCCTGCTGCGTGGATCGGGACGGGGTGAGCGCCTTGGCGATCCAGAACGTCGCAGCAACCTATGGCATGGAAGCGGCCACGGTCAAGGTAGAAGTCAAGCACCTGGGTGAACTCCAACTCCCCGCCATCCTGCATTGGGATTTCGATCATTTCTTGGTACTGGAGCGGATCAGCCGGCGCCGGGCGATCCTGGTGGATCCCATCCTGGGCCGTCACCGGATCGCCCTGGAAGACCTGTGCAGACATTACACCGGGGTGGCCATCGTCATGGTCCCCGGGGATGGTTTCCGGCACCGGCGCCAGCGGTGGTTCCGCCTGGCGCGCTACCACGACCTGTTCCGGGCCAGCCTGCCCAGCCTGCTCCTCATCCTGGGCGCGAGCCTCTACTTGGAGCTGGTGGGCCTGACCTTCCCCCTGATCGGCAAGTTTCTGGTGGACCACGTCATCACCCCAGTGCGGGAAACCTGGCTGTGGGGCCTGGCGGTGGGTTTCGGCTGTGCCCTGGCGGTCCAGGCCGTGCTCATCCTGGTGCGCAGCTGGATCGTCATGAATCTCCAGCGGGTCCTGGATCGGATCCTTCTGAGCGGCTTCCTCAAGCACATGCTGTCCCTGCCCGTCGCCTTCTTTCTGCAGCGGCATCCAGGGGATCTCATGGAGCGGCTGGAAAGCGTCATCGAGGTTCGCCAGGCATTCAGTAGCCAATCGGTCGGCCTGGTCCTGGACATGGGCCTCCTGTTCGCCTTCCTGGGCATGATGCTCTTCTATAACCTGCAGATGGGCCTAATCATCCTCGCCCTGGCCCTGGTCAGGCTCGCCTACCAGGGATGGCTGGCAGCCCGCCTTGAGCAGGCCATGACTTCGGAACTCACCACCTCCAGCCAGGAAGCCGCCGCCCGGGTGGAAGCCCTGAGCTCCCTGGAGACCACCAAGGCCACTGGATCCGAGCGACGCATGGCCGGACGTTGGACCAACCGCATGCTCCGCAGATGCAACTTGAGCCTGCGCCGGCAGGAATGGGAAAACACCGGTGGCCAGGTCATGGTCGTGCTGCAGGGGCTGACCACCGCGCTGGTGTTCTGGGTCTGTGGGCGCGCGGTGCTGGCCGAACGCATGACTATGGGGGAGCTCGTGGCGTTCCTGGCCCTGCAGGAAATGTTCCTGTGGCCGTTGGAGTCCCTGCTGGCCGCCATCACGCAGATCCAGTATCTGCGGAGCAATCTGCGCCGTCTGGACGATGTCCTCGATACGGTCCCGGAACGTTCGGGTAGCTTGCGCCTGGAGCGGTTCGAGGGCTCCGTCACCCTGGAAGGCGTGAGCTTCAGTTATGGGTCCCAAGTCGAAAAGACCCTGGACCGGATCGATCTGGCCATCGCGCCCGGCACCAGGATCGCCCTGGTCGGCCCTTCCGGGGCCGGCAAATCCACCCTGGCCCGGCTCCTGGCGGGCCTGCACGTCCCCACCGAAGGGCACGTTCACTTCGACGGCTTCGACCTGGAACAGCTGGACCTCCCCCACCTGCGCAGACGGATCGGGGTGGTCCTGCAGGAGACGTTCCTGTTCGACGATACCATCCGGGCCAACGTAAACCTGCATGATCCTTGCCTGCCCATGGGCGCCCTGACCGAGGCGGCGCGCCGGGCCTGCCTGACGGAGGTGATCGAAGCCCTTCCCCAGGGCTGGGAAACCCGGATCGGGCCTGACGGGCGGCACCTTTCCGGCGGGCAGCGGCAACGGCTGAGCCTGGCCAGAGCCCTGGTCCACCATCCCGCCATCCTGCTCCTGGACGAGGCGACCAGCGCCCTGGATCCGGCCACGGAAGCGCGGGTGCACGACAATCTGGCGGAGTTGCCCTGCACCCGTATCACCATCGCCCACCGGCTGGCTACGGTCCGCGACGCCGACCGGATCCTGGTGCTGGACCGCGGGCGGATGGTGCAGGAAGGACCATACGATATCCTGGCCCAGGCGCCGGGGTTGTTCCGTGATCTGCTGCGATCCTTCGAGGGCGCGGGTGCCTGAGCCGACCCCGCTTGATTCCCGCGATGCGCTCTTGCGCCTCCTGACCCTGCGCGGCGTCGGTTCGGCCGGCCAGATCCTGGGCGACCGCATCAGTCCCACCGCCGGAGCGCAAGACCTGACCGAGGCCTTGCGCTGGGCGGGGATTCCGGCCCGCGTAGTCGAGGCCGGGGCGGTTGACCTGCCGCGCTTGGACTGTCCGACCCTGGTCCAGGCCCGGAGCGGTGGGTGGTTCGTCCTGAGCAGCCGGGAAGGCCTGGCTTGACCTGGAAGGCTCCGAAGGTCCCCTGCGCTCAAGCGGGACGGTGGTGGGCGGCTCAGCCCTGGACCTCACCCCCCTGCTCCCCGACGCCAAGACCTTCTGGGGCCGGATCGGGCTGCAACTCCTGGCACACCGTAGATCATTCATGTTTTTGTTGCGGGCCAGCTTGCTCAGCCAGATCCTTGCCCTGGCCGTGCCGGCCGGCACCCTCCTGGCCGTTGATCGGGCTCTGCCCGACGCCGCCCATTCCCTCCTGGCCCTCACCGCCGCCGGGATCGCTGCGGCCACCCTGTTCCAGGCCTGGACCGGATGGCTCCGCCAGCGGGCGGCCTTGCATCTTGAGACGGCCCTTGAGGCCTCGGCCCAGCGGACCCTGGTGGAACACATCCTGCACCTTCCCTACCTGGTGCTGTCCCAGGCCAGTCGCGCGGATCTGCTCCAGGCCTTCTATGGCCTTGAGAGCGCTCGGGTCCTCATGACCAGCAGCACCCTTGGGGCCGTGATGGACGGGCTGTTCGTCATCACCTACCCGGTCTGCCTGGCCCTGCTCTTCCCGGCCGGGGCTGGTTTGGTGGTGCTTGCGACTCTGTTGGAGGCCGCACTCACCCTCCTGATCGGGCGGCTCCTGGTCCGGGTTCAGCACCAGGAGATCGAAGTGGCGGCACGCCAGCGGGACCTGCTGGTTGAGACCATCCAAGGCGTGGCCACACTCAAGGGAGCCGGCGCCGAGCGGCAGGGGCTGGACCGTTGGCTGGCGTGGCTGGACCGGCAGTTGGCCCTGGGCCTCACGATCGAGCGCATCGGACTGTGGCAAGGCGTGATCCTGGGGCTTTTGCACCAGGGGATCAGCCTGGCGGTGCTGGTCTGGGGCGGGTTCAGAGTCCTGGATGGGACCCTGAGCGTCGGCCAGTTGCTGGCCTTCGCCCAGCTGAGCGGGGGGTTCCTGGAAGCCGTGCAGGGCCTGGTCCATGCCTACCTCAGCCTGCTCCAGATCCGACCGAGCCTAGCCAAAGGGATCGCCTTCATGGCCATGCCTGGCCCCCAGGTGCCGGCGCCCGAAGGTCCCGACGGTGGCGATGGAGCGCTGGCACTGGAGGACGTCTGGTTCCGATACGGACCGGACCACCCATGGGTGCTCAAAGGCTTCTCTCTCCGCCTGGAGCCGGGCGAGAAACGGTGGTTGCACGCACCTTCGGGCGGCGGCAAGACCACCCTCCTGCGGCTCGCCGCCGGCCTGCTGGAGCCGGAGCGCGGCCAGGTCAGCCTGAACGGCCGGAAATCCGCCGCCGTCCGCAACCAGGTGTTCTACATGCCTCAATTCGTTGACCTCTATGGCGGCAGCATCAAAGAAAACCTGCGGATCCTTTCCGGGCAGGTAGATTGGAAGCGCGTCCTGGCGGCCGCCCGGGAGTCCGGACTGGACGATTGGGTGCGGACCCTGCCCATGGGTTACGACTCCATCGTTCCCTCCGGCGGCGGCAACATGAGCGGGGGCCAGAGGCAGCTGATCGTCTTGACCGCCATCATGGCCACCCGCCGGAGGATCCTGCTCATGGACGAGGCCATGGCCAACCTGGACGGTCTGCGCCAGAAGAGAATCCTGGCAAGCCCCTGGTTTCGCGACAAGACCATTCTCTACGCCAGCCACGGGAAAGGGTTTCACGGTGAAGACACGGAAATTCCGCAAAATCGAGATTGAGCCTGCGCTGACAGGTGGTGATACACCAAAAAGCTGAAAACGAAGAACCCGAGGGTTGACTTTACGAAAAAAAGACGAATCATACAGACATGGCGTTCCCTCTCCTTCAGCTTGAGCATTCCAGGTTGTTATTTGGCGACCTCCAGGTGGAGCCGGAGGAGGCCCGCAGCATCCTGCGGCCCCAACGGGATGCGCGCTACGGCTTCGGCTTCGCCCTCAGCCCGTACCGCGGCTGCGGCCACGGCTGCCGCTACTGCTACGTGCGCGACTATCCGCAGCCGGTCGCGGGCGGGGCCCCCGGCGAACTGCACGATCCGGCGCAGTGGGGCCGGTGGGCTGCGCCCAAGCTCAATGCCCCGGAGCTGCTCTGGGCCCAGCGCCACCGCCTGCACCGGCAGTCCGTGTTCCTGGCCTCGGCCACCGACCCCTACCAGCCCCTGGAGCGGGAATTCCGGCTCACCCGGGGCTGCCTGGAGGTGCTGCTGCAGTGCCCCACCACGCGGGTCCTGCTGCACACCCGCTCGCCCCTGGTGCTCCAGGACCTGGAACTGTTGAAGGCCTTCGGCAGCCGATTGACGGTGGGCTTTTCCATCCCCACGGACGATGACACGGTCCGGCAGGTGGTGGAACCCCATGCCCCGCCCATTCCCTCCCGGTGGGCGGCGATGGAGCGCCTGGCCGGGGGCGGGATCGAGGTGAACCTGGCCGCATGCCCCTTGATGCCGGTTCGCGACCTCGAGGCCTTCGCCCGCCGGGCCAAGGAAAGTGGGGCCTCCGGCGCCTGGGTGGGATCGCTGCGCCTGCTCAAGGACGACCCCTTCTACGGGGTGCTGGCCCGCAATGATTGGCTTTTCATCCTGGACTCGGACTACCAGGAACGGGTGGCCGCGGTGCTCCAGGGCACCTTTCCCCAGGCCCGACGGCGACGGGAGCCGAAGGCCACCTTGGCGCCGCCGGTCCAGCGGCCATCCTTCCCGGCGCAGCGCAGCCTTTTTGAAAGCCTGGGATGAAGCGAAGGAACGGAATCAGTCGCCGCATTGCGACCGGTGAAGAACTTTCGCTCATGCGCGAAGGTCGGCCGCGGCTTTGATCAGCGGCAGCTGAATCGTGAAAACAGCCCCGCCGGACGAGCGGTTCTCCGCCACCAATTCGCCTCCGTGCTGTTGCACGATGGAATGGGCAATGGAGAGGCCCAGCCCCGTTCCGCCGGGCCGTTTGGTGAAGAAGGGGTCGAAGATATTGGGGAGGTCCCCGCCGGCAATGCCGGGCCCCTCATCCGCCACCGTGCAGGTCCAGGAGCTGGCCTGCAACGACGTGGCTATCCTCACGACGCCCGCCGGGGGTGAATGCTGGATGGCATTCTCCAGGATATTGCACAGGACCTGGTGCATTCGATCCGGATCCAGGACGAGATCGCCGGGATGGCCGCCTGTCTGAAGATCCACCCGGACGTTCATTCTGGCGGCGGCCGTTTCGCAGGCCTCGATCGCTTCCCGCAGGAGGACGTGTTCAGGCGTCGGCGCCAGTTTCAGGGGCTTGGGCCTGCCAAATTCCAGCAGGTCGTTGACCAAGGTCATGATGCGGGCGCTGGCCCGGCCAAGCAGGTCCAGGTGGCGGCGGCAGCGGTCATTGTCCGGGATTTCGGTCGCCAATAGTTCTGCCGAAGACGTCATGACCATCAGGGGATTCCGGATATCGTGCGCCACCGTGCCGACCAGGGTGCCGAGGGCCGCCAGGCGCTCATGCTGGACCATCCGCTCCTTGGTTCGCCGGGACTCGGTGATGTCCGACACGGCACCATCGATCCGGATCACCTGCCCGGAACTGTCCATTTGGGGGTTGGCCTTGGCGAGGACCCAGCGCAGGCTGCCGTCGGGTCGCAGGATGCGGTGTTCGATCAGGGTCGGGAAGCCTTTGTAGAGGTCGTCCCGATGCAAGGCCACGAGCGCCTGGTCGTCAGGATGGACGGCCTCGAACATGAGCTGGGGGCGTTCGAAAAAGGCCTGGGGGGGAAGCCCGTAGATGGCTTCGCAGGCTGGGGAGAATTCAAGCATCTGGTTGCCCTTTGGATCATAGGACCAGATGACGACGTCCACATTGTTGAAGATGGTCTGCAGCTGGGTGGCCGTCTTCTGCAGGGCGCCTTCCAGCGTCCGCCGCTCACCGATGTCGTGCATGATGACGGAAAAGCCGACGATCCTGTGGGCCGTGTCCTGAACGGTGGTCATTTGGATTGAAACCGGCACAGGCGTGCCGTTCTTCCGGAGGCGGACCGTCTCGTAGGCGGGAAGGCGAGTGCCCCGCTCCAGGGCGGCAATGGCGGCAGCGTGCTGCTCCTCGAACTCGGGTGGGGTCAGCATGGCCAAGGGCTCACCCAACACCTCGGCTTGCGAAAATCCGAAAAGATGTTCGGCTCCCTTGCTCCAGTTGGTGATCCGGCGGTCGAGCCCAACGCTGATGATGGCGGCTGGGGACGATTCCACGATCTCGTTGAGCCGAAGGCCGGCCTCCTCGGCGTGGATGCGTTCCCGGATCTGACCTTGCAGGTCCTCCATCAACCGGAGGTTCTCGTAGGCGACGGCGAAATGGGAGGCGAGGGTGGATGCCAGTTTCTCGTCCTCCTCGCTGAAGCTGTCAGCACCGATCCGATCGGCCAGGTAGGCCCAGCCGTAGGTGCACCGGGGCGAGGATACCGGGATGGCCAGGAGGGAACCGCAAGCAGGGTGCCCGGCAGGCAGGTCCCACTGGGATGGCGCCCAACCGGGCCCGCTGGCGCGTTGCGCCTTGCCCTCGCGCATGAGGCGCCGGAAGAATCCGGGATGGTCCGGGAAGGGCTGCCACTGCTCCCTGGGCAGACCGTAGACCTCCAGACCGGTCAGGGGGGCCTCCGGGTTCTCGCCGATGCCAAGCACGGCGAAACGGGAGGTGACCACGCCGCGGATTTGCCGGCAGAACAGCGCCATGAGAGCCTGCGGGTCGCGTTCCAGGTCCAGGTCCATGCTGGCTTCGAGGATGGCCGATAGACGCAGGGTCATCCTTTCCAGGTTGCCAAGGGTGCCGGTGATGGCCCCGGCCGCCCTCTCGATCAGGCCGCCTTGGCCCACGAGTTCGTTGCCCTGGGCCACGATGGTGGTGATTCGGGCATTCAGTTGATGAAGGTCCTTGAGGTAAGAAACCAGGTTGTGGTCGGCGGGGACCGCAGGGAAATCCTCGATGGGCAAAGGCGATTGGCATACGGCGGTAACACCAAGACACTCATTGACGGTTGCGATGATGACTTCGGGCTCGCAAGGTTTCGGGAGGACCCTGAGGACGCCACAGGATTCCGCCATCTTGCGCGCATCGTGCAGGCGGTAGGTGGCGGTATAGAAAATCACATTGATGTGATCGAACCGCGGATCGGCCCGGATCGCCTGGACGAAGGCGACCCCATCCATGGTCGGCATGACGATATCGGAGATGATCAGGTCGAACGGCCGGGTCCGGACCAGATCCAGGGCATCAGCCCCATCCTCTGCCTCTACCACCTCATGGTTGGCATAGCCAAGGATGGTCTTCAGAAGGTCGCGGTTCAGCGGGCGGTCGTCGACAACAAGGATCCTGGCCATCAATGACCTCCGTGCTTTCCAGGCAGATCGGGAGCAGCGGGAGGGCTGGAGGGCAGGAAGGCCGCCAGCTGCCCGGCGAAGGCCTGGGGTTCGACGGGCTTGGAAATATAGCCGTCGAACCCGCAGGCCAGCACCCGCTCTCGATCGCCCACCATGGCCAAAGCGGTGATCGCCAGGAGGGGGATGTGCCGAAGGCGAGCATCGGCTTTCAATCGGCGGGCGACCTCGAATCCATCCATGGTTGGCATCTGGATATCGCAGATGATGATTTCGGGGCCTATCCTTTGAGCCAGCTCCAGGCCCGCCTCTCCGTCCGTTGCGGCGAAAACCTCATGACCAAAGTATTTCAGGAGGTAGCCCATCATTTCGAGGTTGGCGGGATTGTCTTCGATGATAAGGATGCGCGAGCACATCGTCACAGTCCCGGAAGGGTCAGACAGAAGCTGCTTCCCTTGCCGAATTCACTCGTGAAGTGGATGCTTCCGCCCATGAGGGAGGCCAATTTCTGGCTGAGGTGCAGACCCAGGCCGGTTCCTTCATGGCGGCGGGCGTTGGCGCTGCCCAACTGGCTGAAAGCCTCGAAGAGTTTGATCTGGTCCTCGGCCCGGATGCCGATTCCAGTGTCGGCGACCCGGAACTCCAAGCTGTGCCGGTCGTTGCCCTGCTCCTCCACTTCCAGTCGTATGCTGCCATTTTCAGTGAACTTGATGGCGTTGTTGGCGAGGTTGATGAGAATCTGGCTCAGCGCCCGCCGGTCCGTATGGGCCTGCAACGCCTGAGGGGGAAGGACGACGTCGAAGATCAAACCTTTGGCTTCGGCAGCGGGGCGCAAGGCCGCAGCGACTTCCTCGAGCAGGCCGCGGCAGGATATGGATTCCGGGCTCAGCGTCACCTTCCCCGATTCGATCTTCGCCAAATCCAGCAGGTCATTGATAAGGCTGAGCAGATGCCGGGCGCTGCCCTGGACGGTCTTGAGCTGAGTGTCCTGATCCACGGTGAGCGGTCCCGGCAGCTTCATGAGCAGGATGCCGGTGAACCCGATGATGGCGTTGAGCGGGGTGCGGAGCTCATGGGACATGCTGGCGAGGAAACTGTCCTTGGCCTGGTTCGCCTTCTCGAGCTCCAGGTTCTTCTCTTGCAGAACCTGATCCAAACGCTTGCGTTCCGTGACGTCGCGCGCCGCCGCGAACACACCCTGCAGAATCCGGTCCCGGTCATAGAACGTGGTGGCGTTGTACGACACCACCACCTCCTTGCCATCCCTGCTGCGGACGGTGAGTTCGTAATTGGTGACGGTGCCTTCGGCCAGCACCTGCTTGATGCCCGCCTCGGCCAAGTCCTGGTCCGTGAAATATTTCTTGAAAGGCGCGCCGATCAGTTCGTCGCGGGTGCAGCCGGTGAGCGCGCCCATCTGCTTGTTGACGTCGGTGATGATGCCTTGGGGATCCGTGGTCATGATCGCGTCGATGTTGGACTCGATGAGGGAGCGCGTGTAGAACTGCTGGTCGCGCAGGCGCTGATCGAGCTTCATCCGCTCCTCTTCCACCTGCTTTCGCGCGGTATTGTCGGTGCCGATCAAGAGGTAGCCGATGATGATGTCCTGCGCGTCGCGCAGCGCCGTCACGGAAACCACAGCGGGGAAACGGCTGCCGTCCTTGCGAATGTAGGTCAGTTCGTAGATGTCCTCGATGCCTCGCGAGGCCTTGAACACCAGCGCATCAAAGCCGGGGGTGATCCTGGTGCCGAGTTCGACGCTCAGCGCTGCCGCCCGGGCGATCAGTTCCCGGGGATCGGAAATTTCGGCAGGGGTGATCTTGTTCATCACCTCGGCGGCCAGATAGCCCAGCATCCTTTCGGCGCCGACGTTGAAGATCTGGATCACCCCCTTGGCGTCCGTGGCGATGCTCGAGAAATTGGCGCTGTTGAAAATGGCCATTTGAAGGGCACCTGCCCGGAGCAGGGTGTCCTGGGGGCCCTCGGGGGTCGCATCGGGCAGATGGGCGGCCTGGCCGGTCATGGCTGCATCCGATAGGGTCTTCGACTTCGCCAACCTCCTATCGAACATCCACCCACCCCATCATGTTCATCGGCCATGCATTCTGGAAGAAATACATCGAGGCGATGCCTTGCTTCAGCAGAAGGAAGGTGCCCGGCCTCTTCCCCGAAACTGTCAACGACGTTCGCCCATCACCAACCGGGGCGATTCCGCCCGCCCATCCAGCACCTGATCTGGACAATACACCCTTCCGCTTGAATAGGTTCCAAAGGTGATGAGATTCACAACCAAGCCGGAACGGCGGCCGAGCCGGTCCGGCGGCAGGTGAGAGCACCGGAACCCGCGTCTTCGTGGGAGAATGGCCCTTCTATGACCACCCTCGCCCTCAAGTACCGTCCCCGGCTGCTCTCCGATCTGGTGGGCCAGGAAGCCAGCGTCAAGGCCCTGACCAACGCGCTGCTGCGCGCCAAGGCCACCGGCGCCATCCACCACCAGGCCTTCCTGTTCGCCGGCGTGCGCGGCACCGGCAAGACCTCCACCGCCCGCATCCTGGCCCGGGCCCTGAACTGCAAGGAAGGCCCGACCCCCACGCCCTGCGGCGTCTGCGACGCCTGCCTGGCGGCGGAACTGCCGGACCAGAACCTGGACATCATGGAGATCGACGCGGCCTCGCGCTCCTCGGTGGAGGACGCGCGCGCCCTGCGCGAGCAGGTGCAGACCCGGCCCGCCTTCTGCCGCTACCGGGTCTACATCATCGATGAAGTGCACATGATGAGCCGCAGCGCCTTCGACGCGCTGCTCAAGATCCTGGAGGAGCCGCCCGCCCACGCGGTGTTCGTGCTGGCCACCACCGAGCTGCAGGACGTGCCGGACACCATCAAGAGCCGGGTGCAGATCTTCCCGTTCCGGCTGATCCCGGTGCCGGTGATCGAGGCCCGGCTGAAGCACGTCTGCGAGCAGGAAGGGGTCAGCTGGGACGAGGGTTCCCTGCGGCTGCTGGCCGAAGCCGGCCAGGGCTCCATGCGCGACGCCCTCACCACCCTGGACCGGGTCATCTCGGCCGGCGCCGGCCGGGTGGCCGAGGATCTGGTGCGCGAGCAGCTGGGCATCGTCCCGGCGGTGAGCGTGCAGGGCATCCTGGAGGCCCTGCTGCAGGGCGACACCGTGGGCATCCTGGACCACTGCGCCACCCTGGCCGGGCTCGGCGCCGACTGGATCAGCTTCTGGCGCGAACTGATGCTCGCCTTCCGCAGCCGCATGGAAGCGGACCTGCGCCGGGGCGCGGCGCCCCATGAGATCCTGCGCTGGGCCCGGATGCTCCAGCTGCTGCTCGCCCGGGAACGCGATCTGCGCGACACCAGCCTGCCCGACGTGGTGGTGGAGCTGGCCCTGATCACCGCCGCCCAGCTGCCCCACCTGGCCCCGCTGGACGCGCTGCTGAAGGCCGGGCCGGCCGCCCCGGCCGCCGCGCCCCGCCCTTCCAGCCCCGCCCCGGCCTTCCAGCCCGCCCCCATCGCCCCTCCCGCCCCGGTGGAACCCCCCGCCAGGCCGGTGCTCCGGCCGATCCAGAACCCCGGCGATCCCGAGCAGCTGAAAAAGGGCTGCACCGAGGCCTTGCGGCAGGCCCCCGGCGGGCTGCCCCGCACCCTGGGCGCGCTGCCGCACATGGCCACCGAGCTCAAGTTCCAGGGCGGGACGCTGCACTGGCTGTTCCCCCCCAACGTCCGCAACACCGTCCAGGATCTCGAGCGGGAGCAGGCCAACCCCCACCTGCTGGAGGCCTTGCGCCAGGTGCTGCCGGGCCTCATGCGGGTGGCGGTCACCTTCGCGGCGGACAACCAGCCCCGCCCCGAGGATGCCCTGCGCGCCGACCCCGAATTCCAGCGCCTGCTGGCCGATACCGGGGGCGAGATCGTGGACATCCGCCAGGCGGAATAGTCAGGTCCGCTTGAGCCAGGCGATGGCTTCCGCCAGGTCCGAGCGCATGGCGTCCGGGCTGCCGGCCCGGTGCGTGGCGCCATGGCCCGGCAGCACCCAGGTGAAATCGTAGGCCAGCAGCCGCTCCAGGCTGGCCAGCTGGGTGGCCCAGTCGTGCCAGCAGTAGCTCCGGGAGGCGGACAGCATGCCGCGCTGGGGGTTCCACCAGAGATGGTCGCCGCTGAACAGGAACTTGTCGCGGTAGAGCAGGCAGGCGCTGCCGGCGGTGTGGCCGGGGGTGGGGATGAACAGGAGATCCGGGGCCAGCCGGACCGGCGCGTCCCCCGCCATGGGCCGCTCGACCCCGGCGGTGGATTCGCCCAGATCGGCGGCGTGCAGCACCCGCGGGCAGTGGAAGCGCTCATGGAAGCGCGCGTGGTCGGCCACGTCATCCTTGTGCGAAAGCACCATCAGGTCCACGCCGCCCAGCTGTTCCAGGCGATTCAGCAGGGCCGGCACGGCCCGGGGCGAATCCATGAGGACGTTGCCGGCCGGCCGCTGGATGAAATAGCTCCAGGCCCCGAAGCTCTTTTCGGAGGTGAAGCCGCAGAAGGCGACCTCCTCCTCAATGGGATCCGGAAAGCCGCCCTGGGCCTCCTTGATCCCTTCGGTGCTGTCGCTGCCGATCGATCCGGTGGGGCAGGCCAGCAGGGCCTTGAGCGCGTGCAAACGGTCGGACGGCCCCTCCGGCTGGCGGAACACCCGGCTGTGGCCCGCCGCCTCCTTGAACACCCAGGGCAGGTACTCGTAGCAGGTGCCGCAGTCGATGCAGGAGCTGTCGACAAAGAAGGAGCCGGGGACGTTGTCGGGTTGGCTCTTGGAACGCTGCGCCATGGGGAACCCTGGGATCGTTTCAAGTAAGGCTAAGCCCATGGGGGCGGAGCGCCACAAAAAGGCTGGCTCCGTCCCACGTTGACAAGCATTCCAGACAAGTCAATGATTGAACTATGACAAAATCGAGGCCGGCTTCGCTCCGCTCCCACCATGAGCCCCACGCCACCGGCCGGGAAGGGTGGCTGCGCGCCGCGGTGCTCGGTGCCGACGACGGCCTGGTGTCCACCTCCAGCCTGATGATCGGCGTGGCCGCCAGCGCGGCCTCCCTGCACACCATCCTCATCGCCGGCGTGGCCGGGCTGGTGGCCGGCGCCTTGTCCATGGCGGCCGGGGAGTACGTGTCGGTCAGCTCGCAGCGGGACACGGAGGAGGCCAACATCGCCCAGGAAAGGCGGGAACTGGCCGCGAACCCCAAGGATGAGCTGCGGGAACTCGCGCTGATCTATGAAAAGCGCGGCCTGGAGCCGGTCCTGGCCCAGGAAGTCGCCCGCCAGCTCAGCGGGCACGATGTGCTGGAGGCCCACCTGCGCGACGAACTCGGCCTGAACGAAGCCAACCGGGCCCAGCCGCTCCAGGCCGCCGTGGTTTCCGCCGGCAGCTTCACCCTGGCGGCCCTGCTGCCGATCATCGCCATGCTGCTGACCCCGGCGGACCTGCGCATCCCGGTCAGCGCCGTCGCCGCCCTGGCCGGGCTGGGCCTGCTGGGCCTGGCCGGCGGCCACCTGGCCAGAGCCCGGAAGTCCCGGGCCGCGTTGCGGGTGCTGCTGGGAGGCGGGCTCGCCATGGGCGTGAGCGCCCTGATCGGCCGGCTGCTGGGGGCGGTTGGGATCTAGACAGCGACTGGCGAGTTCTTTGAACTTGCAATCAGATCGTACGATCCATCAAACTATTCCCATGAACCCAAGAACCCGCGGTTCAAAGCCTCAAGGGCCTTCCCCAGGCGATTCTGGGACCTTCCACGCCTTGCCTCACCGCGAATCCGGGTTTTCGAAGGATCGGGTGGACCCGGGAGGATAGCGTATGGAAAAGCGCATTTCTCTAGCGATTTTGGCATTGGCCGTGAGCGTGGCTCCGGCGGCCGGTGCCCAGGATTTCTGGCTCGGCCTGCACGGAGGCATCGGCATTCCCAACCTCAGCGGCGGCGGCAATCCCATCAGCCGCGGCTATGAATCCATCGTCACGCCCAATGTCGGCCTGGTGGCCGAATATGGCCTCACCTCCCATTTTTCGCTGAAGGCCGACCTGGATTACACCGGCCAGGGCGGGCAAAGAAAGGGCGTCCAGCCGATCACCCAGGCGCCCGGTCAATTGCCGCCGGTGCCGCCGGGCCAATACCTCTACGGCGATTTCAAGAACAAAAGCGTTCTCAATTATCTGGAACTTCCCGTCATGGCCAAGTATGGCTGGGGGCATTCCGGACACTGGCAGGTGTTCGTCGAGGGCGGCCCGTACTTCGGCTACCTGCTCAACGCCAGCGACAAGACCAGCGGCACCAGCGGGATCTATACGGACGCCAACGGAACCCCGCTCTCCGTCGATGGCTATCCGGTGCCGGCCCAGTCGTTCGACGCCGAGACCAATGTGAAGAGCAGCCTGCGCGAGTTCAACTGGGGCGTCACCGCGGGCCTCGGGGCGGAATACCTGATCGCCAGAAAACACGCGCTGTTCGTGGAGGTGCGCGGCGAGTACGGCCAGCGCACCGTGCAGAACGACAGCAGCAATGGCAGCAGCAATACCGGATGCGCGCTTTTCACCATCGGCTACCTGTACCGCTTCAGCCGATAGCGCGCATGCCGGGTGGGCGGGTGGCGCCGGCGACCCCACCGATGTCGTCCGTTGCTGGTTGGTGGCACCATGGCAGCCATGGGAAACTCGCCCGAAGAGATCCGCCTCCGGTACCTGTACCGCAGGATCGTCCTGAGCGGAAAGGTGCGGTTGCCCTTGGAAGCCGCCCGACGTCTCGTTGGGCCAGACTGTGCCTATCATCTGTATGCCACGGTGCAGGACCAGGGCGGGGAGACGCCAACCGGCGACGCGGCGCGCAGCGACGTTCCCGGCGCCTGAAGACCCGAGCGACCCATGTAACGATGTGCCAATGGTCCGTCAACCTGGCGTCACTTCACTGCCAGAGGCTGAAATCCGCCACCCGCAGGAAGGCCCCCCGCAGCCGGTGCAGCAGGGCGAGGCGGGCGGCGCGCAGCGCGGGCTCCTCGCACTTCACCATCACCGCGCTGAAGAACGCCTCCAGGGGGCCGGCCAGTTCGGCCAGGCCGCGCAGCAGCTGGTCCTGCTCCGCGACGGCTTCCAGCCGGGCGAGGTGGGCCGCCAGGGCCAGCTCCTCGGGCTCCCGGAGCCGGGCGGGGTCCAGTTCGCCCGGTTCGGCCTCGTCCTTGAGGATGTTGCCGATGCGCTTGGCGCTTTGGGCCAGGCTCTGGAACCTCGGGTCGTCGGCGAAGATGGCCAGGGCCTCGCACCGGGCCTTCAGGTCCACCAGGTCGGTCCAGCCGGCGGCCAGGGCCGCGCGGCGCACCGCGCCCGGGTAGCCGGCCTGCTCCAGCTGGTGGCCTGCCCGGTCCCGGAAGAAGGCTTCCAGCGCTTCGAGGGTCTCCTGGGCCGGGCGGGTGGCCTTGGCGCCGATGCCTTCCAGGGCCAGGGCGGCGATGGCCATGGGGTTCAGGTTCCAGCCGCGCTCGAACAGGATGCGGATGATGCCCTGGCCGGCCCGGCGCAGGGCCAGGGGGTCCTTGGAGCCGGTGGGGATCTGGCCGATGGCGAAACAGCCGGCCACGGTGTCCAGCTTGTCGGCGATGGCCAGGATGCCGCCCAGGCTGCTGGCGGGGATCGGGCTGTCGGCGGAAAGCGGCTGGTAGTGCTCCTTCACGGCCGTCCACACCTTCTCGTGGGCGTTCTCCCGCTTCAGGTACTCGCCGCCCATGATCCCCTGCAGTTCGGGGAATTCGCCCACCATGAGGGTCACCAGGTCGCACTTGCAGGCCTGGGCCACCAGGCGGCCGTCGGTGCCGTCCAGGCCCAGGCTGGAGGCCATGGCGCCGGACAGCGCGGCGATGCGCTGGGTCTTGTCGTAGTAGCTGCCCAGCTCGCGCTGGAAGGTGAGCTGCTTGAGCTTCTCCAGGCGCTCCAGCAGCGGCTGCTTGCGGTCCTCGTCGAAGAAGAACCGGGCGTCGTAGAGCCGGGCCCGGAGCACCCACTCGTTGCCGCTCTTGAGGAAGCCCTCCGGGTCATCCGGGCGGTTGGCGGCGGTGAGGAAGGC
This sequence comes from uncultured Mesoterricola sp., assembly GCA_964627225.1. Taxonomy (GTDB): domain Bacteria; phylum Acidobacteriota; class Holophagae; order Holophagales; family Holophagaceae; genus Mesoterricola. The sequence continues at coordinate 111,512 of CAZVHQ010000001.1, forward strand.
CGGCAGCAGCGCGCCGTCCGGGCCCTCCACGCAGAAGGCCTTCTGGTGCTCGGCCAGGGAGGTGACCAGCACCTCCTTGGGCAGGGTCAGGAAGGCTTCGGGAAAGGCCCCGAGGATGATGGTGGGGTATTCCACGATCTCCGCCAGGGTGTCCAGCAGGTGCTCGTCGGCCACCACCCGGCCCCCGGCCGCGCCGGCCAGGGCGGTGAGCTGCTGCTCCAGCCTCTGCCGGCGTTCCGGGCAGGAGACCACCACGCCGGCCCCTTCCAGGGTCTTTTCGTAGGCCTCGGGGCCCGGCACCGCCACGGGTTGGGGATGGTCCATGTGGTACAGCCGGTGGCCCCAGGTGGTGCTGCCGGCGGAGACGCCGTCCAGGGCAAAGGGCACCACGTCCCCGCCGAACAGGCAGAGCAGGTTGCGGATCGGCCGCACGAACAGGAATTCGCTGGAGCCCCAGCGCATGGCCTTGGGCACGTGGAGCGAGGTGATCAGCCGGGGCAGGGCCTCGGCCAGGAGGTCCAGGGTGGGCCGGCCGGTCCGCACCAGGGTCACCACCGCGCAGGGCTCCTTCTTGCCCGCCGGCTGTTCGAAGCGCACCTGGTCGAAGCCCACGCCCCATTTCTCGGCGAATTTCAGCCCGGTCTGGGCCGGCCGGCCCTCGGCGTCGACGCACATGCGCCGGGGCGGGCCCACCTGGGTCTCCCGCTGGTCGGCCTGGGCCGCGGGCAGGCCCTTGACGCGCCAGGCCAGCTTGCGCGGCGAGTAGAAGGTCTCGGCGCTCAGCTCGACCTGGAGCTGCTCGCGGATGAAGGCCAGGATGCCTTCGGTGAATTCGACGGCGAGCGGCGCCAGGAAACGGGCGGGGATCTCTTCGCAATGGATTTCCAGCAGCAGGGACCGGGTTTCGCTCATGCCGGCACCCCCTCTCCCTTGGCCGCTTCAAGCATGGCCTGCTCCCGGTCCACGTGGGCCCGGGCGCAGGCGCAGGTCAGATCGCGCACCCGCTTGATGATGCCGGGCCGCTCGGTGGTGGACACCGCGCCCCGGGCGTCCAGGACGTTGAAGGTGTGGCTCATCTTGAGCGCCTGCTCATAGCCCGACAGGAAGTGGCCGTGGTCCTTGAGCAGCCGCCAGCCCTCCTTTTCGAAGGCCTCGAACATGCGCCAGTGCAGGTCCAGGTCGGCGTGCTCGAAGCTGTAGGCGCTCAGTTCGAACTCCTCGCGCTGGCGCACGGTGCGGTAGCTCACGGGGAAGACGCCGTCGTCGGTCTTCACTTCGCCCCAGGTGAGGTCGAAGATGTTGTCGATGCCGGTGAGGAACATGCAGATGCGCTCGATGCCGTAGGTGATCTCGGCCGACACCGGCCGGCAGTCCATGCCGCCCACCTGCTGGAAGTAGGTGAACTGGCTGATCTCCATGCCGTCCAGCATGACCTGCCAGCCGACGCCCCAGGCGCCCAGGGTGGGGGCCTCCCAGTTGTCCTCCTCGAAACGCAGGTCGTGCTTGCGCAGATCGACGCCCATCGCCTCCAGGCTCTCGATGTAGAGGTCCTGCACCTTGGCCGGGGAGGGCTTGAGGATCACCTGCATCTGCAAGTGCTTGTAGACGCGGAACGGGTTCTCGCCGTAGCGCCCGTCGGCCGGGCGCCGGGAAGGCTCCACGTAGGCGACGTTCCAGGGCCGGGGCCCCAGGGCGCCGAAGAAGGTGAGCGGATTCATGGTGCCGGCGCCCTTCTCCAGATCGTAGGGCTGGCCGATGAGGCAGCCCCGATCGGCCCAGAAGCGCTGCAGTCGTAGGATGAGCTCTTGGATGTGCATGGGAATCCGCGGAAAGAGTGTATTCTAGCGCGGTACTCAGGAGGTCCGCCATGAGATACAACCAGCTTGGACGCACGGGGCTGTTCGTTTCGGAGATCTGCCTGGGCACCATGACCTTCGGCGGCAACGCCGACGCGGGCATGTGGAAGGCCATCGGCGGGCTCGGCCAGGCCGAGGTGGACGCCATCGTCGGCCGGGCGCTGGCGGCCGGCGTCAACTTCATCGATACCGCCGACGTCTATTCCTACGGCCAGTCCGAGCGGCTGCTCGGCCAGACGCTGAAGAACCTCGGCGTGGCGCGCAAGGACGTGGTCGTCGCCACCAAGGTGTTCGGTGAAATGGGCCCGCTGCCCAACGACCGGGGCGCCTCCCGGGGCCACATCATGGACTCGGTGCACGGCTCCCTGAAGCGCCTGCAGACGGAGTACCTGGATCTCTACCAGATCCATGGCCACGACTCGGTCACCCCCATCGATGAGACCTTGCGCGCCCTGGACGATCTGATCTGTCAGGGGCTGGTGCGCTATGTGGGGGTGTCCAACTGGGCGGCCTGGCGGATCGCCAAGGCGCTGGGGATCAGCGCGGCCAGGGGCTATGCCCGGTTCGAGACGCTGCAGGCCTACTATTCCATCGCCGGCCGCGACCTGGAGCGGGAACTGGTGCCCATGCTCACCGAGGAGAAGCTGGGGCTGATGGTCTGGTCGCCCCTGGCGGGCGGCCTGCTGTCGGGCAAGTTCGGGCCCGGCGCGCCGACCCCCGAGGGCGCCCGGCGCAGCAACTTCGATTTCCCGCCGGTGGACACCGAGCGGGGCTGGGCCTGCGTGGCGGCCATGCGGGAGATCGGCGCGGCCCACGGCGTCTCCGTCGCCCGGGTGGCCCTGGCCTGGCTGCTGGCGCAGCGCCACGTCATGAGCATCATCATCGGCGCCAAGAGCCTGGAGCAGCTCGATGACAACCTGGCGGCGACCGGCTTGGTCCTGACTGCCGATGAGCTCGCCCGGCTGGATCAGGTCAGCGGATTGCCGGCCGAATACCCGGGCTGGATGCTGGAGCGGCAGGGCGGTTCGCGGGTGCCCAAGCCCAAGGCGTGATTCAGCCGACGATCAGCACCGGACAGAGGGCAAGGTCCACGACCTCACGGTCGTGGCGCCGGGCCCACAGGCGGCGCAGGGGGCCCGGTTCCTCGGAGCCCATCACGATCAGGTCGCTGCCGTGCGTCTGGGCGATGGTCCGGGTGACCTCCGCCATGGTGCCCGCCAGCAGCTCGGTCTGGACCTTCCCGGGGATGCTGCCGACCTCCCGCAGCAGGCGTTGCGCCAGGGCTTCGGCCTTGGCCTGGCGGCGGGCGGTGGCCTGCTCGGTATACGGGCTGCCCAGGCAGTCCGCGACCGGCGCATAGGCCACGGCGATGCACAGATCGGCCGAGCCCATGCGCCGGGCGGTTTCTCCCACCATCCGGGCGGCAGGCAGGGCGTGGTTCAGGTTATCGGCCACAAGCAGCAGGTTGTTGTACATGGTTCCTCCCATGGGCGTTCAAGGCAGTCCGCGCCCTGACCAAGGTGCGCCTTGATCGCGGAACAGGCTCGGATCGGGGCTTGGAAGCCAACCCTCCGTTCGCCCAATTTGAATTAATTATTTATATCATTGGATCCTCGGTGTTGATTGGATCCCCTTTTCCGTTTTCAAATATGGCATCGTTTGGATGCGCTGACAATAAGCAATTCAATTGATTTCTTTGTCATTCAAATTACTTAAACTAAAGCGTAAACTGCCTTCATGGATCTCAGCGCTTCCACGATCATCCAGCTGCGCGCCTTCGAAGCGGTGGGGCGGCAAGGCAGCTTCAAGCGCGCGGCCGAAGAGCTGTTCGTGACCCAGGCGGCGCTCAGCCACCATGTGCGCCATCTGGAACAGGACCTCGGCGTCCAGCTGGTGCGCCGCCTGCATCGGCGGATCGAGCTGACGGCCGAAGGCGCCCAGCTGCTGGCCGACAGCGCCCGGGCCCTGGGGGCGCTGTCCGCGGCCCTGGGCAACATCCGCCGCGCGGTCAAGGAAGACTCCCTCATGGTGGCCGTGCCTCCGTACTTCTCCTTGCGCTGGCTGACGCCCAGGCTCGGCAACCTCTGGCTGCGCCATCCGGGCATCAACCTGCTCCTGCACCATTCCTATCAAACCGTGGATTTCGCCCGCGACCGGGTGGATGCCGAAATCGCCTGGGGGCACGGCAAGTGGCCTGAGGTGGAATCGACCCTGGTGATGCGGACGCGGCTGACCCCCATCTGCACCCCGGAATACCGGAGCAGGCTCGCCGATGATCTGCAGCCGCGCGACCTGCTGGCCCACCGCCTGTTCTACGAGGCCGACAAGGCGCACTGGCAGCAGTGGTTCGCGGCCGCCGGCGTGGAGGATGCGGCTGGTTTCGACGCGATGCGCATCGACGATCCGCACGCGCTCCGGCAGGTCGTGCTCGACGGGCACGGCTTCGGCCTGTTCTACGTCGAGATGATCATGGAGGATGTGCGCGCGGGCATCCTCGTGCAGCCCTTCGACGTGCGCATCGATCCCGGCTGCGCCTACTACCTGAACCGCCCCAGGGACGTGCCGGTCAGCGCCAAGTTGCAGGCGTTCACCAGCTGGGTGCTGGAAGAGGTGGCCAAAAGCTCCTAGCGGCTCGCCAACCCCCCGGCGATCTCGCCGCCGTCGATGACGTAGACGTGGCCGGTGAGGTAGGCGGCCTCGTCCGAGGCCAGGAAGGCGAACAGCGAGGCCACCTCCTCCGGCTGGGCGTGGCGCTTGAGGGGCAGCTTCTGGTTCAGCTCCTCGAACATCTCGTCGGTGTACTCGGCGCGCTGCATGGGGGTCATGACATAGCCCGGAGCCACCGCCACCACCCGGATCCTGGGCGCCAGCTCGATGGCCATGGACTTGGTGAGCTCGATGATCCCGGCCTTGGTGGCGTTGTAGTCGGTGTAGTAGCGGAACCCGCGCATCCCGTTGGTGGAGGCCATGTTGATGATGACGCCGGCGCCCTGGGCGGCCATCAGCCGCGCCGCCTCCCGGGCGACGAAGAAGGCGCCGGTGAGGTTGACCCCGATGACCTTGTTCCATTCCTCGGGCGTGATCTCCAGGCAGGAGGCATGGCGGATACTGATGCCGGCGTTGTTGATGAGCACGTCCACGCCGCCCATGATCTCCGCGGCCTGGGCGAAGGCCGCCGGGATCCGCTCCACCTGGGAGACGTCGCAGGGAATGAACCCGGCCAGGCCCGGCAGCGCCTGGCGCAGCTTCTCGCCTCCCGGGACGTCCCGGTCGAACACGCAGACCTGGGCTCCCTCCTCCACGAACCGGCGGGTGGCGGCTTCGCCGATGCCGCTGGCGCCGCCGGTGATCACGACTCGCTTGCCTTTCAGTCCTCGCATGACAGGTCTCCTTTAGGGGTTGAACGCGCCGGGTGGGGTCAGGCGGGGGGCTGGCGCATCCGCTCCAGCACGCCGTCCAGCGCCAGGGTCCAGGCCTCGAGCCCCTTGTGCTGCTGAAGGATGCCCAGGCCGTGGCGGGTGATCCCGCCGGGTGTCGCCAGCAGATCCAGCAGTTCGCGGATCGACTGGGGTTTGGCCAGGGCCATGTCGGCCGTGCTGCGGATGGTTTCCAGGACCAGCGGGTGAGCCACCTCGCCGGGAACGCCCTGGCGCACGCACCAGTCCACCGCCAGTTCCGCCAGGGCGTAGATCCAGCCGTAATAGGCGGAGATGACGCTGGCGGCGCGGAAGCCGTCTTCGTCCGGAAGCACGTGCACGTGGCCGAGCAGGGCGAACAGCTCCTGGACCGCGGCCTGGGCCGGATGGACCAGGGTGGGGCTGCGGTTGATGGCGGCGCTGGAGATGGGCATCACCCGCACCGCCCGGGCCGGCGCGACCGCCGGCTCCAGCTGCGCCAGGGGGACACCGGCCGCCACCGAAGCCAGCACCTGGCCCGGACGGAACCGGAGCCGGCGGCAGGCGGCGATGGCGTCCGCCGGGCGCACCGCCAGCACCACCAGGTCCGACTGGTCCACCAGGATCTGATTGTCCTCCACTGCCTGGGCTCCCCAGGGTTGTGCGAGGGCGGCGGCGCGCCCGGGCTCGCAGTCGGAAACCAGGATGCGCCTTTCGAGGTTGCAGTTGTTCAATCCTTCCAGCAGGTAGCCCGCAAGGTGGCCCGCTCCGATGATGCCCACCCGGCCGATCCGGTCGCTTCCGCCCGGACCGGCGGATGCAGGAACGCGAGGCGACTTCGCGGGCGACGGGACCGGGCGGATGCGCTGCTTCGGTGGGTTCATGCTTCATCCTCCATGCTGCCGCCAGCCATCAGAACGCCCCGGAATGGACCCGGCGGGTCAGCTCGGCGAGGATGTCTTCGGCCCGCAGGCAGACGGTGGCCCCCAGCTCCCGCAGTTGCGCGCTGACGTCCACCGGCAGGCTGTCGGGGCTGTCCTCGGGAATCTGGTTCAGCTTGCCGCCCACGAAGATCGGCAGCGCCAGCCCGGCCTTGGTGAGTTCCTCGCGCAGCTGTCTCATGTAGCGCAGCGCCACCCCGTTGTACGTGCTCACGGCGATGAAATCCGCCCCGCAGGCCTGGGCCTGGCGGGCCACCTGGTCCGGATCGGCACTGACCCCACCGTCGTGGACCGCGATCCCGACCATGGACAGGACCGTCTCCACCAGGATCTTGCCGTACTCATGGACATCCGTGCAGGTGACGCAGGCCTTGAGCCCGGCCTGGCGGAGCAGGTCCTGCTCATCGGGGGCCAGGGAGGCGACCACGCCGCCGCCCTGGGCCTCCAGCGCGGCGATGGTGGTGGCCTTCACCAGGGGCACCCGGTGGCGCAGGGCCTCTTCCTGGTATGGGCCCGGGCCGAACCACTCCTCCAGCCGCTTGGCGCCGAGCCGCCGAAGGGCCAGGAGGAGTTCGAAGGGATCGGACGTGTCGATGCCGGCCTCGGCGAGCCCCTGCAGGATTCGCTCCTTGAAGGCCTGGCCGCCGGCCACCAGGCGGTCGGCGATCGCGTCCACCCGCGGCCAATCCAGCATCGGCAGGTAGCCATCGGCCCGTTGGATCAGCCGGTTGGCGAACAGCTGGGCGTCGATGATCTCATCAATCTCCGGGATGCGCATCGCTTCGGTCACCGGCACCGGGTTCAGCCCATGGCCCGTGGGCATGGCGCGCTGGGCCAGGATGTCGGTCAGCAGGTAGCTGGCCAGGTTCGCATAGTTCTCCACCGCTCCGGCCACGTAGATCGTGGTGTTGCCGTAAACCATGCTGCCGGGGGTCGGGCACACCCGGCCCAGGGCCCGCTGGAAGGCCATGCGGGTGAGGGGATCGGAGAACACGTGGCCGAAGCAGTGGGAGACCCGCCCGCCGATGAGCTCGTCGACGATGTAGCGTTCCAGCAGGGCCATGCCGATGCCGCAGGCCAGATCGCAGAACAGCGCCGCATAGCCGTCGTCGAGGTTGGAATGGATCAGCACCTCCACCGGCTGGGCGGCGCACAGGGCCATGGCGCGGATGGTGGCCGCCGTGGTTTCGATGTCCTCGCTCCAGCCGGGCATCCGGAAGGTGAAGTACTGGCCGAGGTTGCCGATGGCCGTGGAACCGGCCAGGAGGGCCGCGGCGGTGTTCTCGAAAGCGGCAGGCGTGCCCATGACGAAGTCGCCGAAGTGCGGGGCCACCGGCGCGCAGCAGGTCAGGGCCGCGAAGTCCTCCGGCCCCTGGAGGATCAGGCCGGTGCCCCGGGGCATGCGGTCGCGTTGGGCCTGCGGATAGCCCATGCTCCAGTCCAGGCAGATGCCGTACCGGTCCACCCGGTGGCCCGCGCCCGCCACCTTGTCATGGATCTCCGCACAGGCCCGCCGGGTTTTCCCCGGGTCGCGGTAGCCCACCTGGGCGTGGAGCATCACGACCTTCTCCCGCATCCGGCGCCGCTTGTACTCGGACTCGGACTGGACCCCGTATTCCTTCAGGAAGGCACAGGAACCGACCCGGATGGTGCCGGCCTTCTGGCGGCCTTCGGCCAGCAGCTCCGAGGAAGCCGGCAGGTGAGGTTCCGGGAAAATGCGCTTCCGCTGGAGCTTTTCCATGGCTGTCTAGCGGCCCTTCAACAGCCGGGTCATCCCCTCGATGAACCGGTCCACTTCTTCATCGCAATTGTACGGGGAGAGTCCGGCGCGCACCCACCCGGCGGGGTTGATGCCCAGCTTGTCGGCCAGGGTCATGGCGTAGAAATCGCCGTTGGCGATGAAGACCGAGTAATCCTCGATCAGCTTCCGGCACACCTCCTCAGGGGCGATGCCCTTGACCGTGAAGGAGACGGTGGGGGTCCGGCGGGAGCTTTCCGGGGCCTGGTACAGCTTGATGCCCGGCAGGGCGGTCAGGGCCTTGCGGATCCGGTCGGTCAGGCGGGTCTCGTGCGCTTCGATCTGCTCGTAGGCGGAGAGCAGGCGTTCCCGGCGGGTGGCGCCGGAGCCCAGGGAGGCCATGAAGTCCACGGCGGCCGGGATCCCGGCGATCGCTTCATGGTTCTGGCAGCCGGTCTCGAACCGGTCGGGGATGCAGGCCGGGGCCGGGGCCAGCTTGTAGACCGGCAGCCTTTCCATCAGGTCGGGGCGGACGGTGATGACCCCCACGTGGGGCCCGAAGAACTTGTAGGCGGAGCACATCAGCAGGTCGGCGCCGAGGGCGTCCCGGTCCACGGGGATGTGCGGCACCGCCTGCACGGCGTCCACGGCCACCAGGGCCCCCACCTCCCTGGCCCGGGCAGCGACCCGGGCCACGTCGTTGACCGTGCCCACCCCGTTGGAGGCCAGCCCCACCGCCACGAACCTGGTTTTCCGGTTGATGACCCGGTCCAGGTTGGACAGGTCCAGCGTGCAGGTGCCGGTGTCCACTTCGATCCAGCGCACCGTGGCGCCCTTGTCCTGGGCCTGGAGGATCCAGGGATCCACGTTGGCCCGGTGGTCCAGCTCGGTCACCACCACTTCGTCCCCGGGTTTCCAGGCCCGGCCCACCGCCCGGGAGGCCGCCAGGGCCAGGCTGGTGGTGTTGGCGCCGAAGGCCACCTCCCGGGGCGCCACGTGGAGCAGGTCGCCCACCGCCTTGCGGGCTTCCATGATGCGCTCCTCGGTCTCGACGCTGGAGGGGAACAGGCCGTGCAGGTTGGCGCAGCCCTGGCGCATGTAGCCGGCGATCGCCTCGATGCAGCTGCCCACCACCTGGGTGCCGCCGGGGCCGTCGAAATAGGCGGCGGGCTTATTCTTGTAGGTCCGCTGCATGGATGGGAACTGCTGGCGGACCCATTCGATGGGGAACGTCTGGGTGGCGGATTGCGGCATCGTTTTCTCCTTGGTCGCGGCCCCGCCAGGCGGAGCCGCCTTGCTGCTGGTATCCATGGCGCCGGGGGCGCCCTTGGCGAGCCCCGGGCGGAATCTTCAATGGGTGATTCCCAGGTAGCTGGCCTGCACCCGGGGGTCCTCGAGCAGTTCCTCGCCCCGGCCCTCCAGGGAGATCCGGCCGGTGGCCAGGACGTAGGCGCGGTCGGACATTTCCAGGGCCAGGATGGCGTTCTGCTCGACCAGGAGGATGGTCATGCCCAGCTCCTCGTTCAGGCGGAGGAACACGTCGAACATGGCGTCGTAGATGATGGGCGCCAGGCCCAGGGAAGGCTCGTCCAGCATCAGGAGCTGGGGGTGGGACATCAGGGCCCGGCCCACCGCCAGCATCTGCTGCTCGCCGCCGGAAAGGGTTCCGGCCCGCTGGCTCAGGCGTTCCTTGAGCCGGGGGAACAGCGAGAAGACGGTCTCCAGGTTCTGCTCGATCTCCGCCTTGTTCCTGCGGGTGAAGGCGCCGGCCATGAGGTTTTCCCGCACGGTCAGGGGAGAGAACACCCTGCGCCCCTCCGGGACCAGGGTGATGCCGGACTGGACCACCTTGTACGAGTCCACCGACATCGGCTGGCCCTGGAAGGTGACCTGCCCCTTGGACACCTTCTTGGCGGAGGCGATGGCCCGGAGCAGGGTCGACTTGCCCGCCCCGTTGGCGCCGATCACCGAGACGATCTCGCCCTTCTCCACGTGCAGGCTCACCCCGTCGAGGGCCCTGATGCCGCCGTAGAAGACGTCGAGGTCCCGGACCTCAAGAAAGCCGCCGCCGCCGTCGCCCATCTTTCTTCTCCCCCAAATAGGCCTTGATGACCTGGGGATTGCTCTGGATCTCGGCGGGACTGCCGAAGGTCAGGAGCGATCCCAGGTTGAGCACGTAGATCCGGGAATCCCGGCACAAGTCCATGACCACCGCCATGTGGTGCTCGATGATCAGGATGGCGAACCCCGTGGTCTGGTGGATCTGGCGGATCAGCTGCACCAGCGCCAGGCTCTCCTCTTCATTGGTTCCGGCCGCCGGCTCGTCCAGGAGCAGGATCTTGGGATCGGAGGCCAGGGCCCGGGCGATCTCCAGGCGCCGCTGCAGCCCGTAGGGCAGGCTTCCGGCGCGGTCGTTGGCGTAGTCCTGAAGGTTGACCAGCTCGAGCAGCTCGTGGGCCCGCCGGCGGGCTTCCCGCTCCGCCCGGAAGGCCCGGGGTGAGCGCACGAAGGCTTCGAACATGGTGTAGTGGGGATGGCTGTTCAAGCCCAGCTCCACGTTCTCGTAGGCGCTCATGTGCGGGAACAGGCGGATGTTCTGGAAGGTCCGGCCGATGCCCAGGCGGTTGATCCGGTCTGGCTTCAGGCCGCGGATGCTTTGCCCGTTCAGCAGGATCTCCCCCGAGGTGGCCTGGTAGTCGTTGGTGATCAGGTTGAACACCGTGGTCTTGCCCGCCCCGTTGGGCCCGATCAGCCCGATCAGCTCGCCCGGGGCGATGGCCAGGGAGAGGTCGTTGACCGCGCGCACGCCGCCGAAATCCACGGTCAGGTTGCGCAGTTCGAGGAGCTGGTCGCTGGTGGGTGCTTGGCTGCCCATGTCCGTCCTACCTCCCGCCGGCCTTGGCCGGTTCGCGCCGGCGCCAGAGCCGTCCCAGGATGCTGAAATCCATCCGGTAGTAACCCATCAAGCCCTGAGGCCGGAACACCATCATGACCACGAAGAACAATCCGTAGACGATCAGGCGGTACTCCGCGAAGGTGCGCAGGCCCTCCGGGACCGCCACCAGCACCGCGGAGGTGATGGTGGGGCCGATGACCGACTGCATGCCCCCGAACACCACCCCGGCCAGGAGGTCGGAGGAGCGGGTGATCATGAAGAATCCCGGGGTCAGGTAGCCGTAGTAGAAGGCCATGAGACCGCCCGCCAGGCCCGCGTAGAGGGCGCTGATGAACAGGGCCATCATCTTGGTGGTCATCAGGTTCACCCCCATCATCTGGGCGGCCACCTCGTCCTGGCCCACGGCGATGCAGGTCTTGCCCCACTGGGAGACCACGAAGGCATGGGTCAGGAAGAAGATCACCAGGGCGAAGGCCATCACCACGATGACGGGGCCCCAGCCGCCCTTGGGCAGCCAGGACCAGATCGACCCGTCCAGGGTCGGAAGGTCCATGTAGCCGTAGGCGCCGCCCAGGGTGATCGAGCCGATCTGGCGCACGTTGTTGAGGATCAGGCGGATGGCCTCGGCGAACCCCAGGGTGGCGATGGCGAAGTAGTCGCCCCGCAGGCGGCTGCGGAAGGCCGGATAGCCGATGATGAAGCTCGTGAGGCCGGCGAACACCCCGCCGCCGAGGACCGCGTAGAAGAACGGCACCTGGGCTTCCTTGGCCAGGAGCGCGGCCATGTAGCCGCCCACGGCCATGAAGCCGGCGTGGCCGATGGTGAACAGCCCGGTGTAGCCGGTCAGGACCGCCACCCCCAGGGTGGCGATGAGGGTGATCCCCACCAGGATCAGGATGTTCTGGAAATAACCGGCGCCCATGATCTTGACCAGGATCCCCAGGCCGGCGGCCACGGCAGCCGCCGTGACCAGGCCGATGACGGTTTTCCGCAGTTTGTTGGCAGGCTTCATGGTCTCATCGGCCTTTCACAGTTTCTCGCCCTTCTCCCGGCCCATCAGGCCGTTGGGGAAGAACAGGAGGAGGATGATCAGGAGGGCGAAGGCGAACACGTCCCGATAGGCCGAACTGACGTAGCCCGACACCATGGTTTCCAGGACGCCCAGGAGCAGGCTGCCCAGCACCGCCCCGGGCAGGCTGCCCAGCCCGCCGACGATGCTGGCGATCATGGCCTTGATGGTGACGGCCCCGCCCATGAGCGGATACACGGCGTACTTGATGCCGAAGAACACCCCCGCCACCGAGGAGAGCACGCCGGTGGCGAAGAAGATGATGAAGGCGACCTTGTTGTTGCTGACGCCCATCAGGGCGGCGGTGTCGATGTCGATGCTGCTGACCCGCACGCCCAGGCCCCAGCGGGTGCGGAACAGGAACCACCACAGGAGCGCCAGGCAGACGAAGGCGATGATGGCGGCCAGGATGTCCATGCGCCCGATGGAGATCTCGCCGAAGTCGTAGGTGGTGATCCATTCATCGGGGATGGGGAAGCGGCGCATGACCCCGGAGAAGGTCTTGTTGAGGGTGTTCACGACGGCCAGGTTGACGCCCATGGCCGAGATCATCATGAACAGGCGCGGCGCCTGGCGCACCCGCAGGGGCGCGTAGGCCAGCTTTTCCGAGAGAATGGAGAGGATGGCGGTGAGGATCATGGAAAAGATCATCGCCAGCCAGAAGGGCATCGCCAGGGACCCGATGGCGGCGAAGCCCATGAAGGCGCCGAACGCCATGAACCCGTCGAAGGCCCAGTTGGTGAAGTTGTACACGCTGTAGACCAGCGCGTAACCCACCGCCAGGAGAGAGTAGATCGCTCCGATGGAGACTCCGTTGATGACCTGCTGCAGTAACACGAGCATCATGACGCCCCTCGAACCTTGGAACCGGAACCGCTTCAGCCGTCCGCCGGGGACGCGCCCGGGTCATGCCCGCGTGCGCGCCCCCGACAGGTTCCTCGCGCCTAGCTCGGAGCGAAGGTTTCCGCCAGGTGCCACTTGCTGTCCTTGATCTCCAGCATGTAGACCGGCTTGTTCTTGGGATTGTGGGTATCCGGCTCCATGTTCAGCACGCTGGTGAAGACCTTGACGCCCTTGGCTTTCTCGAGGGCCTCGCGGATACCCTCCTTGGTGGGCGCGCCATGGGTCTTCTTCATGGACTCGCGGATGCCGTATTCCACGAACATGAAGGCGTCCAGGGTGAAGTAGCTGTACTGGCTGGCGTTGATACCATGCTTGGCCTTGAAATCCTGGTTGAATTTGGCGAACTGGGGCGCGTCGGTGTAGGCCCCGGCGCTGAGGTAGGAGCCTTCGAGCAGCTTGCCGGCCATGGGCAGGAGGTCGTCCACGAAGCAGCCGTCGCCCATGATGAAGTTGGATTTGAGACCGATGGCGTGGGCCTGCTGGCCGGCCAGGCCCGGATCCTTGTAAGTGGCCGAGGCCATCAGCACCATGTCCGGGTTGTGGGTCTTGATGTTGGTCAACTGGGCGCGGAACTCGGTGTCGCCCTGGTTATAGGCTTCCTTGTCGACGATCTGCCCGCCCAGCTGCTTGAAGTGGTCCTCGAAGTACTGGTGCACGCCCACGGTGTACGGCGAGGAGATATCGGTGAGGAAGGCGGCCTTGCGCTTGCCCAGCTTCTTGTAGGCGAAATCCGCCAAGGCGTAGCCCTGGTAAGGGTCGATGAAGCAGACCCGGAACATGTACGGATGCACCTTGCCGTGCTCGTCGACGGTCACGTTCTTGTTGGTGGCGCAGTTGGAGACGAAGGGCACCTTGGCGTCGTCGGCGATCTTGGCGCAGGGGATGCCGGCGCCGGAGAAGGTCGGGCCGAGGACCGCGATGCAGTTGTCCTGGGAGATCAGGCGCTTGGCGCAGGACACGTTCTCGGCCACGTCCTGCCGGCCATCGTAGTTGATGAGCTTGATCTTGTAGCCGTTGATGCCGCCCTTGGCGTTGAGCGCCTCGATGTAGTCGTTCAGGGCCGGCTCGGCTGACTGGCCGATGTAGGCTTCGGTCCCGGTCTCGGCGGAGAGATTGCCGATCTTCAGGACCTTTTCCTGCGCGGCCAGGCCGCTGTAGGAGAGCATCACCAGCAGGGAACAGCCGGCGAGCCGAAGACTCAGATTGGAAAGGGTACCTGCCATAACTACCTCCGGGAGTGGAAGGTGAATGACTACGGATCGCCGGCTTCGCGGCGGCGTCTCAAGAGCAACGAGCACCTTCGCTTGCCATCAAGCGCGCAAGCACGATTCTGTCGAGGGATCTGTGATCCATCCTAGCACTGCGCGATGGCTGTCAACGAAAAAATGGACCCATGGTCCAAAAATTTTTGGACCTCGGTCCGGAACGCGATCGCGCGGGTATACTCTTCGGAACACAGGGATGCCCCAATGAGCCCGACGAAAGGGACGATGGTCCAACAAAGCCCCAAAAAACGGCCGGCGAGGATGGAGTCGGCGCCCCTGGTCAGCGCCGCCGTCCGGGTCCTGGCGGTCCTGGACCGGCTCTCCCGCCAGCGCGCCATGGGGCTGGAGGATCTCTCCCGGGCCTTGAAGCTGGCCAAGCCCACCATCTACCGGTTCCTGCTGACCCTCCAGGAACTGGGCTACGTGCGCCGCGCCGACGAGGACCGCTGGGCCATCACCTTCAAGCTGTTCAACATCGGCTCGCGGATCCTGGACCACCTGGACCTGTATTCCGCGGCGCGCCCGGTGGCCGAGGAACTGGCCGACGACCTGGGGGAGACCGTGCACCTGGGCATCCAGGAGGAGAATTCGGCCGTCTACGTGATGAAGATCGAGTCCCGCTACACCATCCGGATGTATTCGCGGGTGGGGCGGCGCGTTCCCCTCTACTGCACCGCGCTGGGCAAGGTCCTGCTGGCCTACGCCAATGAGCACGAGCGGGAGGCGTCCCTCAAGGGGGTTCGCATGCTGGCCTTCACCAAGAACACCATCAAGACCCGGGCCGCCCTGTACGAGGAGCTGAACCGGATCCAGGAGCAGGGTTTCGCCATGGACGCCGGCGAGCACGAGGAGGAGATCCATTGCATCGGCGCCCCCGTCTTCGACCAGAGCGGCGCGGCGATCGCCGCCCTCTCCATCTCCTGGCCCATGTTCCGCTACGACCTGACGGAGGAGCACGAGAACATCGAGAAGGTCAAGGCCGCCGCCGCCCGCATCTCCGACCTCCTGGGCTACCGGCACGACCAGGGCGAATGAACCGCCTGCCCGCGGGCGGTGCGTCCCGGTTCAGGCCTGGAGCAAGTGCAGGGCGAAGCCGCCGATTTCCAGGTCCAGGTAGATGGACGTGCAGCGCCCCTTGGCGCTCCTGGCGGTGTCCCGGCGGGCGGTGACGCCGGCGGCGGCGAAGTGGGCCACGGCCCGCTCCACCTGGTTGCAGCGGATGGCGATGTGCCCCCGTTCGCCCGGGCCCGGCCGCCGGGTGACCTCGATCCGGTCCCCGGCGAAAATGGAGCTGTTGCCCTCCCGGGCCGGAAGCCCGAACAGTCCGGTGAGGGCCCCGGCCACGGACCGGCAGGTCTCCTCATCCCCGGCGTTGATGCCCAGGTGGGCGAAGCTGAAGCCATGCAGGGCCTGGACCGCATCCCGGCAGAGCCGTTCCACCGCGGGCCAGTCCCCGGCGTCCACCAGGGCCGGAGGCACCATCCAGGAGCCGCCCACCGCCAGCACCTGGGGCCGGCGGGCATACTCCCCCAGGTTGGCGGCGTTGATCCCGCCGGTGGGAACGAACCGCATGGCGCCGAACGGACCGGCCAGGGCGTCCAGCATGCCCAGGCCCCCGGAGGCGCCGGCGGGGAAGAACTTGAGCGCCTCCAGGCCCTGGGCCAGGCCGCGCGCGACCCCGTCGGGATGGTTGACGGCGGGAAGCACCGGAATCCCCTGGCCGAGGCAGAAGTCCACCACCGGCTCCGGGTAGCAGGGGCTGACGATGAACCGCGCTCCCGCAGCCAGGGCCTGTTCCGCCTGCGCCACGGTGAGCACGGTCCCCGCCCCCACCAGCAGGTCCGGGACTTCGGCCGCCATGGCGCGGATGGCCGATGGCGCGGCGGCGGAACGGAAGGTCACCTCCGCCACCGGGATGCCGCCCCGGATCAGGGTCCGGCCCAGGTCCACCGCGGTGCGTTCCGATTCCAGCCGGATGACCGGCACCAGCCCCACTTCGCCCATGCGCCGCAGCACGCTGTCCATGCCCGTTCCTCCCATCGGTTCCACGATAGTCCCAAATCGATAAAATGGATTGCCATTCCATTTTTTGCTTGAAAGAGTTTACAGGTGGGTAAAATGGAATTACATTCCAAATATCGGGAGAAAGCATCCATGAAAAAGATCGTCACCTTCGGCGAGATCATGCTGAGGCTCCGGTCGCCCGAGCACGAGCGGCTGTTCCAGAGCCCCCGCCTGGAAGTCTGCTTCGGCGGAGGGGAGGCGAACGTCGCGGTATCCCTGGCCAACTTCGGCGCCCAGCCGGTGTTCGTCACCGCCCTGTCCCGGGACGGCGTGGGCCAGGGCGCCGTGCGCGCCCTGCGCGGGCTCGGCGTGGATGTCTCGCGGATCCGCCGCACCGACGCCCGCACCGGGATCTACTTCCTGGAGACCGGCGCCGACCAGCGGCCCTCCCGGGTGATCTACGACCGCGCCGGCAGCGCCGCTTCGCTCATGGCGCCCGGGGATTTCCCCTGGGACGAGATCTTCCGGGACGCGGACTGGTTCCATTTCACCGGCATCACCCCGGCCCTGTCCAGCAGCACGGCGGCGGCCTGCCGTGAGGCGGCCGGGGCGGCCCGGGCGGCCGGGGTGAAGGTCTCCATCGACCTCAACTACCGCAAGAAGCTGTGGAACGACGGCGTGAAGGCGGTGGACGTGATGGGCGGCCTCGCCGCCCTGGCCGATGTGCTGATCGCCAACGAGGAGGATCTGCAGCTCTCCCTGGGCATCCGCGCCGAAGCCGACCCCGCGGCCGGGAGGCTGGAGTCCTCCGCCTACCGGGAGCTGGCCGCGCGCACCCGGGCCCGGTTCCCCAACCTGGAGGCGGTGGCGATCACCATGCGGGAAAGCCTCTCCGCGGACCGCAACGGCTGGTCCGCCGTGCTGGACGGGCGGACCGGTTTCCGGCGCTCGCGCCGCTATGCCCTGGAGGATATCGTGGACCGGGTCGGGGGCGGAGACGCCTTCGCGGCCGGGCTCATCTTCGGGCTGCTGGAGTACGGCGACGAAGCCCGGGCACTGGAGTTCGCGGTGGCCGCCTCGGTCCTGAAGCACACCATTCCCGGGGACTTCAACCTCGCCTCGAGGGACGAGGTGGAGCGCCTGGAGGCCGGAGACTGCTCCGGCCGCGTGCAGCGCTGACATGGGCTGCTATACTGCGGCAAAAGCCCTGTACCACAAGCTCCTGTTCATGTGATCAACGCGCGGAGGATCCGGACTGCCGCCTGGAGGCTGCCATGAAGAAAGTCATGAACGACGCCAATGGTTTCGTGGACGAGGTGGTCGAGGGAATCCTCCTGGCGTACGGCGACCGCCTGCGCTGCCCTGACGGCGATCTGGGGCTGTCCATGACTTCCAGGCCCTCGCCGACCACCTCGCCGCGCGTCAGGTCTCTCCCGAGCGCTTCACCGCCAGGTAGCGGTTCACCAGCGCCACCGGCAGCTGCCGGGGCAGCACGTCCAGGGCCAGGATGCCCCGGGGCGCCATGCGGGCGAAGGCCTGCTTGCGCTGGATCAGGTAGTCGGCGATGGCGCCGGCCCGCAGGGCCTGGTCGAAGCGCTTGATCGGCGCTTCCAGGGCCCGGTCAAGGTCCGGTTCGCGCAGGCTGGCCAGGATCACCCGGTGGCGCCTGCGCAGGAGCTGCAGGGCCGGGCCCAGGGTCTCGTCGTCCTCGTCGCGCAGGTTGGTGATCAGCACCACCAGGGAGCGCTTCTTCAGCCGGGTGAGGGCGGCCTGGGCGGCTTCCAGGTAGTCGGTGGCCTGCAGGCCGGGCTCCAGGTCATGCACGGCGGCCATCAGCCGGTCCAGGGCGCCCCGGGTGCGGCGCGGCGCCAGCCAGCGGGTGGGCCCGGCGAAGGTGAGCAGGCCCACGGCGTCGCCTTCGCGCAGGGCGACGAAGGCGAGCAGGAGCAGGGCGGTGAGGGTGTGGTCGAACTGGGACAGGCGGCCGTCCAGGGAACGCATGCGCCGGCCGCAGTCCAGCAGGCAGACCACCTGCTGGTCCTGCTCGTCCTGGTAGTCCCGGGAGATCAGCCGGCGCATGCGGGCGGTGGCCTTCCAGTCCAGCTGGCGCAGGCTGTCGCCGGTGCGGTAGTCGCGCAGCTGGTGGAACTCGCTGCCTTCGCCGCGCCGGCGCCGGTGGTGGATGCCCAGCTGCTGCAGCCGGTGGCTGGAGGCCAGCACGGCGTACTTCTTCACCGGGGCGAAATTGGGGTAGACCTTGACCGCCTGGGCGGCCCCGGCCGTGCGGCTGGACCACCACAGGCCGAGCGGGCTCGCCAGCAGCAGGCTGGCCCGGTCGAACCGCACGGCGCCGCGCCGGCGGGGGCTGACGGCGTAGTGCAGGGTCACCGGCCCGGCCAGGGCCAGTTCCCGGGGCAGATGGCGCTGGTCCAGGGTCTGGGGCACGCCGTCGAACACCCGGACGCGCATGGCGCGGGCCGGGGTGAGCCGCAGCTGCACCTGGGTCCAGGCGCCGATGGGCAGCACGCCCGGCAGCACGCGTTCCACCCCGGGGGCGGGCAGCCGCCAGCCCATCCAGGCGTCGCCCAGGGCCAGGGCGGCCAGGCCCAGGCCGGCGGCCTTCCAGGTGGCCAGCCATGGGGCGGGCCACAGGCAGGCGGGCAGCGCCAGCGCCAGCCAGGCGCCGAGCAGCAGGAGCAGCCGGGTGGCGGGGCGCATCAGTCTCTTGGCGCCTCGACCCGCTCCAGCATGGCGCTGAGCAGCTGGTCGCAGGTGGTGCCTTCCAGTTCGCTTTCCGGGGCCGGGGCGACCCGGTGGCGCAGGGCGGGCAGGGCCAGGTCCTTGACGTCGTCGGGGGTGGCGAAGTCGCGGCCGGCCAGGATGGCCCGGGCCCGGGCCGCCCGCACCAGGGCGATGCTGCCGCGGGGGCTCGCCCCCACCGAGAAGCCGGCCCAGCCGCGGGTGGCGCGGGTGATGCGCACGGCGTAGGCCAGCACCTGGTCGTCCACCCGCACCTGGGCGGTGGCGCGCTGCAGTTCCAGGACGTCCTCGGTGCCGGCCACCTGGGTGACCGAATCCACCTGGAGCAGGTCGCCGGAGCTGCCGCTGGTCACCAGGCGCACCAGGTCGCGCTCTTCGGTCTCCTGGGGGAAGTCCATGGCGACCTTGAGCAGGAACCGGTCCAGCTGGGCCTCGGGCAGCGGGTAGGTGCCTTCCTGCTCCAGCGGGTTCTGGGTGGCCAGCACCATGAACGGCGCGCCGGCGGGGAACGACCGGCCTTCGATGGTGACCTGCTGCTCCTGCATCACCTCCAGCAGGGCGGACTGGGTCTTGGCCGGGGCCCGGTTGATCTCGTCGGCCAGCAGGAGGTTGGTGAACACCGGGCCCTTGCGGATGCGGAAGCTTTCGGTCTTGGGGTCGTAGACCGCGTGGCCCATCACGTCCGAGGGCATGAGGTCGGGGGTGAACTGGATGCGCGCCGAGTCGCCCCGCACCGCCCGGGCCAGGGCGCGCACCAGCAGGGTCTTGCCCAGCCCGGGGTTGCCCTCCAGCAGGATGTGCCCGGCGGCCAGCAGCGCCACCAGCACCTGGTCCACGGTGTCCTCCTGGCCCACCAGGACCTTGTGGATCTCGTCCCGGATCCGCCCGGTGAGGTCCCGGGCCCAGAGCAGGCGATCGTGGGTGAGGGTCGTGTCGGTCATAAGTGTCTCCCCAGGAGATGCAGGGTCTGGATGGCTTCAAGAAACCCGGCGGCATGGGCGGCGGGCTGGTGCAGGGCGCGCTCGATCCGGCCCTGCGGCAGGCCGGAGCGCTGGGCCAGGCGCAGGCACAGCTGGCCGGGCGGCAGGTCCGCCCAGGCGGGGTGGCGCTGGCCCAGGCGCTGCAGGAAGCTGGCGCGGGCGGCGGCCAGCAGCGGCCGGCCCTGGGCTTCACGCCACTGGTAGCGCCCGCAGGCGTCCAGGTGCTCCAGGAAGCTCCGGCGGGCCGGGTCGGGGTCGGCGAGGCGGGGGCCGAAGCGCGGCGCGGCGGCCCACAGGGCGCCCAGGCAGAGCGCCGCCAGGGCGACCAGGGCCGGCCAGGCGCGCTGCCACAGCCAGCCCCATGCACTGCCGGCGGCGTCCCGGGTGATGATCCAGACGCCGCCCCGGGGGCGCCGGGCCGCCACGGCGCAAAGGAAATCGGCGTGGTCGTGGGCCTGGATGCGGTCGTTGCGCAGGCAGTCCAGGTCCGTGCAGAGCACGGCGCCGCCCTGGCCCAGGTCGCGCTGCACCATGCCGCCCAGTTCCAGTTCGAGGTCTTTGCCGTCGAGGCTGAAGCGGGTGGCGCCGGAGGCCGGGACGGGGTCAAGGCGCGCGCCGAAGCGCGCGAACAGGCTGTCCGGAGGCTCCGCCGCCGCGGCCAGCAGCAGGCCGCCGCCGGCCACCCAGTCGGCGATCCGGGCCGCTTCCGCCTTCGCCAGGGCGCTCCGGCGCGGCAGGATGAGCACGTCGCCGGGGGGCGGCAACTGGGCCGGGAGCCCGTGCAGGCACGCGGCCGCGTGCCCGGTGCGCTGCAGCAGCCGCTGGGCGGCCAGGAAATCGTTGTCCAGGGCCTCGCCCTGGTAGCCCACCCAGGTCTCCTCCCGCGCCCAGTAGAACCGGGTGTGCAACAGCCAGCCCAGCATGGCCGCCAGGGCCAGCACCAGGATCAGCACCACGCCGCGCGCCTTCATGGCCGCTCCGCGGCGGAAGCGCCGAAATGGCTGGCCCAGCCGGTACACAGGGCGCGCTCCCCGGGATCGGCGGGCCGGCCGCCGTAGGCCACCCGCAGCCAGGTGGCGGTGAGCAGGGAGAAATACTGGGCGCCCGGGCCGGGCAGGGCCGGGCCGCCCAGGCGCAGGCATTCGCCTTCGGTGGCGCTGGCCGTGAGCGGCAGGCCCAGGCCGTGCACCAGGTGGGCCAGCGCGCCCCGGTAGAGCAGGGCGAGCGCCGCGCGCGGGTCGCCCTGGTCCCATAGCCGGGCCGCGGCTTCGGGCAGGTCCGGGGGCAGCTGCGACGGGCGGATATCCAGGCCGAGGATGGCCTCCGGGGCTTCGGGAGTCCGCCCCGCGGCTTCGGCCAGGCCGTGCCGGTGGCGCCAGAGCGCCAGGCCGAGCCAGAGGACCAGCCCGGCCGGGATCAGCCACTTGAGCAGGACCGCCAGCAGCTCCAGGGCCCGCCCGATCCAGGCCGGGGCCGGCACGGGCAGGTCCGGCGCGGAGGCGCGGCGCGGATGCAGCCGCCAGGTGGCGCGGGTGGTGGCGAATTCGGGGGTCTTCATGACTTCAGCCAACGCGGCCTTGGCTGCGCTGGGAGCGGGCCTGGGGGGCTCCTGGGCCCGCAGGCCGAGGCCGGCCCAGGCGAGCAGCACCAGCAGCAGGGCCTGGGCGGCCCTATGGCGCGCCCGCTGTCCCAGCTGCCGGAAGGCCTGCTCCAGGTCCCAGCCTTCCAGCTGCACCCGGCGGTTCAGGTAGAGGCCGAACCCGGCCGCCACGTAGACCGGCTCCAGCGCCGCGGTGGCCAGGGTGGGCAGGGCCGCCAGCAGGATGTCCAGCCAGGCCAGCCGGTGCCCCGGGCCGGCGAACACGGCGGCCAGCAGCTGCGGGCCGCCCTGGCCCGGCATGAAGTAGGCCAGGCCGGCCAGGACGCCGCAGACCAGCACCAGGGTGAACAGCAGGCAGGTCCAGGTGAGCAGCCGGGCCTGGGCCCGCCCGCGCCGGAACAGCACCTTCCGGCGCTTGCGGAAGGCGGCGGGTCCCGGCTCCTCCAGCTGCCACACCGGCAGCAGCAGGCTGCGCTCCTGGCTGAACCGGCGCCACAGCAGGGTGGCGGCCACGCCCCTGCGGCAGTAGCCGGGGCCGCCGCGCAGGGTCTCGGCCAGCCCGGGGGCCCGGCCGAAGGTCGCCTTGGCCAGCACGTGCAGCACCGGGCGGTCCAGCACCGGCTTGAGCCACCACAGGAGGAGCGGCGCCATCCAGGGGCTGTGCCGGCAGGCCAGGGCGAGCAGAAGGGCCAGGGGCAGCAGCACGGCCAGCCAGACCCGGTACACCGGCCCGGCCTGGGCCCGCAGCAGGGCCAGGCCGAGATCGGCCGCCTCCCAGGCGGTGCGTGGGCGCACGGCGACCCGCAGCCCCTCAAACATGGTGTCGCCCGGCCAGGAGGAAATAGCCCGCCATGGCGGTCCAGAGCAGGGCGGCCACGGTGAGCTTCAGCGCCGCCGGCACCAGGGCGCTGGCCGACCAGAAGGCCTCGATGCAGGCCGCCAGGCCATCCATGAGGGCGGCGCCGTAGACCAGGGGCATGGCCTCCCGGGCGGCTTCGAGCAGGGCCCGGGCGCGGCTGCGCCGCCCCGGGGCCAGCAGGGCCCAGCCCAGGTGCAGGCCGGCCGCGCCCGCCAGCACCAGGGCGGGGAGCTCCAGGGCGCTGTGGGTGGCCACGAACGGCCAGAACTGGGGGCCCAGCCCGGCGTGGGCCAGGTGGCCCGCCACCGCGCCGCCGTGCAGGCCGTTGTAGAGCAGGAAGAAGGCCGAGCCCAGGCCCAGCAGGATGCCGCCGGCGAAGGTCTGGAAGGTGATCCGGACGTTGTTCCAGATGTAGTAGCCGAACATCGCCACGTCGGTCTGGGCCTGGTTGGCCCGGCCGAAGCGGCCCGCCCCGGGCCGGTACATGGATTCCATCCGGGCCAGGCTTTGCGGCTCCTCCACCAGGTAGGCCAGCTGGGGGTTGCGGGCGATGGCCGGGGGCAGGGCCGCGAACGGCAGGCCGAACAGCAGGGCCGCCAGCAGGACCGGCCAGGCCAGGGCCCGCACCCGCCGGGCCAGGCCGCCGGCCAGGAAGCGGGCCCACTGGGGCCCCAGGCCCAGGGTGGACCCGTACAGGGCCTGGTGCCCGGCCAGGACCAGGCCGTTCAGGCGCTGGACCAGGCCGGCGGTGTAGCAGCGGTCCCGGGCCAGGGCCAGGTGCTGGCAGATCCGCCGGTAGGTCTGGGGCAGCCGTTCGGCGCTCTGCCCCGGCGCCAGCATGGCCTCGAAGGCGTCCCACTCCTCCCGGTGCGCCCGCTCGAAGCGCTCCTGCCTCATGCCAGCCCCCGCAGGGCGCGGGCCATGGCGTGGAGCCGGCGCACGCCCTCGTCGCCCCGGGCGCCGGTGAGCGGTTCCAGCAGATCGGCCAGTTCCCGCGCCCGCTCCAGGGTGAGCCCGGGGGCCCGTTCGGCGAAGCCCATGATCGCCTGCTGCTCTTGCAGGGTCAGCGGGAAGGGCGGCGGCAATGTTTCCGCGCCGGCGGGGGCGGGCGGGAACGCCTGGAGCGGCTCCAGGTGGACCACCAGGGTGCCCGCGGCCAGGTCGCCCAGGCGCTGGCAGCGCGGGCCCAGGAACATGGCCGTGAGCCCTGCGGCGAAGCCGAACGGCAGGAAATCGGCGAAGGCCAGCAGGCTGCGCACGGTGGAACGGGACCAGCCCACCGGCGCCCCGTCGGCCCGGAGCACGCGCAGGCCCAGCAGCTTCTTGCCCGGCGTCTGGCCCCCGGCCAGCACTTCGAAGCCCACCGGGTAGAACCACTCCAGCAGGAACAGGACCAGCAGGGTCAGGCCCAGGCCGACCCGGCCCAGGCCGTGCAGGGCCGAGGCCAGGGCCAGGTAGATGGCGCAGCGGATCCCGGCGTCGACCACCCAGGCCAGCGCCCTGGGCACCGGCCCGGCGGGGCTGAACTCCAGTTCGACGCCTTCGGGGGTTTCCACGGCGCAGAGGGTGTCGATCATTCGGACTTGACCACGATGGTGTCGGCGAACTGGTCGTGCAGGCACTTCCGGTTGTCGCGGAAGATGAGGAGGTAGTCGGCCAGGGTGATGAGCAGGCCCAGGTAGGGGATGCTGCCCAGCAGGATCAGGGGCAGGTAGCGCAGGGCGAAGATCCGGCCCAGGCTGGCGCGGCTGCCGTCGCTGCGCACGATCCGGATGTGCATGACCCGCTTGCCCACGGTCTGGCCGTAGTGCCGCAGCCACACGCAGTTCAGGACGACCAGGCCGGCCATGGCCAGGAACGCCAGCAGCCCGGCCATCAGCGCCGCCACCGGGAAGCCGAAGCGGCGGTCCAGTCCGGACCCGCGCAGGGCCACCACCACCGTGATGCCGATGGCGGCGACGATCCCCGCGCCCAGCATCACCCCCAGCACGGCCAGGCCGTCCAGGCACTTGGCGCCGAGCCGGGCGCCCCGTTCCGCCAATTCCAGCGGGGCGGCGGGGGCATCGGTCAGGGGCGCTTCGGGTGGCCGGAAGCCCTGATACTCGTTCACATGGTCTCCAGGGAAGGCAAGGGCGGGGGGTGCAGGCCTGCGGATCGATCAGGGTCCACCGCTGTAATGATAAGGGTTGTTTTGTTCCGGCGGCTTAGTAAAATCAAGGTTTTCCATGGAGAGTGCATGGTCAAGAAAATCGCCCTGATCGCCATCGGCGGCAACGCGCTGCTGCAGGAAACCCAGCGCGGCCTGCAGGAGGAGCAGCTGGAGAACGCCCGGCAGACGGCGGAGATGTTCGGCAACGTGATCCAGGGCGGCTACTCGCTCTGCGTGGTGCACGGCAACGGCCCCCAGGTGGGCAACATCCTCATCCAGCAGGAGACCGCCTCCAACCGCATCCCCCCCTACACCCTGGACGTCTGCGACGCCATGACCCAGGGCTCCATGGGCTACATGCTCGAACGGATGCTGATCAACCGCCTGGCCTTCCTGAAGCTGCCGGTGCCGGTGAGCACCATCCTCACCGAGGTGGTGGTGGACCAGGACGATCCGGGCTTCGAGCATCCCGCCAAGCCGGTGGGGCCGTTCTACAACCGGTTCCGGGCCGAGGAGCTGCAGAAGCAGAAGCGCTGGGCCATGAGGGAGGATGCCGGGCGGGGCTACCGCAAGGTGGTGCCCTCGCCCAAGCCGCTGGAGATCGTCCAGCTGGAGGCCATCAAGCTGCTGCTGGAGGCCGGCCACTGCGTCATCGCCGGCGGCGGCGGGGGCATCCCGGTGATCCGCGACGCCTCGGGCTTCCTGGTCGGGGTGGAGGCGGTGATCGACAAGGACCGGCTCTCCTCGCTCCTGGCCGAGCAGCTGGGCGCCGACACCTACGTGATCCTCACCGGCGTGCCCAAGATCGCCCTGGACTTCGGCAAGCCGACCCAGCGCTGGGTGGACCGGCTCACCGCCACCGAAGCCGCCCGGCATCTGGCCGAAGGCCAGTTCCCCGCGGGTTCCATGGGGCCGAAGGTGGAATCGGCCCTGGCCTTCATCCGCTCCGGCGGCCGCGAGGTGCTGATCACCAGCCCGGCGGCCCTGGAAAAGGACAGCGTTGACAACGTCGGCACCCGGATCGTCCAGGACTGACCGAACCCTCCAAGGAGTCACCATGTACGCACTCGCCATCCTCCGCTACCGCAAGCCCCTGGAAGAAGTGGTCAAGCATGTGGACGCTCATCGCGCCTACCTGGGCGTCCTGAAGGCCAAGGGCCTGCTGCTGGCCTCCGGGCCCCTGGACCCGCGCAGCGGCGGCGTCCTGCTGCTGCGCGTGCCGGATGACGCCGTGGCCGCCACCCTGGACGGCATCCGGGACGGCGACCCCTTCATGAAGGCCGGCGTGGCCCAGTACGAACTGCTGCCCTGGACCCCGGTGCTGGGTCAGGACGGCCTGGACAAGCTGTAGGCAGCTACTTGGCCGGCTGCTCCCAGCGGGTCCGGGTCAGCCAGACCATGATCTCCCGGCCCTTGTCGTCATTGCCCTTGTAGGTCATTTTCACCGGGCCCAGCTTGTCCCGGCGGGTGACCTTGACGCCGGCGCCGGCGCCTTCGGTGAGCAGCTGGTAGAGGGCGTCGACGCTGCCCACCTGGGGGAAGAAGGGCAGGGGCACGGCGGCCAGGGTCGGGGCGCTGGCATCGATCTTCTGGCGGGGAATCTGCACCCGGTAGCCGGTGGCGGTGTCGCCCTTCAGCAGCATCAGCCGCTCGCCGAGCCCCTGGAGTTCCAGGATGGCCTGGCCGCTGGCGGGGTCGAGCTGCACCGCCAGGTCGCCCTTGCCCTGGCCGTCGGCGCCGGCATAGCCCCATTGGTACTGGGCCTTCAGCGCCGGCGCTGAAGCTGTTGCCGGCACTGCGGCGGGCGGGGTCTGGGCATGGATCGCCCCGGCCATCAGCAACACCGGAAACAGGTAGCAGGCTTTTCGCATCAGTCGGTTTCCTCTTCGCCCAGGGCATCATCGCCGTTGTCATCGTCGCCGGGCGCGGCGTCGGTTTCGTCCCCGGCCGACTTGGCCTTGGCCAGCCGGGTGCGCAGGCTCTGGACCTGGTCCTCGAGCTGCTTGCGCTGGGGGAAGGCGAAGGCCAGGGCCCGCTCCCATTCGTCCAGGGCATCCTGCAGGCGGTCCAGGCGCAGCAGCGCCTCGCCCAGGTGCCGGTGCACCTCCGGGCTGAACGGGCTGAGCTCCGCGGCCTGGCGCAGGGCGGCCTCGGCTTCGGGGTACTTGCCCTGCTTGAACAGCACCCAGCCCCAGCTGTCCATGGTGGAGCTGTTCTTGGGATCCTGGTCCAGGGAGGACCTGATCAGGCGCGCGGCCTCATCCAGGTCGCCGCCCCGTTCCAGCAGGGAGAATCCCAGGTTGTTCTGCAGGGTGGGGTGGTTCGGGTTGAGCTTCTGGCCCTCCCTGAGCACCTGGATGGCCCGGTCGGACTGGCCCAGGTTCTCCAGGGCGGTGGCCTGCAGCAGCAGCAGCTCCACGTCGCGCACCGGCGCGGCCTTGCGGGCCTCCAGCACGGTATCCAGGCAGCGGTTCCAGCTGCGGAATTCGCCCCACAGGCCGGCCATGGCCTCCAGGTTGAGCTGGGCCAGGGCGCGCCGGGACTCCTTCTTGAAGAAGCGCCCCTCCTCGAACACCTTGGGCGGGATCTCCGCCGCCCGCTGGAACAGGTCCTGCTCGGGGAAGCGGGCCATGCCGTCCTTGAGCGCGGTCCGGGCCTGCTTCCAGTCTTCCAGCTGGATGAAGGCCTGGGCCCTGAGCGAGCACAGTTCCGGATGGCTGGCCGCCTCGGGCCACGGCGCCGACAGGTCCAGCATCTGCCTGGGCCGCCCGGACAGCAGCAGGCAGGTGGCGTAGAGCTCCTTCGCGCCGGGGGCCAGGGAGGCGTCCTCCTCGGAGCTGTCCAGGGTCGGCAGCAGGGCCTTCCAGCGCTCCTCGGCCTCCGGGAAGCTGCCCAGCTTCATGAGGCAGAGCCCGATGTCGAAGGCGGTGCGCGGGGACTTGCGCATGGATTCGGCCTTGCCGAAGGTGGCCAGGGCCTCCTCGTAGCGCCCGGTGCGCAGCTGGATGATGCCGATGTTCTCCCATACGGCGGGTTCCTGGGGGATGTACTGGCCCAGGATCACGAAGCTCTCCTCGGCGTGGCCCAGGAAACCGGATTCCACCTGGTCCCGGGCCAGGTCCTCGAGGAACTTCAGGTAGCGCTGGTCGGGGTAGGTGCGGTCGCAGAGGGCCAGCACCGCCTCCCGGCGGGCGTCGTAGCTCTTGAGCAGGATGGCCAGTTCCATCGCCCGCTCCCAGGCGAAATCGGACAGCACCCGGCCGCGGTAGGTGGCGCTGGGCCTGAGCCGGCCGACGCTGAGCCAGGCGTCCATGGCGGCCTGGTTGTCCTTGAGGCTGTCCAGCGTTTCGGCGAGCCGGGTCCACAGCTCGGGGTCGGCGGGCAGCAGCCTGACGGCCCTGCGCAGGGCGGCGACGGCGGCGGGGCGGGAGGATTCGTGGGTCTGGCTCTGGATGTAGTACAGCAGGCCCAGGTGGGCCCAGGCTTCGCCGCTCCGGGGATCGAGCTCGGTGGCCTTGACGGCGGGCTCCACGCTGGCGGCGAGGTTGCCGGCCTCGAGCAGGGATTCGGACAGGCGCAGGTAGGCCTGGGAGCTGTTGGGCACCAGGGCGATGACCTTGCGGTAGAGCGCCGCGGCGGCCTGGGGGTTGTTGCCGCCGCCATCGCGCTGCATGGTCCGGGCCTGCAGCATGAGCGCCCGGGGATCAACGTCGGCGCCCGGCGGCGTCCCGGCCCCGAGAATGATTGTGGCGGCGAGGGCTGGGAGGAGCTTCTTGATCAAGGGCGCATCCCCGGTTCAGGCGAGAAGGGCGAGCAGCCGCCGATGGGCGGAACCCCAGGCTTCTGGGGGCAACAACCGCTGTTCCGCGAGGGCGCGAGGACAGGGTAGAATGCAGTGTATCGCCGTCCGGGCCGGATTTTGCCTATCGGGCGCACTCTTTTTGTCCCGGGCCAGCCAATCCAGGCAGGCTTCCCAGGGCGCGACCAGGGGCGCCAGGGGCCGGAGCCGGGCTGCCGCGCGCTCCAGGAAGGCCTCGGGGAAAGCCGGCAGGCCCTGCTCCGCGGCCAGGCAGCAGGCCGCCAGGGTGCCCAGGCCGACGGCCTCGCCGTGCAGCAGGCGGTAGCCCGAGGCCGCTTCCAGGGCATGGCCCAGGGTGTGGCCCAGGTTCAGCAGGCGGCGCTCGCCGGCCTCGTGCGGATCCCGGGCGACCACGCCGGCCTTGGCGCAGAGGGCGCGCAGCAGGGTTTCCGGCCCGGGCAGGCCGTCTTCCAGCAGGGTTTCGGCCCAGGCCTGGTCGCCTTCGACCAGCGCCATCTTGAAGATCTCCCAGCGGCCCGCCGCCAGCTGCCGGGGCGGCAGGGTCTCGAGAAAGGCCCGGCAGACGACGAGCGCCACCGGCGGATGGAACATCCCGGCCAGGTTCTTGCCGGCCTCAAGGTCCACGCCGGTCTTGCCGCCCAGCCCGGCGTCCGCCTGCGCCAGCAGCGTGGTGGGCCAGGCCTGCCAGCGGATGCCGCGCATGTAGAGCCCGCTCGCGAGCCCCGCCATGTCGGTGAGCACGCCGCCGCCCACCGCCACGATGGTGGCGTCGCGGCGCAGCGGGATGCGGGCCCACGACTCCAGCCAGGGCAGGATGGTCGCCAGCCGCTTGCCGGCTTCGGACACGGTCAGCCACAGGGTGCCGGGCGGTTCCGGCAGGCCGGCCCCGATCCAGGCGGGCCGGACCGCGGCGTCGCCCACCAGGGTCCAGGGGGTGGCCGGCAGCAGCGCCGCCGTCAGCTGTTCTTCGACCCAGACCCGGGTCGGGAAGCCTGCCGGGAGTTGCAGCTCCATCAGAGCTTTTCCCGGTATTCGTCGGCGTCGTCATCGCCTCCGGCTTCCTTGCGGAAGCGGTCGGAGAGCAGATCCAGCTCGATGTAGCGGTCGGCGGTATCCATCACCTTGTTGGCCATGGCGGAGCGGAAGCCGGCCACCTCCACCCGGACCCCGTTCTGGGCCAGGGCCGCGAGCGGATAGGCGAAATCCTCGTCGCCGCTCACCAGGATGATGAGATCGACCTTGTCGGCGTAGTTCATCATGTCGGTGGTGATCTCCACCTCCAGCCGGGCCCGGCGGGTGCCGTCCCGCTCCAGTTTCACCGGTTTCTGCACCACCCGGAAGCCGTTCCGGCGCATCCAGTGCAGGAACCCGCGTTGCCGGTCGGCCGTCTCGTCGACGCCGGTGTAGAAGAACGCCCGCAGCAGTTCCCGGTCGCGCCCTACCAGCAGAGCCAGGAGCCGGCTATAGTCCACTTCGAAGCCTAATTGCCGGGCCGAATGGAAAATATTATTGCCATCTATGAACACAGCGCATCTCATCATGGCGTCTTCCTGAATGCGGGGGGTTTCCCCGGGGATTTGAATAGTTCCGCATGGCGGATCATTCATCATGCCATGAGGTTAATTATGAAAGAATGCCTTCATGGCCGAACCATCGAGTACTTTTTTTCAATCCGACCAGGTGGATGAACAGCCCCACCGGCACACCCTGCTGGTCCGGCTGGTGGGATACCTCAAGCCCTACTGGCCCGGACTGGTGGCGCTGCTGCTGCTGATGGTGGCCGGAGCGGTGCTCGACGTGCTGCCCTCGGAGTTCACCCTGCGGCTCATCGACCGCTACCTGGCCAACGGCTCCATGCACGGGGCCGGTCCCCTGGTGGCGGCCTTCCTGGGCTTCGTGCTGCTGGGCTTCGTGGTGCAGACCGCGCGCTTCGGCCTGCTGGCCTGGGTCGGCCA
Source organism: uncultured Mesoterricola sp. (assembly GCA_964627225.1). Lineage (GTDB taxonomy): Bacteria > Acidobacteriota > Holophagae > Holophagales > Holophagaceae > Mesoterricola. Next base: position 141,702 of record CAZVHQ010000001.1, read on the forward strand.
GCGCGCCATGCTCGATTTGCGGCTGCAGCTGTTTGCCCACCTGATGAAGCGCAGCACGCATTTCTTCCACCGCAACCCCGTGGGCCGGCTCATGACCCGGGTCATCAGTGATGTGCAGAATCTCAACGAAATGTTCTCCTCGGGCTTCGTCGCCATCGTCGGCGACGCCCTGTCGCTCACGGCCATCGTGGTCTGGATGTTCAGCAAGCACCGCGGCCTGGCCCTGGTGGCGGTGGGCATCATGCCGCTCCTGCTGCTCGCCACCGAGGTGTTCCGGCGCTATGCCTCGGCCGCCTACCGGGAGACCCAGGGCCGCTACGCCGCCATCCAGGCCTTCCTGCAGGAGCAGCTCTCCGGCCTGGCGCTGGTCCAGATGAACGCCCGCGAGGTGCAGAGCCGCCGGCTGTTCCGCGACTTCAACCAGAAGTACCTGGACGCCTTCCTGCGCACGATCTTCGCCTACGCGGTGTTCTTCCCGGTGGTGGAGTTCATCACCAACGGCACCCTGGCGGCGCTGATCTTCTACGCCGGGTTCAAGCTGAAGCTGGGCACGCTCACCCTGGGCCTGCTGCTGGCCTTCATCCAGCAGTCGGGGCGGTTCTTCCGGCCCATCCGGGAACTGGCCGAGCGCTACAACGTCATGCAGACCGCCCTGGCCTCCAGCGAGCGCATCTTCAAGCTGCTGGACGACACCGACCAGATCCCCGAGCCGGCCGAGCCGGAGCCGGTCGCCTTCGAGCACGAGATCCGCCTGGAAGGGGTCGGCTTCGCCTACGAGGCCGGCGGCCGGCAGGTGGTCCGGGGCCTGTCCGGAGTCATCCCCAAGGGCCGGCGGGTGGCGGTGGTGGGCCACACCGGCGCCGGCAAATCGACCCTCATCAACCTGCTCATGCGCTTCTACGATGTGGCGGAAGGCCGCATCACCGTGGACGGGCTGGACCTGCGCGGAGCCCGGCTGAAGGACGTGCGCGCCCTGTTCGGGCTGGTGCTGCAGGATGTGTTCATCTTCTCCGGCACCCTCGAAGAGAACATCACCCTGGGCCGGCCCCTGGACCCGCAGCGCCTGGACGAGGTGCTGCGCCAGAGCCAGCTGGACGACATGGTCGGGCGGCTCGCCGATGGCCTGCGCACCCAGGTGGGCGAGCGCGGCCAGAAGCTTTCCGCCGGCGAGCGCCAGCTGGTGGCCTTCGCCCGGATGCTCTACCAGGAACCGGCGATCCTGCTGCTGGACGAGGCCACGGCCAACATCGACAGCGAGACCGAGCACAAGATCCAGAAGGTCATCGAGCGGGTGAGCCATCGCCTCACCACCTTCACCATCGCCCACCGCCTGAGCACCATCAAGGACGCGGACGAGATCTGGGTCATGGACCAGGGCCAGCTGGTGGAGCGGGGCAGCCACGACGGCCTCATGGGCCAGCAGGGCATCTATGCCAAGCTGGTGCGGCTGCAGTTCGAAGCGGAGTGAAATCGGGCTCCCGGCGGCGGCCCAAGGCTGGCAGCATGGTCCGATGCACCTGCCGCCCATCTATCCCATCACCGATCCCCGCGCTCCGCTGCCGCTGGCGGCCCAGATCCGCGCGCTCGGTGACGCCGGTTTCCCCCTGGTGCAGTTCCGCGGCAAGCCGCTGGACGCGGCGGCCCAGTGGCGGGAGCTGGCCGCGGCCCTGGCCGGGGCGGCGGCCCGGGGCGGCTGGCCCGCCATCTGCGTCAACGACCGCTCCGACCTGGCGGTGCTGGCCGCGGCGCAGGGGCTGGCGCCCTGGGGCCTGCACCTGGGCCAGGGCGACCTGCCCGCCGGCGTGGCCAGGGAGCTGCCCGGGATCAAAGGGCTGCACCTGGGCTGCTCCACCCACCGTGCCGGGGAATGGAACGAGCCCGACCCCGCCTGCGACCACGCCGGCATCGGCCCGTTCCGGGCCACCGCCAGCAAGGCCGACCACGCCGAGCCGATCGGCCTGGAGGGCCTGCGGGCCGGCTGCGCGGCCCTGCGGGCGCGGGGCGTGGCGCCCGTGGCGATCGGCGGCCTGACCATGGCCGACGCCCGGGACTGTTTCGAGGCGGGCGCCGAGGCCCTGGCCATGGTGGCCGAGGTGGCCCGGGCCGCGGATCCCGCGGAGCTGCTCTGGCGGGCCCAGGGCGAACGCTGGCGGGCCTGCCCGCCCATCGCTCCGGGCCGGGGCATCGTGCTGGTGGGCGGCAGCGGGGCGGGGAAATCCGCCCTGGCCGGCCTGCTGTCGCAGCTCCTGGGCCTGCCGGCGCGGGATTCCGACACCTGGGTGGAAGCCGGGGCCGGGCTGGCCGTCGCCCGCATCTTCGCCGCCTGCGGGGAGGCCGGCTTCCGCGCCCTGGAGGCCCGGGCGGTGCGCGCCTGCGTCGAATCCCCGGCGGTGGTGGCCCTGGGCGCCGGCGCCTGGGAGGACCCGGCCACCCGGGAGGCGGTGCGCGCCGCGGGCTTCACGGCGCTGTGGCTGGCCGAAGTGCCGGAGCGGGCCTGGGCCCGGGTGGGCCGGGATCCTTCCCGGCCCTTGGCCACCAGCCGGGAGCAGTTCCTGGCCCGGTGGGCCAGCCGGAGGGCGGCCTGGAGCGAAGCCCCCATGGTTTTGCCGCTGGGCCGGTCGCCCAAGGCCCTGGCGGCGGCGCTGGCCGGTGGCTTGTGATTGAGATCTTCAAGAAACCATGGGCCGCCGGAACGGGCTGGATATAGACTGGGGTCGACACCAACCCTGTCATCCATGAAGGACGCAAGGCCCGTTTCCGTGAAAGGCCGATGGTGCCTTGCTGTTCCGGAATGTGCAACACTCAAGCGAAGCTGTTTTCCCATGGACCTCATCCTTTCTGACATCCACTCCAATATCCAGGCGCTGCGCACGGTCATGCGCTACGCCAGGCGCCGGGTCCTGCAGCGCTACGTGGTGCTGGGGGATCTGGTGGGCTATGGCGCCAACCCCAATGAAACCCTGGATTTGATCCGGCAGATGGAGCCGCTGATCGTGGTGCGCGGCAACCACGACCGGTCCTGCGTCACCCCGGGAGTCGACTTCGGCTTCAGCCTGCCGGCGCGCACCGCGGTGACCTGGACCAAGGGCCAGCTGAACCCGGAGAACGCCTGGTTCCTGGAGGGCCTGCCCCTGGGCCCGCTGGACGTGGGGCAGGACTACCGGATCTCCCACGGCTCGCCGCTGGACGAGGACGCCTACCTGCTGCACCCCCGGGAGGCCCTCCAGGCCTTCGACGGCTTCCAACAGCAGCTCTGCTTCTTCGGCCACACCCACCTGGCCGAGGGCTACGAGCTGGACGAACGGGCCCAGCGCTTGAGCCACCTCAGCTTCGAGCCGGGGACCTGGTTCCAGCTGCGGGAGGGCTGCCGCTACCTGATCAATCCCGGCTCGGTGGGCCAGCCCCGGGACCGGGATCCCCGGCTGTCCTTCATGACCTACGACCCCGCGGCCCGGCGTGTCAAGCTGCACCGCATGGACTACGATCACGCCGGCGCCGCCCGGGCCATCCTGGCGGCGGGCCTGCACCCCAACCTGGCCGAGAGGCTCCATCATGGAATGTGAGGCACGGGCATGCCCGATCTGCGGCCAGTGAGCCAGGAAGAACTGGAGGCGCTCCTGAACCGGGTGCGCAACGGCCAGTGTTCCGCCAGCCTGCGCGCCGACGGCACCAGCCGCATGCTGGGGCAGCTGCAGGTGCGGGGCCTGGAGCGCGGCACCGCCATCCACCTGGCGGGGGTCAAGCGCCGGGACCGGCTGCCCCCGGCCGGCACGCCGGTCACCCTTTCCTTCCTGCTGGACGAGGACGTGGTCTCCATCCGCACCGTGCTGCTGGAGCCCCTGGCCGCCGAGGCGGGGGGCCGCCAGCAGCTCGTGGTGCTGCGCGCCGCCTGGCCGACGCTGCCGCTGGAGTGGCATCGCCGGGAAGAAGTGCGGGTGGCCACCCCGGAGCTGCCGCCGCTGCGGGCCACCCTCACCGTCCAGGGCAGGCGGTTCTCGGCCGAGCTGCTGAACCTCACCGAAACCGGCGTGGGCCTGGGCCTGCGGAGGGCGCCGCCGTTCCCGCTCCAGGGCGAGATGCAGGTGGACACGCTGCTGCCGAGCGGCGTCCCGCTGCACCTGGTGGGCGAGGTGCGCCACTCGGGGCGGCTGGACGGCGATCCGCTGCCGATCCGGCTGGGGCTGGTGCTCCGGCTCCTGCCCCCCGAGGTGCGGGAAGCCCTGCGCCGGATGATCCAGGCCCGCCGGATCATCCGTTCCGAAGCCATCCGGGAGGAATAGGAGCCTGTCCATGCGCTGCAAAGCCGTTCTCGCACTGGTCTGCTGCCTGGGGCTGGCGGCCCGGCAGGCCGCGATCAAGCCGTTCCAGGCCAGTCCCGCCGCGAGCGTCACCCAGGAACTGGGGATCAGCTCGCTGCGGATCGACTACCACCGTCCGGCGGTGAAGGGCCGCAAGCTCTGGGGCGCCCTGGTGCCCTACGGCCAGGTCTGGCGGGCCGGCGCCAACGAGGCCACCACCTTCACCTTCAGCGACCCGGTGCGGATCGACGGCAAGCCCCTGGCCGCGGGCACCTACGGCTTCTTCGCCATCCCGGGTCCGGACCAGTGGACCTTGATCCTCAACAAGGTCGGCAGGCAGTGGGGGGCCTTCAACTACCAGCCCGGCCAGGACGCCCTGCGCTGGGCGGCGCGGCCGGGTTCGGGGCCCGCCCGGGAGGACCTGTCCTACGACATCCAGCTGGCCGGCCCCGACAGCCTCAGGGTCACCCTGGCCTGGGGCACCCTGGCCGTGGGCTTCGACGTGGACTTCGCCGCCCGCGACCGCTACTGGGTCTACCTGGAGCAGGCCGTGGCCGGGGCCGGGCCCGAGGCGTGGCAGCCCCTGAACCAGGCCGCGGCCTACTGCCTGCAGAGCGACAGCCACCTGGACCGGGCCCTGGCCTGGGTCGAACAATCGATCCGGATCCAGCCCGGCTACCGGAACCTCTCCTTGAAGGCCCAGCTGCTGCGCCGCTCGGGGCAACCCGGCCCGGCGCTGGCCCTGCTGGACCAGGCCATCGCCCTGGCCGCGCCCGGGCCGGCCCAGGAGGAGCTCCGGAGCCTGCGGGCGGAGTGGGCGAAGCAGGGGGGCGAAGGGCAAGCCCCATGAAAAAAAGGAGAAGGATACTGGTCTTTTCACCTCGGCGTCCTCGGCGATAAGCTCTTTCATTGGTGCTTCTGCGCAGCAACGATAGGCGCTACCGGAACCGAGGAAAAGCTTATCGCCGAGGACGCCGAGGCAGCCGAGGTTCGCCGAGAAAAGAAAAACTGGAATTCATCCCAATTTTTCGTGGAACGGGAAGCGCTTCACGCCTTCGGAACCTGTGGATATCGGCGGATGATCCTGTTTCAATCCGCAGGAAGCCCCCCGGCCAGCCCCAACTCCTTGACCGTGGCCTGGTGGGCGCCGCCGCCCAGCTCGAAGCTGTCGAACCCGGCGTTCACCCGCATGGCCCAGGTGGTGGCAGCCTGGGAGGGGCAGGCGTTGGAGTACCAGCCCCAGGGGATCCACTGGCGCGAGTTGGCGTAGAGGGTGCCAACCCATTCCCGGCCCCCGGGCTGATGGTCCGGGTTGTAGTAGTGGGAACACAGGCGGTCCACCCCGGCGATCATGCTGCGGGCCTGGGCGAGCAGCGCCGCGGCCCGGTCAGGGTCGGCGTGGCCGGGCTCGCGGTAGAAATCGGCCAGGACGATGGCCGCATTGATGGCGCCCCAGGTCCATTCGCCGGACATCTGGGCGGCGGGATCCGCCATGGTCTGGGCGTTGAAGCCGATCCCGGCCGGCTCGTTGCCCTTGGCCCCGGGAGGGTAGTAGCCGCCCAGCTGGATGGCCGCCTGGAACATCCGGTACAGCAAATCCGGGCCGTAGACCTGCTCCAGGTCGTGCTCCAGGGCCCGGTCGCCGAGGATGGCGGCGATGCCCCAGGTCTGGACGTCGGTGGCGAAGGCCACGCGGTTGCCCTGGGCGGCGCCGGCCCTGCCGGCGGTGCCCTGCAGGAAGAAACCGTGGCCGGTCGCCGCCGGGTCGCCGAACGGCTGGCCCGGGGCGTGCCAGACCAGCGCCCGGTTCTTGAAGAAGCGCACCATGCCGCCCATGATCCGGTCCAGGTCCAGCTGCGCCTGGTCCAGATCGAAATCCAGCACCTGCCGGTAGCCGGGCAGGGCGGTCCGGAGATCGGCCAGGGCTGCCTGGAGGAAGCGCAGCCCGGTGTACATGGACCAGTTGTTCTCCATGGAGACTTCGAACCCTTGGGTCTGATCCGGGGGCCTGGCGTTGCGGTAGATGCCGCCGGTGGCCGAATTCTGCATCAGGTCCACGGCGTGCAGGGCCCGGCAGGCGTTCCCCACCAGCGCCACGGCGTCGATGGGCGCCTGGCGCGCCGCCCAGCCGGGGCGGCCCAGGTTCTGGTTGAAGGCCACCTGCATGGGGGCGATCAGGGCGACCCAGGCTTCCTCGCCGGTGACCGCCTCCCAGCCCGGCCAGTTCATTACCGCCCCGGTGGGCGCCTTGGGGTCCCAGTGCGGATCCGGGTTCTGCCACCGGGGGGACGGATAGGCCCAGTAGTAGGCATTGCGGGAATCGTAGGGGCGGCCCTGGCCATCGGTCCCGGCGCTGGCGTCCTGGCCGGTTTCGCCATACCGCCAGGAACTGGCGCCGCCGACCCGGTAGGTCTGGAATCCCCCGGGATAGGTGGAAGTGAGCAGGAAATGGTGGTAGGCGAGCAGCGCGCCGCGGAAATCAAGGATGTCCTCGGCGGCGAAATGGCTGTCGCAGGTGGCCGCGGACAGCGCGAGGGACCAGCAGGCCATATCGTAGCTGTTGGCGCCGCCGGCCATCATCACCCGCTCGATGGCGGCGTCATCGCTGCGGTCCAGCGGCACGTCGAGCCTGTGGTCGTCGTGGGCAAGGTCGTACTGGTAATAGGCTTCATTGTGCTCCAGCATCCAGCTGAAGTAGTCGGTGCCGAGCATGCCGTAGCCGGAATCGACGTCGAAGCTCTTCGGGAACAGGTAGGCGGAGGCGTCGCCGATGGTGCCGGAGGTCCAGACCTGGTTGCGGATCCACCGGGCCTGGCGGATCAGCCGGTCGACGGCGGTGAACGGCTGGGTGGAAACCGGCGTGTACGGAGGGAACGCCGAGCTGGAGGGCAGCGGCAGGAGCAGGCCGAACAGCATCGTCACGGTGCGCAGCTTGAGAACGTTGTTCATGATTCTGCCTTGATTAAAGAGGTCAATAAAATAGTAAAAAATTCATACAAAAAGAGTAGCCATGAAGCCCGGCGATCCGGCTCGGCGACGAGTGTGACAGCTTCCGCCGGGAGCGCACGGCAAAATGCCGAGGGGGACCACCGGGCCTCGTTCCGGCCCAGCGGCAACGGAATACGGCCAAGGCTCGCTGTTTTTCTGAATTCAATCTTGACCTCGGATTGAACCCTGTCATCCTCAGCAAAATCCCAATCATTCATCCCCCGGAGGACACATGAAGACGTTCATCCTGAGTGCAGTTGCGTGTACTTTGCTGGCGGGGACCTTCCTCGCTTGCGACAAGTCAAGCAAGGAAATCATCATCGGCGGTGTGGCGCCGGTGACCGGCGAGGCCGCAACCTTCGGGACCTCCACCAAGAACGGATTCGATTTGGCGTTCGAGGAATGCAACGCCAAGGGCGGACTGCTGACCAAGCAGGTCAAGCTGGCCTTCGGCGACGACAAGGGCGATCCCGCGGAGGGAGCCACGGTCTACACCAAGATTATCCAGCAGAACAAGGCCGTGGCCATGCTCGGCCCGGTCATGTCCAAGGTGGCGCTGGCCGGCGCTCCCATCTGCCAGGCCGCCGGGATTCCGAGCATGGCCACCACCGCCACCAATCCCAAGGTGACCCAGGTCGGCGACTACATCTACCGGGCCTGCTTCATCGATCCCTTCCAGGGCACGGTCGGCGCCATCTTCGCCTACAACGACCTGAAGACCAAGAAAGCCGCCTGCCTGTTCGACGTGGGCAACGACTACACCAAGGGCCTTTCCGACTTCTTCAAGGTCAAGTACACCGCCCTGGGCGGCCAGGTGGTCGGGTTCGAAGGGCATGCCACCGGGGCCACCGACTTCAAGGCCCAGCTGACCAAGATCCTCGCCAACAAGCCCGAGATCCTCTACGTCTCCGACTACTACAACGACGTGGCCCTGATCGCCAAGCAGGCCCGCGAACTGGGCTTCAAGGGCCCGCTGCTCGGCGGTGACGGCTGGGACTCCCCCAAGCTGACGGAAGTCGGCGGCACGGCGGTGGAAGGCTGCTTCTTCACCAACCATGACCTCGACCCCGCCCGGCCGATCGTCCAGGAATTCCGGAAGAAGTACCAGGCCAAGTTCGGCAACGAGCCCGACGGCCTCGCGGTGCTGGCCTATGACAGCGCCAACCTGATGTTCGACGCCATCAAGCGCGCCGGCAAGACCGATGGCGCCGCGGTCCGCGACGCCCTCGCCGCGACCGACATGGACGTGGTGTCCGGCCACATCAAGTTCGACAAGGACCGCAACCCCGTGAAGTCCGTGGGCATCTTCGAAATCAAGGGCGGCAAGGAAGTCTACCGCAGCGGCGTCAACCCGTAGCCAGCAGGACCGGACTTCGCTTGTGCAGGCAGTGGAAAGTGCGAAGGGGACTGCGAGCACGCAGTCCCCTTCGATCAAATTAGGAGCGAGCATCTTGAGCACGGACGACGATCTCTTCTTCAATCGCAAGGCCTGGACCTTTGATCCGGACCATCGGGGTCCGGCCAGCCCCGCGGACGCCCTTGGCTTCGACACCAAGGCGCTGCACGCCGGCTTCCGCCCGTCGGACCCGCTCGAGCGGTTCCGGGCCTTCGTGCCGCCGATCGTGCTCTCGATGACCTATCCCTACGAGAATTTCGACAAGATTCCCTATCCGGTGTACGGCCGCACCAAGACCCCCACGGCGGCCCTGCTGGAGCAGCGCCTGGCCGCGCTCGAAGGCGGCGAGGCGGCGCTCACCGCCGGTTCCGGCTCGCAGGCCCTGTTCAACCTGATCTTCACCATCGCCCGCCCCGGCGACAACATCGTCACCACCCTGAACATCTTCGGCGAAGGCTACAAGCAGGCGGCGACCATCTTCCCGGAACGCTGCGGCATCCACTTCCGCTTCGTGGACGACCCCGCCGACCCGCGCTCCTGGGATCAGCAGATCGACCGGCGCACCAAGCTGGTCTGGGTGGAAACGCCCTCCAACCCCACCCTGTTCGTCACCGACATCCGCGCCGTCGCCGAGGTGGCCCACGCGCACGGCGTGCCGCTGCTGGTGGACAACACCACGGCCACCGCGGCCGTGCAGCGCCCGCTGGAACTGGGCGCGGACATCGTCCTGCTCAGCGTCACCAAGTTCCTGGCGGGCAACGCCAGCGTCCTGGGCGGCGCCATCGTCGGCCCCGAAGCGCTGACCGAGGACATCCGCTGGAACACCACCGAATTCATCGGCGCGATCATGCAGCCCTTCGACTCCTGGCTGACCCTCCAGTACCTCGAAACGCTGCCGCTGCGCATGGCCAGGCACAGCAGCAACACCCAGAAGGTGGCCGAATTCCTGGCGGGCCACCCGAAGGTGCGCCAGGTCAACTATCCGGGCCTCGGGTCCCATCCGCAGCACGCGCTGGCCGAGCGCCAGATGCAGGGCGGCGGCGGTCTGATGTCGCTGGTCGTGCCGGGCGGCATCCCCGCGGCGCGGACGGTGATGAACGCCTTCGAGCTGATCATCCACGCCGTCACCTTCGGCACCAGCCGCAGCATCTGCATGCACCCGCGCAGCATCACCCACGAGCACATGACCCAGGCGGAACGGGACAAGGCCGGCATCGACGACGGCATGATCCGCCTGTCCATCGGCCTGGAAAATCCGGACGACATCATCAGGGACCTCGACCAGGCGCTATCGAAACTGCCGTGATATGACTGCGGGGCCTGTAACTGGATTCCGGGAATAACTTGGCGTGAAGACGATTCGAAAGCTTGGTTTTTCTCGGCGAACCTCGGCGAGGTAATTCAGGAACTCGGTTCAAGGCAGCTTGGCGCCCTGGGCTTTCCTGGCCGCCTCCACCCGCTGCGCCGCCGCATCCTGCTCGGCCTGGCTGGGCTTGCCCCAGATCAGCCGGTTCGGCTTGGCCTTGAGCAGTTCCAGCAGGCTTTCGGTGGAACGCAGGGTGCGGTCCAGGGACTTGAGGCTTTCGCTCGCGTCCGGACCGGCCTGCTGGACCACGCCGCGCAGTTCCCGGCCCAGCCCCTCCATCTCCTTCAGGGTGCCGGACAGGTGCGCCACGATGGCGTCCAGATCCTCCCCGTGGCTGCTCAGCAGCGCCTGGACCTGGTCGATGACCTGCTGCAGGGTGGCCAGGGCCCGGTCCAGGCCCTTCACCGAGCCGCCGCCCTGCTGGACCAGCCCGCGGCCGTCCTCGGCCAGCCCCTGGAAGGCCTTCAGGGACCGGTTCAGGTTCAGCAGCACTTCGCGCACCTGGGGGTGGTCCAGGACGGTGCCCGCGCCCTTGGCCTGGAACTCGGCGCGCAGCTCGTCCACTCCCCGGCCGAGGTTGGATACCAGGGCGTCGATGTGCTCCACCAGGGTGGCCAGGGAGGGCCCGGAGGCGCCGGGCAGGACGCTGTCCTGCGCCAGGATCTCCCGGCGCTCCTCCGGCGGCGGCAGCTGGAGGTCCAGGAAGGAGCCGCCCAGGGGCTTGGCCACCACCATGACCCGGGTGCCCTGCCAGAGCACGATGTCGGTGCGCAGGCCCAGCCTGACCAGGAAATGGTACTGGACCTGGTCGCGCTGCAGTTCCACCTTCTCCACCTGGCCCACCCGCAGGCCCTGGAGCTGGACCTCGGTGCCCTCGGCCACGTCCGCCGCGCTGGCCAGGCGCACCTGCACGCGGCTTTCCTTCTTGAAGATGGTCGTGAGGCTGCGCTGGAAGATGAACCCCACGAACAGCGCCAGGGTCAGGAACACCAGGAGCCCGATCTTCGCGTCGTCCTTTTCCAGCCTCATGAGAACACCCTCCCATCTCCGATGGTCAGTTCCCGGCCCAGGGCGGACATCCATCCGCCGCCCACCAGCAGGAAGGTCACCTCTGGATCCTGGGCCGCCTGGCCGAGGATCCGTTCCGCCGCGCGGATGGAGGCCGCGTCCAGCCCGCCCGCGGGGCGGTCCACCAGCCAGAGCCTGGAGCCCTTGGCCGCGGCCCGGGCCAGGGACGCCACCCAGCTCTCCCGGCCCCCGGGAACCGAGGGGCGCTGGTGCGCCTGCGGGCCCAGGCCGGCCTGCTCGAGCCAGGCCAGGGCGCTCCGTTCCGCATCGCCCCGGCCCAGGTTCTGGGCGAACCGGAGCGGCAGGGCCACGTTGTCCAGCAGGGTGAGGTTCACCGCCAGGCCGCCGTCCGAAGGCACCCAGCCCAGGAGGCCGCGGCGCAGGAACGGATGGAGGACGCCCGGCTCCAGGGGGGCGCCGTCCAGCACCACCCGGCCGGCGTGCGGCTCGGCAATGCCCGCGCACAGGCGCAGCAGGGCGGTGCAGCCGCCGCCGGCGCCGCCCTTGGCGTGGAACCGGGCACCCCGGGCCAGGGTCCAGTCCAGGTCGCGGAACACGGCCCGGCCCTCCGGCGCCAGCAGGGTGACGGCCTCCAGGGCCAGCAGCGGCTCAGGCATAGATCAGTACCGAAAGGACGGCGCCGGCCATCAGCAGGACCGCCAGGGACACCACCGAGGCCTTGGTGACCGCCTGGGGGATCTCGGTGGTGCTGTGCTTGACCCGCAGCCCGAAGGAGGTGCAGACCAGGGGGATGGCCGCCCCGAACACCAGGCACTTGAAGAAGGTGGCGGTCAGCTCCTGGCGGCCGATGGCCTCGCCCAGGGCGCCCAGGAAAAAGCCGAACGACACCGGCAGGCGCAGCCAGGCCACCAGGAACCCGCCCAGCAGCGCCACGGTGTCGAACACGATCACCAGGGAGAATACCGACATGACCCCGCCCAGCAGGCGCGGCACCAGCAGGTAGGGGATGGGGTCCACGCCGCTGGCGTAGAGCGCCGCCAGCTCACCGCTGAGCTTGCGGCTGGCCATTTCGGTGGCCATGGCGGTGCCGCTGCGGCTGATCACCAGGATGCCGACCATCAGCGGGCCCAGCTCCCGGATCACCAGCTGGGCCAGGATCTGGCTGATGTGCCGCTCCACGCCGAAGCCCGAGAGCTGGCCGAACACCTGCAGCAGGGTGATGCCGCCCAGCAGCAGGGCGGTGAGGACGCAGAGGGGCAGGGCGTCCAGGGCGGTGAAGCGGATCTGGATCCGGGTGACCTCCCACACCACCCGGCGCTGCTCCCGGCTGAGCCGGAGGCAGGCCTGGAGGCACTTCCCCAGCAGCCATGAAACCGATCCCAGCTGGCCGAAGGCCCGGCGCACCTTGGCTCCCAGGCTGCAGGCCAGGCGTTCCGGCATGGACTCGGCGCTCGTTCCAGCGGTACTGGGGACCATGGAAAGTACCCTAACAGCCACGGGATCGCGAGGGACGCGCTAATCTTGGGGGATGACCATCCGCATCTGGAAATTCCATGTTGAATCCGCCGAGGAGAGCCTGCGGCTGGACCAGCTGATCTCCCTCCGGACCGGCCTGAGCCGGCGCAAGGCCCGGGCGGTGCTGCAGATGGGCGGGGTCCAGGTGGCCCGCAAGCGGGTCCGGGTGGCGGGCCGGACCCTGGCCGCCGGCTCGGAAGTGCTGGTGGCTCATGACGATGCCCTGGGCGCTCCGGCGGACCGCGCGATTCCTGTGCTGTTCGAGGACGACTGGCTGCTGGTGGTGGACAAGCCCGCCGGCATGGCTTCCCAAGGCACCCAGGCCTCGGACCAGCACGACCTGACGGCCCTGCTGCTGCGCCAGCGCCCGGGCCAGGTGCTGGCGCTGCAGCACCGGCTGGACCAGGGCACCTCCGGCGTGCTGGTGATCGCCAAGCACCCCTCGGCCCACCTGGGCAGCCAGTTCCAGGCCCGGACCATCGGCAAGACCTACCTGGCCCGGGTTTCCCGGCCGCTGGAGCCGGTCAGCGTCGACCTCCCCATCGGCCGGGTGCGGGGCAGCCAGCCGGCCCGCTACGGCTGCTCGGGCGATCTGGAGGAGCCGCGCCCGGCCCGCACCGGGTTCCGCCCGGCCACGGCCGAGGAATGCGCCGGGCTGGTCGCGGGGTTCTGGGTGGTGGCCGAGCCGCACAGCGGCCGCACCCACCAGATCCGGGTGCACCTGGCCCACCTGGGCAACCCGGTGCTGGGCGACAGCTTCTACCATGGGGAAAAGTCCGACCAGCTCTGGCTGCACGCCTGGAAGCTGGAGCTGGAGCACCCGGTCACCGGGGCGCGGCTGGCGCTGGTCGCGCCGCCCACCCGCTTCCTGGCCCCGGCCGGTCAGCCATGAGGTTGACCGAGGCGGTCCCGCTGGTGTTCAACCCGGGCTCCGGGCGCGGCGGCATGGACGTGGATGCGCTCCTGGCCCGGCTGCCGGCGGAATACCGGGAGCGCCTGCGCCCGGTGCGGCTGGAACCGCCCTTCGACTACACGCCCAGCATCGACCAGGCCCTGGCCGCCGGCGGGCCGCTGCTGGTCTGGGGCGGCGACGGTACCATCCACCACGCCGGCCGGGCGCTGGCGCTGCGCGGCTGCCCCGTGGCCCTGGGCGCCATTCCGGGCGGATCGGGCAACGGCCTGTGCCGGGGCCTGCGCACCCCCCTGGACCCGGCCGGCGCGGTCATGCGGCTGCTGGAAGGCCGGCCGCTGGTCATGGACCTGGCGCGGCTGGACGGCGAGCCGTTCCTGAACCTCGCCGGCACCGGCTTCGAAGCCGAGGTCTCCGCCGTGTTCAGCGCCGGCCAGGGCCGGGGCTTCCGCTCCTACGCCGAAGCCTCGCTGCGCCTGTGGCGCCGCCACCGCGATGTGGGGCTGCGCTGGGACGCCGTTCCGGTGCCGGCCCCGGAACCCCTGAGCCGCATGGACCGCCTGCGGGCGGCCTGGCAGGGGCCGCAGGACGAGCTGCCCGCCACGGCCTGGAGCCTCTGCTTCGCCAACCTGCCCCAGTACGGCTCCGGCCTCTGGATCGCCCCGGGCGCCGATCCCACCGACGGCGTCCTGGATTGGGTGCGGCTGCGCCGTCCGGGCCCATGCGAACTGGTCACCCAGGTGCCGCAGCTGTTCCGGGAGGGGGGCCGGACCCGGCTGCGCCGCCAGGGCCGGATCCTCAGCGCCGCGCTGCGCCTGGACGCGGCCCTGCCCTGGCACATGGACGGCGAACCGGCGCCGCCCAGGGACCGGGCCGAGCTGACCGTGGAACCGGGCGCGTTCCGCATGCAGGTGACTTCGGAATGCCCCTGGGGCTGATTGTGCCCGGTACGGATGAAGGCGCCGGGACCGTCCGAAGTGCTACGCTGGTGGATGCCGCCCGGATCGATTGGGGGTCGGCGGTGGCCTTGCTGGGCGGGCAGATCTCCGTGCTGCTGGGTTAGCTCCAGCCCTGGGTCTGCCGCAGCGCCTCGTACAGCCCGATCGCCGCCGCCTGGGCCAGGTTCAGGCTGCGGTGGAAGTCGCCGGGCATGGGGATCTTCACCAGATGGCCGGGGTTGGCCAGGAGGATCGATTCCGGCAGCCCCTTGCTTTCCCGGCCGAACACCAGGCCGTCGCCGTCCTGCCAGGCGACGCCGGTGTGCCGGCGCTCGCCCTTGGTGGTGAAGAACCACAGCCGGGCGGCGGGCTGGCGCGCCAGGAAATCGTCCCAGTCCTGGTAGTGGGTCGGGGCGAGGCGCTCCCAGTAGTCCAGCCCGGCCCGGCGCAGGTAGTAGTCCGAGGTGTCGAAGCCCAGGGGGTGCACCAGGTGCAGCCGGGCGTTGGTGGAAACGCACAGCCGGCCGATGCTGCCGGTGTTCTGCGGGATCTCCGGGTTGTTCAGGATGATGTGGAATGCCATGCGGAGCTCCAGAGGCTATTCTACGATAGCCCGGGAGGCTGGCGCTGCGCTGGGATGCGCCGGGCGCGGGATCGCGGCACCCCTCCCGCCCAGCTTGCCGAGACAGGTACTATAGTGGCAAGCGAGGAGGCACCATGCCTGATCCGAATTGCCTGTTCTGCAAAATCGCCGCGAAGGCGATTCCCGCCACCATCGTCTACGAGGATGAGGCGGTGGTGGCCTTCAAGGACATCGCGCCGCACGCGCCGGTGCACCTCGTGCTGGTGCCCAGGGTGCACTTCGCCGGGCTCAATGACCTGACCCCGGAGCTGGCCCCGCTGCTGGGCCGGATCGCCCTGGTGGCCAAGGACCTGGCCGCCCAGGCGGGAATCCAGGCCAGCGGCTACCGGCTGGTGGTCAATTGCGGGCCGGATTCCGGGCAGTCGGTGTTCCACCTGCACGTCCACCTGCTGGGCGGCGCGCCCATGGGCAGCCGGCTGGCCTGATACAATCAGGGCCATGTTCAACCCGCCCCACCCCCTGACCTATCTGGACGCCATCCGCGCCTTCCTCAAGGAGGACTGGGGCACCCAGGACTGGACCACCGCCTCGGTCCCGGACCGGGCCATGACCGCTTCGGTGGTGGCCAAGTCGGACCTGGTGATCGCCGGGCTGCCGGTGGCTTCGGAGATCCTCCATGCGGTGGAGCCCGCCCTGGAGATCCGGGCCCTGGCCCAGGACGGCGACCGGATCGCCCACGGCAACCCGGTGCTCGGCATCAAGGGGTCCAGCAGGGCCATCCTCACGGCCGAGCGGGTGGTGCTGAACCTTCTCCAGCGCCTTTCCGGCACCGCCACCCTCACCCGGGCCTTCGTCGACGCCGTGGCGGACACCGGAGCCCGGATCCTGGATACGCGCAAGACCACGCCGGGCCTGAAGCTGCTGGAGAAGTACGCGGTGCGCTGCGGCGGCGGCTGCAACCACCGGCTCACCCTGGGCGACGGGGTGCTGCTGAAGGAGAACCACATCGCCGCCTCCGGCGGCATCCTGCCGGCGGTGCAGAACGCCAGGCGGGTGGCCCCCAGCCTGATCCGCATCGAGGTGGAGGTGGAGAACCTCGACCAGCTGTCGATCTGCTTCGGGATTGCCGACATCGACGGGGTGCTGCTGGACAACATGGACCTGGAAATGATGCGGGAGGCCGTGGCCCTGCGCCAAGCCGCGGGCAGCCGGATCTTCCTGGAGGCCAGCGGCAACCTCACCCTGGATCGGGCCCGGGCGGTGGCGCACACCGGGGTGGACTACCTCAGCGTGGGCGCCCTCACCCATAGCGCGCCCGCCGCGGACCTGAGTCTCCGGCTGGTTTGAATGGCCTTCCCGGGCAGGGACCGGAAGGCATTTCCTGATAATTTGGGCTCGACTTGTACCCTATACCATCATTCAATAGTTCAACCCAATTCCCATTGCCACTGCGATGTTTTATTGGGCGAAGCGGTCACTTCTGGGGAGTCGATGGAAACCCGTCCAAAGCCGATGACGACCGCTGAGGAATGGCGCAGCCGGGCCGAGGCGCTGGCCGGAGAGAACGCGGAGCTGAAGCGGCGCCTGGAAGCGGCTGAGGCCGGGTTGTGCGCCCTGCGCGAAACCCATGCCGCCCTCAAGACTTCCGAGGAGAAGTTCTCCCGGATCTTCCAGGCCTGCCCCGAGGCCATCGACCTCACCGGCCTGGAAGACGGCACCCTGTACGAATGCAACGATGCCTTCACCAGCCTGTACGGCTACTCCAAAGCCGAGGTCATGGGCAGGACCACGTTGCCCGCCGGCCTGGGGATCTGGCTGTGCGAAGAGGACCGCGCGCGGCACATCGCCCGGCTGAAGGCGGACGGCAGGCAGATCGAATCCGAACTCTTCCTGCGCCGGAAGGACGGCAGCATCTTCCGCGGGATCCTCACCTCGACCCTGGCGGAGATCGGCGGCGTCCCCTGCAACCTCTGCATCATCCGGGACATCACCCTGCGCATCCAGCAGGAGGATCAGCTGCGCGAAGCCACCCAGAGGCTCATGCTGGCCCAGGAACGGCTGCAACTGGCCTTGATGTCGTCCGGGATGGGCACCTTCGAATGGGATGTCCAGAAGGATCACCGCACCTGGGACGCGGCCGGCTACCGCCTGGTGGGCGCCGACCCGCAGCGGTTCGCCGGCACGACCGTGGCGGTTCTGGAGCTGGTGCATCCGGAGGACCGGGAGGAGATGCAGGCCTGCGTGCGCCGGGCCCTGGAGCAGGGCCACTACGAAATGGAATGCCGGATGGTATGGGAGGACGCCAGCGTCCACCACATCGCCGCCCGGGGCAAGCTGTTCCGGGATGACCAGGGCCGTCCGGGCCGGCTGATCGGCGTCCTGTGGGACATCAGCGAGCGCAAGCAGGTCGAAGCGGCCCTGCTGCAGGAACGGTCCTTCACCCGGACCCCGCTGGACAACCTGATCGAAGGGGTGGTGGCCTGCGACGAGCAGGGCGAGCTGGTCCTGTTCAACCGCACCCTGCGCGAATGGCATGGCCTGGACGGGCTCCCGCTGCCCCGGAGGGGCGGGCCCTTTATGGCCAACTTGTTCGAGCCGGACGGGATCACCCCCCTGCAGGGCGAAACCATCCCCCTGGCCCGCGCCCTGAACGGGGAAGTGCTGCATGACGCCGGTCTGACCATCCGCGCCCCGGGCCAGCCAGTGCGCCATGTCCTGGCCAATGGTGCGCCCATCCTCGACGCATCGGCCCGCCGGCTGGGCGCCGTGGTGGTGGTGCGCGATGTCACGCGCCAACGGCACATGGATCAGGTCCTGCGCAAGATTTCCGTGGCGGTCGAGCAGGGCCCGGTCACCGTCGTCATCACCGACACCGAGGCGCGCATCGAGTACGTGAACCCGAAGTTCACCGAGCTGACCGGCTACGCCCCCGGCGAAGTGCTCGGCCAGAACCCCCGCCTGCTGCAGTCGGGCGACATGCCGGCCGCCACCTACGCGGGCCTGTGGGCCACCATCACCGCCGGGCAGACCTGGAAGGGGGAATTCCACAACCGGAAGAAGAACGGCGAGCTGTTCTGGGAATCCGCCACCATCGCCCCGATCAAGGACGGCGCCGGCGTCATCACCAATTATGTCGCCGTCAAGGAGGACATCACCGGGCGCAGGTCCACGGAACAACAGCTCCAGCAGCTCAACGAGGAGCTCGAGGAGCGCATCCGCAGGCGCACCGGCATGCTGGAACTGGCCAACGCGGAGCTGGACGCCTTCAGCTACTCGGTGTCCCACGACCTGCGCACGCCCCTGCGCGGCATCGACGGGTTCAGCCAGGCCCTGGTGGAGGAATGCGGGGATCAGTTGAGCGCGGCGGCGAAGCACTATCTCCAGCGGGTCCGGGCGGGGACCCAGCGCATGGGCCAGCTGATCGACGACCTGCTGAGGCTGTCCCGGGTCAGCCGCAGCTCGCTCAACCGGCAACGCCTGGACTTGAGCTCCATGGCCGGCGGCCTGCTGGAGGAGATCCGCCAGGGCGACCCCGGCCGTCCTCTGGAAGTCTCGCTGGAGCCCGGCCTGACGGCCAGCGGCGACCAGGGGCTGATCCGTTCGGTGCTGCAGAACCTCCTGGGCAACGCCTGGAAGTACACCGCCAACGTGCCGGTGGTCAAGATCGAAGTGTTCCGGGCGGTCCAGCCGGACGGCACCGAGGCCTTCGCCATCCGGGACAACGGTGCCGGCTTCGACATGGCCTACGCCGGCAAGCTGTTCGCGCCCTTCCAGCGGCTGCATTCCACCCATGATTTCGAAGGGTCGGGCATCGGCCTGGCCATCGTCCAGCGCATCATCCGCCGCCATGGCGGCCAGGTCTGGGCCACCGGCATGGTGGACCAGGGCGCCACCTTCTTCTTCACCCTCCCGGATCGGCCATGAGCGGGCCGGGCTTGTTGCAGAAGCCGAAGCTGCTCGCGAGGCTGGGGATCCTGTACGGCTGCGTTGCCGTGGCGCTGATCGCGGTGGGCTACGCCTCCTACCGGTACCAGGCGACTTATATCGAACAGGATGGCTATCGGCGGATGGCCTACCTGGCCGACAAGAAGGCGGCCAGGCTTGATACCTGGCTGGATGAAAGGCTCGGGGATGCCCGGGTCATGGCCACGGATCCGCTGCTCCTGGAGCAGCTCCAGGGGCTGGAGCGGGGCGCTCGGCCCGGGCCCGGGCTGCGCCGCCAGCTGGAGCAGCGCCTGCGCAGCGTGAAGCAGGCCTACGGGTACGTCTCCGTGCGCCTGCTGGCGCCGGATGGCACCACCCTGGCCGCGACCGGGGACGCCCCCATGGGACCGTGGGAGGCTCGGGCCGTCGCCACGGCCGGGCCCGGGAGCGAGCCCTGGGTCGTCTGGGACGTGCAAAGCCTGCCGCAGGGGCCGCGGCTGGCGATGGCGTGCCTGGCGCGCATCAAGGGGGGCCTCCTGGTGTTCCGGCTCGATCCCGCGGCGCTGCTGGGCGACGGTTCCATGGGCGGCTGGCCGACGAACAGCCCGAGCGGCGAGACCCTCCTGCTGGCGCGCCAAGGCAACCGGGCCCTGTTCCTGAACCGGACCCGGCGCCCTGGCGCTCCGGTGCTCAGCCTGCCCCTGGAGCGCCGGGACCTGGTCGGTGTGCAGGCCCTGCTTTCGCCGGACGGCCTGAAGCTTGGCGTGGACTACCAGGGCGTCCCGTCGGTGGGGTTCTCGCACTGGGCGAAACGGGTGCCCTGGGTGGTGATGGTCAAGCTGGACCGTGACGAGTACCTCCTGCCCGTGCGCCGGCTGATGCTCACCTATGCCGGCCTGGGCGGCCTGTTCCTGGTGGTGACCGCGGCGTTCCTGGCGACCTGGTACCAGCGGGAGCGGGCCGAGTGGGGCCGGCTGGAGGCCGAAGGCCGGGCCCTGGGCCGGCAGCTGGAGCTGCTGAGCCGCTACGGCAACGATATCGTCCTGGTGCTGGATGCCGGCGGCCAGGTGGTGGAGGCCAACGACCGGGCCGTGGCGGCCTACCAGTACGACCGGGAGCAACTGTGCCGGATGAATATCAATGATCTGCGGGCGCCGGAGACCAGGGGCGACTTCCAGGGCCAGTTCGAGCGGGTCCAGCACGACAGCAACATCAGGTTCAAGACCCGGCATATGCGGCGCGACGGCTCCGGCTTCCCGGTGGAAGTGAGTTCCATGGCGTTCGACCTGGAGGGCCGGACCCTGGTGCAGAGCGTCATCCGCGACATCACCGCGCAGCACGAGTACGAAGCGAAGATCCGCTCCATGAACGAGCAGCTGGAACAGCGGGTGCTGGAACGGACCGCCCAGCTGGAGACCGCCTTCCGGGAGATGGAAGCCTTCTCCTATTCGGTTTCCCACGATCTGCGGGCGCCCCTGCGCGGCATCGACGGGTTCAGCCACGCCCTGCAGGAAGACTACGCGGACCGGCTGGATCCCCGGGGGCTGCACTACCTGAGCCGCATCCGCGGCGGGGCCCAGCGCATGGGCCAGATCATGGACGATCTGCTGGACCTGTCCCGGCTGAGCCGGCACGAACTGACCCGGACCACCGTGGACCTCAGCGCCCAGGCCCGGCAGATCCTGCAGGCGCTGGAACAGCAGGAGCCCCGGCGGGGGGTGGAACTGGCGGTCCAGGACGGTCTCCAGGCCCAGGCGGATCCCCGGCTGATGAGCATGGTGCTCGGGCAGCTGCTGAACAACGCCTGGAAATTCACCCGCAAGCGCGCGAACCCCCGGATCGAGTTCGGCGCGACCGGCGCGGACGCCACCTTCTTCGTGCGCGACAACGGCGCCGGCTTCGACATGACCTACGCGGGCAAGCTGTTCCAGGCCTTCCAGCGGCTCCATGATCCCGCCGAGTACCCCGGCACCGGCATCGGCCTGGCCATCACCCAGCGGATCCTGCTCCGGCACGGCGGGCGGGTCTGGGCCGAGGCGGCCGTGGGCCAGGGCGCCACCTTCTTCTTCAACCTGCCAACCTGAAAGGATCCCATGGAAAAGCAAATCATTCTCCTGGTGGAAGACAATCCTGACGACGTGGAACTGACCCTGCGCGTGCTCAACACCCACCACATCGCCAACGAGGTGCTGGTGGCCCGGGACGGGGTGGAGGCGCTGCAGACCCTCTACGGCACCCCGGGCAATCCCCCCGGAAGGCTGCCGTCGGTGGTGCTGCTCGACCTGAAGCTGCCCAAGCTGGACGGCCTGGAGGTGCTTCGGCGGATCCGCAGCGAACCTTCCACCAACCGGCTGCCGGTGGTGATCATGACCACCTCCCGGGAAGAACGCGACATTGTCGCCAGCTACGAGCTGGGGGCCAATAGCTATGTGCAGAAGCCGGTGGGCTTCGAGGCGTTCGCCGAGGCGGTCCGGTTCCTCGGGCTGTACTGGCTCCTGCTGAACGTGCCGCCGGGCCAATGACGTGACCGAACCGCTCAAGATCCTGATGGTGGAGGATTCACCGGAAGATGCCGACCTGGTCCTGCTGGAGCTGCGCCGGGGCGGGTTGCAGGTGACCTCGGTCCGGGTGGCCTCGGCCCAGGGGATGGCCGCGGCCCTGGGCGAGCAGGCCTGGGACCTGGTGCTTTCCGACTATCGCATGCCGGGTTTCGGCGGCATGGCGGCGCTGCGCCTGCTCCAGGCTTCCGGCCTGGACATCCCGTTCATCCTGGTCTCCGGCGCCATCGGCGAAGAGGAGGCGGTGGCCGCCATGAAGGCCGGCGCCCACGGCTACGTGCTGAAGGGCAACCTGGTCCGGTTGTGCCCCGAGGTGGAGCACGAGCTCAAGGACGCGGCCGCCCGGAAGGAGCAGCGCCAGGTCAAGGAGGAGCTTGCCAGGAGCGAGCAGCGCTACCGCGCGCTGTTCGAGCACTCGCCGATACCTTTGGCCGTGCACGACTTCTCTGAGGTCAAGGGGATGTTCGAGCGCTACCGGGAGGCGGGCATCCAGGACCTGCGCGGCTTTTTCGAGGCCCACCCGGAGGAGGTGCGGCGCTGCGTCGAGGCCGTGCGGGTCCTGGAAGGCAACGAGGCCCGGTCGCGGTTCTTCCAGATGGAGGGCATCGCCGTGGACGCCTGGCCCCTGTCCTCCTTCCACACGGACGCGTCCTGGCTGATGTTCCGGGAAGAGCTGCTCGCCCTGGCCGCCGGCGCCTTGTCTTTCCAGGGCGAATTCCCGATCCGGCTGGTCAGCGGGATCCCGAAGGTGATCTCGCTGCACCTGTCGGTCAGCCCCGGCTATGAAAGCACCCTGGGCCGGGTGCTGGTCTCGTTCATTGACGCCACCAAGCGGGTGCAGATGGAAGCCAAGCTGCGGGACATGGAGCGGCTTTCCGCCAAGGGCCAGATGGCCGCCTACATCGCCCACGAGATCAACAACCCCCTGGCCGGCATCAAGAACGCCTTCGCCCTGCTGGAGACCGCCATCCCGGCGGACCACCCGCATCGCCACTACGCCGACCTCATCAAGCGCGAGATCGACCGCATCGCCGGCATCATCCGGACCATGTACCACGTCTACCGGCCCCCTTCCGCCGAACAGGGCGCGGTGGCCCTGCAGGAGGTCTTCCAGGACATCCAGAGCCTGCTGGTGCCCATGCTGCGCACCGCGGGCGTGCGCATCAACCTGGACCTCCCGGACGCAGGGCTCCGGGTGCGCTTCAACGGCGGCCTGCTGCGCCAGGTGATCTTCAACCTGGCCCAGAACGCGGTGGAGGCCTCCAGGCGCGACGGCAGCGTGGTCCTGGGCGGGCACCGGGACGGGCAGGGCGCCCTGATCACGGTGCAGGACGAAGGGTCCGGCATCCCGCCGGAATGGGGCGACCAGGTCTTCCACCCGGGCTTCAGCAGCAAGCGCGATTCCGGCATGAGCGGCCTGGGGCTGGGTCTCTCCACCTGCAAGAGCATTGTCGAATCCATGGGCGGCACCCTGGATTTCACCTCGCCCGGCCCGGGCGCCGGCTGCACCTTCCGGGTGCGGGTTCCGGACCAGCGGGCCACACCATCATGACCAAAGGAAACCACCATGGATAATCCAGCGCGCCTGCTCATCGCCGATGACGAGGAAGTGTTCCTGCTCTCCACCGCCGAACTGCTGCGCCAGCAGGGCTACCTGGTGGATTGCGCCATGGACGGGCACGAGGCGGCGCGCAAGCTCCAGGGGATCCGCTACGACCTGCTGATCTCCGACATCCGCATGCCCGGCAACCCCGATCTGGAACTGCTCCAGGCCCTGCCGGAGCCGAACCGCGACCTGCCGGTGATCCTCATGACCGGCTACCCCTCGGCCGAGACCGCGATCCGCGCGGTCAACCGCGCCGTGCTCGCCTACCTGGTGAAGCCCATGGAATTCCAGGATCTGCTGGTCCAGGTCAAGCGCGGCGTGGCCCAGCGCCGGCTCCAGTCGGCCGTCAACGACTCGGCCCGCAGGATCCAGGACTGGGCCGGCGAGATGGCCCAGCTGGCCAACGGGTTGTCCAGCCCGGGCGGGGCGGAGCTGCCGCGCCTGCTGGGGGCCATGCTCGGGCGCATGGGCGAGACGCTCATCGATATGAAACACATGGTGGACCTCAGCGAGGGGCGGGAGGACGGGCAGGGTTGCGCGGTGCGCCACTGCCCCCGGCTGGAAAGCTACCAGCGGATCTTCCAGGAAGGCATCGAAGTGCTGGAAAAGACCAAGAGCGCCTTCAAGTCCCGGAACCTCGAGGATCTGCGCCGCAAGATGGAGAGCGTGGTGGAAAACCCCTCCGGCTGAAAAATTTGCCCTCTTGACAGCGCGTTGACCAGTGCCATGTTGTAAGCAGCAAATGTGTTGACGTGTACGTTGGCACCACCTTGGCGGGCAGGGCTTTGGACCTGCAAGTTGAAGGCGCAACCGTTCTGGTCCTCGTTTCGGGGATGGCGGTTGCGCCTTTTCACGTTATCGCTGAATTCGTCCCATCCAACAGGATCGCTTGCAAGGCCGTTCACTTGGACGGCAAGGAGCAGCCTTGGCCATGTTCAACCAGGAATCCCCCATCCCCCTCACGCCACAGGTATTGCAACAGTTCCTCAGCCTGGTCGACGAAATCAGCGCGATCCAGGAGCGGCTGCTGGACGAGACCGCCTTCCTGCGCGCCCGGGTGCGCGAGCTCGAAGCCTTGGGCGGAGGGGCTGAAGACGCAGGGGGCCGCCCATGACCGGCCATCTGCTGCGGGTTCTGCTGGTGGAGGACAGCGAAGACGACGCTCTGCTGACCCTGCACGAGCTGCGCAAGGGCGGCTTCCAGACCGAGTGGCAGCGGGTGGACACCCGCGCCGGCATGGAGCGGGTGCTGGAGGAGAGGCCCTGGGACCTGGTCATCTGCGACCACGTGATGCCAGGCTTCAGCTCGGCCGGCGCCCTGGACGTGATGCGCAGGCGCTCGCTGGACCTGCCGTTCATCATCGTCAGCGGCGTGGCGCCTGAGGATCTGGTCACCGCGGCCATGCGCCAGGGCGCCCACGACTTCATCTCCAAGGGCAACCTGGTGCGGCTGGTGCCGGCGGTGCAGCGCGAGCTGAAGGAGGCCGCGCTGCGCCAGGACCGCAAGCGCATCGAATCCAGGCTGGTGGAGAGCGAAGCGCGCACCAGGCTGCTGGCGGCGGCGGTGGAGCAGGTGGACGAGGCCATCGCCATCGCCGGCCCGGATGGGGTCATCAGCTACGCCAACCGGTCGTTCGAGGCGCTCACCGGGTTCGATGCGGCCCAGGTGCACGGCTGCGGCCTGGACGCCCTGCTGGGCCACCCCGATGTCGCCCTGGCGGTGGGCCGGGCAGCCCAGGGCAGCAGCTGGGAAGGCCGGCTGTCCCTGGCCATCGATGGCCGAAAACCCCAGGAGGTGGACGCGACCTTCTCGCCGGTGCGCGATCCGGGCCAGTCGGTGCGCAACCTGGTGGCGGTGCTGAGGGACGTCACCAAGGAAGTCGAACTGGAGCGCCAGCTCAGGCAGGCCCAGAAGATGGATGCCCTGGGCGTGCTCGCCGCCGGCATCGCCCACGATTTCAACAATGTGCTCACCACCATCCTGGCCTCGGCCGAGCTCATCAAGCTCAGGATCGCCGCCGACAGCCCGATCCTGCCCAAGGTGGAGGCGATCCTGCACGCCGGGCTGTGCGCGGCCGGGCTCACCAAGCAGATCCTCGGCTTCAGCCGCAAGTCCGACGAGCAGCGCGTGCCCCTGGACCTCACGGCGATCGTGCGGGACGGCCTGCAAACCCTGCGCAGCAGCATCCCGGAGAACATCGAACTGCGCGACGACCTCACGAGCGGCGTGTGGGTGGAGGCCGACCCGGTGCTGATCCACCAGGTGGTGCTGAACCTGGCGATCAACGCGCTCCAGGCCATGCAGCCGGATGGCGGCGTGCTGCAGATCGCCCTGACCGAGGAGGTGGACGAGACCCGGGGCACGCCCGCCGCGCGTTCGGCCCTGCTCATGGTGCGGGACACCGGCTGCGGCATGGACGCCCAGGTGCAGGAGCGGATCTTCGAGCCCTTCTTCACCACCAAGCCGGCCGGGGAGGGCACCGGGCTGGGCCTGGCCATGGTCCACACCACCGTCGCCAAGGCGGGCGGGCGGATCTCGGTGCAGAGCGCGCCCGGCCAGGGCAGCACCTTCCAGGTGCGCCTGCCGTCCGCCACCGGCCGGGAGCACCCGGGCAGCGAGCTGGCGCCGGAGGCCGGCGGCACCGAGTCGATCCTGTTCGTGGACGACGACCGCATGACCGCGGCCGTCGCCCGGCTGGGCCTGCAGAAGCTGGGCTACCAGGTGGCCAGCTTCACCCGCCCGGAGGAGGCCCTGGCGCTGTTCCGGCGCCAGCCGGAGGCCTACGACCTGGTGTTCCTGGATCTCGCCATGCCCGGGATGGACGGCCTGGAACTGGCCCGCAGGCTCCAGGAGCTCCGGCCGGGGCTGCCGATGATCCTGGTGACCGGCAGGGAGTCGGCCAACGAGCTGGTCGCCAACGCTCATGCGATTTTCATGGATATCGTCATCAAGCCCTTCACCGCCATCGACCTGGCCACCGCCCTGCGCAAGGCCCTGCTGGCCCGGCCGCAATCCGCGCCGGCCAGGCCGGTGCCGGCCGGAGCCAGGCCGCTGGTCCTGCTGGCCGAGGACAGCCTCACCACCCGGTCCATGATCCGGTCCGGGCTGGAGCGCGCGGGCTACGACGTCCAGGAGGCCCGGGATGGCATGGAGGCCTGGGAAGTGTTCACCCAGGCGCCGCCCAGCCGGCGTTTCGACCTGCTGCTCACCGACGTGGTGATGCCCCGGATGGACGGCCTGGAGCTGATCCAGCTGGTGCGCAAGGCCGACCCCGCCCTGCCCATCGGCGTGATGACCTCCAACGATGACCGGGAGACGCTGAAGGCCGCGCTGAACCTGGGAGTCAACGAATTCCTCAGCAAGCCGTTCGAGCGGGCCGACCTGATCGATTGCGTGAGCAAGCTGTTGAAGGTGCGCTCCACCCGCATGGACGCCAGGCGCTCCCTGGAAACCGCCCGCGCCGTCCGGGAAGCGCAGCAGACGATGGTGGCGGCGCCCGAGCAGGGCCTGCCGCTGTACACCCTCTACGAGCCGCTCAGCGATGCCGGCGGGGACCTGTTCCGCTGCTTCCCCTGCGCCGACGGCTCCATCCTGTTCGTGCTGGCCGACGTGGCCGGCCACTCCGTGCTCAGCTCCTACGCGGTCGCCTCGTTCCTGGGCATGCTTTCGACCTATGTGGGGGAATGCCTGAACCTCATGGTCGTGACCCCCGGCAGCGACGCCGAGGAGACGACGCTGCCCTGCAGCCAGCACGGCTGCGGCTGGTTCGGCCACCGGCCCTGCGATCCGCTGCCGCACCTGGCTTCCAAGCTCAACCACGGCATCCACGGCGGCCCCTTCTCCGAGGTCCCGGTATGCACCCTGCTGGGGCTGTGGACCCCTGCCACCGGCCGGCTCAAGCTGCTGAACGCCGGCATTCCCCACGGGCTGCTCTGCCGGCGCGGGACGCAGGACACCATCCCGGTCGAGCTCAACGGCACCCCGCTGGGCGTGTTCCCGGAAGCGGACCTGGAAGGCGCCACGCTCCAGCTGGAGCCGGGCGACCGCCTGCTGTTCGGCACCGACGGCTTCTTCGACGTGCTCTCCCCCGCCCGGCACGCCTTCCAGGACCTGGCCCCCGGCCACTGGCAGCGGCAGGCGCCCGTCCCGCTGGGCCAGGCCCTGAGCGCGGTCTGCCAGGCGGCTCGGGACCACGGCGCCGGCCTGATCGCCGACGATCTGCTGGTGGTGGGGTTCGAGCAGCCCGCCTTTGAACGGTCGGTCGACGAGCTGCTGCTCGAGCTGCCGTCCACTTCCAGGGCCATCGACATGGGCTTGGAACGCTTCGACCAGTGCCTGCAGGTTGCCTGCGGCCACTGGAACGTGAAGAACGAAAGGCGCTTCGACATCGTGCTCGCGGTGCGGGAGGCGCTCACCAACGCGGTTTTCCACGGCAACGGCAAGCGTCCCGGCAGCACGGTGTCCCTGCGCTGCCGGCCGGAAGCGGACGGCCGCAGCCTGGTGGTGACGGTGGCCGACGAAGGCCCCGGGTTCGACCTGGAAGCCCTGTGCGCCCCCGAGGACCCGCTGTCCGAGCGCGGCCGCGGCATTCCCCTGATCCGGCACTGCGCCCAGGGCGTGACGATGACCGGCAACACCATGACCATGACCTTCCAGCTCGAGGAGAACGACCATGACGACCAGTAAGCCGCCCCTGGCGGCCATCAGGAAAGGTGAAGTCCTGCGCCTGAAACCCCAAGTCGACCTGGTGGCCAGCACCGTGGAGGTCCAGCGCGGCACCATGATGAAGGCGATGGAAACCCGGCAGTCCGCGGTGGTGCTGGATCTCGGGGCGGTCGAACAGATCGATTCGCTGGGCATCACCCTGGTGCTGGGCCTGTTCAAGACCTGCCAGAAGACCGGCGCCTCCTTCGCCATCGAAGGGGTCAGGCCCGACATCATGCGGGTCTTCCGCCTGTTCAACCTGCCGAAATTCTTCTCGATCCTCGAGGCCTGAGCCGATGACCAGCATTGTGGATGAGAGCATCGTTTCGGACTTCGTCGCGGAAAGCCGCGACCACCTCAACGCCATCGAGCCCGACCTCCTGACCATGGAACAGGGTGGCGCGGAGCTGTCCAAGGATCTGCTGAACCGGGTGTTCCGGGCCATCCACAGCATCAAGGGCGGCGCCGGCTTCCTGGCCTTCGAGTCGCTCAAGAGCCTGAGCCACGTCATGGAAAGCGTCCTGATGCTGGTGCGCGACGGCAGGCTGCGGGTCGATCCGGAGCTGATGGACGCCGTGTTCGCCGGCATGGACCGGCTGCGCGCCATGCTGGACGACATCCAGGCCAGCGACCGGGTCCCCTGCGGCCAGGAGCTGGAACGGTTCAAGGCCATCCTGGAAGACCAGGGCCTGGACCAGGGCGCCCAGGTGAAGGGCCGGAGCAGGGACGCCGCCGGCCGGCGGCGCGAGTTCGACCTGAACATGGAGAGCGTGAAATCGGCCCTGGCCCACGGCATGAACCTGTTCCACGCCACCGCCTTCCTGCGCCGGGACATCAAGGACAAGGGCATCACCCCGCTGGCCTTCCTCAACAACGCGCTGACCGTGGGCCAGTGCCTGGACGCCTACATCGACCTGCTGGAGGTGGCCGACCTGGTGACCTGCCTGCAGCAGGACCTGCCGGTCACCCTCCTGTTCGGCTCGGTGCTGGAACCCGATCTGGCGGCCATGGCCCTGGGGCTTCCGGCCGAACAGGTGGTCATGCTGGACATGAAGGCGCTGCGCCGGCAGCTCAAGGCCGCGCCCGAGGCCGTTCCGGTCGCAATCGCGGAGCCCGCGGCCGCCGTCGAGGAGCCCGCCGGGGACGCGCCGGAGGCCGGCGCCAAGGCCGCCCGGGGCGGCGACAACGGCCCGGAAACCCTGCGGGTCCGGGTGGACCTGCTCACCGGGCTGATGAACCAGGCCGGCGAGCTGGTGCTGAGCCGGAACCAGCTGCTGCGGGCCCTGGACGGCCACAGCAAGGACATCCCCGGCCTGGCCGCCATCCTGCAGAACATCAGCCAGGTGACCTCCGAACTGCAGGAGGGCATCATGCAGACCCGGATGCAGCCGATCGGCACGGTGTTCAACCGGTTCCCGCGGATCATCCGCGACATGGCCCGGCAGCTGGGCAAGCAGATCGACATCGAGATCAAGGGCGCCGAGGTGGAACTGGACAAGTCCATCGTCGAGCTGCTGACCGACCCGCTCACCCACATCATCCGCAACTGCGCCGACCACGCCATCGAGATGCCCGACGAGCGCCGGAAGCTGAAGAAGAACCCCGCCGGCCAGTTGCTGCTGCATGCCTACCACCAGGGCGGCCAGGTGATCATCGCCATCACCGACGACGGCCGCGGCATCGATCCGAAGAAGGTGCTGGCCAAGGCCATCGCCAAGGGGATCGTCCATGACGCCCAGGCCAAGGAGATGACCGAGCGCGAGATCGTCAACCTGGTGTTCGCCCCGGGCTTTTCCACCGCCGATTCGGTGTCGGACATCTCCGGCCGGGGCGTGGGCATGGACGTGGTCCGCTCCAACACCGAGAAGCTGGGCGGCCACGTGGAGCTGGAGACCCAGACCGGGGTGGGCACCACCGTGCTGCTGCGGCTGCCGCTGACCCTCGCCATCATCCCGTCGATGATCGTCGGGGTGGGGGCCGACCGGTTCGCCATTCCCCAGGTGAACGTGGTGGAGTTCGTCTGGGTCCGGGCCGCGGACGTGGCCCGGCGCATCGAGCGGGTGCACGGGGCGGAGGTGCTGCGCCTGCGCAGCCGGATCCTGCCGCTGGTTCGGCTGGCGGACGTGCTGGGCATCCCGCGCACCTTCCGGGACCCGGCCTCCGGGGAGTTCGCGCCGGACCGGCGCGGTGAGCTGGTGGACCGGCGCGCCGAACCGGCCGCCGAACGCGGCCAGGACCGCCGCCAGGATTGGCGCAGCGACTACAACATCGTGGTGCTCAAGCTGGGCCCGAACCAGTTCGGGGTGGTGGTGGACGAGCTGTTCGATATCGAAGAGATCGTGGTCAAGCCGCTTTCGGAATTCGTGCAGACCTGCAAGAGCTTTTCCGGCGCCACCATCATGGGCGACGGCCGGGTGATCATGATCCTGGACGCCGGCGGCCTGGTGGTCCAGGCCCGCCTGCACTTCGCCGATCTCATGGCCGAGGAGAAGCTGCGCGTCGAGGAGGAGCGGCGCCAGGCCGCCCTGGCCGCCTCCCGACGCCGCTCGGTGATCGTATGCGCCGGCGCGCCGGGCGAGCATTTCGCCATTCCCCAGGACCAGGTCATGCGCCTGGAAAAGATCCGGACCGAGGACATCCAGATGGTGGGCGACCGCCCGTTCGTGGACTACCGCGGGCAGGGCCTGCCGCTGATCCGCCTGGACCGGCTGCTGGAAGTGAACCCGCTGCCGGCCGGCCTCAAGGAGGTGTTCGTGGTGATCCCGAAGGTGCTCGAACGCGGGGTGGTGTGCCAGGCCAAGGCCGGCATCGTCATCTCCGACATCATCGACGCCCTGGATGTGGAAGTGGAGCTGGAGCCGGTGAAGGTCAAGGGGCCGGGCATCCTGGGCTCGGCCATCCTCCAGCACAACCTGACCCTGTTCCTCGACCCGCAGGAACTGCTCCGGGCCGAGGGGCTGATGGGGGTGAACGCGTGAGCCAGTATTCGACATTCCGCCTGGGGGACCGGCTGTTCGGCCTGGACCTCATGATGATCCGGGAGATCAACCGGATCCTGGACATCACCCCGGTGCCGCACGCCAAGCCGCACATCCGCGGCCTCATCAACCTGCGCGGCCAGATCGTCACCATCCTGGACCTGGGGGTCCGGCTCGGCCTGGAGCGCCAGGAGATCTTCGACACCAGCCACAACATCATCCTGAAGACCAGCGCCGAATTGGCTTCGGCCCAGGGGGAAAGCGGCAGGGACCTGCGCACCTCCTCCGACCTGGTGGGCTTCCTGGTGGACGCCATCGGCGACGTGGTGGAGGCCGACGCCGCGACCATCGAACCGCCCAGCGCCAACGTCAGCGAGGCCGAAGCCTTCCTTTCCGGCGTGATCCAGACCGAGGCCGGCCTGCTGGTGCTGCTTGACATCAACGAAGTCCTGCACGGCGAGTGAAGTCGCGCCATGGCTCAGAGATCCCAAACCTAAGGAGAGACCGAAATGAAGTTCACCGTAGCCAAGAAGATCGCCCTGCTGTCGGGCGCCGCACTCTTCGGCCTTGTCCTGCTGACCGTGATCGGCCAGTACGGGATCAACAAGGTTTTCCAAAGCGCCAATTATGCCAACGTCAATACTGTGCCCAGTCTCGTCGACCTCAATGATGCGACGGACCCCTTGCTGACCAACCGGATCATGATCTGGCAGCATGTGGTCAAGACCGATCCCGCCGAATTGTCGGGGATCGAGCAGAAGATGGCGGACAACACCAAGCTGATCGAAGCCGCCCTGGCCAAGTACGAAAAGAACGATCTCAGCAACGACGCGGACAAGGAGCTGCTGGCCGCCGACCGGGCCACGCTGGCCGATTACGCGGTCATGCGGAACAAGGTGCTGGCCCTTTCGCGCAGCAACAAGAAGGCAGACGCAATCCGGGCGCTGGAACTAGGCCTGCCCGTGGCGGACAAGATGATGACCGCCTTCGGGCAGCATCAGAAATTCAACGTCGATTTGGGCAACACGTCCGCCCGCGAGGCCGTCAGTGCCAGGCAAACCGTCGTCATGCTGTCATTCCTGATCGCCCTGGGCACGCTGGCCGGAGTGGGCCTCCTGGCCTATTTCATCATCCGGAGCATCGTGAAGCCCCTGAACAGCTGTGCCGAGATCGCCCGCGAGGTGGCCAAGGGCAACCTTGCGGTTGAGTTCAAGGCGTTCCCCGAGGATGAGATCGGCGCCGTGATGCAGGCTTTGAAGAAGATGGTGGACAATGTCCAGGCGCTGGTCGGGGACGCAGCCGCCCTGGCCAGGGCCGCCGTGGAAGGCAAGCTGGCGACCCGCGCCGATGCTTCGAAACATGAAGGCGACTACCGGAAAATCATCCAGGGCGTCAACGACACCCTGGACGCCGTCATCGGGCCGCTCAACGTGACCGCCGACTACGTGGACAAGGTCGCCAAGGGCATCATCCCGCCCGAGATCACCACCGACTACCAGGGCCAGTACAACCTCATCAAGGTGAACCTCAACGCCCTGGTCCGGATGATGTCCGAGCTTCTTTCCGAGACCGGCAAGATCATCAAGGGCGCGGCCGACGGCCAGCTGGATGTGCGGGCCGACGCCAGCAAGTTCGTGGGCGGCTGGAACAAGCTGGTCTCCGGCGTGAACGACGCCGTCACCAACATCGTCAATCCCATGAACGTCACCGCCGACTACGTGGACAAGGTGGCCAAGGGCATCATCCCGCCCACCATCACCACCGAGTACAAGGGCCAGTACAACGCCATCAAGATCAACCTGAACAACATGGTGGCCATGATGAGCGAGCTGTTGGCCGAGACCGACAAGATCACCCAGGCGGCCGTGGCCGGCCACCTGGGCACCCGCGCCGAGGCGAAGAAGTTCGTCGGCGGCTGGTTCCAGCTGGTGGACGGGGTGAACAAGACCCTGGACGCGGTGATCGGGCCCCTGAACGTCTCCGCCGGCTACGTGGACCGGATCTCCAAGGGCGACATCCCGTCCAAGATCACCGACAACTACAACGGCGATTTCAACACCATCAAGAACAACCTCAACCAGTGCGTGGACGCGGTCAATGCCCTGGTGGCCGATGCCGCGACCCTGAGCCGGGCCGCCGTGGAGGGCAAGCTGGCCACCCGGGCCGACGCCGCCCGGCACCAGGGCGACTTCCGCAAGATCGTCCAGGGGGTGAACGAGACCCTGGATTCGGTCATCGGGCCGATCAACGAAGTGCAGCGGGTCATGGGCGCCATGGAACAGGGCGACCTCACCGCGCACATCACCAACGACTACCACGGCGATCTGCAGAAGCTGTGCGCCGCGGTCAACAACACCGCCGCCAAGCTGGCCCAGACCGTGTCGGAGATCGGCAACAACGCCAACACCCTGGCCGGCTCCAGCGAAGAGCTGAGTTCGGTGTCCAGCACCATGGCCCAGGGCGCCGAGCAGATGACCCAGCAGTCCAACACCGCCGCCGCCGCCACCGAGCAGGCTTCGGCCAACGTCAAGAACATGGCCGCCGGCGTCGAGCAGATCAGCGCCAACGCCACCACCGTGGCCAGCGCCTCCGAGGAGGTGTCCAGCAACCTGAGCACGGTGGGCGCGGCGGTGGAGCAGATGTCCTCCAACATGCGGGCGGTGGCCAACACCAGCGAGAAAATGACCGCCGCGGTCACGTCGGTGGCCACCGCCATCGAGGAGATGTCGGTCTCGCTGAACGAGGTCTCCAAGAGTTCCGGACAGGCCGCCACCGTGGCCAGCAAGGCAGCGCAGAGCGCCAACAGCACGGCGGTGATCGTCGACAAGCTGGGCGCGAGCGCCCAGGAGATCGGCAAGGTGGTGGACATGATCAAGGGCATCGCCGCCCAGACCAACCTGCTCGCGCTCAACGCCACCATCGAGGCGGCCAGCGCGGGAGAGGCGGGCAAGGGCTTCGCCGTGGTGGCCAACGAGGTGAAGGAACTGGCCAAGCAGACCGCGAGCGCCACCGAGGATATCCGGGCCCAGGTGGCCGGCATGCAGGGCAACACCCAGCAGGCGGTGAAGGCGATCGACGAGATCGTGCAGATCATCAACGAGATCAACAGCATCTCCGGGAACATCGCGGCCGCGGTGGAGGAGCAGACCGCCACCACCAACGAGATCTCCAAGAATGTCGGGGACGCCGCCCGGGGCGCCAGCGAAGTGTCCCGGAATGTCCAGCAGGCCGCCTTGGGGGCCAACGAGGTCTCCAAGAACGTCCAGGAAGCGGTCAAGGGCATGAACGACATCGCCCGGAACATCAACCAGCTGGCGGGAGGCGCCACCGATGTGGCGCGCAACGCCTCCGAAGCCGCCAAGGGCATGAACGACGTGGCCCGGAACGTCCTGTCGGTGAGCGGCCAGGCCAAGGACACCACCCGCGGCGCCGGCGACACCAACACCTCCGCCAAGGAACTGGCCCGGCTGGCGGAAAAGCTGCAGGGCGCCGTGCGCAAGTTCAAGATCTGAGCCTGACCCAGGGGGCCTGCCGCCAGGCCCCCTGGTAACCTTCAAAAGATCAAGAACTGCCATAGTAAGGATTTGGGGGACTGGCGCCGTGGATGACCAGAGGCTAAGGGTGCTGATCGTGGACGACACCGTCGTCTACCGGCGCATCCTCAGTGAAGTGGTGGACGCCCTGGGCGAGGCCGTGGTGGGCACCGCCCCCCATGGCCGGCTGGCCCTGGCCAAGCTCGAACAGACGGCCGTGGACCTGGTGCTGCTGGATGTGGAAATGCCCGAGATGAACGGCCATGAAACCCTGCGGGAGATCCACCGGCTGTACCCCGGGACCAGCGTGGTCATGATCAGCGGGAGCGATTATTGCGCCGCGGAAAGCACCACGCGCTGCCTGGAGCAGGGGGCGCTGGATTTCCTGCACAAGCCCGAGGGGACCGGCGCCGAGGCCGGCCGGCAGGAGCTGATGGGGAAGCTGCGCCCGCTGCTGCGCCTGGTCCGGACCCGGATCAACCTGTACCAGGGCATGCAGGCCCGGCCGGCCGAGCCGCCCGTCCACGCCGGCCCGCCCCGCGTCCGGGTCGACCCGCCCTCCACCAGGCCGGGCCGGATGGGGCCGGTGCCCACGCGCATCGACGTGGTCGGCATCGGCATCAGCACCGGCGGCCCCAACGCGCTGGCCGAACTCATCCCGCACCTGCCGGCGGATTTCCCGGTGCCGATCCTGGTGGTGCAGCACATGCCGCCCCTGTTCACCGCCTCCCTGGCGGAGCACCTGAACCAGATCTCCCCGATCTCGGTGCACGAGGCGCGGGACGGTGAACCGGTGCTGCCCGGCTGCGTCTACCTCGCCCCCGGCGGCAGGCACATGGTGGTGCGGCGCCTGCCGGACCGGGACGGCACCGGGAGCAGCCTGATCATCGGGCTCAACGACAATCCGCTGGAGAACAGCTGCCGGCCCTCGGTGGACGTGCTGTTCCGCTCCCTGGCGGCGCACTTCGACGGCCACATGCTGGCCGTGGTCATGACCGGCATGGGCAGCGACGGCTGCGAAGGGGTCCGGGCCATGAAACGCCGCGGCTGCCTGTGCCTCACCCAGAGCGAAACCAGCTGCATCGTCTACGGCATGCCGTTGTCCGTGGACGAAGCCGAGCTTTCCGATGAACAGGTCCCGCTGGTTCGCCTGGCCGATCGGATCACCCGCCTGGCGCGCAAGAACAGGGGCACCGCATGACCGACAGCATCACCTTGAACGAGTTCAGGCTGCTGCGCGACCTCATCGAGAAGGCGTGCGGCATCGCCCTGGGCGACGAGAAGGCCTACCTGATCGAGACCCGGCTGGTCGGCCTGATGACCGAGCACGGCTGCGCGGATTACGGGGCGTTCTACCGGCTGGTGGCGGCCGACGGCAACCACGCGCTGCGCGACAAGATCGTCGATGCCATGACCACCAACGAGACCCTCTGGTTCCGCGACACCCATCCCTTCCTGATCCTGCGCGAGCAGCTGCTGCCGAGGCTCGGCGCGGAGCTCCTGGCCGGCAACCGGTTCCGCATCCGCATCTGGTCCGGCGCCAGCTCCACCGGCCAGGAGGCCTACTCCATCGCCATGGTCATCCACGAATTCTGCGCGGCCAATCCCGGCCTGCGGCCCGAGCAGTTCGAGATCATGGCTTCGGACATCTCGCCCTCCGCGCTGTTCCTGGCCAAGAGCGGGCGCTACGACGAGGCGACGCTGGGCCGCGGCCTCGGCCTGGAGCGCCGGGAGCGGTTCTTCCACCCGGAGGGCAGGGTATGGGTGGTCAACGACGAGCTGAAGCGGCTGGTGGCCTTCCGGAAATTCAACCTGCAGGACCCCATGGAGCCGCTCGGCCACTTCGACATCGTCTTCCTGCGCTACGTCTGCATCTACTTCTCGGATGCCCTGAAGCGCCAGATCTACCGGGAAATCGGCAAGCTGCTGGCGCCCGACGGCCACCTGCTGATCAGCGCCGTGGAGTCGCTGCGCGGGATCTCCGACGATTTCGCCCAGCTGGGCCACGCCGGCGGAAGCTACTACCAGTATCAGCCTGCAACGTGAAAGGTGGGGCCATGCAAAAAGTGCTTTCAGTTGACGATTCCGGGGTGATGCGCAGGATCATCGGCCGCACCGTGGACGTGCTCGGCTACGGTTTCCTGGAAGCCAGCAACGGGCTGGAGGGCCTGGAGGTCCTGGCCAAGCATCACCAGGAGATCGCCCTCATCATCCTCGACGTCAACATGCCGGAGATGGACGGCTTCGAGTTCCTGGAGCGGATCAAGGCCAACCCCGACTACCAGCCCATCCCGGTGATGATGCTGACCACCGAATCCGAGCGCGGCAAGATCATCCAGGCGATCAAGGCCGGCGCCGTCAATTACATCTGCAAGCCCTTCAAGCCCGAGGACCTCACCGTCAAGATCACCGAAAGCCTGGGCGCGGGCCTGTAATCCCGCTGGGGCGATATGATGCCCTGGATGGATGTTCTCGTACCGACCCGCATCGAACTGGCCCGGCCGTTGCCGCCGCTCACCTACCTGGCTCCGGCCGGAGTGCTGCCGGGGGTGCGGGTCAAGGTCAAGGTGCGCAATGCGCTGGCGGTGGGCGTGGTGCTGGGGCCCGATCCGGCGCCCCCCGACGTGAAGCTGCGGCCGGTGGAGGCGGTGCTGGACCCGTTCCCGCTGCTGCCGCCGGGCCTGCTGGAGCTGCTGGCCTTCGCTGGCCGCTACTACGGCTGCGGCCTGGCCCACCTGCTGCCGCTGTGCCTGCCCCAGGCGGTGGAAGCGGACTGGACCACCGCCAGCCCGGAGGGCCCGCGCCTGGACGACCTGCGTGAGGCCGGCGCCTGGGATCGGCTGGCCGAACTGGGCGCCGCCTGGCACCGGGGGGAGACGGCCTTCCCGGGGCTGTTCCACCGCCGCGGGCTGCGCGGCGCCGGGGTCACCGAGGTGCGCCGCACCGCGCTGCCCAACCCGGCCAAGGTGACCGCGGCCCAGGCCAAGATCCTCCTGGCGCTGGACGACGAAGGCGGCACCATGCTGGAGGACCTGCTCCTGCAGACCGCCAAGGTGAGCCTTTCGGTCCTGACCGGGCTGGAGCGCCACGGCCTGGTGGAGCGGGTGCGGCGCCTGGACCTGCTGTCCCAGAAGCGCGAGGACGACGCCCCGGACAAGCGCGTGCAGCTCAATGCCGAGCAGCTGCGCGCCGTGGCGGGCGTGACCCCGGGGGCCTTCGGCGTCTTCCTGCTCTACGGCATCACCGGCAGCGGCAAGACCGAAGTCTACCTGGAGCTGGCCGAGCGCACCCTGGCCGCGGGCCGGCGGGTGCTGTGGCTGGTGCCGGAGATCGGCCTCACCCCGCGGCTGCTCTCCAGGCTGGAGGCGCGCTTTCCCGGCCAGGTCGCGGTGGGCCACGCCGGGCTCAACGCCTCGGAAAAGCAGGCGGACGTGATGCGCCTGCTGCAGAACGACGCCCCGCTGTTCGTCGGCGTGCGCAATGCCGTGCTGGCGCCGCTGCGGGAGATCGGCCTGATCGTGGTGGACGAGGAGCAGGAGGGCTCCTACAAGAGCGAAGAACACCCGCGCATCCACGCCCGCGACCTGGCGGTGAAGCGGGCCCAGCTGGAAGGCTGCCCGGTGGTGCTGGGCAGCGCCACCCCGTCGCTGGAGAGCTGGCACGCCGCCCAGCTGGGCCGCTACCACCTGCTGCGCCTGATGGAGCGCCCCGCCGGGGTGCGGCTGCCCACGGTGAAGGTGGTGGACCTGCGCGAGTGCTACAAGGCCGAGCGCAAGAAGGTGATCTTCTCCCCGGTGCTGCTGAAGGCCATGGGAGAGACCCTCGGGAAGGGCGAGCAGAGCATGCTGCTGCTGAACCGGCGCGGCTTCGAGAACTTCTGGATGTGCCGCGCCTGCGGCGAGACCTTCGATTGCCCGCACTGTTCGGTGAGCCTCACCTACCACAAGGGGGCCTACCGGCTGCGCTGCCACCTCTGCGGCTTCGAATCGGTGCCGCCGGAGGTCTGCATCCACTGCGGCGCCGAGCACCTGCGCGGGGTGGGCGAAGGCACCGAGCAGATCGAGGACCAGCTGCGCGGGCTGTTCCCCGCCGCCCGCATCCTGCGCCTGGACCGGGACACCACCGTGCGCCGGGGCTCCCTGGAGGCCGGGCTGCTGGCCGCGGAGCTGGGCGAAGTGGACATCCTGGTGGGCACCCAGATGCTGGCCAAGGGGCACAACTTCCCCATGCTGACCCTGGTGGGCATCCTCAACGCCGACCTGGGCCTGAAGATCGCCGATTTCCGCGCCGCCGAGCGGACCTTCCAGCTGCTCACCCAGGTGTCCGGCCGGGCCGGCCGGGCCGAGATCCCGGGCCGGGTCCTGCTGCAGACCTACAGCCCCGACCACCCCGCCATCGTCCACGCGGTCGCCCAGAATTTCGAAGCTTTCGCCGCCGAAGAGCTGCCCTACCGCGAAGCCCTGGGCTACCCGCCGTACGCCGCCATGTCGCTCTACCGCAGCGAAGGCGACACCCCCGCGGCGGCCCTGGAGCCCCTGCAGAAGCTGCGCCTGCGCCTGGAAACCCTGCCCGGCCTGCGCCTGCTGGGCCCGCTGGAGGCGCCCATCGCCCGGGTCAAGGACCGCTACCGCATGCAGCTGATCCTCAAGGCCGCCGGCCGGCAGCTCTTGTCCGAAGCCATGCGCCACGCGCCGCTGGTGCCGGGCGGGCCGGTGAGCCTGGACCGGGATCCGCTCAATTTCGGGGTTTGAACGACCCAGGTAACCTGCGCGGATGGAATCCTTGTGCCCATCCAGCCTCAACGCATGGGCCAAACGGACCTTGTAAGCCTCCTCCAGCAGCCCGGATCCCAAGGAACTCTGGAACCTGAATCTGCTTCCCCCTGAGCATGACGTGCGCTTGGCTGACCGCTTCGCTTAATCCGAAGTGTTGGGATCCCGTGAGCACGAATCTGCCGGGACGGGGGTCCTGGTCCACCAGATCCTGGATGTAGCCCAGGAGATCAGGCGTGCGTTGCACTTCGTCCAGGACCGCTCCGTCCGGGAACTGCGCCAGGAAGCCCCTGGGGTCCTCGAGCGCGTAGGTCCGGGTGTCCATGGGTTCAAGGCTCAAATAGGGCTTGTCCGGAAACACGGCTTGGCAAAGGGTGGTCTTCCCTGATTGCCGAGGGCCGGTCAGGGTGACGACCGGATAGGACGTTGCCCACCGGGAAAGCACTGGAGCCAGGTCGCGAGTAATCATCGGTATATGATAAAAGGGTTTGTACCATTTCAAAATTGGATTTTGAATCGGTACGACGGCTGGCGCGCTTCCCGATATCCGCTTCGGTGGGCCGGCGCTTCGCAGCGGACTGACTTCACGCGGCCCGAAGCCGGAGTATGCTTCGGGGTGTCCAGCTGAGGAGCGTCCCATGACTGAGCCCAGAACGCTGCCGGAACTGATGGAGACCATCCGCGGCTTCCAGGAAAGCCGGGTGCTGCTGACCGCGATGGAACTGGATATCCTGCCGGCCTGCGGCGACGGCGCCGACGCCGCCGCGGTGGCCGGGGCCATCGGCGCCGAACCGCGCGCCACGGCCATGTTGCTGAACGCCCTGGCCGCCATGGGCGTGCTGGCCAAGCAGGACGGCCGCTTCCGCTGCACCGCCGCGGCCCGGGAGCTGGGCCGGGAGCGGGCCGGGATGCTGCACATGGCGCACCTCTGGGATACCTGGTCGGGCCTGACCGGCTGCGTGCGGACCGGGCATTCCGATCATTCCGGCCCGGCGGGGGGCCAGGTGGAAAGCTTCATCGCCGCCATGCACGCCCGGGCCCGGCCCATCGCCGCGGACGCCGTGCGGCTGATCGGGCACCAGGGGGTGCGCCGGCTGCTGGACGTGGGCGGCGGGCCGGCCACCTTCGCCATCGCCTTCGCCGAGGCCGAGCCTGAACTGCGCGCCGAGGTGCTGGACCTGGGCCCGGTGCTGCCCATCGCCGAAGGCCACATCCGCCAGGCCGGGCTGGAAGGCCGGGTGACGGTGCGCCAGGGCGACCTGAAGCGCGACAGCTTCGGCGCAGGCCATGACCTGATCCTCCTTTCGGCCATCTGCCACATGCTCGACGAGGCGGAGAACCGGGACCTCCTGGCCCGCTGCGCCCGGGCCCTGGCGCCCGGAGGCCGGGTGGCCATCCGCGAATTCATCCTGGACCCGGACCGGGCCGGACCGCCCCGCGCCGCCCTGTTCGCCCTGAACATGCTGGTGGGCACCACGCGCGGCAACACCTACACCGAGGCGGAGTACCGCTCCTGGATGGGGCAGGCGGGCCTGGGCGGCATCATCCGTCCGGAACCGGAGGGCGACTGGATCATCGGCCGGCTGGATAAAAAGTAGCCGTTGCGTCCCGGCCCGGGCCCGGCTCCGCTGGGACAGGCGGCCAAGTCGAGCGGGCCCTGGAAGAGAAAAAAGCTGGAAAGAGGCCGGGCCGCTCCCATGCTGACCCCCATGAAACCGCCTCTGCCATCCCCCGTCTCCGGCCGTCCGCCCGGTTTTTCGTTGGTGGAATTCCTCGTGGTGGCCTTCATCCTGGCGGTGGGCCTGCTGGGCCTGGGGCGGATGCAGCTGGCCACGGTGCGGGCCGAGGCGAGGGCCGAAGCGCGCCAGACGGCATTGCAGCTGGCCGAAGCCGTGCTGGAAACGATCCAGGCCGAGGCCCGGGGGGCCGGGGACGGTCCGGAGCCCGGTCGCTGGCTGGGCCGGTTCGACCGGGACGGCCTGCCCGCCGCCGGGCGGCCGGCCTTCTTCGTGGTGACCGTGACCGGTTCCGCGCCCGGGGGCTGCGCTCCGGCGCGGCTGGTCAGGGCCAGCGTGGCCTGGGCGGAGGACGCCGCACGGCCCGGGCGGCTCACCCTGTTCCGGCTCATCGCCCGGTGAGGCGGACCTCCGGGTTCTCCCTGCTGGAGCTGGTGGTGGCCTTGCTGTTCATGGGCCTGCTGCTGGGCGGGATGGTCCGGGTCTGGCGCGCCAGCCTGGCCAGCTGGGCCCGGGTGAACGAGACCCTGACCGCCCAGCGCGCCTTGCGCTGGGCCATGGACCGGATCAAGGGGGACCTGCGGATGATGGGCGGGCTGTTCCCGCCGCCGGAACTGCGCTCCCTGGACCTGCCGGCGGGCCCGGACCCGGCGCTGCAAAGCGGCTTCATGCTGGTTCCCGGCGAGCTCGATGGGCAGCCCGCGGACGAGCTGAGCTGGGTCGTGGATGTGCCGGTGCCGGGCGCGGCGGAACTGGCCGGGGACAGCCCCGCGGGGGCCGAAGGGGAGGTGACGCTCCAGGTGCGCCCGGCCGGGGCCATGGACCTGGAGGCCGGGGACCTGATGCTGGTGGCCGGCGACCGGTTCGAGTTCGCCCGGGTGGCCGGGCCGGCGCACCTCGCCCTGGGGCGGCCCGGGCTGGTGCGGGTGGTCCGCCCCGATGGCGCCGGCGGGGCCGCCTTCGCCTATCCCCATGGCGCCGGCGCCTGGGTCCGATGGGTCCGTCCCTTGCGGGTGGTGCGCTACGCGGTGGTTCCCATGGCCCTGGATGCCGCGGCCGGCCGGGTGCCGTGCCTGGTGCGGTTCGAGACGGCCTATCCCCGGGACCGGGCGGCGCCGCGCTGGAGCCGGCTGCTGGCCGCGGGCCGCGGGCGGGAGGGGAGCCATGAGGTGGTGGCGGAACACGTCGCCGGCTTCCGGGTGGACTTCAGCCCGGACCGGCGCTTCCCGGGCATCCGCGGCGCCGGCTACGCCGCCACCTTCGGCAACCTCGACGCGCGCCTGCGGGCGCAAGGCGGGGCAGGGGCTTCGGACCCGCTCTGGTTCCGCGGGGCCGGCGGGCTGATCGAGGTGCGCCTGGCCATCCGCAGCCCGGTGGCGCGGGACGGCTACGCCCCGGCCCGGGAGCCCCCGGCCCCGCGTTTCCTGGTGCTCAGCCAGCGGCTGCTGGCCGCCCCCAGGAACTTCGGCCGGTGAGCGGGCCGCGCGAACGGGGCGGAACCGCCATCCTGGTGGCCTTCATGCTGCTGACGCTCATGGCCGGGGCGGCCTTCGCCACCAGCCGCAACCTGGCCCGGGAACTGGCCGTGGGCGGCACGGCGCTGCAGGGGGCCCTGGCGGACGCCGCCGCCGAGTCCGGGCTGGCCTGGTTCCTGGCCCGGGCGGCCGGGGAGCGCGGGGTCGCCGGGGTGCCGTCCGGCCCCGCCGCTCCTCCGGGGCTGCTGGCCGGGGCCTCGGACGGGGCGCTGCGGCAGGGCTTCGAGCTGCGCATCCGCCTCCTGGGGGCGCTGCCCCGGCCCGGGGGCGAGGCCCCGGTCGAGCAGCTCTGGCAGGTGACCGCGGTGGGCCGCAGCGCCCTTCCGGACCAGCCCGGCTGCCTCCAGGTCCGGGAGCTGCTGGTGGCGGAGGCCCTGGAGCGGCCCGGGGATCTGCGCCTGCTGGCCTGGACGGCGCCATAGTCGCTCAACATTTCCGACCGATCCGGTGCAATATCTTGTTAGGCTCATAGGGTGGAGCATGGTCTGTCAGATTCGTTGAAATTGATTCCGAAGAAGCGGTTCGGACAGCATTTTCTTATTCAAGCCTCGGCGATCCGGACCATCGCCGAAGCCGCGCTGGCGTCCCGGGCGCCCCAGCTGCTGGAGATCGGCCCGGGGCCCGGGGTGCTCACGGAACCTCTGCTGGCGGATGGGCGTCCGCTCTGGGCGGTGGATCTGGATCCCGATGCCATCGCCGTGCTCACCCAGCGCTTCCAGGGCGTGCCCCACTTCCATCCGGTCCTGGGCGACGCCGTCAGCGCGCCGCTGGGGTCCGGCGGGCCGTTCAGCGTGGTCGGCAACCTGCCCTACAACGCCGCCACGGCGATCCTCACCCGCTTCCTGGTGGCCGATATCCCCTGGGAGCGCATGGTCTTCATGTTCCAGCTGGAGGTGGGCCAGAAGCTCCTGGGCCGGCCCGGCGAAAAGGAATACGGTCCGCTGTCGATCCTGGCCCAGCTCACCTGCCGCCTCACCCGGCTCATGAAGCTGGGGCCGGGTTCGTTCCGGCCCGCCCCCAAGGTGGATTCCGCGGTGCTGCTGTTCGAGCCGAAGGCCGGGGCGCCGCCCTTGGCCCGGCGCAAGGCCCTGCTGGCGTTCCTGCACCTGGGCTTCAGCCATCGCCGCAAGACCCTGGCCAACAACTGGCACGGGCGTTTCACCCCGGACCAGACGCAAAGCCTGCTGGCGGCCCAGGGTCTGTCCCCCGCCATCCGGGCCGAGGCCGTGCCGCCCGCCGTCTGGCTCGAACTGTTCACCTCATCCCTTTCCTACGCACTACCGTCCTGAGCGAGTCCCGTATGCAGATCACCTCACCCCCCTTCGAACGCTGGCAGGAACTGCCCGGCAAGGATGAACTCCGGTTGATCCCCATCGGCGGCCTCGGCGAATTCGGCATGAACGCCCTGGTGGTGCACACCGCCAAGAGCCTGTTCCTGATCGACTGCGGCCAGCTCTTCCCCTCCGAGGACCAGCCCGGCATCGACAGCATCGTGCCGGACTTCGCCTACCTGGAGGCCTTCTCCGACCGGATCGACGCCGTGCTGCTGACCCACGGCCACGAGGACCACCTGGG
Organism: uncultured Mesoterricola sp.; assembly: GCA_964627225.1. Classification (GTDB taxonomy): domain Bacteria; phylum Acidobacteriota; class Holophagae; order Holophagales; family Holophagaceae; genus Mesoterricola. The sequence continues at coordinate 185,646 of CAZVHQ010000001.1, forward strand.
CGCGCTGCCCTACTTCCTGGAGCGCTGGCCGGTGCCGGTCTACGGCTCGGCCTTCACCATGGGCATCCTGGAGGGCAAGCTCAAGGAATTCAATCTGTGGAGCCCCCGGCACATGCACGTGGTGGAGGACTACGACTGCGTGCCGATCGGCACCGGCGAGATCAAGGCGGAGTGGATCCCGGTCACCCACAGCATTCCCGACGCCTGCTGCATCGCCCTGCACACCCCCTGGGGCGTGGTGGTGCACACCGGGGACTACAAGCTCGATCCCACCCCGGTGGACGGCCGGCTCACCGGCACCGCCCGGCTGAAGGAACTGGGCGACGCCGGCGTGACGGTGCTGCTGTCGGATTCCACCAACATCCTGAAGGACAGCCCCACCCCCAGCGAGCAGCAGTGCCGGGAAGGGCTGCGCGACGCGTTCCGCGCCACCAAGGGCAAGCTGTTCATCGCCACCTTCAGTTCCAACATCCACCGCATCCAGACCATCCTGGACCTGGCCTATGAAGAGAAGCGCAAGGTCTGCCTCCTGGGCCGGTCCATGGACCGCAACGTGACCGTGGCCAGGGGCCTGAAACGCATGGCCCTGAAGGACGACCTGTTCATTGACGCCAAGGAGGTTTCCATGTTCCCCCCCAGGCAGGTGGTGGTGCTCTGCACCGGCACCCAGGGCGAGGAGATGAGCGCGCTGTCGCGGGTCCTGCGCGGCGAGATGAAGGGATTGAAGATGGTCGAGGGCGACCGGCTGGTGCTCAGTTCCCGGTCCATCCCGGGCAACGAGGTGGGCATCTCGCGCATGCTCGACACCGCCGCCCGGCTGGGCGCGGAAACGACGCTGGAAGGGCTCGGCCCGATCCATGCCACCGGCCACGGCCACCGCAACGATTCCGCCGAGATGATCCGGATGGTGCGCCCGCGCTACATGGCCCCGGTGCACGGCACCTACCGGAACCTCAAGCGCCACGGCCAGCTGGCCGAGTCGCTGGGCTACAGCAAGGACCGGGTCCTGCTACTGGACGGCGGCGAGTGCCTGCAGCTCAAGCGCAAGGGCGCGGCCAAGCTGGCCGGCAGCGTGCCCGTGGGCAAATGCTTCGTGGACCAGGGCGTCGACCACATGGTGGACGCCCGGGTCATCCACGACCGGCTGATCCTGCAGGAGGACGGCATCGTCGTCGCCACCCTGCTGGTGGACCCGGCCACCGGGGACCTGGCCGGTGATCCCAGCATCCTCAGCCGCGGCTTCGTCATGCTGTCCGACGACCAGGCCTACGGCGAGCTGCTCCGGGAGACCGTGCGCACCACCTTCGAGAACGCGCCGGTGGAGATCCGCAAGAACAAGGACCTCCTCATCGAGCTTCTGCGCCAGTCCCTGCGGCGGATCATCCGCAAGACCACCCAGACCCGGCCCGTGGTGGTGCCGATGATATTGGATGCCATGCCGTCCCTTGAGACCACTTGATGTGGTTTCCAGGGCTGGCCTTGTCCATCCCTTGACCTGAACAGGTAGAATGGTTCCGAAATGATCACCCTATTACTGATTCGCCACGGCATAGCCGAAAACCCCCGACACGGTCTGCGCGACCCTGAGCGGGGCCTCACCGTCGAGGGCTGGGACAAGACCCGCGCCGCCATGCGCGGGCTGGTGCTGCGCGGCTACCTGCCGCAGCGGGGCGTGGCGAGCCCCTACCGCCGGGCCGCCGAGACCCTGGCCTGCCTGAAGGAGGCCACCGCCGAAGGCTTCCCGGTGGCCTGCTGGGAGGGCCTGGAGCCCGACGCCAGCGTGGCCGAGGCCGACACCTGGCTGCGCGGCCTGGTGGCGGAGGCCCAGCCGTTCGACACCATCGCCCTGGTGGGCCACCAGCCCTTCCTTTCGGACCTGATCCAGTACGCCACCGGCCTCTCCGTCGAGATGAAGAAGGCCGGCTGCGCCGTGCTGCACTGGAACGGCGGCCGCTTCGAGCTGGCCGCCCACTTCGCCCCCGCCGAACTCCGGGGCGAGGCGTGACCGCTGCCGGCCACCGGCCGGCCTGGGCCGTCCTGCCGGGAGGAGTGAAGCTGCATTACCGGGTCCAGGGCCCCCCGGGGGCTCCGTGGATGGTCCTGCTGAACGGCCTGCTGTCCGACACCACCATGTGGGCGGGAGCGCTCCCAGGCCTCACCGGGCGCCACCGCGTGCTGACCTTCGACAGCCGGGGGCAGGGCAGGTCGGACGCCCCCGCCGAGGGACCCTACCCGGTGCCGCTGATGGCCCGGGAGGCCTGGGAACTCATGGCGGTGCTGGGCATCCAGCGGCCCTGGCTGGTGGGCCTGTCCAACGGCAGTTCCATGGGGCTGGAATTGCTGGCCGACCACCCGGGGGCGTTCCCCGGCGCCGTGCTCACCAGCGCGGTGCCCCGGATCGATTTCTCCATGGCCCTCCGCCTGCGCCACTGGCTGCACTGCCTGGAATTGGGCGGGCCCGGCCTGCAGTTCGACGCCGCCGCGCCCTACCTCTGGGGCGACGCCTTCCTGGCCCAGCGCTATCCGCTGCTGAAGGCCTATTTCCTGAAACAGAAATTTATGAATGAACCTTTCCATGGGTCGCGCCATCAAATAGAAGGCGTTCTTCAATGGGACATCCGTTCAAAACTGGGAGCAATTCGGGATCCGGTGCTGTTTCTGGCCGGGGCCGAGGATCTCTTGACGCCAGTTTGGAAGTGCCTTGAAACCGCCCAACAGGTCATTCATTCACGGTTCGAGATCATCCCGGGGGTCGGCCACGCTTTCCCGGTGGAAAATCCCAAAGCTTTTTCAGAAAGAGTTGGTCTTTTTACCACAATATGAATTGCTTGATATGGAAAAACCCTTGGCGTGACCCTAGAATGTAAGTTATCATTCTCGATCCCAAAGCGCTCAACCTGACACCCATCCCCCCCGAGGGAAGATCTATGCTAATTGAAACCCAAGCCCCTGCCGTTCTGAGCCTCCAGGACCTGAAGGAGCAGTCCATCGGCCGGCTTGCGGAGATGGCCAAAGCCTACGGGATCGAAAGTCCCCTTTCCCTGCGCAAGCAGGAGCTGATCTTCCGGTTGCTGGAAGCCCAGGCCCAGCGGGAAGGCCTGTTCTTCGCCGAAGGCGTGCTGGAAGTGCTGCCGGAGAGCTTCGGCTTCCTGCGCGCGCCCGAGCACAACTATCTCGCCGGCGCCGACGACATCTATGTTTCCCCGAGCCAGATCCGCAAGTTCAACCTGCGCTCCGGCGACACCTTGTCGGGCATGATCCGCCCGCCCAAGAACGAGGAGAAGTTCTTCGCCATGCTGCGGATCGACGCGGTCAACTTCGATCCGCCCGGCGCCGCCAAGGACCGGGTCCACTTCGACAACCTGATCCCGCTCTATCCCACCAGCATGTTGAAGATGGAAAGGGATGCCCAGGAACTGTCGACCCGGGTGATGGACCTCATGACGCCCCTGGGCAAGGGCCAGCGCGCCCTGATCGTCGCCCCGCCGCGCACCGGCAAGACCGTGCTCATGCAGAACATCGCCAACAGCATCACCCTGAACCACCCCGAGGTGTTCCTGATCGTGCTGCTGATCGACGAGCGTCCCGAGGAAGTCACCGACATGGAGCGCAACGTCAAGGGCGAGGTGGTCTCCAGCACCTTCGACGAACCCGCGACCCGCCACGTGCAGGTGGCGGAGATGGTCATCGAGAAGGCCAAGCGCCTGGTGGAGCACAAGAAGGACGTGGTGATCCTGCTGGATTCCATCACCCGGCTGGCGCGCGCCTACAACACCGTGGTGCCGCTCTCCGGCAAGGTGCTGTCCGGCGGCGTGGATTCCAACGCCCTGCAGCGGCCCAAGCGGTTCTTCGGCGCGGCGCGCAACATCGAGGAGGGCGGCTCGCTCACCATCATCGCCACCGCGCTCATCGAGACCGGCTCGCGCATGGACGACGTCATCTTCGAGGAATTCAAGGGCACCGGCAACAGCGAGATCTGCCTGGACCGCAAGCTCAGCGACAAGCGGATCTTCCCGGCCATGGACATCCAGAAGTCCGGCACCCGCAAGGAGGACCTGATCATCGAATCGGCGCGCCTGGCCAAGATCTGGGTGCTGCGCAAGATCCTCAGCTCCAGCGGCCCGGTGGAAAGCATGGAACTGCTGCTGGACCGCCTGGGCAAGAGCAAGACCAACGACGAGTTCCTGTCCAATCTCCAGGAAACGCCTTCCAGGCGCTGAGCTATCATCACGGCATGCATATCCGGCCCTTCTCCCTGGAACGCTATTTCGCCCGGCACGAGTTCAGCGCCAGGCGGCTGATGGGTTCCAGCGACCCGGAAGCCATGACCGTGACCGAGCTGCTGGCCCTGGAACCCGGGGCCGCCGACGCGCTTGGCGAATTGTGGCTGGGCTACACCGAATCCGTCGGCGCGCCCGCCCTGCGCCGGGACATCGCCGGGCTGTACCAGACGGCCCGGGCCGAGGACATCCTGGTGTTCACCGGCGCCCAGGAGCCCATCTTCACTTTCATGAACGTGGCCCTGGGGCCCGGCGACCATATCGTCGCCCACAGCCCCGGCTACCAGTCCCACTTCGAACTGGCCCGCACCGTGGGGGCCGAACTCTCCCTCTGGGAAGGCGACCCGGAACACGGCTGGGCCCTGGATCCGGCCGAGCTCAAGCGGCTGCTCCGGCCCAACACCCGGGCCATCCTGGTCTGCGCGCCGCACAATCCCACCGGCTTCCTGTTCAGCCAGGAGGCCTGGCTGGAGGTGGTGGAGATCGCCCGCCAGGCCGGCATCTGGCTGTTCTCGGACGAGGTCTACCGGGGCCTGGAGCACGATCCGGCCGATCGCCTGCCGGCGGCCTGCGATCTCTACGAGCGCGCCGTCTCCCTGAACTGCCTGTCCAAGTCCTGCGGGCTGGCCGGGCTGCGCCTGGGCTGGCTGGCCAGCCACGACCGCTTCCTGATGGGCGAGCTGGCCGCCTTCAAGGACTACCTGACCATCTGCACCCCGGCCCCCAGCGAGTTCCTGGGTGGCATCGCCGTGCGCCATGCCGAAGCCCTGTATACCCGCACCCGCACCCGCCTGGTGGCCAACCTGGACCTGCTGGAGGGCTTCATGGCGCGCAGCGGCCGGTTCACCTGGCAGCGGCCCCGGGCCGGCTCCACCACCTTTCCGCGCCTGCGCGAAGGTAGCGCCGAGGCGTTCTGCGAGACGCTGGTGCGGGAGACCGGGATCATGCTGGTGCCCAGCACGCGCTTCGACTACGGCGACGCCCACCTGCGCTTCGGCTACGGCCGGAAGGACTTCCCCCAGGGGCTCAACGAGCTGGAAGAGCATCTCCGGTCATAGCGGCCACTTTCCCGCCCCTTCCCGGAGCAGCACCGGTTCGTCCCCGGTGAGGTCAACCACGGTGCTGGCTTCGCCGGAGGGCTCGCCGCAGTCCACCACCAGGTCGAGCAGGTGGCCCAGCTCTTCCTGGATCTCCCAGGCGTTCTGCAGCGGCGCTTCGCCCGAGGTGTTGCAGCTGGTGGTGATGATCGGCTCGCCCACCAGGCGGGTGATGGCCTGGCAGAACACCTGGTCGGGGATGCGCAGGCCCACGGTCTGCTTCTTCTGCAGGTAGCGCGGCACTTCGCGGCTGCAGCCGAGCACGGCGGTGTAGGGGCCGGGGAACATCTGCTTGAGGATGCGGAAGGTGGGGGTGTCCAGGTGCCGGGTGTAGCGGCAGAGCATCTCCATGTCGGCGCAGAGGATGGACATGGGCTTCTTGGGGTCGCGGCCCTTCATGGCCTGGATGCGGTCCACGGCCTTCTTGCGCGAAACCAGGCAGCCCAGGCCGAACAGGGTGTCGGTGGGGTAGGCGATCACGCCGTCCCGCTGGAGGATCTCGGCGATGTGCTCCAGGTGGCGGATCTGGGGAGTGTCGGGGTGGAGCGAGAGGATCATAGTTCCTCCAGCTTACCCCACCGGGCCCGGCCGGGGCTGGGGTGCGCCTCCGGGGCCTGGAAGAACCGCTCGGCCAGCTCGGGGGCCAGCGTCGCCGGGCAGCCGCTCCTGCGCGCCTGCAGGGCGAGCACGGCCACCACGGTGAGCACGTCGCTGATCTCCCCGGACAGCACCCGGGCCACGCACTGCTCGAAGGGCTCGCGCCGAAGCATCAGCTCCTCGTCCAGTTCCGCCGCGCTGCCGCCCGGCGCCTCCGCGAGGCCCCGGGCCAGGAACAGGTAGGCCTCCTCGTCGGTGCTGGAGTTGCTGTTGTGGCTGAAGGCCAGGGGTTCCCACACGCGGGCGGTCAGCCCCGCCTCCTCGGTCAGTTCCCGCTGGATGGCGGCCAGCGGGCTTTCCTCCGCCTCGCCGCCGCCTTCGGGGATCTCCCAGGAGTAGGCTTCCAGCGGATAGCGCCACTGGCCCACCAGCACCACCCGGTCCTGCTCGTCCAGGGCCAGCACGCCGCAGCCGGTGCGCCGGAAACCGCAGACCGCGTAGCGCCCCAGCTTGCCCCGGCGGTGCTCGAAGCGGTCCTCGCGCAGCCGCAGCCAGGGCGAGTCGTAGAGCGCGGTGCGGCTGAGGACCCGGTAGGGGTTGGGGTCCTTGGGAATGGGCAGGGGGGGCAGGTCGGCCATCCCTTACCCTAACAAAAAACGCCCGCGGGCGGCGGGCGTCGGTATTGGCTTATTTGTCCGGACTAGCGGCGCAGGCCCAGGCGCTCGATGAGCGAGGCGTAGCGGGCCTTGTCCTTGCGCTTCAGGTAGTCCAGGAGCCGGCGGCGCTGGCCGACCATGATCATGAGGCCGCGCCGGCTGTGGTAGTCCTTGGTGTGGACCTTGAAGTGCTCGGTGAGGTCGTTGATGCGCTTGGTCAGGATGGCCACCTGCACCTCGGGCGAACCGGTGTCGCTCTCGTGCACCTTGTAGTCTTCGATGATGATCTTCTTCTGCTCTACGTTCAGGGCCATGGCTGGCTCCTTTTCGGGAAGGCGTCCCGTCACCATGACCGCAGCCCCGTGCCGCGTCCAGGTCAAGTCCGGAAACACCCGGACCGTGTTAAAAACGCCCCGGGAGCTCCCAGGGCGCTTATCAAAATGGTGCGGATAAAGGGACTCGAACCCCCACGACCTTGCAGTCACTAGCACCTGAAGCTAGCGCGTCTACCAATTCCGCCATATCCGCTCAGTCTCTTGTTCCCCCGCGAGGGTTCATCAGGCCTGAGAGACAATCCTAGTGCGGATCCATCTTGGAATCAAGCATAAAACCGCAAGCTTTCACCAATCCTTGTACGGGATCTGATTGGAACCCACTCCGGGGGCCAGGCTGTAGACGTCGTAGACGTTGCCGCCGCCCCAGCCGTAGCTGGAAGGGTCGTCGGAGATGGAACGCTTGCCCCAGTCCGCCTTGCCGGTGAAGGGGTCCACCGGGATCCGGCGCAGGAAGCGCATCTTGGTGGTCTTGCCCATCATGGTCTCGCCTTCCACCAGCTTCTCCAGCGATTCCGGGTAGCCGTTGTTCTCGGGCGCGGGGGCCTTGATCTTCTGCTGGTCCACCTTGGCCTTGTAGTCGTCGATGGCGTTGCGCATTTCGCGCAGGTCGCGCCTCAGCTCCAGCTCCCTCTGCCGGCGGATCCCGTTCCTGGCCATGGGGATGACCGAACTGGCGAGGATGATGAGCACCGTGGCGGTGACCAGCATCTCCAGGAGGGTGAAGCCATTCTGACGCTTCAATCAATTCACCATGATCAAGCCGTTCACCACGTTGGCCGAGATCGGGTTGGCGCCCACGAGGTAATTGCCGCCCTGGATGAGGATGGTGGCATTGCCGGAATCGGTGGCCTCCAGGTCGAGGTTGGCGAGGGTGCCGCTGTCCGAGGCCCCGGTCTTGCGGCTGAAGGTCAGGGTGAGGTTGCCCTCCGTGACCGGGCTGGATTGCAGACTGCCGTTGTCGCCGGTGATGAAGTCACCGGCGTTGATGCCCTTGAGATTGAGCCTGGCGGTGTCCAGGTGGAGCTGCAGGGTGCCGCTGGTGAGGCCGGCGGCGCCGCTGACCATGATGGAGGCGCGGATGGTCTGGCCCTTGGGCACTTCCAGGGAAAGCGGGTTCATGAAGAACACCAGGTTCGAGGGCTGGGCCGGATCAGCCGCGGCATTGGCGGCAGCGGGAACGGGCACCGGAACGGGGGTCGGAACGGGGGCCGGAACGGGGGTCTGGACGGGTGCCGGAACGGGGGCCTGGACGGGTGCCGGAATGGCTGCCGGGGCCGGCGTTTCGGGTGCCGCCTGGGGCGCGGACGGGGCCGGCGAGGTGGGGACCGCGTTCATCGGCACATTGATCTTCTTGGGGGTCTTGGGCTCGAACGGCTTGCCGGTGTTGGGGGCCCGGTCCGGATCGAACGCCTCGAAATCGTCTTCCGCCAGGTCCGGCTTGCGCACCACCACGGCCCGGATGGTGAGGATCACGTCGGTCTTGGTCTTGGTGTTGTTGTGGTTGGACAGGAGGCTGCCGACCACGGGGATGTCGGAGATGCCCCAGAGGCCCTGCAGGTTCTTGGCCTCGTCCTCGCGCAACAGGCCGCCGAAGATGGCCGTTTCCCCGTCGCGCAGCCGGGCGGAGGTCTTGATCACCCGCTGGGTGAGGTTGGGCCGGCCCGGATCGCCGCCCGCCTTCAGGCTCTTGATCTCGGATTCCAGGTCGATGGTGATGTCGTTGTTGAAATGCACCCTGGGCTTCACCTTGATCTTCACGCCCACGTCCTCGTAGCTGTAGGAGGTCTGGGCGGTGGCGACGCCGCCGATGCTGGAGATGGCGGAGCTGATGGCGGAGCTGGTGCCGGTGGTGCCGGTCGTGGCGGTCGAGGGCACGCCGATGCTGGACTGGGTGGTGCTGATCTTGTCGCCGATGTTCACTTCCCCGGTCTCGCCGGAGATGACGCGGACATTGGGGTTGGCCAGCAGGGTGGTCTCGCCGCTGGTCTTGGCCATGTCCAGCCTCAGGCTGGGGAACAGGTAGTTGATCGAGCTCTTGCTGATCGACAGCGATCCGGTCTGCTGGTTCAGCCCGGTGCCGGCGCCGCTGGCGGTGGCGCCGATGGCGTAGGTGCCGCTGGTGTCGGCGGGGGTGATCACCGGGATCAGGCCGAACTCCTCCTGGACGTTCTCGGCGACTTCCAGCAGCTCCAGGTAGATCATGACTTCGGCCTTGGACTTGTCCAGCTGGTCGACGATGTGCTGGGCGATGCCGAGGTCGGTGGGCTTGGCCATGACCGTGATGGCGTTGAGCCGCTTGTCGATGAACACCCGAAGCTGGGGCATGAGCGCGTTGAAGATCTGCCGCACGTTCTCCACCTCGGCGTTGGACAGGTAGAAGGTGCGGATCAGCTTGTTTTCGTATTCCAGCAGGTTCTGCGGGGTCTTCTTGAACACCATGATGGAGTTGTTGTCCATGACCTTGTAGAACAGGTCGCTCTGCAGCATCAGCGTGTCCAGCACGCGCTGGAACGACAGGCCGCGCAGGTCCACGGAGACCTGCACGTCCTGGGCCGAGGCGGAGGAGTGCAGGACGATGTTCACCCCGGAGTTCCTGCTGAGCTGCTGGAAGATCTCCTTGAGGCTGGTCTTGCGGGTGAAGTTGAGGTCCATGCCTTCCAGCGAGCGCGGATTGATGGGCAGCGCGTTCTTGGCTTCGCCCCTGAGCCGCTCGGCGTCGATGCTGTCCTCGGCCTCCTCCTGGGCCCGGCGGCGGATCGCCGCCTGCTCGAGCCGGGCCAGCCAGTCCACGGCCACGGCGTTGGCCGGATCCAGCACCACCGCCATGCCCACTTCCTTGGCCTCCAGGTCGGCCTGGCCATGCTTCTGGGCATTGCGCGCCTTGACCAGGTGCTGCTCGGCCGCCAGGGGCGCCGCCTTGCGGTAGCCGATCTTGGCCGCGAGGTTGTTGGGATCCTTCTTCAGCGCCTTGCGGTACTCGACAAGGGCATCGTCGTAGCGGCCCTCGTCAAAGGCCACGGTGGCCTTGTGCAGACCGCAGGCCAGGGTCAGGACCAGGCAGAGCGCCAGGGCCATGGTCCGGGTCAGGGCGGTTCGGGTGGGTTTTTGGATCAGCATCTGTGCAATCCCCTGCTGGGTTTCAGAATTCATTGGAAGGTGCCTGGCCGGGCCGGTTGCCCGGGCCCGAAGTGTCCACGGCGTCGAGCTTGTGCTTGAGGTCGGCGTATTTCAAGTTCTGGAATTCGGCGGAGATGTCGGTGAGCTTGACCAGCCGCCAGCGCGGGTTGGCCAGCGCGCCCTGCTTGATGGTGATGGGCTCCTCGCCCTTCATGAAGGCGCCCAGCTTGCCGGCGGCGGGGCTGCCCAGGTAGCCCAGGTAGCGCAGGTCCTGGGGCCGGCTGTTGTTCTCCTGGGCCCGGCTCTGGCGCAGCGCTTCGGCATCCAGCTGCGCCTGGGTGGGCGGCGGCGGGGGCGGCGGCGGCGGCGGGGGCGGGGGCGGCGGCGGAGGCGGGCCCTCGAACAGGAACAGGTCCCGGTACATCCGGTCCTCGTGCGGCAGCTCGCCAGCCTGATCCAGCTTGGAGAGATCGGGCAGCTTGGCCAGTTCCCGCACCTGGCGGTCGTCCAGGGCCTGGCTGGCGGCGCGGGTGGCGCCGGTGCGCACAGGGCCGGCCGCAGGCGCACTCGGCCAGAGCAGGTAGATCAGCACCGGCAGGCAGACCAGGGCCACCTGGATGCGCCGGCTGGATTTGATCTCCTGCAGCCAGCCCTTGGGCTCGACGCCCTTCACGGCGGGGCTCATGCGCCCTCCCCGTCATGGGTTTCGCCCGGGAGGGCGGGGGCCTGCCGGAAGGCCCGCAGGGTGATGGTCAGGTGGGCCCCTTCGGGGCTCTCCTCCAGCTTGGCGCCGACCACGGCGAAGGGCAGCTTGCTGCCCTCCAGGCCCAGCATGAATGATTTCAAGTTCTTGTAGATGCCGGTGGCATTGAATTCCACGTCCACGGACTCCAGCAGGCTGCCCTTGGAGGCTTCCCGGGTGGCCGGGCCGTACTTCACGGCGATCAGCCGGATGCCATGCTGCTTGGAGAGTTCGTACAGCTTCTGGCTGAGCTTCCAGTGCAGCTTGCCCACCCCTTCCACCGGCATGTTCTGCATGAGCACGTCCAGCGCCTGGCGGTCGGCCTTGATCCGGTCGGCCTGGGCCTGGGCGTTCTGCAGCTCCTTGACCTGGCGGTCAAAGGTGGAGGAGGCATCCCTCAGGGCTTTTTCGGTCTGCATCCGTTTCTGGGAAGCGTCGGGCAGCAGGAATACGGCGGTGACCAGACCGGCCACGGCCAGGATGGCGCCGCCGATGAGGCGGAACCGGCTTGCGCGGAGGGAGGTGCTCATTCGTTACCCTCCTGGATGACGGGGCGGTCCTTGGTGCCGGGCCGCCGGGGTGGCGGGGTGAAGGCCGGCCCCGGCTGCGGGTTGATCAACCGCCTGGGGGGATTGGCCTCGGGCGGCGGGACCGGATGGTAGGGCCCGGAAGCGGGCGTGCGCGCCGGCGGAACGGCGATGCCCTTCGGCTGGGCGGCCGGGAGCGGAACGGCGCCGGGCCTGGCCTTGGCCTGGGGGGTGAACCTGGGCAGCGGCTTGTACGGAGGCGGGTTGGAGACCACGGCCAGGGTGTAGTCGAAGTCCACCCCGCCGCCCTGGCGCTCGCCCTCCCGCTCCAGGATCACCTGCTCGAAGAAGGGATTCTTCTGCAGGGATTCGACGAAGGCGGCCTCGGCTTCCCGGGACCGGGCTTCGCCCTTGAGCTTGATCTGGACCTTCATGTCCGAGCCGCGGTTGCGCTGGATCGACTTGATGCGCGCGTCCTGGACCAGGCTGCGCTCCAGTTCCGCGGTGAGCCGGGACCAGGGCAGGCTGCGTTCGGTGTAGATCCGCTCCGCCAGCCGCCAGCGAGGCAGTTCCTTGGCCACGTCCACGTTGCGCAGCTCGTTCAGCAGCCGGGCCTGGGCGTCGGCGGTGGCCAGGGTCTTGCTGTTGAGGCTGCCGGCCAGCTTGCCGGTGATGGCCGCCCTCCGGTAGGCCACCCAGGTGAGGCCCAGGGAGCCGGCCAGGACCAGGAAGCCCAGCGCCAGGGCCGCCCAGCCCAGCAGGACGTGGTTGAGCCGCCAGTAGTTGCTCGGCGGGGCGAGGTTGAGTTTGAGCTCGGGGACGGCCATCAGAGCGACTCCTGGGCCGGGATCTCGGGCTGGATGATGTGCAGCGGCAGGCCGCAATCGGGCCAATGGGCGGCACCCCAGACGTGCAGTTCCTGGGGCGGGCGGCCATCCCGCTGGAGGTAGGCGATGGTGGGGAGCACCCGTTCCTGGCACCAGGCGTCGGCGCCGGCCGGTTCGGTCCACTGGCGCAGCAGGGTGAGGTTGCGGCCCCAGGCGGCCAGGGTCCCGGTGTACTGGCCCTGGTCCTCGGCCGACAGGGAGAGCAGCAGGCCCGGGTGCTCGCGGGTGCCGGTCAGCCGGTTGTAGAGCCACAGCCAGCGGGGCTGCAGCTGGCGCATGGGCCGGCCCGCGGCGGCGGCCAGCTGGACCCATTCATCCCGCCGCTGCTGGGGCATGCCGGCCAGCAGCCAGCTGTTCTCCTCCAGGGCCAGGGCCTGGACGAACTGGGGCGCCTCCAGCACCAGGTCCTGGCCATAGCGCCAGCGGAAGAAGGCCTCCCGCGCCTCGGCGCCCGCCGGCAGCTCGACGATGTCGCGCAGCAGCAGGGTGGGCACCCAGGCGTCGTCCACGATCCATTCGGTGGGGCCCATGGGCAGGGAACCCAGGATCCGGGCCAGCTCCCCGGTGGCACCGGAAAAGGGGTGGAACTGGCCTCCAGCGTGGACGCGGCGCGGCTCCAGCCATACCATGGAAGCATGCTTGAACCTTTGCCCGAACATCCTCATCGGCAGGATTCCCCGCCGGCGTGGGGCGTGAAGGCTGACTTGATTCCATAAATAATGACCACAGAAGCTCCAGGAAGGGGTGCAGGGGGCTAGTCTATCGCCCAGCATGCATAATCCCAAACGGGGATGTTTTTATACACTCAGGAAGTATAGGCGGAGGGCGAGCCCGGGGGAGTTGCCAGTTTGCGTCTAATAGCTCTAGAAGTTCATGGATTCAAATCCTTTGCGGATCCCCAGAAGCTGACCTTCCCCGAAGGGATGACGGCCGTGGTGGGGCCGAACGGGTGCGGCAAATCCAATATTTCAGACGCTTTGGCCTGGGTCCTGGGGGAGCAGCGGGCCACCATGCTGCGCGGCTCGGAGATGGCCGACGTGATCTTCGCCGGCACCGGCCAGCGCAAGCCCATGGGTCTGGCCGAGGTGAAACTGACCCTGGAGATGCCCGACGCCGCCCAGCCGGGCGCCACCCGCGAGGTGGTGGTCTCGCGCCGGCTGTACCGGGATACCGGCAGCGACTACCGGCTCAACGGCCGGGAGTGCCGGCTCAAGGACGTACAGGACATGCTCATGGACACCGGCATGGGCACCCGGGCCTATTCCTTCATCCAGCAGGGGCAGATCGACCTGATCCTGTCCAGCAAGCCCAAGGACCGGCGCTCCCTGCTGGAGGAGGCGGCCGGAATCACCCGCTACAAGGTGCGCCGCGCCGATGCCGAACGGCGGCTCGAGGACACCCGGGCCAACCTGCTCCGGCTGGACGACATCCTGTTCGAGCTGGTGAAGCAGCAGGATTCCCTGAAGCGCCAGGCCTCCAAGGCAAGGCGGGCCCAGGACCTGGACGCCGCCATCAAGGCCTGCCAGCGCATCCTGCTGGCGGGCAAGGCGCTGGAGCTTGAAGCCGCCAAGGAAGCCATCGTGGAGCATCTGGACGGCCTGGAGCGCCGCATCGCCGTGCTCACCGCCCAGGCTTCGGAAGCGAACTCCGAGGTGGAGCGCCTGCACCTGGCCCTGGACGAGCTGTTGCGCCAGCAGGAGCGCCGGGCCCGCTCGGTCACCGGCCTGGACCAGCGCAGCGGCCTGCTGGAGCAGGACCGGGGCTTCCAGGCCGAGCGCATCGAGGATGCCCGGAACCAGCGCGAACAGCTGGAACTGCGCCTGGAGGAACTGGCGGCGCGCAGCGGGGATTCCGCGGCCGAGCTGGCCCGCCTGCAGGCCGCCCTGGATGGCGCGGTGGCGGCGCTGGCTGCACGGGAGGCGCTGGTGGCCGAGGCGGAGGAGGCCGTGGCCCTGGCCGGGGGCGCCCTGCGCCACGTCGAGGGCGAACTGAAGGAGCTCCGGGCCAGGCGGGCCGAGGCCGAGAAGGAGGCCCAGGCCGCCCAGCACCGGCGCCAGGCCCTGCACCAGGAGATCGCCCAGCGCTCCGGGCGGCTGGACGCCTTGAACCACGAGGAGGCCATGCGCGCGCCCAGGCTGGAGTCGCTGCAGGCCGACCAGCTGCGCCTGGGGCGGGAAGAGGAGGGCGCGGCCGACCGGCTCGAACAGATCGAGGAGGCCGTGCAGATCCAGGGCCGGATCCGCCAGGAAACCCTGGAGGCGCACCGCACCGCGTCCGCCGCCCTGCGCGAGGCGGAGGGGGCGCTGGACGGCGAGGAGCGCCGGCTGCGCCAGATCGGCGACCTGCTGCGCGAAACGAGCGGTTCCGAAGAGCTCAAGAAGGGCCTGCTGTGGATGCGCAACCGCGGCGAGCAGCCGCTGGCCCTGGCCGACGCGCTGATCGTCGAGGAAGCGGACCTGCCTGCGCTGGAGCGGTTGCTCGGCAGCTGGAGCCAGGCCGTGGCCCTGGGCGCCGCCGGCCTGGCGGCCACCCCGGAAGCGCCGGGCCAGTTGTGGGTCAGCGCCGACGGCGCGCCCGGGGCTCCAGCCGCCCCGGCGGGGGACTGCGAGCCGCTGGCGCCGCGCCTGCGCTGGAAGACCGGTCAGGCCCGGCCGCTGGAGGGCCTGCTGGCGCGGGCCTTCCTCTGCGCCGACGCCGACCTCCCCCGGCTGGGGATCGCCCATCCGGAGCTGGCCTTCGTTTCGCCGCGGCTGGTCAAGCTGCCCTTCGGTCCGGTGCAGGTGGGCGTCACCGGCCCGGCGGCGTCGCCGTTCAAGCTGCGCGCCGAGCAGGAGGCCGCCCGCAAGGCCCGGGAGTTCCAGCTGGACCGGGTGGAGGCCCTGGAGGCGGAGGTGAAGGTCCTGGAATTCCGCATGCGCGACGCGGCCTCGCGCTTCAAGGAAATGGAAGAGGACCACCTGACCGCCCGGCGCGCCCTGGAGGATCTGAAGGGCAAGCGCGCTTCGGTGACGGTGCAGCTGCGCGAGATCCAGGAGTCCCAGGAGCGGGCCGACGCCCAGTGGGAGCTGCTCGAGGGCGAGATCAAGGGCCTCCGGGCCCAGCTGCGCGTCCTGGAGGTGCCCGAAGGCCATCCGGAGGAAGCCGGGCTCGGCGAGGCCATCCAGGCCGGGGAAGGGCGCCGCGAGGAGGCCCAGCACGCGCTGGAGGCGCAGCGGGAAATCCTGGTGGAGGCGTCCCGGGTGCGTTCCGCGGCCTGGGCCGAGCGGGACGCCCTGCAGCGCCACCTGCAGCAGCTGCAGCGCGGCACCTTCGATCTGGAGGCGGAGCGGGCGCGGATCCAGGGCGACCTCCAGCAGGCCCGGGAACGCTCGGAACAGGCCCAGGCGCGCCTGGCGGAGCTGGAGCGTGAGGTCCAGCAGCTGCTCCTGGATCGCGCGGTGCTGGTGGCCCAGCAGGCCGAGGCGGCGCCTGGGATCGAAGCGGCCCAGGAAGGCGTGCGGGTGCGCGAGCGCATGGTGCGTGAGCTCCAGCAGGCGCTGGAGAACGCCCGCCAGCTGCACCAGGAGGCCCTGCTGGAGGGGGCGCAGGTGCAGGGCAGCCTCACCGCCACCGCCAAGGAGATCGAGCTGGCCCTGGGCCTGTCCATTCCGGAATTCATCGCTTCGGTCAGCGAAGACGAGCGCCAGGCCTGGGCCCAGGGCGAACTGGTGCACCAGACCCGGCTCACCGAACTGCACGGCAAGCGCCTGGATCTGGGCAGCGTCAACCCGCTGGCCATCCAGGAGCTCAAGGAGGCCGAGGACCGGCTGGGCTTCATGAACCAGCAACGCGGCGACGTGCTGGAGGCCATCGGCAACCTTGAATCCACCATCAAGGAAATCAATTCGATTTCCGAAGAACGCTTCCGCGAAGCGTTCGACTTCATCAACACCCGGTTCCAGGAGGTGTTCCGCGAGGCCTTCGGCGGCGGCAGCGCCACCCTCAGCCTGCAGGATCCCAAGGACCTGCTGGAGTGCGGCATCGAGATCACCGCCCAGCCCCCGGGCAAGAGCGCCAAGGCGCTGACCCTGCTCTCCGGCGGCGAAAAGGCGCTGACGGCGATCTCCCTCCTGTTCGCCATCTTCCACTTCAAGCCCAGCCCCTTCTGCGTGCTGGACGAAGTGGACGCGCCGCTGGACGAGGCCAACGTGGGCCGGTTCGCCGCCATGGTGCAGAAGATGAAGGACAGCACCCAGTTCATCGTCATCACCCACCAGAAGCCCACCATGATGGCCGCGGACACGCTCTACGGCGTGACCATGGAGGAGCTGGGCATCTCCCGGCTGGTGAGCGTGCAGCTCCGGGAAGCCACGCAGCTGGTCTGACCGATGGGGCGTTTACACGCCGGTCACAGCATCGTCATGAGCAATTAAAACGGCCGCCCCGATTGTCAACGCGAAAGAAACCGGAAACTGTGGATAACTCCTCCCTGGGTAGTTAATGCCTTGACCTTTGACGCTTCCTTGTAAGCCACCTAATGACAAGGTTTAATTCCAATTATGCAAGTCAAGCCTGCATGGAAAAGTTCAATGGTCAACCGCTTTAGGGGGAGCCGGGAGGGGATATCCACAAGGTTTTCCACACCCGCCCATTCCCCCCTTCTTGATCCGATTTCGTAAGTCCATTTGGAAGTGGTTTTTACGAATCCGCCCAAAAGAGCGGCCGGCAGGGCGCCTGATCCGGGCCATTTCGATGGTTTTTTCGTCTTGACACCCCCGCGTGGTGGTCGGCGACCGAATCGGTTTCGCCTCCGGCAACCCATCCGTTCCGCAAGTGCCGGATCGGCGCTTCGGGTTATAGGCGGAAATGCCATCCCGGTTCTTGGTAGAGTCGAGCGATGGCCAAGACAACGTCCGTGTTCGAATGCACCGCCTGTGGCGCCCGCTCCCCGCAGCCCATGGGGAAATGCGGGTCCTGCGGGAGTTTCGGCACCATCGAGGAAGTCCGCGGGGTGCGCGGCAAGGACCTGTCCCGGGCGCGCAGCGCCTTCGCCCAGAGCGGCTACCAGGACCCGGTATCGATGCTCGACGTGGCGATCAGCGACGTGGACCGCCGCGCCACCGGCCTGCTGGAGCTGGACCGGGTGCTGGGCGGCGGCGTGGTGCCGGGCATGGTGGTGCTGCTGGGCGGCGAGCCGGGCATCGGCAAGTCCACCCTGGTGCTGCAGTGGGCCGCCGCCTGCGGCGGCGCCGTGCTCTATGCCAGCGGCGAGGAGAGTGAGCGCCAGATCAAGCTGCGCGCCCGGCGCCTGGGCGCGGAGAACCCGGCCATCCACCTGTTCGCCGAGACCGACGTGCGGCGCATCCTGGAAGCCGCCGAGACCATGAAGCCGGCCCTGCTCCTGGTGGATTCCATCCAGACCCTGTTCGACCCGGAGTTCGAATCCGCCGCGGGCTCGGTGAGCCAGGTGCGCGGCTGCGCCACCCTGCTGGCCCGGTGGGCCAAGAACACCGGCACGCCGCTGGTGCTGGTGGGCCACGTCACCAAGGACGGCACCCTGGCCGGGCCCAAGGTGCTGGAACATCTGGTGGACACCGTGCTCGCCTTCGAAGGCGACCGGCACCATCACCACCGCCTGCTGCGCGCCCTGAAGAACCGCTTCGGCGCCGCGTTCGAGCTCGGCGTGTTCGCCATGACCGAGACCGGCCTGATCCCGGTGGACGGCAATCCGTTCTTCCTGGACGCCGAGCCCAGCCCGGGCTGCGCGGCCACGGTGGTGCTGTCCGGCACCCGGCCCACGGTGGTGGAGATCCAGGCCCTGGTGGCATCCGCCGGGCTCGGCATCCCCCGGCGCACCGCGCTGGGCATCGACGGCCAGCGCCTGGCCATGCTCTGCGCGGTGGCCGAACGGCGCGGCGGCATCCAGCTGCACGACCGGGACGTCTACCTGAACGTGGCCGGCGGCCTGGAGATCGAGGACCCGGCCGCGGACCTGGCGGTGATCGCCGCCCTGGCCAGCAGCGCCCTGGGCCGGCTGCTGGCCCCGAAGGCGCTGTTCATGGGCGAGGTGGGCCTGACCGGCGAAGTGCGCCCGGTGGCCCAGCTGCCCCTGCGCCTGCAGGAGGGGGCCCGGCTGGGCTTCCAGCTGGCGGTGGTGCCCCGGATCGGCCTGGAACCCGGGCTCAAGGCGCCGCTGGAACTGGTGGCCGAGCGCGGCATGGAGCGGCTGCGGGGGAAGACCTGGCTGCTGGGCAAACCCGATGTGGAGTAAAATGTCGTGAGGTACCCATGCGATCCATGACTGCTTTCGCCGAGCAGGTGCTGCCCCTGGAGACCGGCCAGCTTCGGCTCGCCCTGCGTTCCGTGAACCACAAGGCGCTGGATCTTTCCCTGCGCATCCCCCCGGCCCTGTTCCCGCTGGAAGCGGCGATCCGGGCCAAGGTGCGCGAGGCGGCCCAGCGCGGCAAGCTGGACCTGGTCCTGGACATCCAGGACGAGCCTGCCCTGGAACCCCGGATCAACCGCCCGCTGCTGCGCTCCATGGCCAAGGCCTGGCAGGAGGATGCCGAGTGGCTGAACCTGCCGCCGCTCACCGCCGAGGCGTTCTTCCGGCTGCCGGGCGCCTGGGTGGCCAGCGGCACCGATCTGGCGGAGCGGCTGGAGGGCGCGGTCCTGGCCGGGCTGGATAGGCTGCTGGCCAGCTGGAACGCCGGGCGGGCCAAGGAGGCCGAGCGGCTCGACCCGTTCTTCCGGGACGGCTTGAGCCGCCTGCGGGCGCTGTGGGAGACGCTCCAGGCCGAGGCCGACGCCCAGGCCCGGGAGCTGCCCGAGCAGTATCGCCAGCGGCTGGAGCAGGTGCTGAAGGACGCCCAGCTGGCCGGGCAGCTGCCCGCCGAACGGGTGGTGGCCGAGGCCGGCGCCCTGGCCGAGCGCCAGGATGTGCGCGAGGAGCTGGTCCGGCTCAAGGCGCACCTGGACGATTTCGCCGAGCGCCTGAAGCTGGGCCGGCTGTCGGGCAAGGCCCTGGACATCTGGAGCCAGGAGGTGCTGCGGGAACTCAATACCTGCGGCTCCAAGTGCAAGCGCCTGGCCATGACCCGGGCGGTGATGGAGGCCAAGGGCGCGCTGGATCAGATCCGCGAGCAGGGGGCCAACCTGGAGTAGGCTACTCCTGCTTCAGCGAGCGCTGCATCAGCCGTTTCACCGATTCCCTCGGGTCGGCGCCCTTGAGCAGGCGGCCCACCTCCTCGGTGATGGGCAGTTCCAGGCCGTGCTGGCGGGCCAGGCCCAGGGCAGCCTCCGTGGTGAAAGCCCCTTCCACCACCTGGTTGCCCAGCGCCAGGGTGGCCGCCTCGGGGGTCATGCCCTGGCCCAGCATGGCGCCGAACCGGCGGTTCCGGCTCTGGGCGCCGGTGGCGGTGAGCAGGAGATCGCCCATGCCCGCCAGGCCCATCACCGTCTCCGGCCGGCCGCCGAGCAGCTCCACCAGCCGGCCCATCTCGGCCAGGCCCCGGGTGATCAGCGCGGCCCTGGCGTTGTTGCCCAGGCCCAGGGCCTCCACCAGGCCGGCGGCGATGGCCAGGATGTTCTTGAAGGCGCCGCACAGCTCCACCCCCGGCACGTCCCGGCTCAGGTAGACGCGCAGGCTGGGGCTGGCCAGCAGGGCCTGCAACTCCCGGGCCCGGTCGTCGCCCACGGCCGCCGGCAGGGCCAGCAGGATGGCCGCGGGCAGGCCGCGGGACACCTCGTCGGCGAAGGTCGGGCCGGACAGCACGCCCACCGGCACCCCGAGCAGCGGTTCCAGCACCTGGGTGATCCGCAGGTGGCTGCCCTGGATGATGCCCTTGCTGACGTGGATGAGCAGTTCCGGGCGCAGGGCGGTGCGCCCGGCCAGATCGGCCCACACCGCGGGGTTCACCTGGGTGGGCAGGGCGCTCACCCAGATCGGGGCGTTGCAGGCGGCCGCGGGATCCGCCAGCGGCCGCACGCTGGGCGGCAGTTCCGCGCCCGGCAGGCTGGGGTGGCGCCGCTCCAGGGCCAGGGTGCTGACCAGCGCCTCGGGATGGCCCCACAGGGCCACCTTGGCCCCCTGGCGGGCCCAGGTCATGGCCAGGGCCGTGCCCCAGGCGCCGGCGCCGAACACGGAAAGGTCGAAGCGTCTGGTCATCGCTTGGCACCCCACAAAGGGGATTCCGTGCCCCGGCACAGCCGTTCCAGATTGGCCCGGTGCTTGAGGATGACCAGGCCGGAAAGCAGCGCCCAGGCCAGCAGCGCCGGCCAGCGGGGCAGGGGCGCCGGCACGATGGCCCATGCCCCGGCCAGGCCCAGCGCGGTGAGGAACAGGGCCGCCGCCGCGAGCACGCTGCCCAGGCTCACGTAGCGCGAGACCAGGAGGGTCGCGAGGAAGACCCCGAAGGCCGGCAGCACCATGGCCGGGTGGTAGGCCAGCACGGCGCCCAGGGCGGTGGCCACGCCCTTGCCGCCCCGGAAGCGCAGCCATGGGGTGAAGACGTGGCCGGCCACCGCCGCCAGCACCACCCAGGCCAGCAGGCCGGGCCCCAGGCCGGCCTGGCGCGCCAGGAACACCGGCAGGAACCCCTTGGCCGTGTCCAGCGCCAGGGTGGCGATGCCCAACCCCTTGCCGCCCGAGCGCAAAACATTGGTCGCACCGATATTGCCGGACCCGAGGGCCCGCACATCGCCTTTGCCGGCCAGCTTCATCACCAGCAGGCCGAACGGGATGCTCCCCGCCAGGAAGGCCCCAAGGCACCAGATCGTGTAGGAAAGGGTCGTCGCGTTCGTCATGGTTGAACTGTAGCGGAACGCGGTGGGCCTGGGCTAGACATCCTGACCGGGCTCCGCCCGTGCAGGATGTGGGGGTGTGGGGGGACGCAGAGCGAGCTTTGCTCGCGGGAGGTCCCCCCACAGCAGTATCAGACCAGCCTGCGCCGGAGCAGGTCGAGCGCCCAGGAGGCGGCGCGCGTCTGCAGTTCGGCCCGGCCGCCCGGGAGCCGGAAGGCCTTGAACGTGGTGCCGTCCGGCCCGGCCGCGGCCACCAGGCAGGTGCCGACCGGGGCGGGGCCGTCCTTGTCCTCGGTGGGGCCGGCGTTGCCGGTCACCGCCAGGCCCCAGGTCGTGCCGAGCCGGGCGCGGATGGCTTCGGCCAGGGCCGCGGTCACCGGTTCGGACACGGTGCCGTGGGCCTGGATGAACCCGGGGTCGAGGCCGGCGAGCACCGCCTTGGCCCGGGCCGAGTAGACCGTGACGCCGCCCAGGAACACTTCCGATAC
Source organism: uncultured Mesoterricola sp. (assembly GCA_964627225.1). Taxonomy (GTDB): domain Bacteria; phylum Acidobacteriota; class Holophagae; order Holophagales; family Holophagaceae; genus Mesoterricola. Next base: position 207,153 of record CAZVHQ010000001.1, read on the forward strand.
CCCGGGGATGGCCGTGAGCCGGGCCGCCAGGTGGCCGCCAGGCATGCTTTCGGCCACGGCCAGGGTTTCGTTGCGGCGCTTGAGCACGGCGACCAGCGCGTCCTCGATGCCGCCTTCGCTGCCCACGTAGGCCAGGTCCGGCCCCATCTCCAGCTGGAACGCGGCCCGGGCGGCCTCCAGGATGGCCGGGTCGGCGGCCCGGCCCACCAGTTCCACATGGTGGATTCCGGCCAGGATGGTCCACTCCACCTGGGCGAAGCGTTGGCGCAGGGGCTGGGTGCGCTCGCCCAGCGCGCTTTCCGGCACCGAGCCGAACACCATGCGCAGGGTGTGCACCGGCGCGCCGGCCAGCGCCTGGAGCCGGGGAGCCACCTGCTGCTCCCACATGAGCTTCATCTCCCGGGGCACGCCCGGGAACAGGATGATGCGCCGGCCGGGGTAGCCCTTGGGGTCGGCCCAGTAGACGCCGGGGGCGGTGCCGGCCGGGTTGCACAGCCGTTCCGAGCCTTCCGGGAGGATCACCTGCTGGAAATTGCTGGCCGACGGCACCCGCTGGCGGGCCGCGTAGAAGGCCAGCATCTCCTCCCTGGCCAGGGGGTCCTCGCGCATGGGCGCGCCCACCACTTCGGCCCAGACCTCCTTGGTGAAATCGTCGAAGGTGGGGCCCAGGCCGCCGGTGCAGAGGATGATATCCGAGCGTTCCAGGGCCGTCCGGAACAGCCGGGCCATGTCCTCCCGCACATCGCCCACGGCGGTCTTGCAGTGCAGGGTCAGGCCCATTTCGCCCAGCCGTTCGGCCAGCCACACCGAATTGGTGTCCAGGCGCTGGGTGTTGAGCAGTTCAGACCCGATGGCGATACATTCGATGCGCGGCAATTTGCCCTCCAACCCGTGGTTGCTGCACCCATCATCGCACCGGGGCGCCCCCTGGGCTGCTAGGCTTTCGCAGGAGGGCTCCGTGGACATTCCGCTCGTCCTGCGCCGGTCCGGGCCGGATCGGCTGGGCTATCGGCTGCCGCGCTGGTACCGGGCCGGGATGGCGCTCCTGCTGGCCGTCCTGGGGGCCGGCCTCGCCCTTGGCGACGGTCCTCCGGGCCTGCCGGGCTGGGCCCTCCTGGTCCTGGTCGCCCTGGGCGGGCTGTACGAGGACAGCTGGCTGTTCGACGCCGGCGCCGGCCGGGTGGTGCACCGGCTGGGCCTGTGCTGCGCCGCGCGCGCCCGGGTGATCCCGTTCGCCGCCATCGAGCGCTTCCGCCTCGTGCCGCTGCCGACTGGCACGTTGCTGGTCATGGATGGCGTCGACGGCGACAGCCGGCTCATCGACCGCTTTCCCGCGCGCAGGGCCGGGAAGCTGCGCCTGGTGGCGGAGCGGATCGCGGCGCAGTGCGGCAAGCCGCTGGTCGACTAGGGTCTGCCCCTATTTCTGGGTAATGACGAAACTGGTGATATCCCGCTTGCCGTCGACCGGGTCCCGAGCGAAATACTGGTTCTCGATCGGGTACTTCTTCTCCTTCCTGTACTCCGGACGCCGGAACCCGATATGCGGCAAGTAATTGACGTTGAGCCGGCCGAGCTCCTCGTCCTGCAAGGCTCGAAGCTCGGCCCGCTTGGCCTCGACAATTCCGACCAGCCCCATTGGATTGCTGAAGTGATACAGGACGGGAGGGTACTGGTTCAACGGCCGCAGGACCCGCTCGTCGGTCCGCTGCCGGTATTCCTTGGCCTGGGCCGGAATGTCCGGGTCGAGGATGTAGGGCAGGAAGCCAGCGGCGAGGGAATAGCAGAGGTATCCGCCCGGCTTGAGCAGCTCCCGGAAGATCGGCAGCACCGTGCGGGCGTTGCTCATGACCGCGAACACCGATGCATCGTAGATAATGTAGGTGAAGGTGTTGGCTGGAAGCTGCGCGACCGCCGCGGGGTCGTTGAAGTCCATGGTCAACTGGATCGGGTCGCCCGGCCCGAACCGGTTGGTCCCGCGAATGTCCCCAAAAACCCACGCGCCGTTCGGGATGGCTGGCAGCGGGGGGTTCCCGGCGTCGATCGGCGGAACGTCCCCCCCGTTGGTGCGGCCGACGACCAGGCGCAGGTCTTTCCCCTCCTGCCTGAGCTGGTCGAGCCGGGCGATTTCCGCCTTGAGGTCGTATTGGGCCTGGGCCGGGCCGCCGAGCAACCCCAGCGTCGCAGCCGACAGCCACATAAATGAACCTTTGAGCTTGGGCGAAAAGGCGAACATGGCGGGATCTCCGGAGATCGTTCAGTTCGGACCCGTCGCTGTGAGGTTCCAGGGGCTCCGGACCCTGGGTTAATATATTAATATTAATTAATCATGTCAAGCCTTGGGCCTCGGCGAAGTTCCTGAAGATCAGCCGATTGCGCTCCATGCGCTCGGGCCGCTCCGGCTGCGCGGGGATCCTGCCGGGGGTGCAGCAGAACACCTCCTGCCAGATCCGGTCGCCCTCCGGGGCGCCGTATTCCGGATGGAACTGCACGCCCCACACCGGCAGGTCGCGGTACTGGAAGGCGTGCGCCGCGCAGTCCGGGCTGGCCGCCAGGATGGTGAATTCGGCCGGCAGGTTGCAGGCTTCGTCGAAGTGCGAAACCATCACCAGCGCTTCAGGCAGATCCCGGAACAGCGGGTTGGGCGCCAGGCGCAGCTCCAGGAAGCCGAACTCGGGCCGGGCCGCCCTGCGCACGTGGGCCGGGCCGGCCAGGACCTTGGCCAGGAACTGGTGGCCGTAGCAGATGCCCAGGACCGGCCGGCCGGCATCGATGAACTGGCGCGCCAGGGCGGCCAGGGCCGGGTCCCAGGGCTGCGCCTCGGTGGCCGAGGCGACCGAACCGGAAAGGACCAGGTGGCTGAAGCGGCCGGGATCGCCCAGGCGCTCGAGCTGGGCCGCCCGCACGAACCGGCAGGCGTGACCGGCGAAATGCCCGGACACCACGCGGTCGAAATCCACCGCGAAGGCTTCCTCGTTGAAGCAGTTCACCACCAGGATCATGCGGCCTCCCGCTTCCAGTAAATCATGGGCGGGCCACGCCCGGACACTTCGCTACAATCGGCCAAGTCATGCCGGCCAAACCGATCCTCCCGCCATCCGCTCCGCCCTCGGCCGCGCAACGGCTGGCCGCCAGGCTGCGCCAGGAGATCGAGGCCGGCCGCTGGCAGCCGGGGGCGCGGCTGGACTCGCTGCGCACGGTCGCCGCCCAGTCCGGCGTCAGCCGCTACGCGGTGCTCGCGGCCTACCAGGAACTGGCCGGGCTCGGGCTGGTGGAGGCCCGGCACGGTTCGGGCTTCTATCTGGCGCGCCAGGCCGGGGCGGCGCCGCGCTATGCCCCCAGCCTCGACCAGCTGCTGGACACCGCCCTGCTGATCCGCGGCCTGGTGGAACCCAGCGCCCTGCTGAAGTGCGGCAGCGGCTCCCTGCCCAAGGACTGGCTGCAGGACCTGGACCTGGCCCGGCAGGTGCGCTGGGTGGCCGCCCAGCCCGGCTCGAACCTGCACGACTACGGCACCGCCCTGGGCTACCCGCCGCTGCGGGAGGCCCTGTGCCGGCGCCTGGCACGCCGGCGCATCGTCGCCGCTCCGGAGCAGATCGTCCTGTCCAACGGCATCTCCCACGGGCTCGAGCTGGTGGTGCGCGCCCTGTGCCACCCGGGCGACCTGGTGCTGGTGGAGCACCCGGCCTACTACAACCTGTTCGGCCTGCTGCACCTGTCCGGACTGCGCGCGCTCGGCGTGCCGCGCACCGGGGCGGGGCCGGACCTGGCCGCGCTGGAGGCGCTGCTCCGCCGCGGCGAACGCCCGCGCCTGTTCATCCTGCAGTCCCTGCTGCACAATCCCACCGGCACCAGCCTAGCCCCGGCCACCGCCCATCGCCTCCTGGCGCTGGCCGACCAGTACGACTTCCAGATCGTCGAGGACGACGCCTACGGGGACCTGGCCGAGGAAGCGGACCTGCGCCTGGCCGCCCTGGACGGGCTGAAGCGGGTGATCTACCTCTCGGGGTTCACCAAGACCCTGTCGGCCAGCCTGCGGGTGGGCTACGCCGTGGCGGCCGCCGGCGTCACCGAAGCGCTGACCCGGGTCAAGCTGCTCACCAGCATCGCCTCCTCGGAGTTCGCCGAGCGGGTGGTCCAGCACAGCTTCGGCGCGGGCTACGACCGCTGCACGGCCATGCTCCGGCAGCGCCTGCAGGCCGCCCAGGCCGCGGCCCAGGCCGAGCTGCAGCGGGCCGGCTGGCAGCTGTTCCCGGGCGCCCGGGGCGGCATGTTCATCTGGGCCCGGCACCCGCGCTTTGCGGATTCGGTCCCCCTGGCCAAGGCGGCGGCCGCCGCCGGCTTCTGGTTCGCCCCGGGCAGCGCCTTCGACCTGGAGCACCGGCCCAGCCCCTGGGTGCGCTTCAACGTGGCCTACCGCTCGCCGGCCCTGTCCGCCTGGCTGGCCAGCTATTCCGGATCGTGATAGAGGAAACAGGCCACCTGGTGTCCCGGCCCGGCCTCGCGCAGCCGGGGCGTGTGCTCCCGGCAGGCGTCCATGCGCCGCCGGCAGCGCTCGTAGAACGGGCAGCCGGTGCGCGCCCGGTCCGGGGAGGGGACGTCGCCGGGCAGGATGATGCGCTGGCGCGCCGCCTCCACCGCCGGGTCGGGAATGGGGGCGGCCGAAAGCAGGGCCTGGGTGTAGGGGTGCAGGGGATTCCGGTAGAGTTCGGCCGCGTCCGCCAGCTCGGCGAGGCTGCCCAGGTACATCACCGCCACCCGGGTGGCGATGTACTCGATCACCGCCAGGTCGTGGGCGATGAACAGGTAGGTCAGCCCGAACTCGTCCTGCAGGTCCTTGAACAGGTTGAGGATCTGCGCCTGGATGGAGACGTCCAGGGCCGAGACCGGCTCGTCGCACAGGATCACCTCGGGGCGCAGGGCCAGGGCCCGGGCGATGCCGATGCGCTGCCGCTGGCCGCCGGAGAACTGGTGCGGGTAGCGGTTCCGGAAGCCGCGGGACAGGCCCACCCGCTCCATCAGTTCGTCCACCCGCAGCTCCAGGTCCCGACGGGAGAGGCGCAGGATGCCCCGGGTGTGGTAGATCCGCAGCGGCTCGGCGATCAGGTCAAAGGCGGTCATGCGCGGGTCGAGCGAGCCGTACGGATCCTGGAACACCATCTGCAGGTCCTTGCGCGCGGCGATCAGGGCCTTGCCGGCCAGTTTGGTGAGGTCCCGGCCCTTCAGCAGCACCTGGCCCGCGGTGGGGCGGTGCAGCTGGGCCACGGCCCGGGCGGCGGTGGACTTGCCGCAGCCGGATTCGCCCACCAGGCCGAGGGTTTCGCCCCTGGCGATGGCGAAATCGATGCCGTCCACCGCCCGGATCCAGCCCCGGGGCGGGCCGAACCAGCCGCCGCCCACCGGGAAGTGCATCTTCAGGCCCTTGACCTCGAGCAGGATCCGGTCGTCAGCCATGCCCGGCCCCCTCGGGATAGAGCCAGCAGCGCACCTCCCGGCCGCCGCCCAGGCCGGTGGCGGGCGGATGGCAGCGCCGGCACACGTCCATGGCCTGGTCGCAGCGGGGGTGGAAGGGGCAGCATTCGGGCAGGTCGATGACTAACGGCGGCTGGCCGCGGATCGAGGCGAGCCGCCCGGGGCCCTGGCGGTCCAGCCGGGGCACCGACTGGATCAGGCCCTGGGTGTAGGGGTGCCTGGGCGCGGCGAACACGGCGCCGGTGGGGCCGCGCTCGACGATCCGGCCGGCGTACATCACGCAGAGCGTGTCGCAGATGCCGGCTACCACGCCGAGGGAATGGGTGATCAGGATGACCGCGGTGCCCATGCTGCGGGTGAGCTCGCGGACCAGGTCCAGGATCTGCGCCTGGATGGTCACGTCCAGGGCGCTGGTGGGCTCGTCGAGGATGAGGATCTCCGGGTTGCAGGAGAGCCCCATGGCGATCATCACCCGCTGGCGCATGCCGCCGGAAAACTGGTGGGGATACTGGTCGATGCGCTGCCCGGCGGCGCTGATCCCGGCCATCTGGAGCAGCTCCACCGCCCGGGCCCTGGCGGCCCGTCGGCCCAGGCCCTGGTGCAGCATCAGCGGCTCCATCATCTGGGTCGAGATGCGCAGGAACGGGTTGAGCGAGGTCATGGGGTCCTGGAAGATCATGGCGATCCGGTCGCCGCGCACGGCCCGCAGCGCCTCCCGGGGCAGGGTCAGCAGGTCCTGGCCGTGGAACAGCGCCCGGCCGGAGACGATGCGCCCCGGGGGCGACGGGATCAGCTTGAGGAGGGACAGGCTGGTCACGCTCTTGCCGGAGCCCGATTCGCCCACCACGCCCAGGGTCTCGCCGCGGCGCAAGGCGAAGCTGACCCCGTCCACCGCCTTGACCACCCCCTCGTCGGTGTCGAAGTGGGTGCGCAGATCCTCGACCCGCAGGATGACCTGGTCGTCCATCTCAGCCCCTGCGCCTGCTCTGGGGATCGAGCGCGTCGCGCAGCCCGTCGCCCAGGAAGTTCATGGCGAACAGAAACACCGTCATGGCCACGGCCGGTCCCAGCAGCTGCCAGGGGTAGATCGACATCACCCCGGCCCCTTCGGCCACCAGGGAGCCCCAGGAGGCCAGCGGCGCCGAGACCCCCAGGCCCAGGAAGGACAGGAAGGATTCGGTCATGATGAACTGCGGCACCATGAGGGTGGAGAACACCACGATCACCCCGAGGGTGTTCGGGGTGAGGTGGCGGAAGATGATCCGGGCCGGGCTGGCGCCCATGGCGCGCGCGGCCTCCACGAACTCGGCGTGCTTGAGGCTGATGACCTGGCCGCGCACCACCCGGCACAGGGTGAGCCAGGAGATCAGCGCCACCGCCACGAACAGGTTGAGGATGTTGCGCCCGAACAGGGCCATCATGATGATCACCAGCAGCATGTACGGCAGCCCGTAGAGGATGTCCACGAAGCGCATGATCAGGTTGTCCAGGGTGCCGCCCGCATAGCCGGCGATGCTGCCGAGCAGGACGCCCAGGAACATGGAGGTGACCGTCCCCACCAGGCCGATCAGGATGGAGATCCTGCCGCCGAACAGCAGGCGGGACATCATGTCCCGGCCCAGGTTGTCGGTGCCGAGCCAGTAGTGCCTCCGGTGCACCGGGTCGGTGCGGATGGCCCGGGCCATGTCCGCCAGTTCCTGGCGCTCCTCCGCGTTGAATTCAAGGCGGCCTTCGGCGGCCCGGAAGCGCAGCAGGTAGGCGGTGCGGGCCGCCAGCATGAGCTCGCCGGCCGGGCGCAGCGAGGGCGGCAGGTTCTCGTGGGCCACCACCTGTTCCGCATAGGGATGGATCGGCAGCAGCGGCGCCGCCAGGGTGAACAGCGCGTACAGGCCGATGACGGCCAGGCCGGCCAGGGCCATGCGGTTGCGCCGCAGGCGGCGCCAGGCGTCGGCCCACGGCGAAACCGGGCGCAGCGCCCGGCTGAAGGCGTCGGCCAGCGGGTCCTGGGGGTCGATGGGGCTGCCGGTCATGGGGCTCACGAATAGGAGATGCGCGGATCGAGGAAGCCGTAACAGAGGTCCACGACGAAATTGGCCGCCACCAGGATCACCGAAAAGACGATGACGTCGCCCATGATCAGCGTGTAGTCGCGGTTGATGGCGGCCTGGACCGACAACCGGCCCATGCCCGGCACGGCGAAGATGGTCTCCACCACCACGGTGCCGGTGATGATGCCGGCGAAGGCCGGGCCGAGGTAGGAGAGCACCGGCAGCAGCGCCCCCTTGAGCACGTGGCGCAGCACCACCACCCGCTCGGACAGGCCCTTGGCCCGGGCGGTGCGGATGTAGTCGGCCCGGAGCACCTCCAGCACCGAGGCGCGGGTCAGCCGGGCGATCCCGGCCAGGTAGGGCAGGGCCAGGGTGAGCACCGGCATGACCAGCACCAGCCACCCGCCGCGGCCGCCGAGCCAGCCCGAGGTGGGCAGCCACGGATGCTTCAGGGCGAGGAACAGCTTCAGCACCGGGCCGGTGACGAACACCGGGATGGAGATGCCGATGACCGCCAGGGACATGGCCGCATAGTCGATCCAGCTGTTCTGCCGGAGCGCCGACAGGACGCCGGCGCCGATGCCGCCGGTGACGGCGATCAGCAGCGCCAGGCTGCCGATCAGCATGGACGGGGGCAGGGCGTCGGCGATCAGCTCGCCCACGGTGAAATCCTTGTAGCGGAACGAGGGGCCCAGGTCGCCCCGGACGAAGTCGCCCAGGTAGCGGACGTACTGCCGGGGCAGGGATTCGTCCAGGTGGTAGCGCTTCTCGATGTTGGCCAGGATCTCCGGCGGCAGCTGCTTCTCGCTGGCGAACGGTCCGCCCGGCGCGATCCGGATGATGACGAAGGCGAAGGTGATGATGAGGAACACGGTGGGGATCAGGCTGAGGGCGCGCCGGATCATGAATCGAAGCATGGGCACACTCCTGGGTCTACTTCCGGTACCACCACCGGGGCGGGTGGCTGTCGATGGCGTTGAGGTGGATGCCGCCCCATTTCCGGTCGTCCAGCACGAACCGGGTCACGTAGAAGAAGCATGGCAGCACCGCCTGGTCCTCGGTGACCAGGATCGATTCGGCCTCTTCCAGCACCCGGTCCCGGGCGGGGCCGGGCGGCAGCGTGGCGGCCCTGGCCAGCAGCCGGTCGTAGCGGAGGTTGCTGTACCGGCCGTCGTTGTTGCCGGAGCCGGTCTTGAACATGTCCAGGTAGTTGCCGGGGTCCGGGTAGTCCGCCACCCAGCCGGCCCGGGCCAGCTGGAAATCGTGGGTCTTCTGCTTGGTGTCCAGGAAGGTGTTCCACTCCAGGTTGTGCAGCTGCACCTCGATCCCCAGGCTGGCCTTCCAGGCCTGCTGCAGCCATTCGCAGATCAGCTTGTGCCGGGCGCTGGTGTTGTAGGTGATGGTGATCCGGGGAAAGCCCCGGCCGCCCGGGTAGCCGGCCTGGGCCAGCAGCCGCCGGGCCCGGTCCAGGTCGAAGCCGTTGCCCGGCGCGGTCCTGAAGCCGCCCATGGCGGGCACGAAGCCGGCGGTGGGCACGTCGCCGGCCTTGAGCACCCTGCGCACCAGCTCGTCGCGGTCGACGGCCATGGACAGGGCCTTGCGCACCCGCACGTCGTCGAACGGCCTGCGGGTCACGTTGTAGACGAAGTAGTAGATCGAGGAGCCGGGCATGTGGTGGTAGTCATGGCGCAGGCGGATCTCGTCGATCCGGCCGACCGGGATGGAATCGTCGGTGACGTAGTCGATCTCCCCGGCCAGGTACTTGTCGAAGGCGACGTTCTGGTCCTCGATGGTGAGGAAGGTGATGCTTTGCAGATGGATGTTCCTGGCGTCCCAGTAGCGCGGGTTCCTGGCCACCACGATCTGGTCCTGGGGCCGCCAGGTCTTGAGCACGTAGGGCCCGTTGCCGATGAAGTGGGCCGGCTTGGTCCAGGCGCCGGGGCCGTAGCGCTTCACCGCGAAGGTCGGCGTGACCATGAAGGCGCTGTGGGTGAGCATGGCCAGCGCGTAGGGCAGCGGGCCGACGAAGGTCACCTCGAAGGTGTGCGGGCCGCGGGCGTGGATCGCGACCCCGGAGGCCGGGCCCTTGCCCTTGAGGTAGGCGTCGGCGCCTGCGATGTTGTCGGACAGCAGGTAGGCGTAGGCCGAGCCGGTGGCCGGATCGAGCACCCGCATCCAGGCGTCCACCACGTCCTGGGCGGTGAGCGGCGTGCCGTCGGACCAGGTGGTCTCGCGCAGGTGGAAGGTGTAGGTGCGCTGGTCCCCGCTGACCGTCCAGCTGGAGGCCAGTCCCGGCACCGGCAGCGCCGTCACCGGGTCGCTGACGGTGAGCCCCTCGAACAGCGCCATGCTGATCCGGCCTTCCGGGATGCCGGTGATCAGCGCCGGGTCCAGCGACTGCGGCTCGGTGCCGTTGTTCAGCACGAAGTCCTGGGCGCCCAGGAAGATCGGCAGGAGTGCCAGAACAAGACCTCTGAAACGGCTCATCGTCCGTTCAGGAAAGCACAGGTCATTTCGCAACGCTACCCAAAAGAAATCCAGGGAGCGGGGCTCCCTGGACCGCCCGGGTGCGTGCCGCCTACTCCTCGGCCAGGGCCTTCTTGCGGGCTTCCACGACCTTGTCCGCGTCGCGGCCTTCCAGTTCCTGGAGGTGGTGGAACTTCCAGATGAACGAGCCGATGCCCTGGGTCTGGGAGCGCAGCTCGACGATCAGGCCCTGCATCTCGCTCTGGGGCACGTAGCCGTCCACCACGTCCCAGCCCGGCCAGCCGGGCTTGGCGTCGTAGCCGAGGATCTGCCCGGCCCGGTGGCTGGTGATGATCTTCTGGGCCTTGTTGGTGTGCTCGGAGGGCACGGAAATGTGCACCTCCAGGATCGGCTCCAGCAGCACCGGGCTGCACAGGGGCAGGCCCTCGGTGCAGGCGACCCGCGCGGCGGCCTTGAACGCCATGTCCGAGGAATCCACGGTGTGGAACGAGCCGAAGTACAGGATCGCCTCCACGTCCACCATCTGGAAGCCCAGCGGCCCCTGCTTGCAGAACTCCATGAAGCCGTCTTCCACCGCGGGGATGTAGTTCTTGGGGATGACGCCGCCGACGATGGTGTCGGAGAACTTCAGGCCGGCGCCCCGCTCCCTGGGCTTGAATTCGATGTGGGTATCGCCGAAGGCGCCGTGGCCGCCGCTCTGGTGCTTGTAGCGGCCGTGCTGCTTGATGGGCTTGCGGATGGTCTCCCGGTAGGGGATGGCGGGCGTGCTGAGGGCCACTTCCACGCCCCAGCGCTTGACCCGGTCCACGGCCACCTTGAGGTGGATCTCGCCCTGGCCCCAGAGCACCCGCTCCTGGGTTTCCGCGTTCTGGTCCAGGCGGTACGACTGGTCCTCGTCCAGCAGCTTGGCCAGGGCGCCGGAGAGCTTGACCTCGTCGCCCATCTTGGTGGTCTTGAGGGCCAGGGCGGTCATGGGCTGCATCGGCTCGGGCCAATCCAGATGGACCGGCTTGCTGCCGGTGGTGAGCACGTCCCCGGTCTTGATGGTGTCCATGCGGCCCAGGGCGACGATCTCGCCCACGCCGGCCCGGGTCACCTTGTCCTGCTTGGCGCCGAACGGATGGGTGAGGGAGCTGGGACGCAGCCCGTTGAGGGTCATGCCTTCGGTCAATTCACCGCGCCAGATCCGCACCAGGGACTGCTTGCCGATGTGCTGGGCGTTGACGGTCTTCCAGACCTGGGCCAGGGGCTCGGTCCCTTCGGTGGGGATGCCGAGCCGCTTGGCGGTGTCCTTGGCTTCGGGGGCCTCGTGGCGCAGCTGCTTGAGCAGCCGGCGCACGCCCAGGTCCTTGTCCGCGGAGCCCAGCAGCACGGGCACGATCTGGTCCTCGCGGAAGCCCCTGGTGAGTGTGGCGTACACTTCGTCGCGGGAGGGCACCTGCTCCTCCAGCAGCTTTTCCATCAGGGCGTCGTCCAGGTTGCTGATCGCTTCCAGCATCTCCTGGCGGGCCGCCAGGGCCTCAGCCTTGATGTCCTCGGGGATATCGATCAGGTCGGAGGGGTGGCCCGGGTTGGCCTTGAAGGCCCGCTCCAGGGAAAGGTCCTCGTAGCCGGAGATGAAGCTGCCCGCGTGGATGGGGTATTCGCGCAGCACCAGCGGGCGCTGGGACCCGGCCTGCAGGGCGCTGATGGTCTCGCGGATCTTGCCGGCCTCGGTGAGGATGTCCACTTTGTTGAGGAAGATGGTGTGGGGGATGTTGTGGTCGTCCAGGAACTTGAGCATGGGCAAGGCCATCTGGGCCCTGGACGGATCCGCTTCGACCACCAGCACTGCCGCATCCGCGACCATCAGCGCGTTCATGGTTTCCTGGGCGAATTCCACGGACCCCGGGCAGTCGATGAAGGTCCAGGACTCGCCCAGATAGGTGGCGCTGGCCACTGAGATCTCGACGCTCATCTGGCGGGCCTTGGCTTCGGGGGACGCATCCCCCACGGTATTGCCCTCCTTGATCGTTCCCTTGCGTGGAATGGCTTCACTGGCGAAGAGCAGGCTTTCGAGCAGGGTCGTCTTGCCGGACATGTAGGGGCCGATGAGGGCCGCGACACGTGGTGCTGATTGGGGCTTGGGCACGGTATGTCTCCTTGGTGGGCTGTCAGAATTGGTTACGTCATCTTTCCGTCACGGGACCAGAAAGGCAACCAAAACCTGCGGCGACCCGGGAGGGTCGGCAACCACCGAAAGGGCCTGCCCTACTCGGACCTGGAAAAAGAGTCGAGAATTTCCGGTTCGTGCAGCTTCTCTTTGAACCAATCATCGAGGGCGGTGACCGAATCGAACAGCAGCCCGGCACCTGCCTCCTTCAGCTCCCCGGCACTGCCGAAGCCGTACGTGACACCCATCGGGATCAAACCGTGGGCGGTGGCGGCGGCCATGTCCTCGGCCCGGTCGCCGATCATGAATCCACCCGGTTGGAGAATGCCCCGCTCGCGGAGCAACGCCACCACCTCGCCCTTGGGGCGCCCGGGCGCGTTCAGGTCGCCGCCGAACACGTCCTCGAAGGCCAGCAGCAGGTCGAACTGATGGAGCACCTGCTTGGCGTAGCGGGCCGGCTTGACGGTGACCACGTAGAGCTGGTGCCCCTGGTGCTTGAGCCGGTTGAGCATGAGCAGGGTGCCGTCGTAGATCCGGTGCTGGACGATGCCCTCCTCGGCGAAGTGCTGCCAGTAGCACTCCAGGATCGCCGCCATGCGGCCCGGTTCAGCCAGGCCGGCGAACAGCTCCTCCGCGCCCAGGCCGATGCGCGAGGCCACCTGGGCGGTGGACGGGCAGGGCAGGCCGAAGTCTTCGCAGGTGAGCCGGACACAATGGTTCATCGCCTGGAGGGGGTCCACCAGGGTACCGTCGAGGTCGAAGCAGATCAGGGCCATGCTGGACTCCTGCGAAAGGTTTGGTTCGGCCACCTTGTTCCGGAACACATATGAATGCGCAAGGCCATTCTCCCACGAAGGCCTAGTGGCGGTGCGCCAGGATGCATTGATGGATGAATTCATGGGCGGCTTCCTTGCCTTCCCAGCCGTCGCTGCGCACGTCCTTGGACTCGAGGTTCTTGTAGGTCAGGAAGAAGTGCTCCAGTTCGCGCAGCAGGTGCGGCGGCAGGTCGGCCAGGGTGTTGACGTGCATGTAGTTCGGGTCGGTGGCGGCGACGCTGAGGATCTTGTCGTCCTGGCCCTTGTCGTCGGCCATGCGCAGGATGCCGATGGGCCGGGCCTCGATGACCACGCCCGGATAGGTGGCGCCGGAGATCAGCACCAGGATGTCGCAGGGGTCACCATCCGGGGCCAGCGTGTGGGGGATGAAGCCGTATTCGGCCGGGTAGTGGATGGGCGAATAGAGCACCCGGTCCACCTTCACCAGGCTGGTGATGTGGTCGATCTCATACTTGATCCTGGAACCGTACGGGATCTCAACGACCGCGTTGACGATCTCCGGCGAATGCTTGCCAGGCCCGATCATATGCAGGGACATGGACCCTCCGGTGAGCGATCATATTCTCATGGATGTGGATGGAGTGCGATGTGAAATAAACGGAATGGCGGAACACCTTGATCAAGGAAAATCCCAGTCGGCCGACCCATCGGATCGAGAGTTCCTGCCCTTCTGGACCACGCCGCACCGCTGGTCACGACCCGGAACCAGGCCTGCATCAATGTTCAACGTTCTTCTTCGCGCTGGGCCGCGATACAGTATAGGAAAAGCATTTTTGAGATGTTTTCGATTATGAGGTTGGGTATGGCGGTCGTGAACGGAACGGCAATCAAGACGGCGGGCATCATCGGCGGCGGGACCGGCGGAGCTGGGCTGCTTGCCTTTCTCCTGCAGAGCCAAAAGATCCAGGTGGTTTTCATCGCGGACCGGAACCCCGAGGCGCCCGGCCTCAGGCTGGCCGCCCAGGCGGGCATCCCGGTTTTCACTCAGCTGGATGAAGCCCTGGCCAAGGTGCCCTGCCAGATGTTCTTCGAGATGACCGGCGTGCCGGAGGTCAAGGCGCGGCTTTTGACCTTCATGAAGGACACCACGATTGAACTCATGCCCAGCAGCACCTGGGTGCTGATCCAGGAACTGGAGGAGGCCAAGCGGCGCGCCACCGGCACGGTCACCCAGGAGATCCTGGGCATCAAGGAGCGTCTCACCAGTGGGTTGGAAGGCAGCCAGAACCTGGTGGGCCGGATCAACCACATCATGTCCTCCATGCAGATGCTCGCCCTCAACGCCAGCATCGAAGCGGCCAAGGTGGGGGTGCACGGCCGGGGTTTCGCGGTGGTGGCCGAGCACATGACCAAGTCGGTGGAGAACGTGCGCAAGCTCACCCAGGACATTGCCAAGGTGAACAGCGACATCCAGCAGGTCTCAGGGCAGATCAACAGCGCCATCGAGCATCTGGCCTGAACCCCGGACTGGAGCACGCATGAATAGCTATGTGTGGTGGGTGAAGGCGCATCCCCTGGCGTCCGCCGCGTTGCAGTTCGCCCTGCTGGGCCCCCTGGGCGAACTGCTGGCGGCTTTCTGCGGGCGCCGGCGGCCGGCCTTCAGCGGCCTGCAACGGGTGCTCAAGGCGGTGGCCTGGGGGCTGCTCGGAGTGGTGATCAAGTACGGCTTTTCCGGCATGAAGGGCTTCACCCACGCGCTGGTGGACGGCCACTTCCTGCCGGCCTTCCTGGGCCAGGGGCTGGGCTGGGCGTTCGCGCTGTCGGTATTCACCAACCTGCTGTTCGGGCCGCAGATGATGGCGTTCCATCGGGTCGAGGACAACCTGATCACGGGCCAGCGCGGCTTCAAGGGCATCCAACGGGCCTGGTGGACCCTGGTGTGGTTCTGGATCCCGGCCCATACGGTCACGTTCTGCCTGCCCACCGAGTACCAGATCGGCCTGGCCGCGGTGTGGGGGATGGTGCTGGGGCTGATCCTGGGGCTCAGCCGGGAGGGGTAGGCGGATCACCGCCTTCGTCCCGGATGCTACTTTGCCGGCTTGCTCCCGCCGGGCTTGTCGACGTTGCCGCTTAATGAATGCTCCGGTCAGGCAAGGCGACCCTGCTTTGGGTTTGAGTAACAAGGGCTCGGATCATCCATGAAAACGCCTGGCCGCTGGTGAATGGGGTTGTGGGAATAAGGCAACCAGAGGCAACGGCCGTACCTCACCCGAATGGATACCAAACTCCTGGGAGAAACTCATCCGCCCTTGCCGGTAGGCACCCCCGCCGGCAGGCGCAGGTGCACCTGGGTGCCGTGGTCGAGCTTGCTCTCGATGTTCATGAGGCCGCCGTGGGCCATGAGGATGCGGTGGCTCACCGCCAGGCCCAGGCCGGTGCCGCCGCCGAAGGTGGTGTAGAACGGGTCGAAGATCCTCGACAGCGCTTCGGCGGCGATGCCGCAGCCGTTGTCCTCCAGGGTGACCCGCCAGTGCTGCCTGCCCTCGACCTGCTCGGGCACGGCGGAAAGCAGAAGCCGGGGCGCGGCCATGGTGTCCATGGAACGCAGGGCGTTCTGCAGCAGGTTCACGGCCACCTGGCGCAGCAGGCCGGGGTCGGCGTGCCAGGTGGCCTCGGCGGGCACCCGGTTGGTCCAGGCCAGGCCCTCGGGCAGGTCGCTGCCCTGCTTCACCGATTCCCAGAACGGCGCCAGGGCGAAGGTCTCCAGCTTGGGGGAGAGATCCCGGCTGAAGGTGAGGGTGTTGGTAACCAGGGTGTTCAGGCGGTGCACCCCGGACTGGATGTGCTGGGCCAGTTCCACCTGGGCCGGCTGGGATTGCAGGTCCTCGATCAGCATCCCGGCGAACAGGGAAAGGCTGCCCAGGGGGTTGCGGATCTCATGGGCCAGCTCTGCCGCCATGAGCCCCATGGCCTGCAGCCGCTCCTCCCGGCTGGCCTGCTGGGCCCTGAGATGGGCCTCGGTGATGTCGCGCAGGGTGATGATGTTGCCGGAGGCGGTGGGGCGGGTCTCCTGTTCCAGGAAACGCTCGCGGCCGGTGGGGTCGGTGAACTGGCGCAGGCCGGTGGGGGCGTCCGGGGCCCAGGGCGGCGGGCCGTCGGTGAACTGCCCGTCCAGCCCCTCGGGCCGGTTGGTGAAGCGCAATTCGCCTTCGCTGCCCAGCACCCAGATGGCGAACGGGATGGTCTCCAGCACGGTCTCCAGCTCGTTCTGGATCCGGCCGAGCTGGCCCTGCAGGGACTGGTAGCGCTGCTGCAGCTGTTCGGACGCCTGGGTGAAGGCGGCGAAGGCTTCCATCAACTGCTGGGGTTGGGGCACTGCGTCCAAGGCGGGCTCGCGAGGTGGGATCAGTTGGACCGGCGGGTATTCACCACCTGTTGTAGCACGGACCGGTCCCGGTGCCATGGCTCGGCCGCGACCAGCTCGCACAGGGCCTCCCAGGCCGGGGGGGAATCCAGGGCGAGCAGGGCCTTGCAGGCGGCCAGGCGGACCTGGACCGGTTCGGCGGTGGTGAACAGCCGGCCTTTGCGGCGCACGATCTCGACCAGCACCTGGATCGAGCGGGGATCGCCGATCTGGCCGATGGTCTCGGCCGCCTTGACGCGCTGGGCTTCGGGATTGCGCCGGTCCACGGCGAAGGCCGCCAGGGTGGGGATGGCCTGGATGGCCCGCACCTGGACCAGGGCGAACATGATTTCCGATTGGGTCTCCGGGTCCACCAGCGGCAGGGCCGCGAGCAGGTGCGGCACCGACGCCGGGCCGCCCAGCTTCCACAGGGCCCGCACCGCGGCCCGCTTGACCCGGCCATCGGGGTGCGCCAGGCAAGCGCGCACCGGCTCCACCGCGTCGGCGTCGCCCATTTCGGAAAGCAGGTTCAAGGCGTTGCGCACCAGGAACCAGGCGGATGAATCGAGCCCCTCGTAGACCGCGGGCAGGGCCAGCGCGCCCATGCTGCGGATGGCTTCCAGCTCCTTGGCGCGGCGCTTGCGGTCAGGCTCGTCGCCCAGCACGCCCACCAGGAACCTGGCGGCAGGCTGGCCGACCGCTTCGAGGTAGGGGATCAGCTCCCCGAGCATGGTCTCCGGGGTGGAGGTGTGCAGCAGTTCGGCCACCTTGGCCAGGCAGCCGGGGGTGCCCAGGACCTCCCAGAGGCTGGCCAGGGCGGATTCCCGCCAATCCTGCCGGCCGTCGTGGAAGGCGCACAGGCCCGCGAGCTCCTGCAGCAGGGCCAGGGCATGGCCGGGCTCGCCCCGGTTCACCTGGGAGACCACGACCACCCCGAGCGCCTCGGTGCTGGAGCGGTGGATGTGGGCCAGGGGCTCCCAGCCGAAATGGGCGCAAAGGCCCTCGACCAGCGGGCCCTCGGCCTCGATGGGCAGGCCCGGGTCCTCGATCCAGCGGGCGATCCCGGTCAGGGTCTGGGCCGCCATCTCGCGCTGGGACACGTCCTCCGAGCGCAGGGCGTCGAGGATCTGCTCGATCAGCGCGAGCAGCCCCTCGACCCGGCCTTCGTCCAGCATGCGCCGGAGGAAGCGCAGGCGCTGGTCGAGGGTGATCTGCCAGAGCTTGCCCTGCTCCTGGGCCTGCCTGAATTTCTCCTCCATGGACTGGGTTTCCCAATCCAGCTGCTGGATCAGCTCCTGGAGCCGGGCGATCTGGTCGGCGCCCGCCGCCTTGGTCCTGAGGTCGTTCTCCAGCTCGGCCAGCATGGTCTGCTGCTGGGGCGCGAACTGCAGGGTCTCGAACATGGCCTGGCGCACCGACTCCCAGGGGGCGTCGCTGGCCATCAGCGCGTTGGAGGCCTGGGTGAAGGCCTCCGTGGCCAGGGACTGGAAGGCCATGCGCATGCCGGCGTGGCCCGCGGGCAGCGAATCCAGGCCGGCCACCACCGCCATCAGCTTGTCCGGGGTGAGTGCCAGCAGGGCCCGGCGCAGGCCCTCCACCTGGCTCGACGGCGGGAAGTTGTCGCCCATGCCGAAACTCAGCGGCGTGCCGCCCAGGAAGCCCAGCTGCGCGGGCTGGAAGTCGCCCTCCAGCAGGGACTGGTGGGGAATCAGCTCCAGCTGCTCTTCCCATTGTTCGGTGAGGATCTCCAGATTGAAGGCGGGCTGCACCGGCGCCGAGGGGCCCATGGTGGACTGCGGGCCCTGGATCCCCTTGAACCCCTGGGAGCCGTGGCCGCTGGTGGCGTTGGCCAGGGAGGCAGCCAGGGCTTCCAGGGCGGCCTGCATGGCCGGGTCGGACTGGCCGCCCTCCTTGTTCACCGTGGCGGTAGGCCCGCCGTGGTCCTCGTCGCCGCCCTCGCCCTCGCGGACTTCCCGGTAGACGGTCTGGCTCAGCTGGACATGGGGCAGGTTCTTGGCGGCGAGGATGGCCGCGACGCCGCCTTCGGCCTCGATCTTGGACGGCTTGAGAATGAGCAGGCCCAGGACTTCCGACAGCTCGGAAACGGTGACCCCGCGCAGCATGATGAGCCCGCTGATCTGCCGGTCGGCCAGCTGGCGGGCCAGGGACGTCAAGTGGATGTGCTTGCCCTCGAACAGGGCGCCATCCAGGAACAGCTTGCCGTTGGAGGTGGCGATGTGGATGCTCGGCTTGGCGGCCAGCCATTCGTCCAGCTGGGCGCCCAGCGATTGAATGGCGGACTGGGCCCGGGGGTGGCTCGGCGTGTACATGAGCTGAGCCTTGAGGGCCATCTGGAGGGTCTGGACCAGATCCTGGAACTCGCTCATGGCGGGGTGGGCTCCATGGGATCAGCCCATTCCCGGTTCAGCTGCCGGTAGTGGGCGGTGATGAAGGCGACCCGGCGGTCGGCCTCCTCGCGGGCGGGCCTGGTGTTCATCGAGGCGGCGATGATCCGGGCCCGGTGCAGCCAGTCCTCGCCGCGCTGCAGGATGCCGGCGGTGTCCATGGGCTCGAAGGCCCCGGCGATGCAGGTGAAATGGATCAGGCTGGCGGCGCCGATCTTGCTCAGCTTGTCGGCGTCCCACAGGCAGGCCGCCTCCACCGGCTCCAGCGGGGAGCTGCGCTTGAGCCCCACGTGGCGCTCGATGGCGTGGCGCAGGGCGGGGATCTTGTCCGGAAGGAAGTCGGTCCCCGCCAGGATGCCCGCCACGGCCGCCGAGGCGTCCTGGGCGTGGGTGTCCTTGGCCTTGCCGACGTTCAGGAACTTGCGGCAATCGTGCAGCCAGGCCGCGGCTTCGACGATCTCGAGGTCGGCCCCGGCCAGGGGCGCCAGCCAGCGGGCCAGCTTCACCACGGCCAGGGTATGTTCATACCGGTAGTCGAAGATCGGGCGCGGACCTTCGATGCCTGGATGCGAAATTCCCCAGAAGCGAACTGCGTCCGCCTCGGTGTGGGCCCTGAGGGCCGCTTCGCATGCCTCGCGCCAATCAATCATTTAATCGATTCTCGCACATAGTCCCGAAGCGCGGCAGCGGTCTTGCGGATCTCTTCGTACATTGGCCGGTCGTGCCAGGCCGGGCAGTCCCGGCCGAGGCGCTCCATCAAGGGCTTAAGGTTGATGGCGGGGGCCTTATCTAAAATCCGCACCCCTTCCAGGGCCATCCGGGCCTCCAGCACCAGCACCTGCTCCAGGGCGTCCACCGCCCGCCAGAGCTTGCGCGCGGCGATCGGGCCCATGCTGACGTGGTCCTCCTTGCCGGCGCTGGTGGGGATGGAGTCCACGCAGGCCGGGTGGGCCAGCCCCTTCATCTCCGAGACCAGGGCCGCCGAGGTGACGTGGGCCATCATGAAGCCGGATTCCAGGCCGCCCTGGCCGGTGAGGAAGGCGGGCAGGTCCGAGTAGGCCGGGTTGACCAGCCGCTCCTGGCGCCGCTCGGAGATGCTGGCCAGGTCGCAGACGGCGATGGCCAGGAGATCGCAGGCGAAGGCCGGGTACTGGCCGTGGAAGTTGCCGCCGCTCCGGCTTTCCTGGGTGTCGGTGAAGATCATGGGGTTGTCGGTGGCGCTGTTCAGCTCCCGCTCCAGGATGGCGGCGCAGAAGTCCAGGGCGTCCCGGGCCACCCCGTGGACCTGGGGCAGGCAGCGCAGGGAGTAGGCGTCCTGGACCCGGTGGCAGTCCCGGTGGCCTTCGCTGATTTCGCTGGTGGCGCCGAGGATCTCGCGCATGTGGGCGGCCACCAGCATCTGCCCGGGGTGGGGCCGGGCCTGGTGGATGCGGGGATCGAAGGCCGCCCGGGTGCCCTGCAGGGCCTCCAGGGATAGCGCGGCGATCTCGTCGGCCAGCGGCACCAGGTCCATGAGCCGGGCCACCGCCAGGTTGCCCAGGGCGGTGATGACCTGGGTGCCGTTGATCAGGGCGAGCCCCTCCTTGGGCTGCAGGGTGATGGGCTTGAGGTCGGCCTGGGCCAGGGCCTGGGCGCCGGGGATGATCGCGCCGCCCTCCCAGGCCTCGCCTTCGCCCACCAGCAGCAGGGCCATGTGGGCCAGGGGGGCCAGGTCGCCCGATGCCCCCACGCTGCCCTGGCTGGGGATCACCGGCAGCACGCCGCGGTTCAGGCAGTCCGCCAGGAGCTGGATGGCCTCCGGCCGGATGCCGGAGTGGGCCTTGAGCAGGCAGTTGATGCGGGCGGCCATCAGGGCCCGGGTCTGGTCCTGGGGCAGCGGTTCGCCCACGCCGGCGGCGTGGCTGCGGATCAGGTTGAGCTGCAGCTGGGCCAGCTGGCTGGGCGGGATGACCACGGTGGCGAACTGGCCGAACCCGGTGTTGATGCCGTAGACGGTCCGGCCCTCGTCCAGGATGCGCTGGATGACCTTGCGGTTCTCCACCACCCGCTCAAGCGCGGCGGGCTGCAGGGTGACGCTTTCGCCGGCGGCGATGCGCGCCAGGCCCCGCGCGTCCAGGCCGGTTCCGGAAAGTTCAATCATGACAACTCCTATCGCGGTCAGGCCGCAAGAATGAGAATCAGGCTCAAAGGGAAGGGATGGCGCACCCGGCGGCCGGAGCCATCAAAACGCCTCTTCGTCCACCGGTGCGGCTTCTCCCCGGGGCAGGGTGATGCCCAGGCCCAGGGCCAGGATCACCGAACCGCAGGCCACCCAATAGGTGGACGCGTAGCCGAAGCGGGCGAAGGTGAGGGTGCCGACCAGCGGCCCGACGATGCGGCCGATGCCGGACATGGCGCTGATCACCCCGAACAGGCCGCCCTGCTCATCCCTGGGGGTGATCTGGCTGGCCAGGGCGGAGGTGGCGGTGGTGTTCATGCCGTTGCCCCAGGCCAGGGGCACCATCAGCAGCAGGAACGGCCACTTCCACGGGGCGTACGGGATGAACGGCAGGCTGCAGACCATGCCGGCCAGGCCCACCACCAGGGCGATGCGTTCCGGCACGCGCTTGGCGACCACGCGCACCAGGCCGCCCTGGTAGACGACGATGAGGATGCCGACGAACAGGAACAGGTAGCCCACTTCGCGCTGGCCGAAATGGAAGCGGGCGTTGGCCAGCAGGCTGTAGGTGCTCTCCATCATGGCGAAGCCGGTCATGGCCAGGAGGGAGATGCACAGGATCTGCGGCATGCCGGGCCGCTTCAGGGCCCGCTTCAGGGCGTGGCCCCGGCTTTCAACCCTGCGGGCGTGGAGGCGCGCTTCGGCGGTCAGGGTTTCCGGCAGCCAGATCACCACCAGCATCGAGGCGAACAGCGACAGGCCCGAAGCCACGAAGAACGGCAGGTGCCAGCCGTGGTTCTGCATCATCAGCAGGCCTTCGTGGGAGCCGGAAAGGATCCCGGAAAGCGCCGGGCCGAGCACGAACCCCAGGCCGAACGCCGCGCCGATCATGCCGAGGGCCTTGGAGCGCTCCTTGGGCGACGAGGAGTCGGCCATGGCGGCCTGGGCCACGGAGATGTTGCCGCCCAGCAGCCCGCCCAGGACCCGCGCCACCAGCACCCACTCGAAGCGGCCGGTCATGGCCATCACCAGGTAGCTCGCCGAGGCGCCGATGAGCGACATCCAGAGCACCGGGCGGCGCCCGATCAGGTCCGACAGCCGGCCCAGGAAGGGGGTGGCGATGAACTGGCTGAGCGAGAAGCTGATCAGGGCCACGCCGGCCCAGGCGGCGCCCGGGTCGGAGAAGCGGAACAGGTGGTTCACCCAGTCCATCCAGGGCGACGGGTGCAGCGCCAGGCTTTTCGCATAGAGCGGGAGAATGGGGATGACGATGCCAAAACCGAGCAGATCGACGAAAACGGTGAAGAAAATGGCAAGTTGCGCGCGTTTCGATGGCTGCATGAAGTCTCCAAGCTTCCAAGATAGCGTCTCGGCCGCAACCTTTCAGCATGGCCGGTGGGCAAATCCCGGCGATTCTGGCAATAATGCTTGATAGCCAAGCCTTTCCGGCAGGATCCCCACGGAATATGAATTTAGAATCTTAATGCTTGGCAGATGCGGAGATGGACATGTGGCATGCCGAGCACACCCTGGACACCACGGCGCCGCCTGAACGGATCTGGCAGCAGATACAGCAGGTTTCCGACTGGCCGCGCTGGGATACCGGGCTGACCTGGGCGGAACTGCCCGGGACCTTCTCGACCGGAGCCCAGGGCTCCATGAAGTTCCGAAGCGAAGGCCCCCGCTCCTTCCTGCTCGCCACCGTGACCGTCCAGCAGAGTTTCACCGCGCTCACCAAGCTGCCCCTGGCCGAACTGCGGCACATCCACCACCAGGAGACCTCGGCCATCGGCACCCGCCTGACCCACCGAATCGAGATCCGCGGCCCCCTGTCCTGGCTCTACGGCTGGAGCCTGGGCCGGCGGCTCCGGGAGGATCTCGCCCCCAGCATGCGCCGTCTGGCGCGGCTGGCATCCTAGTTCATAAGGAGTTCGCCATGTCCAAAGCGATCCGATTCCACCAGACCGGCGGTCCCGAGGTGCTCGTCCTGGAGGACGTCGAAGTCGGTGCCCCGGGCCCCATGGAGGCCCAGGTCCGGCACCTGGCCTGCGGCATCAACTTCGTCGATTGCTACCAGCGCAGCGGCCTGTACCAGGTGCCCCTGCCATCGGGCGCCGGGGGCGAAGGGGCCGGCGTGGTGGAGGCGGTGGGACCCGGGGTGACGGCGGTCAAGCCGGGGGACCGGGTCGCCTACGCCGGCGGCGCGCCTGGAGCCTACTGCGAACGGCGCAACCTGTCCGCGGAACGGCTGTGCCTGCTGCCCGAAGGAATCAGCTTCGAGCAGGGCGCCGCGATGATGCTCAAGGGCATGACCGTGCAGTACCTGATCCGCCGGACCCACCGGGTGCTCGCGGGCGAGACCGTGCTGTGGCATGCGGCGGCCGGCGGGGTGGGCCTGATCGCCTGCCAGTGGCTGAAGGCGCTGGGCGCCACGGTGATCGGCACCGCCGGCAGCGACGCCAAATGCCGCCTGGCCGAGCAGCACGGCGCCGACCATTGCATCAATTACCGCACCGGGGACTTCGTCGCCCGGGTCAAGGAGCTCACCGGCGGCGAAGGCGTGCCGGTGGTCTACGACTCGGTGGGGCGGGACACCTTCACCGGTTCCATCGCCTGCCTGCGGCCCCTGGGCCTGATGGTCAGCTTCGGCAACGCCTCGGGCCCGGTGCCCGCGGTGGAGCCGGGCATGCTGGCCAGCCACGGTTCGCTGTTCCTGACCCGCCCGACCCTGAACACCTACACCGCCAAGCGCGCCGACCTGGAGGCCAGCGCCAGGGAGCTGTTCGATATCGTCCTCTCGGGCAAGGTGCGGATCGGCATCGGCCAGCGCTACCCGCTGCAGGACGCCGCCCGGGCCCATCGGGAGCTGGAAGCGCGCGGCACCACCGGGGCGAGCATCCTGGTACCGTGAGGCCGTGTCCATGCCGGCCAAAACGGGAGAGGGGGTTGCACCTCTGAAAAATAACCGTTGTTCGAATAGCCTACAATTCATGAGCAAAAGCCCTGATTGACAAGGTT
>CAZVHQ010000002.1:0-226091 GCA_964627225.1 uncultured Mesoterricola sp.
CTTGCGATCAGCGGCCGAGCTCCTACTCCATCGAACTTAGTAAACTCCCGCTAGAGCGCTGCCAGCACCCGCTTCAGCACCGCGTCCAGCACGGCCGGGTCCACCGGCCTGCCCAGCCGGGCCAGGACCGCTTCCTTGACCTTGCGCAGGGTCTCGTCGTCCCCGGGCCTCGGGGGCGCGGCGGGGACCGGCTCCGCGGCGGCGCCGGCCGGTTCGACGTAGGGGATGACCCGTACGCCGGCCTTGCGCAGCAGCTCCAGGGCGGCGTGGGTGACGGTGACCGAGGGGTGGACCACCAGGGTGGTGCCGGCGCCGGCCAGCAGTTCGGGCACGTCCACGGCGGTGAAGATCTGCCGCTGGCCCTTGGCCGCCTGCAGCACGCGGCGCGGGCCCGATGGGGCGAGGGGCGGGGCGGCGGCACAGGCCTGGACCAGGCCGGGCTGGCGGACCTTGAGGAAGTCCAGGGCGGCGGGGGTGAAGCGCGTGCCGGGCGGGAAGGTCGGGATCTGACCCCGGCCGTTCTGCCATGCCTGGCGCAACTCTTCTTCGGTGATGACCATCAGCGCCCCTCGACACCGTCCAGCGATTCGATGGCGTTCACCGCCGCGTCGCGCGCCTGCATGATCTCCGATTCGGTGCCGGACAGCCACATGCGGCCGAACCGGCCCAGGCCGGAGATGTGCACGATCTCGATGGAGGCGCCCTTTTCGGCCTCGTTGGCGGCGAAGTTGATGTAGGCCGCGGGGGCCACTTCCAGCACCAGCATGGTCTGGCCCGGCACCAGCATGGAGCCGCGCCGGAACCGGTTGATCAGCTGGGCCTGGTAGGGATCGACGTTGGTGATGACCTGCACCGAGGCGATGCTCGGCTTGATCCGCTGCTCCGGCTTCAGTTCCAGCCGGTCCAGCACGATCCGGCCCGCCTCCAGCACCTCCGCCTGGGAACGGGAGTGCACTTCGAACATGCCGAATTCCCGCTCCACCACCTGGGCGCCGGGGTGCGCTTCGGTGGCCTTGACGGCGATGTCCACCAGGCGGAACACCTCGTTGCCCGGGGCCACTTCGATGTAGAGGGCGGCCATGCCCGCCGTGGGCAGGTCGCCCTGGGTGATGGAGCCGACGAAGGCCGCGTACTGCGGCTGCATCCGGTCAAGGTACGAATAAACGCGAAGCTGGAACGACTCGCCCATGGGGCCCGTCTCCTTTGGTTTTCAGCGCGCTAGCCCCGGCCGCCGATGGCTCCCTTGGTGTTCTGGGGGATGATCAGCTCGACCTTGGAATCGGGGCGAGGAATCACGTGCACGGAGACCAGCTCGCCGACCCGCTTGGCCGCGGCGGCGCCCGCGTCGGTGGCGGATTTCACCGCGCCCACGTCGCCCCGGACCATGACGGTGACGTAGCCGCCGCCGACATATTCGGAGCCGATCAGGGTCACGTTGGCGGCCTTGACCATGGCGTCGGCCGCCTCGATGGCGCCCACCAGGCCCTTGGTCTCGACCATTCCCAGGGCGATCAGTGCGGGATCATTCACCTGAACCTCCGTCTGTAGCTTAGTTATGGATCATTGTGCCTATCAAACCCGCAAATCCGCAAGGACCCGCTGAACGATCTGCTCGATCAGATCGGGCGGCGCGGGCCGGGCCGGCGCGGCTCCGGCCCGGGCTCCGGGGCCCATGGCCTCCGGGGGCGCGGGGCGCAGCTGGTAGGCCAGGGTCTTCACCGTGAACATGTGCTTCACCCCGATGTTGTCGCCGGTGATGGCGCCGCCCACGCCGCCGGGGCCCAGGGTCATGCTCGGGCTGATGCCGGTGGTGCAGCCGGTGCCGCCCAGGGAGGACATGGTGTTCACCACGATCCGGTGCACCGGCTTTTCCAGCGCGAAGGCCATGATCACCTCCTCATCCCGGGCGTGCAGCGCCAGGGAATGGCCCTCGCCGCCGAAGTTGATGAGGTTCATGCAGATGGTGCAGCACTCCTGCCAGCCGTCCGCTTCGTACCAGCCCAGCACCGTGGTCAGCTTTTCCCGCGACAGCGGCTCCTTGGGGCCGACTTCGCGCAGCCGGGCCACCAGGATGCGGGCCGAATCCGGCGCCGTGAAGCCGGCCATGCGCGCCAGCACCTGGGGCGACTTGCCGACCGTGGCGGCGTTCATGCCCCCGTCCGGGCGGAACAGGGTGCGGCGCAGCAGGTCGGCTTCGGCTTCGGAAACGAAATGGGCGCCTTCGGCGGCCATGCACTGGGCGAAGGCGGCGGCCACCGGCCGGTCGACGACGGCGGCCTGCTCGGTGGCGCAGATCACCGAGTAGTCGAAGGCCTTGCTGGCCACCAGGTAGCGCGCCGCCTGGGCCAGGTCGGCGCTGCGGTCGATGTAGCAGGGCACGTTGCCGGGTCCCACGCCGTAGGCCGGCTTGCCCACCGAATGGGCCGCCCGCACCATGGGCGTGCCGCCGGTGGCCAGGATCAGGGCCACCGCCGGGTGCCGCATCAGTTCGGTGGTGCCCGGCAGGCTGCACTGGCTCATGCAGCTGATCAGCCCCTTGGGGGCGCCGGCGCGCTCCGCGGCCTCGGCCATCACCGCGGCGGCCGCGTGGGTGCAGCGGGCGGCGGCGGGATGCGGCGAGATGACGATGGCGTCCCGGGCCTTCACCGCGATCATGCTCTTGAAGAAGGCCGTGGAGGTGGGGTTGGTGGAGGGGATCAGGGCGGCGACCACGCCCATGGGCAGGGCCACGTGGAACAGCCGGCGCGCCTCGTCGCGGTCGATCACCCCCACGGTCTTGACGTCGCGGATGGTGTCCCACAGGATGCTGGAGCAGAGCTGGTTCTTCAGGGTCTTGTGCTCCTTGACGCCGTAGCCGGTCTCTTCCACCGCCTGGGCCGCCAGGCTGGCGGCAGCGGCCGCCCCCGCCTCGGCCATGGCGGCGCAGACCCGGTCCACCTCCTCCTGGGAGGCCCGGCCCCACCATTCCTGGGCGGTCTTCGCGGCGCGCGCCAGGGTCCGGGCTTCCTGGATGGAAATCAGGTCCTGATCGAATTCCGACATGCTCTGCCTCCGGATTTCAGTATAGGAACGGCCGCTGGGCGACCTCCAGGACCGCCGCCTGGAAGGCCTGGGCCGCCGCTTCGCAGGCGGACTGCTCGCCCGTGAGGATGGCGCCCATGAAGTTGGTTTCCGAAGGCGGGGCGGTGTAGTGCACGATCCGCACGGCGGCGGCCTTGAGCGCGGCGTCCAGGGCGTAGCAGCCCTCCAGGGGCTGGGCCACCAGGTAGGCCACCGGCGCGCCCAGCGGCAGGCCGGTGAGCCGGGCCAGGTAGCTGCCGATCTGGGAGATGACGTGGGGGAAGAAGGCGCTGCCGCCGTGATCGTCGGCGGAATACCACAGCGCCCGTTCGGTCAGGTAGCGCAGGGCCGCGTCCATCCCCGCGCTGACCTCGGCCGGATCGGGCCCGGCCAGCATGGCGATGATCTCCCCGGACAGGGCGCCGGAGGCGTGCCGGGCGCCGGCGTAGAAGGACCGGGCGAACACCACCTCCACGTCGGCCATCTTGGTGGCTTCGTCGATGGCCACATAGGTGGCGTCGTCGTTGTCGGCGGTGAACAGGCCCAGGCTGCGCTGCCCTGGCGCCAGGCCCAGGGTCCGGGCGTAGCCCGGGTCCACCTGGGGGATCAGGCGCATGGCCAGCGCTTTGGCCGGAAGCGGTTCGAGGATGCCCATCACGTCTCCATCAGCTTCAGCTTCACGCCGGAAGCCTTCGCCTGCAACATCTTCTGGGCCAGCCGCAGGGCGTAGGCGCCGGCCTCCAGCGGATTGGCGCCGCCGCCGTCGAAGATGTTGCAGATGACGTCCCGCTCCGCGTCGGTGTGGCCGGGCTGGGGCCGGTAGGCCATATAGGCGCTCATGGAATCCGCCCGGCCCAGGCCGGGCCGCTCGCCGATCAGCAGGATCAGCACCCCCGGCTGGAGCAGCTCGCCGATGTCGTTCATCACCCCCACCCGGCAGTGCTGGATGAAGAAGGGGGTGCCCAGGCTCAGCCCCGCGGTCTTGCAGCCGGCCTGCAGCACCGGCAGGATCTTGCCCAGGTTGACCTCGATCGCCTGGGCCGACAGGCCGTCGCCGACGCAGATCTGCACGTCGGGGCCCTTGGCGCAGCGCTCGGCGATCACCCGGCGGGCGTCGTCGCTGAGCCGGCGGCCCAGGTCGGGGCGCAGCAGGTACTGCTCCTTGCCGCCTTCGATCCGGCTCTGCACCGAGAACAGGCCCAGGTCCTCGAGCAGCTTGGGGTTCACGTCCCGGGCCAGGGCGTCCTTGGTGACGGCCAGGTCGGCCAGGAACAGCTGCAGGGCGCGGGTGCGCAGGCAGGGGCCGGTGCGCCCCACCCCGATCCGGGAGGTGGTGCACTCCATGAGCGCGGCCAGGCCGTCGGCATCGGCCGGATGGGCGATGCCGGGCCGCTGGCGGGCCTCGGGCGTGGTGGGGTCGTCCAGGTCGATGGCCAGCTCCGTTCCGGTGGTGACGGGCCTGGCGGGGAGCGGCGCGGGGGCCGGAAGCTGGACGGGGGACTGGACCGGAAGCGCGACAGGGGGCGGAACGGGCGCCGGCACCGCAGCCTGGAGCTCCCTGACCACGGCCTGGATCACTGCTTCGAGACGATCGGTTTCCATGTCGGGCCTCAGCGGGAAAGGAAGAAGCTCGGGTCGCCGGCCTTCGCGGTCAGCCGCCCGTCGCGCATCAGGCCCAGGGATTCCAGCCACAGCTCGAATTCCGGCGCCGGGCGCAGGCGCAGCATCTGCCGCAGGGTGGCGATGTCGTGGAAGGAGGTGGACTGGTAGCTCAGCATGGGGTCGTCGGCCATGGGCACGCCCATGAAGAAGTTGCAGCCGGCGGCGGCCAGCAGCACCGCCAGGTTCTCCGAGGCGTTCTGCTCGGTGCGGGCGTGGTTGGTGTAGCAGACGTCGCAGCCCATGGACACGCCGGTGAGCTTGCCCATGAAGTGGTCCTCCAGCCCGGCCCGGTGGATCTGTTCGGTGTCGTACAGGTACTCCGGGCCGATGAAGCCGACCACGGTGTTCACCAGCATCGGCGAATAGCGCTTGGCCAGCCCGTAGTTGCGCGCCTCCAGGGTGAGCTGGTCCCAGCCGTTGTGGGCGCCGGCCGACAGCGCCGAACCCTGCCCGGTCTCGAAGTACATGGTGTCGGGCCCCTGGGGGTAGCAGTACTTGCGGGCCAGGCGGTAGGCCTCGTCCAGCATGCCCACCGAGATGCCGAAGGATTCGTTGCCCTTCTGGGAGCCGCAGATGGACTGGAACACCAGGCCCACCGGCGAGCCGGCCTGGAGGCAGCGCATCTGGGTGGTGACGTGGGCCAGGACGCAGGTCTGGGTCGGGATCTCCCAGGCCCGCACCACCCCGTAGGTCATGTCCAGCAGCCGGGACACGGAGGCGTAGCTGTCGTCCGAGGGGTTGATGCCGATCACCGCGTCGCCGCAGCCGTAGGACAGGCCCTCGAAGATGCAGGCGCGGATGCCCTCCGGGGAATCGGTCGGGTG
Organism: uncultured Mesoterricola sp.; assembly: GCA_964627225.1. Classification (GTDB taxonomy): domain Bacteria; phylum Acidobacteriota; class Holophagae; order Holophagales; family Holophagaceae; genus Mesoterricola. The sequence continues at coordinate 5,547 of CAZVHQ010000002.1, forward strand.
GTTGGGCTGGAGCCGGCCCGAAAGGCGGTGCTCCAGGCCGATGGTGTTGGCGCTGTGGCGCTGGATGCGGATCTTGCTGGCGGCGTAGGCCAGGTCCAGGTTGGACATGAGCTTGGTGACCGCGGCGATCATCTCGGCGGTGAGCCCGTTGGCGAGGCGGGCCAGGGCCGGGCCGTCCTGGCGGTCGTCCAGGATCCATTCGCGCAGCTGGCTCACGCTCCAGCCCTTGATCTCCCCGTAGACCGTCTCGTTCAGGGCGTCGTGGATGACCCGGGTGACCTCGTCCTGGTCATAGGGCACGGCCGGGTTCTCGCGCAGCGCCCAGAGCGGCACCTCCGCCAGCACCAGCCGGGCCGCGGCCCGCTCCGCGGCGTCCTCGGCGGCCAGCCCGGCCAAGCGATCGCCCGACTTCTCCTCGTTCGCCTTGCCCATCAGGACCCGGAGATCGGGGAAGTCGTAGGTCTTGCCGAACAGCTTGGTGCGCAGGAGCATGAGCGGATCTCAGTGGTAAAAGATGAGGGTCTTGATCACCAGCGGAACGACCCGCCCGTCCATCAGCGGCGTGCCGATATCGATGTAGTCGCCCTCCTCCAGGCCGACCTGGTCGATGATCAGCAGCGGCCGGTCGCCGGTGCTGGCCTTGAGGGTCTGCCCCAGGGCCTGGGCATAGTCGTGCTTGATGATGACGATGAGCGGGGCGGCCGGCGCAAGGCTCCCGGCGAACTCCGCCAGGGCCCCGGCATAGGCCTGGAGCCGGGTGAAATCCAGGTTGGCTTCCAGCTCCAGGGCGACGGCGAAGGCGCTGTCGGCGCCCAGGTCCCAGCGGCGCAGGGCCTCCTGGATGGCCGCGGGCAGCCCGGCCGGCTCGGTGCGAAGCCCGGCGCCCGGGCGCAGCACCGGCACGTTCTTGAGCGGCAGGATCTTCGGATCGGCCCAGATGGTGGAACCGGACAGGGTCAGGGTCTGGGCGCTGGCGCCGAGCACCGTGGCGCGCTGGGTCTCCTGGGGCCTCAGCACGGTGTGGGCGCGCAGGCCCGGGCACAGGCGCAGGCTTTCGGCCAGCAGCGGGCCGATGTCGCCGTGGCGGGCCACCGCCGCCACCGAATCCAGCGTGACGGGCTCGTAGAAGTAGAAGCCGATGCCGCCGGAGAACATGACGCTGCCGCCGCCGCCCTGGATCGGCGGGGTCTGGTAGAGCTGGTCGGCCAGGGGTGAACGGCGGCCTTCCACCAGCTGGAGCGCCAGATCCGCCATGATCCCGGTGACGCGTCTCAGGTCGGCCAGGGAAGGGCGGTCGCCGGCGGCCAGTTGCAGCCCGGCGGCGGCGAGGATGGCCCGCCCGGGACCATTGACCGAGCGCACCCGGTCGCCGTCCAGTTCGATGATCCGGCCGCCGAAGGTCATGGCCGCGGAAGCCTGCAGCTTGCCCAGCCGGAACACGGCGCTGTTGGCGCTGCCGCCGCCGATGTCGACGTTGGTGACGGTGCTGAAATGCTGGCGCGACCAGCTCGCCGCCCCGGAGCCCCGGCCGGCGATCATGCCTTCGACGTTGGGCCCGGCCACGGTGACCACGAAGTCCCCGGCCAGGCCGGCGATGGCCTGCAGCACCTGGTCGGCGTTCTGCTTGCGGGCGGTCTCGCCGGTGATGATCACCGCGCCGGTCTCCACCTGCTTGGGATTGATCCCGGCCCGCTGGTACTCGGCGCGCAGGATGCGGCTCAGGCCCTCGGCGTCGATGGTCTCGGCGTCCAGCAGCGGGGTGAAGACGATGTCGCTGGTGTGCAGCACGGTGCGGTCGGCGATGTCGATGCGCGGGATCTGGCCGGCCCGGGCCACGTCCACCAGGGTCAGCTCGCTGAACACGAGCTGGGTGGTGGTGGTGCCGATGTCGATGCCGACACTGATCATGCGCCGCGCGCAGTCCATGGCCGCGCTCAGCCTTTCTTGAAGGTGGTCTTGCCGCCGGTTTCCAGGGAATCCAGCACGCCGACCACCACCGCATCCACCGGCAGGCCCTTGGTGAGGCCGGTTTCCCGGGCGGAACTGCCGCCGCAGACGATCACCAGGTCGCCGGGGCCGGCGTCCACCGTATCCACGGCGACGAACGGCTTGCCGTGGGGCTTGCCGTCGATGTCGGCCTCCCGGGCCAGCAGCAGCCGGTGGCCGCTAAGCGAGGCTTCCTTCATCGTGGCCACGGCGGTCCCAACGATATAGGCGATGAGCATGATTACCTCGAGGCTGTTCAGAACACTCTAACATGTTGCTTTTCGAGGCACTTTTGGACCTTCTTGAGGTCCACCTGGGAGGTCGTGGTCTGCTCCCTGATGGAGACGGCCGCGGCGACCCCCGCCCCCTGCCCGGTCACCACGCAGCAGGACATGTTCCGGAAGGCGCTGTGGGCGATGCGGTCACCGGAAATACAGCGGCCGGCCACCAGCAGGTTGTCGATCTCCTGGGGCACCATGGCCCGGTAGGGCACCTGGAAATAACGCCCGGTGGTCGGCAGGATCAGGATGCCGCAGCCGTCGATGAACTCCGGGTAGATCCCGATGGAATCCTCGAACTTGGCCTGGTTCAGCACATCGTGCTCGGTGAGGCAATAGAGGCCGTTGATCTTCCTGGATTCCCGGCAGCCGATGGCCATGCCGAAATTCCGGAGCCGGGCATTGCGGAAACCGGGCACCTTCTCGTTCAGCACCTTGATCGCCCGGATGGCGTTGTCCCGGCCCATGATTTCGCCCTTGGTCAGGTCCTCCACGTCGGTGGAATCGATGTTGCTCTGGAAGACCAGGTTGAGCTGGGTGATATCGCCGTTCGGCTTGATTGTGCTCCAGGTGCCGCCGAGGCTGACGAATTCATCCTTGGCGATCATCCCCTCCGCCACCGCCTCCTCGAAGCACCGGGAGATGTAGGGGCTGAACATCTCATCTTCCTTGTCGGCGGTCTTGATCGCCCAGTCCCCGCCCCAATCCCGGTAGGTGGGCTTGAGCGTGTTCTGGACGTAGTCATTGAAGGCGTCGATGTCCAGGCCGCTGCAGGAGAACACCTGGGTGGCCGCCATCAGCTTTTCCCGGGAATATTTGGTGTAGGGGGCTCCGGCCAGGGCGGCGATGTCGCCGTCGCCGGTGCAGTCGATGACCCGCTTGGCCCGGATGGCCATCCGCCCCGATTTGCTTTCGGTGACGATGCCGACCACCTTGTTGCCTTCGAGCATGGCGGCGACCCCGAAGCAGTGCAGCAGGGGCACCACACCCGCCCCCTGGACCAGCCGGTCCGCGCAGTACTTGAACATCTCCGCGTCCAGGGCCTGGCTGTCGGATTGGCTTTCCTGGCTGGAGGCCCCCATGGCCTTGGCGGTGGCCTCGTATTCGAACAACAGCCCTCCCGCTTCGACGGTGCCGGTGTGCCGGTACCAGGCCAGCGCCTCGATCCCCACCTGGGTGATCACCCCGCCGAAGCAGCCGTAGCGCTCGACGATCATGGTGTTCATGCCTTCCCGGGCCGCGGCGATCGCGGCGGACAGGCCGGCCGGGCCGCTGCCCACCACCAGCACATCGACCGAAGCGTGGACAGGTACCTGGCGTGCCGGTTCGAAATAGGTTTCCATGGATGCTCCTTGGCCGCTACTCGGCATCCCAGCGGAGGGCCCGTTCCACCGCGCGCTGCCACCCCGCATAGTACTTCGCGCGCAGGTCCGGCGCCATGGCCGGCTGGAAAGTCCGGTCCAGTCTCCAGGCTGCCTTGATCTCTTCGCGATCCTTCCAGAACCCGACGGCGAGGCCGGCCAGGAAGGCCGCGCCCAGGGCGGTCGTCTCGGTGGCCACCGGGCGGTCCACGGGAACGCCCAGCATGTCGGCCTGGAACTGCATCAGGAAATTGTTGGCCACGGCGCCGCCGTCCACCTTGAGCGTCTTGAGCGTGATCCCGGAATCGTCCTCCATGGCCTTGAGCACGTCGCAGACCTGGTAGGCGATGGCTTCCAGGGTGGCGCGCACCACGTGGTTGCGGCCGGAGCCGCGGGTGAGGCCGACGATGGTGCCGCGGGCGCGCATGTCCCAGTGCGGGGCGCCCAGGCCGACGAAACCGGGCACGACATACACCCCGAGCGTGTCCGGAACGGCCATGGCCAGGGTTTCCGACTGGGCGGCGTTGTCGATCAGCTGCATCTCGTCGCGCAGCCACTGGACGGCGGCCCCCGCTACGAAGATGCTGCCCTCCAGGGCGTACTCCACCTTGCCGTCCACGCCCCAGGCGATGGTGGTCAGGAGCCCCTTGCTGGACGGGACCCGCTTGGTGCCGGTGTTCATGAGCATGAAGCAGCCGGTGCCGTAGGTGTTCTTGGCCATGCCCGGGCTGAAGCAGGCCTGGCCGAACAGGGCGGCCTGCTGGTCGCCGGCGTCGCCGGCGATGGGGATTTCCGCCCCGCCGAAGGTCTGCGGCGCGGTGGTGCCGAAGATGCCGCTGGACGGCTTGACCTCCGGCAGCATGCAGGCGGGAATGCCCAGGGCGTCGAGGATCGTCTGGTCCCAGCACAGGTCCTTGATATTGAAGAGCATGGTGCGCGAGGCGTTGGAGTAGTCGGTGGCGTGCACCTTGCCGCGGGTGAGGTTCCAGATCAGCCAGGTGTCCACGTTGCCGAACAGCAGTTCGCCGCGGGTGGCCCGCTCCCGCGCCCCCGCCACGTGGTCGAGGATCCACTTCACCTTGGTGCCGGAGAAGTAGGCGTCCAGCAGAAGGCCGGTGCGCTCGCGGATGATGGGTTCGAGCCCCTTGGCCTTGAGCTCGTCGCAGATGCCGGCGGTGCGGCGGCATTGCCATACGATGGCGTTGTAGATCGGCCGGCCGGTCGCCTTGTCCCAGACCAGGGTGGTTTCCCGCTGGTTGGTGATGCCGATGGCGGCCACTTCATCGGGACTGACCGCCAGCTTCTCGAGCACCTCGCGCGCCACGCCGCTCTGGGTGCCCCAGATCTCCATGGGGTCATGCTCGACCCAGCCCGGGTTGGGATAGAACTGCTGGAATTCCTTCTGGGCTACGCCCAGCCCCTTGCCGGAACGGTCGAACAGGATCGCCCGGGAACTGGTGGTACCTTGGTCGAGGGCGAGCACATATTTTTTCATCATGGATCTAACCTGTCGTCAAATCGCCTTGGCAAGGGCGGCCTCGATCTCTTCCGAAGCATCCAGCTCGGCGATCAGGCAGGCCTCCTTCGGGAAACTGATGGTGACTTCCGAGCCGATGGCGGGAAGCGCCAGGTGCGGAGTGTTGAACCGGTCCAGGGCAAGGGTGCGGCCGCCGATGGTGATGCCCAGGCGCACGATCGAGCCCAGGAAGACCACGGTGGCGAGGGTCCCCTGCAGGCTGTTGGCGCCCGGGATGCCTTCGTTCAGGGACAGCATCTCCGGCCGCAGCGAAAGCTTGGTCCGGGCGGCGCCGCCGGGGATCGGCTTGGCGGCCTGGACGCTCTGGCCTTCCACCGACAGCTGGCCCGCGGCGGCATCCACCACGTCGGCCTCCAGGATGTTCAGGTTGCCGATGAACGACGCCACGAACGGCGTGGCCGGGTGGTTGTAGATCTCGAACGGCGTGCCCACCTGCTCGATCCGGCCCGCCTGCATCACCACGATCCGGTCCGACAGGGACAGGGCCTCTTCCTGGTCGTGGGTGACGTAGATCGTGGTGATGCCGGTCTGCTGCTGGATGGCCCGGATCTCCGTGCGCAGCATGGCCCGGATCTTGGCATCCAGGGCCGAAAGCGGCTCGTCCAGGAGCAGCACCCGCGGCCGCACGGCCAGGGCCCTGGCCAGCGAGGCCCGCTGCTGCTGGCCGCCGGACATCTGGTGCGGGTAGCGCTCGCCCAGTTCCTCCATGTGGATCAGGGACAGCATCTCTTCGACCCGCTTGCGGATATCGCCCGACTTCCACTTGGCGATCTTCAGGCCGAACTCGATGTTGCGGCGCACGGTCATGTTCGGGAACAGGGCGTAGTTCTGGAACACCATCCCCACCCCGCGCTTGTTCGGGGCGATGTTGACCATTTCGGCGCCGCTGATGCGGATGCTGCCCTCGGAGGGCGTCTCGAAACCGGCGATCATGCGCAGGGTGGTGGTCTTGCCGCAGCCCGAACCGCCCAGGAAGGACACGAACTCCCCTTCGTTCACAGCCAGGTTGAACCCGTCCACCACCGCATTGCGGCCAAACCGCTTGACCACATCATTCAGCTCGAGAAATGCCATTTAATACTCCGGATCAATGGGCTCCGCCGCCGACGGAAGAACCCTGGCTGCCGATGCCCCGGCTGGCCAGTTGGAGGAGGCCGATGAGGCCCCAGGTGATGAGGAAGCTCAGGATGGCCAGCGCGGCGGGCTCGTAGGCCAGGTCCCGGCCGATGAACGCCATGTAGGGGCCGAAAGCAGGCCAGGCCAGCATGACCGCCATGGTCAGTTCGCCGATGACGATGGCGAAGGTGAGGAAGGTCGCGCTCAGGATGGCCACCCGCATGTTGGGCAGGACGATCTTGAACATGATCGTGGCCCAGTTGGCGCCCAGGCTCTGGGCCGCCTCGGTCAGTCCGCGCAGGTCCATGGCCCGCAGGCCGGCGTCCACGGCCCGGTAGATGTAAGGGAAGGCCAGCACCACGTAGCCCGCCACCAGCAGGGCGGGGCTGGAGATCAGCTGGATGGGCGGCTGGCCGTACAGCCGGATCAGGCCGAACACCAGCACGATCGGCGGAATGACGAACGGCAGCAGGGAGAGGCCCTCGATCAGCGGCTTGATCCACGGCGCGCGCAGATGGACCCAGATCACCGTGGGGATGATCAGGGCCAGGCCGACGATGACCGTGAACACGGCCATTTCAAGGGAGAAGGTGAAGGTCTCGAGGAACTGCGGGTCGGCGAACACCCGGTGGTAGGCGGCGAAGCCCAGCACGCCCCGCTTGCCGTGCAGCGAGAACAGGAAGGTGGCCGCCAGGGGGATGAAGAAGTAGCAGACTCCGAAGGCCATCCATAGCCAGGCCCAGCCTTTGCGTACCCTCATTTCAGCCACCTCGAGGCCCGCCTCTGCAGCAGGGAATAGGCGATGATGCAGGCGGTCATGACCACCACCATGCCGAAGGCCATGGCATAGCCCAGGTACGGGTCATGGAGCACGTCGCCGGTGATCTGCGCGCCGATCAGGATGGGCACGAGGGGGATGAAGCCGCCGGTGAGGGCGTAGGCGGTGGCATAGGCGCCGAAGGCGTTGCCGAACAGCAGGATCATGGACGACAGCAGGGGCGGCGCCAGGATCGGCAGGGCGATCTTGAACCAGTAGTGCGACTTCGAGGCGCCGAGGCTTTCGGCGGCCTCGCGCCACTCCTTCTTCACGCCGTCCAGGGCCGGGGTGATGATGAGCACCATGAGCGGCAACTGGAAGTACAGATAGGTGATGGACAAGCCCCAGAACCCGTAGAGGTTGAACCCGTGGTCATAGATGCTGATGCCGAACACCGTCTTCAGGATCACCGTCACGATGCCCACCCGCCCCAGCGTGGCGATGAAGGCGAAGGCCAGGGGCACGCCGGCGAAGTTCGAGGCGACTCCGGAGTAGGTCAGCAGGCCCGAACGCAGGGTCCTGGGCAGGCCGCCCATGGTCACCGCGTAGGCCAGCAGGAACCCGAACAGGCCGCCTGCCAGGGCGGTGACCGCGCTGATGGCGATGGTCACCTTGTAGGCCCCGAGGATGTCGGGACGGGTGAGGTGGACCAGGTTCATCAAGGTGAATTGGCCGTCCGGGTTCTTGAAGGTCCCCAGGAAGATCGAGCTGGCGGGCAGGATCATGAAGGCCAGGGAGAACAGGGCGAAGGGGACGAAGCCGAGCCAGGCGCGGCGACGGCCCGAGGAGGAGGGGCGCGCAGGACGCGCCCCTCCCTGCTTTGAAGCGGGAAGACTCATGGCTTGATTGGCCTACTTTTTAGTGATGTTGACGTTGACGACCTTGTCCCAGTCCTTGATGACGGCCTGCTTGATGAATTCCTGTTCCTCAAGCGTGGGGAAGAAGGTCTTCACGCCCTTGGGGGCGACCGGCAGCTTGGCCAGCAGGGCGGCCGGGATCTTCTTGGTTGCGGTCAGGTTGTCGAACCGGGCCGGATGGCCGTAGCCGCTGAGCCAGATGAGCTGGCCTTCGTCGGAGAAGAGGTATTCCTCATACAGTCGCGCGGCATTGGGATGCGGCGCGTAGGCGCTGATGCCCTGGACATAGACGCCGGCGATCTGGCCGCTGGCGGGGATGATGACGCCGATGGTGGGGTTGCCGGCGGACTTGTCGCGGTTGCTCAGGGCCAGGTAGTCCCAGCGCACGGTGATCGGGGTTTCGCCCGAGGCCACGGTACCGGGGACGGCGATGAGCGGCACGAGGTTGCCGGCTTCGTTCAGCTTCTTGAAGAAGTTCAGGGCGGGCATGAGGTTCTTGAAGCTGCCGCCGTTGGCCAGACCGGCGCTGGCCACGGACAGGAAGCCCTGGCCGCCGATGCGGGGATCGCCGGCGAGGGCGAACTTGCCCTTGAACTCCGGCTTCAACAGGTCATTCCAGTCCTTGGGGGGATTCTTCACGACGTCCAGGTTCACTTCGAAGGTCAGGTTGCCGTAGTAGCCGCCGACCCAGTCGCCGTCCTTGTCCTTGATGGCGGCCGGGATGGAATCCCAGGTCCGCACCTTGTAGGGGGACAGGAGCTTTTCGTTCTTCATCTGCGGGCCGAAGGCCAGGCTCACGTCGACCACGTCCGGGGCCTGCCGGCCCTTGCTGCCCTTGTTCGCCTTGATGGCTTCCATTTCTTCGCCCGAGCTGCCTTCGGGGTTCAGCTCATTGATCTTGATGCCGTACTTGGCGGAGAACTTCTGGAAGATTTCGCCGTAGTTGAGCCAATCCCGGGGGCAGGCGATGACGGTGAGCTCGCCTTCCTTCTTGGCGGCCTTGACCAGGTCCTCAAAATTCCCGGGTGCCTTGGTGTAGGGGGTCTGGGCGCTGACCACGGGGGCGCAGGCGCCCGCCAGGATCATGGCCAGGGCGGTACGCGCGATCCCGGCGGGGATGGATTCCATGAGGTTCTTCATGCTTTATCCTTTCGGTTCAGGGGAGCCCGGCTTCGGCCGATCCTCCACAAGTGGATGCGAGCACTAATCCTTCGAGGAGATGGGAAGGTGAACGCTGTGTAAAACGTTGGCCCTTCGGCGTTCATGAGGCCTGATCAAATGGCTGAGTTGGTGCAAGCTTAACACGGTATTTGAGCTCAACAAATCGCACAATTTTTCCGGGGCGCCCGGGGAATGCCTCATGGGGCCTTGTGATATTGGGCGCTTTCCTCCAGGTGGATGGCTGGAGACCGGCCGTTCATGGCAAAATTGGGACTCCAATCATTTGCCCCTGCCCATCGACTTCCTGTGCGAAAGGATTTCCCATGACGATCAAGCTTGAGAACCTCGGCAAGGCCGTGCTCGACACCCAGTACGCCGTGCGTGGGCCCATCGTGGCCCGGGCCGGGGAACTGGAGCGCGCCGGCCGGGAGATCATCTATTGCAATATCGGCAACCCCCAGGCCCTGGAGCAGAAGCCGCTCACCTACGTGCGCCAGACCTTGGCCCTGCTGCAGTACCCCGAACTGATCCAGACCGGTGCCGCCCTGTTCCCGGCCGACGTGCTGGAAACGGCCAAGGAACTGCTGTCCGGCTCCCGGTTCGGGGTGGGCGCCTATTCGGAAAGCAAGGGCGTGCGCTTCATCCGGGAGGCCGTGGCCCGGTTCATCAGCCGGCGGGACGGCGGCGAGGCCGATCCCGAGGCCGTCTACCTGACCGACGGCGCCTCCAAGGGGGTCCAGGCGGCCCTGCGGGTGCTCATCGGCGCGCCCAACGACGGGATCATGATCCCGATCCCGCAGTATCCGCTCTACAGCGCCACCATCACCCTGTACGAGGGCCGGCAGGTCAACTTCTACATGGACGAGGCCAACGACTGGAAGCTGAGCCAGGCCATGCTGGAATCCAGCCTGCGCGAGGCGGAGGCCAGGGGCGTCAAGGTGCGCGCCATCTGCGTCATCAACCCCGGCAACCCCACCGGTTCGGTCATGGACTGGGACAATATCGCCATGGTCATCCGCTTTGCCAAGGCGCACAACCTCGCCATCCTGGCCGACGAGGTCTACCAGGAGAACGTCTACCTGGCCGGCGACCATTTCGTCTCGTTCGCCAAGGTGATGACCGAGCTCAAGGAGAAGGACGTCAGCCTGTTCAGCTTCCATTCCTGCTCCAAGGGCTACCTGGGCGAGTGCGGCCAGCGCGGCGGCTACATGGAGCTCCGCAACATCCCCGCCGACGTGGTGGCCCAGATCCTCAAGCTGCAGAGCGTGGGCCTGTGCGCCAACCTGACCGGGCAGATGACCACCTACTGCCTGGTCAACCCGCCCCAGCCCGGCCAGCCCAGCTACAAGCTGTTCGCCGAAGAGCGCGACGGCATCCTGAACGAGCTCAAGCAGCGCGCGGTCATCCTGGCCGAAGGGCTCAACAAGATCCCCGGCATCCAGTGCAACAAGGTGGCCGGCGCGATGTACTGCTTCCCCAAGGTCACCCTTCCGGCGGGCCGCAACGACGAGGAATACTGCATGAGCCTGCTGGAAGAGACCGGCATCTGCGTGGTGCCCGGCTCGGGCTTCGGCCAGACCCCCGGCACGGCCCATTTCCGCACCACCATCCTGCCGCCCACGTACAAGATGAAGCAGGTCGTGGAAAAACTCGCCGCCTTCCACATCGCTTACAAATAACACATCAACTGGTTTATCCAAGGGCGGATGGAACATCCGCCCGGCGCGATCACCCAACAAGCATGGTCTTCACTTCAAAGGAGTGAACATGGGTGGTCGTACGGGCGTTTCCCGGCGGGGGTTTCTGCAGGCTGCCTCCATGGCGGCGGCCGGCGTCATGGGTTGGCGGCCCTCGGTGCGGATCGGGCCGAACAGCGCCCGGGCGACCCTGGCCGCGCCGTCCCGCTTCCCGGACGGGATCGCCCTGTACCAGCAGACCTACGAGAACTGGTCGGGGGAGATCTGCATCCCGGATGTGTGGACGGCCGCGCCGGAATCGGCCGCGGACGTGGTCGAGATCGCCAACTTGGCCCACGGCCGGGGCTGGAAGGTGCGGCCCAAAGGGCGCGGCCACGGCTGGTCGCCCTTGCTGCTGCCCGGGGAAAGCACCGGGGCGGGCTGCCTGCTGGTGGACACCACCCGGCACCTGACCCGGGTCGCCATCGATCCGGGCGGCCCGCCCGCCACAGTCACCGCCGAGACCGGGGTGGCCATGGACGTCCTGCTGGAGCAGCTCGGCGCCGCGGGGCTGGGCTTCACCACCACTCCCGCCGTCGGCGACGTGACCCTGGGCGGCATCCTGGCGGTGGACGGGCATGGCACCGCCATCCCGGCGGACGGCGAGCAGCCTGTGCCCGGGAAGGGCTACGGTTCCATCTGCAACGCGGTCCTGGCGCTCACCGCCGTGGTCTGGGACGGCCAGGGCCGCTACCGGCTGCGCCGCTTCCGCCGCGACGATCCGGGCATCCAGCCGCTGCTGACCCATGCCGGCCGGGCCTTCATCACCGAGGTCACGCTGCAGGTGGGCGCGGACCAGAACCTTCGCTGCCGGAGCTTTTTCGATATCACCGCCGAGGACCTGTTCGCGCCGCCGGCCCTGGCCGGGCCGGACAGCTTCCAGGCCTGGGCGATGGCCTCCGGGCGGGTGGAGGCCATCTGGTTCCCCTTCGCCACCGCGCCCTGGCTCAAGGTCTGGTCGCCGGCCCCCGTCAAGCCCCGGCTGAGCAGGGCGGTGACCGAACCGTACGGCTACAGCTTCGCCAACTGGGTCAGCCTCGGCCAGGCCCGCTTCATCGACCAGGTGCTCGGCGGGGACCCTTCGGGCACCCCGGCGTTCCAGACCCTGGAGATGGCCACGGTGGGCTCAGGGCTGATCCTGACCGGCACCTGGGACCTCTGGGGGCCGTCCCGCTGCACGACCCTCTACGTGAAACCCACGACCTTGCGCCTGGCCGAGAACGGCTATGCCGTGCTCACCGGCCGGGGCAGCATCCAGCGGGTGGTCAGCGAATACTATGGCGCCTACCGGGAACTGATCGCCCGGTACGCCGCCCGGGGCGAGTACCCCATGAACGGGCCCATCGAGATCCGGGTCACGGGGCTCAACCGGGCCGGTGAAGTCATGCTGCCCGGGGCGCTGGAGCCCCAGCTTTCGGCGCTCCGGCCCAGGCCCGACCACCCCGAGTGGGACTGCGCGGTCTGGCTCGACGCCCTGACCTTCCCCGGCACCGCCAGGGAAAACCCGTTCAAGACCGAACTGGAGGCATGGGTGCTGGGCAACTACACCGGCGACTACGCGGCGGTCCGGGCCGAGTGGGCCAAGGGGTGGGGCTACACCGAGCGGGGGGCCTGGACCAGCCCGGAGTTCCTGGGGCGCGCCCTGCCGGGCTCGTTCAGCGCCGGCCAGGACCCGGGCGACGGCTGGAGCGCGGCCCTGGCCGCCCTGGACCGCTACGATCCCGGCCGGATCTTCAGCAACCCGTTCCTCGACCGGCTGATGCCGGCCTAATAATTGCCATCCCGCCCGGTTCCCTGGCGCCGGTCGATCCCGCGCTGGATGGCACCTTCGATCGGGCCGCAGGCGATCAGCAGGAACAGGGTTCCGGTAAAGCCGGCCAGCAGGACCGGCCAGGCCGCCAGGGCGCAGGAGACGCCCAGGGCCGCTGCCACCAGGATGGTGGCGGCGGTGGTCAAGCCGAGCACATGGATTTGGTCCGGTCCACGCAGGATCACTCCGGCGCCGAGGAAGCCGATGCCGGAAACGATGCCCTGGGTGACGCGGCTGGCGGCGTCCGAGCTGTTGGCGCCATGCTGCAGGGCGTACTGGGTGACGCTCAGCACCAGCATGCAGGAACCCAGGGCCACCAGGCCCAGGGTGCGCAAGCCGATCGGTTTGTGGTGCAGGTCGCGGTTGATGCCGACCACCGCTCCCGCCAGAATGGCCGCGCCAATGCGCAAGCCCGTGTCGATCAAGTGGGCGCTTTCAAGGATGGCCATGGGTACTTCTCCTCGCTGGAGACTCAGATGATCTTGCAGCGTATCCAGGAATCTTCGTTGAACCCATAGATGGCACACATTCTGTGGTAGCCATCGGCGATCACCACCACGCCATTCTGCTCTTCACGTACCAGCAGGATTGGAGAGAGACTTAGCCCCTTTTCGATCTTTTTAATGTCTTTCACGACATGGGAATTGCTCACTCCCAACAAGGAAAGCCGGGATGCCCGGAAGATGTCTTTGGCTTTGAATTGAACAATCGGAGCGTTTCTTAGCCCGGCTATGATTCCCGCCACCTGTTTCTCCGGGTGGAGGAGGCCAAGGTAGGATTCGGCAGCCGTGTAGTTCGGCTCTGCCACGGCCTCCAGCCAATGGATTTCAGTCGGAATTGACTTGGACATCTGAGAATCTCCGCAACAAGGTCGGCGAGCCTGGAGTGAGGTTTGGTGGTTCAGTATAGGGGCACCGGTCCGAAGCGTTCTCTGTTTCTTGCGGTTCAACCTCGTTTTACCATTGCCGGGACTGGGTTCTCGCTCCGCAATTAGCGTTTGAGCCAGCCCTGCCGGGTGATGCCGCAGCGGATGGAATCCACCACCTCGCCTTTGGCGGTCCGGTCGTTCTGCAGGTATTCCTCGAAGCTCAGCCCGGCCTTCTTCGCCACCCGGGAGAAACCGGCGTTTTCCGGCCGGCACTTGGCCCACACCCGGCGCACCGGCAGGTGGAGGAAGCTGAATTCGATCAGGGCCCGGGTCAGCTCGGTGGCCTTGAAGATCACCGCAAGCTCGAAGACCCTGCGCGGCTGGGGGTGCTCCGAGGCCAGGATGCGGGCGATGAAGGCCCGGGTATCCGCCTCGGAGTTGGGCCCCCAGTCCATGAAGCGGAGCACCTCCGGATCGCGCGCATAGGCGTGCACCTGGAACCAGTCTTCTTCCCGATAGTCCCGCAGGGTCAAACGATTTGTCTCGATTGGTAGAAGCATCGTCACCTTCCATGGCCGTGCCGCTTGCCATGGAATGCTTTTAATGAGTAATAAATTACTCCCGGTCGATGGATTTCCCCGACCCTCCACCGCTGCGCCATTCAGGGGAAAAAAGGTTCAATTTCCCTTTGAGTTTGATCGGTTGATCGATTAAACTCATTCCATGGACTCCGCCGCCACCATGGCTCACACCAAGGAAACCCGCCTGCTGCTGCTGGAAGCGGGGATCCTCTGCTTTGCCGAGCGGGGCTACGAGGCCACCACCATTCGCGAGATCGCCGATCGGGCGGGCAAGTTGGTCTCGCTCATCGGCTATCACTTCGGGAACAAGGAACGTCTGTATCTTTGCTGTTTTCAACATATATTCACCCGCTACCCGTGCTCACATTTCGATCTGGCCTGCCAGGACCCCCTGGCCACCATGGCTGACCGCCATCTGGCCGCCCGGGAACTGCGTTCGGTCATCCGGGCGGTGATGGGAGACCTGTATGCCCAGGTCGGGGATCCCATGGCGGAGGCCGTCATCAAGCTGTTCATGGCGGAGATGGGCGCGCCCCGGCCTTTCCTGCACGACCTGTTCCGGGAACGGATGTCGGCGGCTCCCAGGATGTTGCGGATCTGCATCAACGCGCTGCAACCGCAATGGAAGGAAGCCGAGATCTCCTTCCTCGGCCAGTGCATTCTCGGCCAGTGCCTGATCCACCGCTTGGCGGGCGGAATCAATGCCCTGGTCTGGCAACCCCTGCCGCCCGCCGACTCGCCCGAAATTTCGGCGGACCGGATCGCCGACTTCGTCCTGAAAGGGCTTGGCTACCAGCAGCAGCCCTGAGCCTTTTGGTACAACTGCTTCAACCATCGCTGTTTTTTCTCACCCGAGGTAGCGCAATGCGAAACAGAACTTGGACCGGTCTGGGGCCGGTGGTCGGGATTCTTGTGGCAGGCGGGCTGGTCTCCGCCTGCGCCCACCGGCAGGGCCAGATGCCGATGCCGGAAGTGGCGGTCTCGGTGGTGCAGCCCGAGCGGGTGACCCTCACCACGGAGCTGCCCGGGCGCAGCTCGGCCTTCCTGGTGGCGGAGGTGCGGCCCCAGGTGAACGGCATCATCCAGCAGCGGGCCTTCACCGAAGGCAGCGATGTGAAGGCCGGGGCGCTGCTCTACCAGATCGATCCGGCGCCGTTCCAGGCGGCCCTGGCCAGCGCCCAGGCCGCCCTGGCCAAGGCCCAGGCCAGCCTGCCGCCGCTCCAGAGCCGGATGCAGCGCGACCAGGAACTGGTGAAGATCGACGCCATCGGCAAGCAGGAATGCGAGGAGGCAGTGTCCGCCAGCCGCCAGGCCGAGGCAGAGATCCTGGCCTGCAAGGCGGCGGTGGATACCGCCCGCATCAACCTGGCCTACACCCGCATCACGGCACCCATCTCCGGCCGCATCGGCAAGTCCAGCGTGACCGTGGGCGCCTTGGCGACCGGCTACCAGGGCCCGGTGTTCACCACCGTCCAGCAGCTGGATCCGGTCTATGTGGACTCGCCCCAGTCCAGCGCCTACCTGCTCGAGTTGAAGCGCCGGATGGCCTCCGGCCGGATCAAGGGCGGCTCGGCCGACCAGGCCAAGGTGAAGCTGCTGCTGGAGGACGGCACGCCCTATCCGCAGACGGGGGTGCTGAAGTTCTCGGACGTGACGGTGGATCCCAGCACCGGCTCGCTCACCCTGCGCATGGTCTTCCCCAACCCCGGCCATATGCTGCTCCCGGGCATGTATGTGCGGGCAGTGGTGGATGAGGGCGTGGCCGACCAGGCGATCCTGGTGCCGCAGCAGGGGGTCGCCCACGACCCCAAGGGCAACGCCATCGCCATGGTGGTGGACGGTTCCGGCAAGGTGGAACAGCGTTTCCTGAAGATCGACCGGGCGGTGGGTTCCCGCTGGCTGGTCACCGAAGGCCTGAACGCGGGTGACCGGCTGATCATGGAAGGCCTTCAGAAGATCCGGCCGGGCATAACCGTGCATGTGGTGCCTTTCACCGCTCCCGCTCCCGCTCCCCAACCCGCCGCCGGCAACTAGAGGAATCCCTCCATGGTCAATTTCTTCATCGACCGGCCGATCTTCGCCTGGGTCATCGCCATCATGATGATGCTGGCGGGGCTCCTGGCCATCAAGACCCAGCCGGTCTCCCAGTACCCGCCCATCGCCCCGCCCACCATCTCGGTGGACGCCCTCTATCCCGGCGCCTCGGCCAAGACCGTGGAGAACACGGTCACCCAGATCATCGAGCAGAAGATGACCGGGCTGGACGGCCTGCTCTACTTCGCCTCCACCAGCGATTCCGCCGGCAACGCCAACACCACATTGACCTTCAAGCCCGGCACCGATCCCGACGTGGCCTGGGCCAAGGTGCAGAACAAGCTGGAGCTGGCCAAGCCGCTGCTGCCCGAAGTGGTCCAGCAGCTGGGCGTCACGGTCTCCAAGTCCACCAAGAACATCCTGCTGCTGGTGGCCATCACCTCCGAGGACGGCAGCCTGAACGGCGACGACCTGCGCGACTACATGGCCTCCAACATCGAGAACTCCCTGGGCCGGGTGGAAGGGGTCGGCCAGGTGGACTCCTTCGGCACCCAGTACGCCATGCGCATCTGGTTGAATCCGGACAAGCTGGTCAGCTACAACCTGACCCCCGGCGATGTCCGCCTGGCGATCCAGGCCCACAACGTCCAGGTTTCCGCCGGGCAGGTGGGCGGACTTCCCGCGGTCAAGGGCCAGACCCTGAACGCCACTGTGAACGTCCAGGAGATGCTCCAGACCCCGGAACAGTTCGGCGCCATCCCGCTGCGGATCAATCCGGACGGCTCCACCATACGGGTGCGCGACGTGGCCCGCACCGAGCTGGGCACGGAATCCTATGACGCCGACACCCGGATGAACGGCAACCCCGCGGCCGCCGTCATGATCCATCTGGCCACCGGCGCCAACGCCCTGGACACCTCCAGGAACGTCAAGGCCAAGATGGACGAGCTGTCCAAGTATTTCCCGGCCGGAGTGAAGGTGGCCTATCCCTACGAGACCACCCCGTTCGTGTCGGTGGCCATCCGCGAGGTGGTGAAGACCCTGTTCGAGGCGGTGATCCTGGTCTTTTTCGTCATGCTGCTGTTCCTTGGCAACTTCCGGGCCACCCTGATCCCGACCATCGCGGTGCCGGTGGTGCTGCTGGGCACCATGGCGGTGCTCCAGTACGCGGGCATGTCCATCAACATGCTCACCATGTTCGCCATGGTGCTGGCCATCGGCCTGCTGGTGGACGATGCCATCGTGGTGGTGGAGAACGTCGAGCGGCTCATGCACGATGAGGGCCTGCCGCCGCTGGAGGCCACCCGCAAGTCCATGGGGCAGATCACCGGCGCCCTGGTGGGCATCGGCCTGGTGCTGGCGGCGGTGTTCGGGCCCATGGCCTTCTTCGGCGGCTCCACCGGCGTCATCTACCGCCAGTTCTCGGTCACCCTCATGACCGCCATGCTGCTGTCGGTGGTGGTGGCCCTGGTGCTGACGCCGTCGCTCTGCGTCATGTTCCTCAAGCCGGTGGCCAAGGGCCATGAGGCCGCCGAGAGCGGCTGGGCGCTCACCCGGCCCTTCTTCCTGTGGTTCGACCGGGTCTACGACCTGCTGCGCGACAAGTACGAAGCCATGACCGGCAAGGTGCTGGCCAAGCCGCTGCGCTACGGTGTCATCTATGTACTGATCGTGGCTGGCCTGGGCGTCCTGTTCATGCGCCTGCCCACCGCCTACCTGCCGGACGAGGACCAGGGCATGGCCATGGTCCAGGTGATGATGCCGCCGGGGACGCCCATGGAGCGCACGCAGAAGGTGCTGAATGAGGTCCAGCGGCATTTCCTGGTGGACCAGAAGGACGCGGTGGAATCTTGCATGGCGGTGGCCGGCTACAGTTTCGCCGGGCGCGGCCAGAACAACGGCATGGCCTTCGTCAAGCTGAAGGACTGGGATCTGCGCGAACGGTCCGAGCTCAAGGTGCAGGCGGTGATCGGCAAGGCCATGCGGGCCTTCGGCGGCCGGCGCGATGCCCTGGTGTTCGCCTTCGCCCCGCCGGCGGTGGTGGAGCTGGGCAACGCCACCGGCTTCGACTTCGAATTGCAGGACCGCGGCGGGCTCGGCCACGACGCGCTGATGGCGGCCCGCAACCAGCTGCTGGGCATGGCCGCCCAGGACCCCCGGCTCAGGATGGTGCACCCCAACGGGCTGGACGACCAGCCCCAGTACGACGTGCACATTGACCGGGAGCGGGCCGGCGCCCTGGGCGTCGCCATCACCGACATCAACGACACCCTGTCCAGCGCCTGGGGCAGCTCGTATGTGAACGACTTCAACGACAAGGGCCGGGTCAAGCGGGTCTACCTGCAGGCCGACGCCGCCTTCCGCAGCCAGCTTGAGGACCTGAACCGGCTCTACGTGCGCAACAGCAAGGGCGCCATGGTGCCGTTCTCGGCCTTCGCCAACGGCCAGTGGAGCTACGGATCGCCCAATCTGCAGCGCTACAACTCCTTCCCGGGCGTGGAGATCTGGGGCGATCCGGCCCAGGGCAGGAGCACCGGCGAGGCCATGCTGGCCATGGAAGAGCTGGCCGGGAAACTGCCCAAGGGCATCGGCTACGAGTGGACCGGACTGTCCCTGCAGGAGCGCATGGCAGGCGCCCAGGCGCCGGCCCTCTACGCCATCTCCCTGCTGGTGATCTTCCTGTGCCTGGCCGCCCTCTACGAGAGCTGGTCCATCCCGTTCTCGATCATGATCGTCCTGCCCCTGGGCGTGTTCGGCGCGGTGCTGGCCACCTGGGCCCGGGGGATGTCCAGCGACGTCTACTTCCAGATCGGCCTGCTGACCACGCTGGGGCTCACCGCCAAGAACGCCATCCTCATCGTCCAGTTCGCCCAGGCGCAGATGGCGGGCGGGGTCGGTCTGGTGGAAGCGGCGCTGGGAGCGGCCCGGCTGCGGCTGCGCCCGATCATGATGACCTCCCTGGCCTTCACCCTGGGGGTGCTGCCGCTGGCGCTCAGCAACGGCGCCGGCGCCGCCGCCCAGAACGCCATCGGCACCGGCGTGGTGGGCGGCATGCTGTCCGCCACATTCATCGCCATCTTCTACATTCCGCTCGCGTTCGTCCTGGTCGCCAAGGTGTTCGGGAAGAAGAAGGCGCAGAAGCTGGAACCCGCAGCTGACGCGGCGCTCCCCGAAGGAGGGCAATCATGAGCAATACCTTGAAGGCGGTCCTGGCCGCCATGGCCCTCACCGGATGCTCCATGGCGCCGCGCTACACCGCACCGGCGCCGCCGGTGCCGGGAAACTTCCCCGGGCAGCCCGCCGCGGCCTCCGGGCCGGCCGCGGCCGAGCTGGACTGGAAGGCGTTCTACGCTGACCCGAGGCTGCAGCGGGTGCTGGCCCTGGCCCTGGCCAACAACCGGGATTTCCGGGTGGCCGCCTTGAACACGGAAAAGGCCCGCGACTACTACCGGATCCAGCGCGCCGCGCTGCTGCCGACGGTGAACGCCGACGGCACCTACTACCGGGGCTCGCTACCCGCCACCGATGCGGGCCTGGTCCCCGGGATGGGGGCTTCGGTGGGGATCACCGCCTGGGAGGTGGATTTCTTCGGCCGGCTGAACAGCCTGAAGCAGGAGGCCCTGCAGAATTACCTGGCCACGGAGCAGGCGCAGCGGGCGGCCCAGGTCTCGCTGCTGGCCCAGGTGGCCAACGGCTACCTGGTGCTGGCCGGCGATCTGGAGGCGCAGAAACTGGCTGAGGCCACCGTGGCCAGCCAGGGCACCACCTACGAGCTGACCCAGCGCCGGTTCCAGCTGGGCTCCGCTTCGGAGCTCGATGCCCGCCGCGCCCAGATCAGCCTGGAGAGCGCCCGGGTGGACCTGGCCAGCTACACCCGCATGGTGGCCCTGGACCGTTCCACCCTGGACCTGCTGGCGGGCGCCACCGTGCCGCCGGAGCTTCTGCCGGAAAGCCTGAGCGGCCTCACCCCGCTGCGCGCGGATTTCACCATCGGCCTGCCATCGGAAGTGCTGCTGCGCCGGCCCGACATTCTCATGGCCGAGGACCAGCTCAAGGCCGCCAACGCCGACATCGGCGCCGCCCGGGCGGCCCTGTTCCCCAGCATCACCCTCACCACCAGCGCCGGCACCTACGGCGGCAGCCTGGACGCCATGTTCAAGTCGGGGTCCAACTACTGGCTGCTGTATCCGCAGATCAACCTGCCGATTTTCGATTTCGGCAGCCGCCGGGCCAATCTCCGGGTGTCCAAGACCCAGCGCGAGATCTACGTGGCCCAGTACGAAAAGGCCATCCAGACCGCGTTCAAGGAGGTGCGCGACGCCCTGGCCCAGCGGGAGACCCTGCGCCAGCAGGGCGTGGCGCAGGCCGCCCTGACCGAGGCCACCGGTGCCACCTACCGGCTGGCCAAGGCCCGCTTCGAGGTGGGCATGGACAGCAGCCTCAGTGTCCTGGACGCCCAGCGCTCCTTCAACTCGGCCCAGCAGGGCCTCATCGCCCTGCGCCAGGCGGAGCTGGGCAACCTGGTCACCCTCTACAAGGCCCTGGGCGGCAGCACCCGGGTGGCGAATCCGCCGGCCGAACCGGCCAGGGGCAACCCGTGACGGAACCGCTCCCGGCGTAGGAACATCCGCCGGCCCCGGGGCTGGAATCAGGGTTCGATCCGGGTCCCGGCTTCCAGGATGGTGCCCTTGGGGATGACCACGATGCCGTCCTGGACCACCCATTTGCCCTGGTCCAGCTCGGTGCCGCGGGGGAACGGGCGGATGACCACGTCCTGGGCGATGCTGACGTTCTTGTCCAGGATCGCCCCTTCGATATGGCAGTTGGCGCCGATGCCCAGGGGGATCGGCCCCTGCTTGCGCTGGTAGTAGTCGGCGCCCATGAGGATGCTGTCCTTGATCCGGGTGCCGGGGCCGATCTGGCTGCGCAGGCCGATGATGGAGTGGTTGATCTCCGCCTGGCGGATCACGCAGCCCTCGGTCAGCAGGACGTCGGTGAGCCGGCTGTCCTCGACGATGGAGCCCGGCAGGAAGCGGGAATGGGTGTAGATGGGGTGGTAGGCGTCGTAGAAATTGAACGGCGCGTTGGGCACGGTCAATTCCAGGTTGGTGTCGTAGAACGAGCGGATGGTTCCGATGTCCTGCCAGTAGCCGTCGAAGTCGAAGCCGTAGACGGACTGCTCGTCGATGCTGTGGGGGATCACATGGTGGCCGAAATCATCGAATTCCACGTGCCGGGTGAGCAGGTCGACCAGCACCTCGGTCTTGAAGATGTAGATGCCCATGGAGCCCAGGTAGGGGCGCTGCGGGTCGTCCCGGCTGACCATGGCGGCCTGCACCACGGGATCGGTGGGCTTTTCCACGAAGGAGATGATCCGCCCGTCGGGCGCGCGCTTGAGCAGGCCGAACCGGCCGGCGTCCTGGGCCGCCACCGGCTGGGCGGCGATGGTGATGTCGGCCCCCTTCGCCTCGTGGAACGCCACCATGGGCGCGTAGTCCATCTGGTAGAGGTGGTCCCCGGCCAGGATCAGCACGTGGTCCGCGCCGGCGCTCTGGATCTCGAACAGCTGCTTGCGCACCGCGTCGGCGGTGCCCTGGTACCAGTCCTCGCTGGCCAGGGTCTGCTCCGCGGCCAGCACCTGCACGAAGCCGGTGTGGAAGGCGTCGAACTTGAAACTGGTGGAGATGTGCCGGTGCAGCGACACCGAGTTGAACTGGGTCAGCACGTGGATCCGGAAGATCCCCGAATTGATGCAGTTGCTGAGAGGGATATCGATCAGGCGGTACTTGCCGGCGATCGGCACGGCCGGCTTGGAGCGCATCTTGGTCAGTGGATAAAGGCGGCCGCCGCGGCCGCCCCCGAGAATGACCGCCAGGATGTTTGTCAGCGCAGGCATCACTACTCCTTCAGCACAAGGGATTCGAGAATGACCGTTTGGTAACAAAGAATAGCCTAGCGGTCGACCTTGATGACGATCGAGCGTGAGAACTTGTCTTCCAGCGCCTTGTGCCCGGCCCCCAGGATCACCAGGTAGGGCAGGATGCCGGCCACCAGGCCGAACACCTTGAACGCCAGGAGGCCCAGGCCCCCCATGGGCATCATATGGGCGTGCGGCACCAGGGCCCAGAGGATGAGCACCATGATGATCCAGCTGATGGCGGCGTTGGCCAGGTAGCCCAGCAGCCGCAGGATCGCGCCGTTCATGTCGAGCCGGCCGGCGGGGTTCCGTTCGGGCACCACGCGCAGTTTCATGATCTTCTTGCCCGGTGAGGCGCCCAGGCGTATCCAGTAGGCCGGCACCAGGACCAGGTAGGCCACCACCAGCGCCAGCTGCAGGATGGCGAACAGGCATCCCAGGCCGAACGTCTGGCCGAGGCCGAGCGCCGTGCCGATCAGGTTGAGCGCCAGCAGGGGCGACAGGTCGATCAGGGTGGCCAGGAGCCGGGTGGGGAAATCGCCGCGCTCCAGGGAACCATCGGCCGCCCGGAGGGGCTCGGCGGTATCCGGGAGGCTGGGCAGGCAGGGGCGGAGGAAGGACGGGCCGGGCTGGGGCCCGACCGGAAGCGGCTCGGGTTCGGGTTCGGGCTCGGGCTCCGCCTTCGCTGCCGGCGGCGCCTCCTGGGCGGCCCACAGCTTGGCCATCTCCTCCGGGTTCATGCGCACCGTGCCCAGGGGGTTGCTGTGCGGACCCGGGGGGTCCACGAAGGTGAGCTGCATCTGGCCCAGGGTGATCCGGTCGCCGTCGTGCAGGAGGGCCGACGGCACCTTGTTGCCGTTCAGCAGCACGCCGTTGCTGCTCTGCAGGTCATGGATCTCGTAGCCCGAAGTCCCCATACGGATGACGGCGTGGTGACGGGATATGCTTGGATCCGACAAGCGCAGGGTATTATCCAGTTCGCGCCCGATATTCACTTCGAGGTCGACCAGCTCGAATTCGCGTGCTCCATTACTCTCTTGCACAAGGAGCTTGGCCATGGGGTCCCCTTTTTCGGCAGTCTTTGATGTGAAGTCTAATGATCTGTTACCGGCAATGCAAATTTCCAGCCAGCATGCTTTCTTGACTGGA
Organism: uncultured Mesoterricola sp.; assembly: GCA_964627225.1. Classification (GTDB taxonomy): domain Bacteria; phylum Acidobacteriota; class Holophagae; order Holophagales; family Holophagaceae; genus Mesoterricola. The sequence continues at coordinate 28,755 of CAZVHQ010000002.1, forward strand.
ACCTATTCATTCGGCCAAGCTGGCATCCATTCTCCCGGGCGGAGGCAACATGGTTCTCTATAATGCGGCAACCAAAGAGCTGACCGCGAAAATCGTCTATTACGGGCCCGGGTTGTGCGGCAAGACCACCAACCTGCAGACCGTCTACGACGGCCTGCCCCAGAATGGGCGCGGCAAGATGCTTTCCCTGGCCACCCAGACCGACCGGACCCTGTTCTTCGACTTCCTGCCCATCGAACTGGGCACGGTCCGCGGCATGAAGACCCGGATCCAGCTCTATACCGTTCCGGGCCAGGTGTTCTACGACGCCACCCGGAAGCTGGTGCTCAGGGGCGCCGACGCCGTGGTGTTCGTGGCGGATTCCCAGGCCCAGGCGCTGGACGGCAACAAGGAGAGCTTCCAGAACCTGATCGAGAACCTGAAGGAGCAGGGTTCGGACCTGGACAAGCTGCCCCACGTCATCCAGTTCAACAAACGCGATACGCCCAACGCCCTGCCCGTGGAGGTCCTGGACCGGGAGATCAACCGGTTCGGCGCGCCCACCTTCGAAGCCTGCGCCACCCAGGGCCGGGGGGTGCGCGAGACCCTCAAGGGCGTGGCCCTGCTGGTACTCAAGCGCCTTACCGAGAAATACGGCGGCGGCACGGAGGCGTCCGCCTCGGAAATGTTCAGCCAGCCGGGCGCCACCCTGGCGATGCCGCGGTCGGGTTCCCGGGCCACCACGTCCGGTCCCCTGGAGGTGGAGGATCTGGGCGCCGGGGAGATGCTCGAGGAGATCGAGGAACTGCCGGTGACCCAGGCCGGGGGCCTGGTCGGCCCTTCCGGCGCACCAGGCGCCCACGGCAACAGCGTGGTGGAAGTGCCGGTGGTGCTGGATCGCAGCCTGTTCAGCGGGGATTCCCCGGTGGAGATCCGACTGAAGCTTTACCTCAAATAGTGGCATATCGGGCAAACTAGGGTATTCGAGGTCTAGATGCCCCAGCCCGTCGTTACGCGATTCGCCCCCAGCCCCACCGGGATGCTTCACATCGGAGGCGTCCGCACGGCGCTGTTCTGCTGGCTGCTGGCCCGGAAGCACCATGGCACGTTCATCCTGAGGGTGGAGGACACCGACCTCACCCGGTCTACCGATGACAACATCCGCATCATCGAGGAGGGCATGGAATGGGTCGGGCTGGACTGGGACGAGGGCCCGGTGCCCGGCGACCCCAACAGCTACCGCGGCCCGCACGGCCCGTACCGGCAGATGCTGAGAATGGATCTCTACCGTGCCAAGATCCGCCAGCTGCTGGAGCAGGGCCGGGCCTACCGGTGCCGGTGCACCCGGGAGGAGCTGGACCAGCGGCGCAAGGAGGCCGAGGCCCAGGGCCATCCCTTCCTGTACGACGGCCGTTGCCGGGACCGGCATTGGGATGCTTCCGAGCCGGCCACCATCCGGCTGGTCATGCCGCGCACCGGGGAGATCGTCCTGCACGACCTGGTCAAGGGGGATATCAGCGTCCCGGCCGACAGCCTGGACGACTGGATCATCGCCCGCATGGACGGCACCCCCACCTACAATTTCTGCGTGGTGGTGGACGACACCGACATGGGCGTCACCCACGTGGTGCGGGGCGACGACCACGTGGCCAACACCCCCAAGCAGATCGCCCTGTACGGGGCCCTGGGCTACGAGCTGCCGGCCTTCGCCCACGTGCCCATGATCCTGGGCAAGGACAAGGCCAAGCTGTCCAAGCGCCACGGCGCCGCCAGCATCACCGAGTTCCGCGACCTGGGCTTCCTGCCGGCCGCCGTGCGCCTGACCCTGGCCAAGCTCAGCTGGACCCCCCGGCTGGACGGCAAGGCGGCGGAAAGCGTCGAGGAGGAGCTGCTCACCGATCAGCAGATGATCGAGATGTTCGATCTGGCCGACATCCAGAAGAGCGCCGCCGTGTTCGACCTGGACAAGCTGACCTGGTTCAACCAGAAGCTGATCCAGCGGCTGGATTGGCGGGAGATCGAGCCGCACCTGCGCTGGCAGTACCGCATGCGCGGGCAGGAGGAGGCCTGGATGGCCAAAACCGACGAGTGGAAGGCCCTGGCCATCGGCTGCAACAAGAACCGGGCGACCCTGAAGGAGATCGCCGACACCCTGGATTTCCTGTTCACCCCGCCCACCGTGTTCGACCCGGCGTCCGTGGCCAAGTTCATGACCGAAGCCGTCCAGCCCGCCCTCAAGGCGGTGTGCCGGCTCGACGACTACCGCCACGACCCGCTCAAGGCCGGCTTCGACCAGATCCTGGCCGAGCACGGCCTCAAGCTCAAGGACCTGGCCCAGGCCCTGCGGGTGGCCTTCACCGGGCGCACCGTGAGCCCGCCCATCTTCGACACCCTGGCCCTGCTGGGCCCGGACCAAGTCGCTGCCCGCCTCAAGCCCTGGATACAACCATGACCAACGAAACCCCAGCCCCCGAAACCCGCAGCCGCAACTTCATCGAAGAGATCATGGAGGCCGATCTCGCCGACGGCAAGCATGGCGGCCGCATCTTCACCCGGTTCCCGCCCGAGCCCAACGGCTACCTGCACATCGGCCACGCCAAGTCGATCTGCATCAACTTCGGCCTGGCCAAGAAGTACGGCGGCGCCACCAACCTGCGGTTCGACGACACCAACCCGGCCAAGGAGGATGTGGAGTACGTGGATTCCATCCGCGACGACGTGCGCTGGCTGGGCTTCGAATGGGCCGGGGAGCACTACGCTTCCGACTACTTCCAGTTCCTGTACGACTACGCCGAGTATCTGGTGGAAACCGGCAAGGCCTACGTGTGCGACCTCTCCGACGAGGAGATCCGCGACTACCGGGGCAACTTCTTCAAGGCCGGCCAGCCCAGCCCCTACCGGGACCGCCCGGTGGCCGAGAACCTGGAGCTGTTCCGGAAGATGCGCGCCGGCGAGTTCGAGGACGGCGCCCGGGTGCTGCGCGCCAAGATCGACGTGTCCAGCCCCAACATGAACCTGCGCGACCCGCTGATGTACCGCATCCGCCGGGTCCAGCACCACCGGACCGGGCACGCCTGGCCGATCTATCCCATGTACGACTACGCCCATGGGGTGAGCGACGCCATCGAGCGGATCACCCACTCCATCTGCACCCTGGAATTCGAGGACCACCGGCCCCTGTACGAGTGGTTCCTGGAACAGGACGTGGACGGCAAGTTCTTCCAGCGCCCGCTGCCCCGGCAGATCGAGTTCGCCCGGCTCAACCTGACCTACACCGTCATGAGCAAGCGCCGGCTGCTGGAGCTGGTCAAGGAAGGCCACGTGCGCGGCTGGGACGATCCGCGCATGCCCACCATCACCGGGCTGCGCCGCCGGGGCTACACCCCCGAAAGCATCCGCGCCTTCGCCGACAAGGTGGGCGTGGCCAAGCGCGACATGGTGGCCGACGTGGGCCTGCTGGAACATTGCGTGCGCGAGGACCTGAGCGCCAAGGCCAGGCGGGCCATGGCCGTGCTGCGGCCGCTGAAGCTGGTGATCGACAACCTGGCCGAAGGCGAAGTGCACTGGCTGGACGTGGCCAATCATCCCGAGGACGCCCAGCTGGGCCGGCGCCAGGTGCCGTTCAGCCGCGAGCTGTACATCGAGGCCGAGGACTTCCAGGAAGCGCCGCCCAAGAAGTGGTTCCGGCTGGCCCCCGGCGCCGAGGTGCGGCTGAAGAACGCCTGCCTGGTGCGCTGCACCTCCGTGGTCAAGGATGCCGCCGGCCAGGTGGTGGAGCTGCACTGCGACTGGGATCCGGCCTCCCTGGGCGGGGACGCCCCCGACGGGCGCAAGGTCAAGGGCACCCTGCACTGGGTATCCGCCGCCCACGCGGTGAAGGCCGAGGTCCGGCTCTACGACCGGCTGTTCAGCGCCAAGGACCCCATGGACGTGCCCGAAGGCGAGGACTGGCGCAAGGGGATCAACCCGGAAAGCTGCGAAGTGCTGGGCGGGGCCCGGCTGGAGCCGTGCCTCGGCAGCGCCAAGCCCGGCGAGCACTTCCAGTTCGAGCGCCTGGGCTACTTCGTGGTGGACCTGGATTCCAAGGCCAGCGCGCCGGTCTACAACCGGACCGTCAGCCTGAAGGATTCCTGGGCCAGGATGTCATAGCCGTTCGAACGCCCCGTCCTGCCTGGCCTGCTTGCCCGCGACCGAATAGGAGTAGTTGCGCGGCAGGTACCAGCACAGGTTGCTCATGGCGAAGCGGAAGTCCTCCACGCTGTTGAACTCCTGGGGCGAGAAGCTGAACACCAGTTCCAGCGAGCCGGGGCCGGCGTGGTCCCAGGCGGCCAGCATCACCCTGGGCTCCGCCACCCCCAGCCCCTGCAGGAACGTCCGCAGGGCGTTGCGGGCCGGCTGCGGCAGCCTGGACTGGGGCGCCATGCCCTGGGTGGGGGCGGCTGCGGCCTCGGCCTGGGGCGGGTAGAAGGCGCCGTGCAGATGGAAATTGAGGATGTCGCCGAAACTGAAGGCCCAGTCCGCGTCCGTTCCGCTGGGGTTGATGACCACGCCCATGCCGTGCTCCAGCAGGATGTCGTCCTTCATGTGGTGGATGACGTGGGTGGGATAAGGCTCTTCGCCCGCGGTGGAATGCAGGGCGAAGAAGGGCAGCCGGTCGGCGCCCAGCAGGACGCTGGGATACCGGCTGAAGAAGGCCGCGTCGGCCACGTGGGCCAGGAACTGGCGCGACCAGGCCGCGTTGCGTTCGGCCTTGGGCAGCGCCAGCAGCTCCTGGACGATCTTGGTACTGCTGGTTGCGCCTACCGGCAGCGGCTGGAAGCCGGCCGGATCCTGGTTGCCTTGCCGGGTCATGAAGTCGAAAAAGCCCATGCCGCGCTCCCTTGGGGTTTGCCCAGGTCCCACATTATCCCATTCTCATCCCTACGGGTTCCAGGATGGGCCTGTCGTAGCGGTCGCGGCCCACGGGCGTCTTCAGGTCCTTGGGCAGCGCGGCGGCGGGCAGGGCGATGAGCAGGGCCGGAAGGGCGGACAGGAGCCTCCGGGGCGTGCAGCCCCGGGATGCAGGCAAGGCTTGTCTGATCTGCACGAGCTGGTCTCCAGGTTCAGGCCGGGGGCTGGCGGGTCGGAGGACCTCCGTCCCCTGGGGGTTTGTAATGTAATGGCATATTTATATAAAAAGTTTCCGTGCGGCCTTTCCCGGAAGGAGGAGGAACCTTTCTACTTATTTTTGCATTGTTTATTTATAACCGTATGGGTTCGTCCCCGCGGGCCCCCCAACGGCCGGCCCTCCCGGGCACCCTGCCACTTGGAGAATCAACCGTGCGACTGGCAAGTCTCCCCTTCATCCTGACCTTCTTCCTGACCCTCCCGGGCGGGTGGATGTCTCTCCGGGCTGCCGGGGAGGGCGAGGGCGATCCTGGGCCCGCCAAGGCATCGTCCGGGGCCGTTCCGGAAACGGCAGCCGAACAGGATGATGAGGACGATGCCGAGATGGGTGCCGAAAGGGAGTCCGGTCCATGGGTGGAAGGCCAGGCAACCGGCGCTCCCGGCGTTCAAAGGGGGCGCCAGGCCATAGCGACAGCCGAATGCCCAACGTTCACGCTGGAGGATTCCCGGTGGAGGTGCAGCCTCTGTAATAAATTGATTTCTTATAACTATAGGGGAGGACACGCGGACAGGCACATGGCTAGAAGGCCTCATGCATGCGAGGTGCCAGGGTGCGAACGGAAGTTTGCAAGCAAGCGTGAAGTCATCGCTCATTCCGTCGTGCACTCGGATGCCCAGCCTATCGCCTGTGAGGTGCCGGGCTGTTCGTCCCTGTTCAAACGGCCCGAATCCCGCCACCAGCACTATTTCGGAAATAAAATGAACAAAGGAGTCCATTCCCAGTCGGAGCTTGATAACGCCGGCATTACCAAGGGGCAGTGGGGGGGCAGCCGGAAAAGGCCTCACCCGGAAGGGGATTCGGGCCCCATATCCTCCTCTTCTGACGGTGCCGGCAGTCAGCATGTCGCGCGAATCCAAGCAGGAAACGCCGAAAGGCCCCACCGATGCCCCGTGGAAGGGTGCGGCAAGAACTTCAAATCGGAAAACAACCTTCGCACTCATCTGGTCGGCACCAAGGCTCATTCCGCCGCTGAACTTGCAGCGGCCAACGTCCCCCCGCTGAAGCGGCGTCGACAGAAAACCGCTTCGACAACGGCGGCATCCCCGCTCGCACCCGGGCTCGAGGTCCTGGCTCATGCCTCTGAACTGACTGCTTCCTCTTCTTCTTCTGCTTTCTCCTTCTCATCCTCGTCGCCGGCTGCGGAGGGCCGGGGGGCGGATGCCGCCGCCGGGCCCTGCCCGCCCCTGATCCTGATCAACAGCTCCAAGGGCCATTACCATTTGCAATTGACCGGTCTTGGACAAACGGTGTCATACAAGGTGACCGGACTGGGCGGTAACCAGGGATCGCAAGCGGGCCAGCTCCTGATGCCGCCATCCGCGCTGGACATTCCGCCCCGGTCCGTCGTTTCCGTCTTCCCCGACCATCCGGCACGGTCTTTCGACATCCCTGCCTCGGTGTACCAGAAGGCCTCCGGCGCCGCAGGCTTGGCACCCGCGGTTTTCACCTGGTGCTTCCGGCCCGCCGGCGACGGGCAGAGCCGGGAGTCCTCATCCATGGCTTGTCCGATCGAGGGTTCTTTTGCCGCCGTCATGCCGATGCCGGCCCATATCCACCTGACTCCTCTGGGCGCAGTCGTCATCGCGGAACCGAAACCTGCGCCAGCCCAGTCGCCGGTCGTCCCGGACGGTCCATCCAGGCCCCCGCAGGCGGCGATCGGCTTGCAGCAGGAAGCCGGCGCGGTCCCCATGAGTGATGACGAACCGCTACCGGAGCCGGATCCAGACCAGCCGGTGGGATGAGGCCATGCGCCTGATCCACCGGGCGCCTGGAGGCGCCGGTGGATCAGGGGTGACCTAGTCGAGGCACCAGGCGGGTGAAGTCCCCACCATCGAGCTGCCGTACTTGATCCACATGAAGCCGTTGACGCCCCACCGGGGACCCCAGGAATTCTTCAGCAGCCAGGCCCCCTTGGTGTCGTCCCAGCCCACCAGGGCAATGGCGTGGTTGATCTCGGTGGACTTGACGGGGTCGTTGAACACGCCGCCGGTGTAGGCCTGGAAGTAGCCGTCCGCGGCGACGGCGGCGGAGACGCTGCCGTATCTGTAGATGGCCGCCTTGATGGCGTTGACCGAAGGGATGCCGTCGCCGCTGCCGACGTAGCCCCACTGGGAGACCGGGGTATAGGCGGCCGGGGTGCCGAAACTGCAGGTGCTCTGCTGGGCCACGTAGGGGAAGTCGCTGGCCGGGATGGCGCCGGCATAGTAGCCGCTCTGGCCGGCATTCTTCGGCATTAGCATGTCGAACGCGTAGAAGCCGCCGTTGCAGCTGTAGCCGAACGGGTTGCAGGAGAGCACCTGCTGTTCGGACAGGATGGTGATGTCGCCGCTGGTGGTGATGGAGCCGTCGGCGTTGACCTTGCCCTGGGGCGCGCCGTGCTTCTTCAGGGCCGCGGCCTCAAGGGTGGCGATGGTGGAGAAGTCCCAGCAGCTGCCGCACTGGCCCTGGTCCTTCACCGAGCTGAACCAGCCCAGGTAGGCCTGCGGATAGGCCACCGACCCCTCGGCCTCGGGCTGCTCGAAGTTCAGGTAGCCGCCCTCGGCGTGGGCCTGGTAGTCGGCCGGCCGCAGCTCGAGGCGGGTGCCGCACAGCTGCTTGAGGTCATACTGCATGGCCGGGTTCAGGCCGACGGTGAAGGTGAGGCCCTTGGCCTGCACGTCGCTTTGCAGGCGCGCCACGGTGGTGGTCAGCTCCGGGGCATAGGCCCTGGGGGATCCGGCCGTGAGCAGGGGTGCCGCCGCCAGAAGGAGCATGAGGAAGGGCAGCTTGCGGGGCGAGGTGGCGGTGGTCATGAGTTTCTCCTGGTCTGGGGGTAGAGGGTGCTCCCGGCCCGGCCGGCGTTCCGGTGGGGCCGTGGGGTCGCATTCCCCGCCTGGGCTTCGCGCGCAAAGGGCGAAGGCTTCCGCGGCGGCGGTGCGGCAACAAATCGGGAGACTGGAGGAACAAGGGGTATGTGGTTACCGAACCTTTCTTCAGCACCCGTCTCCACGGATCATGTTCGGTTCCCGGCGGCCCCCGGCAACCCCCGGAAGGGCCTACGTGACCGAGGTCACGGGAATCAAGACTGAGACGCAGACGCCTCCCTGCTCCGGCCGGTCGTCCTTTTTCCCAGGGGGGATGCCGCGCCGGCTCGCGTTCCCGTCCTTGGCCCTTCCGCCCCCTCCCTGCTAACTTGAAGATTCGGGTTTCCCGTGGAAACCTTGCCGGAAAGCCGCCCATGGAATCTTTGGCCAGTCTGCTGCACCTGATGCCGGAAACCTTCTGGATGATCATCAAGGTGTTCATCGTGTTCCTGGGGCCGCTGACCCTGGCGGCGCTGCTCACCTGGGCCGAGCGCCGGGGCAGCGCCATGATCCAGGACCGGATCGGCCCGAACCGGGCCCTGCTGTTCGGCCGCTGGCGGCTGCTCGGCCTGTTCCAGCTGGTGGCCGACGGCATCAAGTTCTTCCTCAAGGAGGACCTGGTGCCCACCGACGCCAGCGGCCTGCTGTTCTGGCTGGCCCCGGTCATGGCCTTCGTGCCGGCCGTCCTGGGCTTCGCCGTGATCCCCTTCGGCCGCAGCTTTGTCCAGGACGGACATGTCTTCCACCTGAGCCTGCTGGACCCGGGCAACGGCATGGGCATGCTCTACCCGATGGCCATCGGCGCGGTGGCGGTCTACGGCATCCTCACCGCCGCCTGGAGCAGCAACAACAAGTGGTCGATCCTGGGCGGGATGCGCTCGGCCGCCCAGATGGTGAGCTACGAGATCGCCATGGGGCTGGCGGTGCTGGCCATCTTCGTGCGCACCGGCGGCTACGACCCCCAGCAGATCATCGCCGCCCAGGCCGGCGTGTGGAACGTGCTGCCCCAGGCCATCGGCTTCCTGGTGTTCTTCGTCTGCATGTTCGCCGAGACCAACCGCCTGCCGTTCGACTTCGCCGAGGGCGAGAGCGAGATCGTGGCCGGGTTCCACACCGAGTACGGCTCCATGAAGTTCGCCCTGCTGCAGCTTTCCGAATACCTGCACATCGTTACCGCCGCGGCGCTGATCGTCACCCTGTACTTCGGCGGCTGGCGCGTGCCCTTCGTGGCGGACCCTTCGGTGCTGCTGTCGGTGGCGGCCTTCGTGCTCAAGCTGCTGTTCTTCTGCTGGGTGTTCATCTGGGTGCGCTGGACCATCCCCCGATTCCGCTTCGACCAGCTGATGTTCCTGGGCTGGAAGGTGATGCTGCCCTTGGGCATGGGCAACCTCCTGCTGCAGGCCTGGCTGATGCATAGGGGGGCCTGAACCATGGCCGTGCTGGTCAAGAAAGTCGAACTGAACTGGCTGGACCGGACCTACGTCTGGCCGGTGCTCATGGGCATGGTCATCACCCTGCGCCACTTCATCAAGCAGATCACCACGCGCTCCAGCAGGCGCTACACCATCCCCTACCCGGACCGCAAGCGGGCCACCGCTCCCGGCTACCGGGGCCTGCACGAGCTCAAGCGCTTCGACGACGGCTCGATCAAGTGCGTGGCCTGCTTCATGTGCGCCGAGGCCTGCCCGGCCCGGTGCATCACCATCGAGGCGGAGGAGTACGGCGACATCAACAAGACCCAGGGCTTCGAGGAGAAGCGCCCGGCGGTCTTCAAGATCGACATGCTGCGCTGCATCTACTGCGCCATGTGCGAGGAGGCCTGCCCCAAGGACGCCATCTGGCTGCGCACCGACTACGAGCAGGCCTCCTACGACCGGCTGTCCATGCAGTTCGGCAAGTGGGACCTGATGAACACCTACGCGGACCAGGACGGCAAGGCCCGGATCACCTCGGACCCGACCCCCACCGTGCCGCGGCCTTCGGTTGAGGACTAGCCCATGTTCCTGATCTTCGCCCTGATCACCCTCGCCGGCGCCGTGGCGCTGGTGTTCCAGCGCAACCTGGTGGTGGCGGGGCTGTGCCTGGTGCTCTGCTTCATGGGGGTGGCCGGGCTGTTCCTGCTGCTGGCCAACCCGGTGGCGGCGGCGCTGCAGATCATCGTCTATTCCGGGGCCATCGTCGTGCTGCTGCTGTTCGTGGTCATGCTGCTGAACGAGCACCAGGAGGAGCCGGCCGCCCGGTCCCGGCCCCTGCAGCGCTGGCTGTCGGTGGCGGTGATCCTGGCCCTGGGCGCCGGGGTGGTGAAGCTGGTGACCGGCTCCAGGGTGCTGCGCCAGCTCGACGCGAACGCCAGGTCCGCGATGCCGGCGCCGATGACCCTGAACAAGCTGGGGGACGCCCTGTTCAGCCAGCACCTGCTGGGGTTCGAAGTGGCCGGCCTGCTGCTGCTGGCGGCGATGGTCGGCGCGGTGGCGCTGGTGAAGCGGGATCTATGACGGAGCCGAGCATGACCTCCCTGAATTCGCTCCTCTGCGGCGGCCTCCAGGGCTACATCCTGGTGGCCCTGCTGCTGTTCCTCATCGGCCTCGGGGCGGTGCTGGTGCGGCGCTCCATCCTCCTGCAGTTCATGGGGGTGGAACTCATGCTGAACGCCGCCAACGTGGCCCTGCTGGCCTTCGCCCGGTTCCGCGGCGGCGACCCCCAGGGCACGGTGTTCTACTTGTTCATCATCGCCGTGGCCGCCTGCGAAGCCGCGGTGGGGCTGGCCCTGGTGGTGGGCCTGTACCGCCACCGGCAGAGCACCGACACCGACCGCGCTGACGCGCTGAAACAGTGAGGGCCTGATGCTGAAGATCGCGTGGCTCATTCCCATCCTGCCCCTGCTCGGGGCCGCCTTCCACGGCCTGCTGGGCCGGAGGCTGGGCAAGGCCGCGGTCACCGCGGTGGCCCTGGGCTGCACGCTGGTGCCGCTGGTGCTGTCCGCCTTCGCCCTGGCCGCCGTGCAGGCCGCGCCGGGCCGGCGCATCGACCTGCCGTACTTCGAATGGATGGCCGCCGGTTCCCTGCACGTGCCGTTCGGCCTGGTGCTGGATTCGCTCAGCTCGGTCATGGCGCTGGTGGTCACCGGGATCGGCACGCTCATCCACCTGTATTCGGTCGGCTACATGTGGGAGGAGGAGGGCTACGCCCGCTACTTCTGCTACCTGAACCTGTTCGTGTTCTTCATGCTGACCCTGGTGCTGGGCTCTTCGCTGCCGCTCCTGTTCGTGGGCTGGGAAGGGGTCGGCCTGTGCAGCTACCTGCTGATCGGCTACTACTTCGATACCGAGGTGGCGTCCGCCGCCGGGCTCAAGGCCTTCCTGTTCAACCGGGTGGGCGACCTGGGCATGACCATGGGCATGATGGCCCTGTTCGCCGCGTTCGGCACCCTGACCGTGGGCGGCATCCTGACCCAGGCCGGGCGCCTGGCCCCCGAGGCGGGGTTCGGCGTGCTCACCTTCGCCACCCTGATGATGTTCGTGGGCGCCACCGGCAAGAGCGCCCAGATCCCCCTGTACCTCTGGCTGCCGGACGCCATGGCCGGCCCCACCCCGGTGAGCGCGCTGATCCACGCCGCCACCATGGTGACCGCGGGCATCTACCTGATCTGCCGGCTGGCCCCGCTGTTCCTGCTCACCCCCATCACCCTCACCGTGGTGGCCTGGGTGGGCGGCGCCACCGCCCTGTTCGCGGCCCTCATCGGCCTGTTCCAGCGGGACATCAAGAAGGTGCTGGCCTACTCCACGGTCTCCCAGCTGGGCTACATGTTCCTGGGCCTGGGCTCGGCCGGCTTCGCCGCGGGCTTCCTGCACCTGTTCACCCACGCCTGGTTCAAGGCCCTGCTGTTCCTCGGGGCCGGCAGCGTGATCCGCGCCATGCACCACGAGCAGGACCTGTTCCGCATGGGCGGGCTCAGGGCCAAGCTGCCGGTCACCTTCTGGACCATGGCGATCGCCACGCTGTGCATCATGGGCTTCCCCGGCACCTCGGGCTTCTTCAGCAAGGACGAGATCCTGTTCCTGGCCTGGCACAAGAGCCCCGGGCTCTACGCCATGGGCCTGCTGGGGGCGGCCTGCACCGCCTTCTACATGTGGCGGCTGATGGCGCTGGCCTTCTGGGGCGAGCCCCGGGACGCGCACGCCTTCGAGCACGCGGAGGAGAGCCCCGCCACCATGACCGCGCCGCTGGCCATCCTGGCCGCCGGCGCCCTGCTGGCGGGCCTGCTCGGCCTGCCGAGGATCTGGGGCGGCAGCTTCGCCATCGAAGGCTGGCTGGAACCGGCGCTGACCTACGGCCGGCCCCTGCTGGCGCCCGCGGCCGAGCATGGCGGCGCGGGCCTGGCCTGGGGCCTCATGGCGCTGTCCACGGCGGTGGCCCTGGCCGCCGGGTTCCTGGGATGGCGCATCTACCGGCGCGGCCCGGCGGCGGAAGAAGCCTTCGAAGGGCGCTTCCCGGCACTGTACCGCACCCTGGCCCGCAAGTTCTACGTGGATGAGGCCGTGGAGGCCTGCATCCTCGGCCCGGTCCGCTGGGGCGGCAACTGCCTGTGGAAGGCCTTCGACGTCATCCTCATCGACGGCGTCGGGGTGAACCTGCCGGGCGCGTTGACCCGGGCCGGGGGCGATCTCGCCGCCCTGGCCCAGACCGGCCGCGTGCGCAACTATGCCCTGAGCATGGCCATCGGGGCCGTGCTCCTGCTGTGGTTCTTCTTGAGGTAGGATGCCCCGTGATCACCGCCTGGATCAATTCCCACCTCCTCAGCTTCCTCGTGTTCGCGCCCCTGCTCTGGGGCCTCGCGCTGCTGCCCCTGTCCGAGCGCCAGGCGCCCCTGGCCAAGCTGCTGGGCCTGCTGGGCAGCCTCGGCGTCTTCGTGGTGGCGGCCGTCCAGCTGCTGCACCTGCCGGCCGACGCCCTGGGCCAGATCTGCGCCGAGCGCTTCCCCTGGTTCACCGCCGTGGGCATCCCGGTGGACTACCACCTGGCCGTGGACGGGCTGAACCTCTGGCTGGTGCTGCTCACCACCTTCCTGGTGCCGCTGACCCTGCTGGGCACCTGGAACAGCATCAGCCAGCGGGCCGGCACCGCTTTTGCGCTGTTCCTCATGCTGGAGACCGGCATGCTGGGCGCCCTGGTGGCCCAGGACCTGCTGCTGTTCTACCTGTTCTGGGAGGCCATGCTGCTGCCCATGTACTTCCTCATCGGCGTCTGGGGCGGCGACGAGCGCAAGTACGCCGCCACCAAGTTCGTGCTGTTCACCCTGTCGGGCTCCCTGCTGTGGCTGGTCGCGCTGCTCTACCTGGCCGGCAAGGCCGGCAGCTTCGCCCCCGGGGTCATGGCCCAGACCGTCGCCGGCCTGCCGTTCACCACCCAGAGCACCCTGTTCCTCGCCTTCGCCCTGGCCTTCGCCATCAAGGTGCCGCTGTTCCCCCTGCACACCTGGCTGCCCGACGCCCACACCCAGGCGCCCACCGGCGGCTCGGTGATCCTGGCCGGCGTGCTGCTGAAGCTGGGCTCCTACGGCTTCCTGCGCTTCGCCCTGCCCATGTTCCCGGCCGCCGCGGCGCGCTTCGCCCTGCTCCTGGCCGCGCTGTCGGTGGCGGCCATCGTCTACGGCGCCCTGGTGGCCATGGTGCAGACCGACATCAAGAAGCTGGTGGCCTACTCCTCGGTGAGCCACATGGGCTTCATCATGCTGGGCATCGCCTCCATGACCGTGCTCGGCACCCAGGGGGCCATGCTGCAGATGCTCAACCACGGCATCTCCACCGGCGCCCTGTTCCTGCTGGTGGGCATGCTCTACGACCGGGCCCACACCCGCCGGATCGCCGACTTCGGCGGCGTGGCCCTGAAGATGCCGGTGTTCACGGCCTTCTTCCTGATCGTGACGCTCAGCAGCATCGGCCTGCCCTTGACCAACGGCTTCGTGGGCGAGTTCATGATCCTCAACGGCACCTACACCTCGAGCTTCCCCTGGGGCCGGGCCGTGGCCTGCGTGGCCACGCTCGGCGTGCTGCTGAGCGCGGTCTACCTGCTCTGGATGGTCAAGCGGGTGTTCTGGGGCCCGGCCAATGCCGGGGAGGACAGCGGCACCGCCCACCTGCACGATGACCTCAACGTGCGGGAGATCATGGTCATGCTGCCCATCGTCGGGCTGATCTTCTGGATGGGCATCCACCCCCAGACCTTCCTTTGGCAGTCCGAAGGCCAGGTAACGCGGATGCTGAGCGAGGTGAAGCGATGATCCTGACCCCCGCCGAACTGTCCGCCATCCTGCCCCTGCTGATCCCGGCGATGGGCGCCTGCCTGCTGCCCATCGCCTGCCTCGATTCGGACCAGGCCACCGTCAAGTGGATCCGGGCCTCCATGTTCCTGATCGCCCTGGTGGCCCTCACCGGTGCCTTCTTCTACCTGACCCGGCTCTGGGCCACGGGCGCCCAGCCCAGCTTCGGGGCGCTGCACATGGACCGGCTGGCCCAGTTCGGCGGCATCTTCGTGCTCGTGGCCGCGGCCCTGGCCGTGCTCCAGCTCTGGGACCACCTGCACCAGGAAGGCTGGGTGAAGGGCGAGACCCTTGCCCTGCTGCTGTTCTCGGTGGTGGGCATGATGCTGTTCGCCGCCTCCGGCAACCTGCTGGTGCTGTTCCTGGCGCTGGAACTGCTCTCCCTGCCGCTGTACGCGCTCACCGCAACGGTGCGCCTGCGCGCCAAGGCCATGGAAGGGGGCATGAAGTACTTCCTCACCGGGGCCGTGGCCTCGGCCATCTTCCTCATGGGCTCGGTGCTGCTCTACGGCGCCACCGGCAGCCTGGACATCGCCGTCATCGGCGCCCGCCTGGGCCAGGGCCCCGTGGACCCGGTCGCCCTGGCCGGGGCGGCCCTGCTGCTGCTGGGGTTCCTGTTCAAGATGAGCGTGGTGCCGTTCCACCAGTGGACGCCCGACGTCTACGAGGCCGCGCCCCACCCCATCGCCGGCTTCATGTCGGTGGCCACCAAGGGCGTGGCGGTGCTCGCCCTCATGCGGGTGATGGCCGTGGGCCTGCCCGCGGTGGGGCCGCGGATGCGCGCGGCGCTGGCCGTCCTGGCGGTGCTTTCGCTGGTGCTCGGCAACCTGGCGGCGCTGGCCCAGACCAGCATCAAGCGCATGCTGGCCTATTCCAGCATCAGCCACGCCGGCTACCTCCTGCTCGGCCTGGTGGCGGCCACCCCCGCCGCCTACGCCGGCATGCTGTTCTACCTCCTGGCCTACCTGGCCATGAACATGGGCGCCTTCGGCGTGCTCTCGGCGTTCGGCCTGGTGGGCGACCAGGCGACCTTCGACCAGCTCAAGGGCCTGGGCTGGAAGCGGCCGGGCCTGGGCATCGCCGTCAGCCTGTGCATGTTCTCCCTGGCCGGGCTGCCGCCGATGGCCGGGTTCTACGGTAAATATATGATATTCAAGGAGCTCATCCTGCAGGGCCACGTCGGCCTGGCGGTGCTTGGCGTGCTGGCCAGCCTGGTGTCGGTGTATTACTACCTGGCGGTGCCGGTGGCGCTGTTCATGGACAAGCCCTCCGGGCAGGAACAGCGCGAAGCCGCGGAGCGTCCGGCGGTGCTGGCCCCCCTGGCCGGGGCCACGGTGCTGATCTGCGGCTTCCTGGTGCTGGCCATGGGCCTCATGCCCGGGACGATCATGGACGGCTTCGCCCGGCGGGCGGTGCAGGACAGTCTGACCATCGTCCCGTGATCCAGGGCAGGTTAGGATGAAGGGCTAGACGCACAATGATCATGCCAGCCTCAACCTTCCGGATGGTGGTCGCATCGGTTGGCAAGACAGGGACTGTTCAATTCCGAACTTGAGGTGGAAATGAAGCGAAAAACCTGGATGGGTCTGGCCGGAGGGCTGGTGGTTCTCGCCGGGAGCACCTTCCTGGTGCTGCGGGGCAGCAAGGAAGAGATCAAGTGGCGGACCGCCAAGGTCGACAAGGGCAGCATCACCCAGCGGATCACCGCCACCGGCACGCTCAACGCCCTGATCCAGGTGCCGGTGGGCACCCAGGTCTCCGGCGTGGTGACCTCGCTCACCGCCGACTTCAGCAGCCTGGTGAAGAAGGGCCAGATCATCGGCCAGATCGACCCGACCCCCTGGCTCACCTCGCTCAAGGCGGCCCAGGCGGCGCTGCAGTCGGCCACCGACACCAAGGCCAATGCCCAGATCGTCTACCAGCGGAACCTGGAACTCTGGAAAGCCAAGCTGATTTCGGACAACGATCTGGACGGCTTCAAGCTGGCCTTGCAAGTGGCCACGGCGAACCTTGAGACGGCCAGGGCGGGACTGGCGACCGCCAAGACCAACCTGGGCTACTGCACCCTCAAGGCGCCCGTGGACGGCGTGGTGGTGGCCCGGCTGGTGGATGTGGGCCAGACCGTCGCCGCCAGCTTCGCCACCCCCAACGTGTTCACCATCGCCCAGGATCTCTCCAAGATGAAGGTCTATGCCGCCATCGACGAGGCGGACATCGGCCAGGTGCGGGTGGGGCAGCGGGCCTTCTTCACCGTGGAAAGCTATCCCGACAAGCAGTTCAAGGGGGTGGTGAGCGAGGTGCAGCTGAACCCGGTCATCACCAACAACGTGGTCACCTACAACGTCGTCATGGAAGTCGACAACGAGCCGAGGACCACTTATACCCCGGGTTCGGACAAGGCCGCGGGCGCAACCATGCCCCAGCCCGCGCCCGCGCCCGCCCGCAAGTCCGGCGTCCTCGCCCTGGGCCAGGCCGGGACCCTCGAATACACCACGGCCCGCTACATGCCGCCCGGGAGCCCGGTCTACAACGGCAACCTGGCCCTGTTTCCGGGGATGACCGCCGACTGCTCCATCGTCACCAACCGCAAGGAGAACATCCTGCGCGTGCCCAGCGCCGCCATCCGCTTCAACCCCGCCTCCTTCGTCGCGATGGACGAACCCAAAGCCGCCGCGGCGGCCCCCCAGGGCGGCGCCAAGCCCGCCGCCGGAGGCAATGTGGTTTCCCGGGGCCTGGTCGCCCGGCATGAGGAGCGCCTCTGGATCCTGGTGAACGGCAAGCCCAGGCCGGTCACGGTCAAGGCCGGCGTCAGCGACGGGATGTTCACCGAGGTGAGCGGCGACAATGTCAGCGAAGGCATGGTGGTGCTCACCGGCGTCGGGGAATTCAAGAAGACGGCATCGAGTTCCAGTTCGCCCCTGGGCGGCGGCATGGGCGGCGGGATGCACCACTGATGCGGACCTTCCCGCCTGTTCCGGAGGGCTGACCATGGCCGTTCTCGAGTTCCTCAAGCTGGCGCTGTTCGCCATCACCCGCAACAAGACCCGGGCCTTCCTCACCATGCTGGGCATCATCATCGGGGTCGGGGCGGTCATCGCCATGATCGGCATCGGCGAAGGTTCCAGGCAGGCCTCCATCGACATCATCCAGAACATGGGCTCCAACATGCTCACCATCTTCAACGGCGGCGGGGCCGGTGCCAACACCCGGTTCGGTCCGCTGGGCCTGGGCAGCGTGGCGGTGCTCCAGGAGTCCGACGCCCAGATGATCGAGCGGGACCTGAAGGATTCCAGCGTGGTGGCCGCCACCCCGCAGGTGCGCACCTCGCGCGCCGTGGTCTACCAGAACAACAACTATTTCACCAGCATCCAGGGTTCGGGCATCCAGTTCCCGGAGATCCGGGGCTGGGAGGTGCAGGACGGCCGCTTCTACACCGAAGGGGAGGTCCGCTCCATGGCCAAGGTCTGCGTCATCGGCACCACGGTCCGGGACAACCTGTTCCCCGGGGGCGAGGAGGCCGTCGGCAAGATCATCCGCATCTCCTCGCTGCCGTTCGAGGTGGTGGGCGTGCTGGAATCCAAGGGCGCCGGCATGCTGGGCGACCAGGACGACGTGGTCGTGGCCCCCTATACCACGGTCATGCACAAGATCCAGGGCCTGGACCGGATCCAGAACATCCTGGTGAGCGCCCAGAACGACAAGGCGGACCTGGCGGAACTGGAGATCACGGCCCTGCTGCGCCAGCGGCTGCGGCTCACCCCCAAGGACGACAACACCTTCATGATCCGCAAGCAGGACGACTGGGTGAAGACCCAGGACCAGCAGGCCAGCGTGCTCACCACCTTCCTGGCCCTGGCCGCCAGCATCTCCCTGCTGGTGGGCGGCATCGGCATCTCCAACATCATGCTGGTGAGCGTCACCGAGCGCACCCGGGAGATCGGCGTGCGCCGGGCCCTGGGCGCCACCCGGGCCAATATCCTGTGGCAGTTCCTCACCGAAGCGGTGGTGCTGTCCACCCTGGGCGGCATCATCGGGGTGGCTTTCGCGGTGGTGACCATCTGGGTGCTGAAGACCTTCACCAGCCTGCCGGCCATCACCGATCTCTGGGCCGTGGCCCTGGGGCTGGGCTTCAGCGGCTTCGTGGGCGTGGCCGCCGGCTTCCTGCCCGCCCTGAAGGCGGCTAACCTGGATGTGATCGACGCACTCCGATATGAATAAGGAAGACTGATGGCCTTGAAGGATCCGTACCAGGCGCTCCGGTACCAGGAGTACCGCTGCTTCCTGGCCGGAGCCGTGGCCCTGACCATGGCCACCCAGATCCAGACCCTGGTGATGGGCTGGCAGGTCTACCACATCACCCGGGACCCCCTGTCCCTGGGCCTGATCGGGCTGTCCGAAGCGGTGCCGTTCCTGGGGCTTTCGCTGATCGGCGGCTACGCCGCGGACCGCATGGACCGCCGCCGGACGTCCCTGATGGCCATGGCCGCCCTGCTGCTGGGGGCCGCGCTGCTGCTGGCCCTCAACCTGGGCGCGGCGCCGCGCGCCGCCTGGCCGTTCTACGCCATCCAGGCCCTGGCTGGCGCGGGCCGGGCGTTCTACCGCCCCGCCTCCCAGGCGCTCAGCACGGAGTTGATCCCCGTGGAGGCCTACCAGAACGCCGCCACCTGGCGCAGCTCCTCGTTCCAGCTGGCCCAGGTGCTGGGCCCGGCCCTGGGCGGGCTGATCTACGGCTTCGGCAGCGCCGCCCTGGCCTACCTGGCCGAGGGCCTGCTCATGGGGTTCGCCGTGGTGGCCATGCTCATGGTGGCGCCCCGGCCGCGGGTGCTCAAGCGGACCCGGCTGCTCAGGAGCCTGGGCGAGGGCGTGGTGTTCGTGTTCAAGCACCGGATGCTGCTCAGCACCATGTCGCTGGACCTGTTCGCGGTGCTGTTCGGCGGCGCCGTGGCGCTGCTGCCGGTGTTCGCCTCGGAGATCCTCAAGGTGGGGCCCCAGGGGCTGGGCCTGCTGCGCACCGCCCCGGCGGTGGGTTCGGTGCTCATGGGCCTGCGGATGGCGCACCATCCGCCGCAGAACCGGGCGGGGCTGGTGCTGCTGCTCTGCGTCGCCACCTTCGGCCTGGCCTGGATCGGCTTCGCCCTCTCCTGGAGCTTCTGGCTGTCCATGGTCCTGCTGGCCGCGAGCGGCGCCATGGACAACGTCAGCGTGGTGCTGCGCAATACCCTGGTCCAGTCCCGGACCCCGCCCGAAATGATGGGCCGGGTCCAGGCGGTGGCCGGGTTCTTCATCGGTTCCAGCAACGAGCTGGGTGCCTTCGAATCGGGGCTGGCGGCGCGGCTGCTGGGGCTGATCCCCTCGGTGGTGTTCGGCGGCTGCATGACCCTGGGCATCGTCGGCTTCACCAGCTGGAAGGTGCCGGAACTGAGGAAGCTGAAGAAGATCCTAGGCTAGGACCTTCAAGGCGGCGTCGTAGTTCGGTTCGTGGGCGATTTCGCCGACCAGTTCGGTGTGGATCACCTTGCCGGCCGGGTCCAGCACCACCACGGAACGGGCCAGCAGCCCGCGCAGGGGGCCGTCGGTCAGGGTGACGCCGTAGGCCGTGCCGAATTCCGGGCTGCGGAAGACGGAGGCGGGCACCACCTTGTCCAGCCCTTCGGTGGAGCAGAAGCGCGCGGCGGCGAACGGCAGGTCGGCGGAGATGCAGAGCACCGTGGTGTTGGGCATCTTGCTGGCCTCTGCGTTGAACTTGCGCACCGAGGTGGCGCAGGTGGGGGTGTCGATGCTGGGGAAGATGTTCAGCACCAGCCGCTGACCCTTGAAATCGGCCTGGGACGCCGCGCTCAGATCGGTGCGGGTGAGGCTGAAGGAGGGAGCCTGGCTCCCCACCCGGGGAAGCTCCCCGGCGGTGTGGAAGGGATTTCCTTTGAGGGTTACTTGAGCCATGACGGTTCCTCCAATGATCGCGGGCCACTCTGAGCCGCTTTTATCATACCCCGGATACGCTCTCACGGACCAAACGCTGTGAGACCCCGGGCATGTGCGGGGAATGACCGAAATTTCTGTTGTTGGCGCCAGGCGCCGTAGAATGTCCTATCGGAGGATTGTATGAAGCTGCTGCGCATCAATCACTTGGGCATCGCCTCTCCCACCCTGGACGAGGCCATGGGCCGCATGGGCAAACTGTTCGGGATGGAAGTGGAGCACGTCGAGGAAGTGGCCTCCCAGAAGGTGAAGACGGCGTTCTTCCCGGTGGGGCCCAGCACCTTGGAGTTCCTGGAGCCCACCGATCCCACCAGCCCCATCGGCAAGTTCATGGAGAAGAAAGGCCCCGGCATCCACCATGTGGCGTTCGAGGTGGATGACGTGGACGCGGCGGTGAAGGAACTGCTGGCCAAGGGCATCCGCATGATCGACCAGGTCCCCAGGGACGGCGCCCACGGCAGCCGCATCGCCTTCATCCACCCGGCCGAGACCGGCGGCGTGCTCATGGAGCTGTGCCAGTCCAAGGCATAACTCAGCGCTTCTGGAGCAATCCGTAGAGCCACCAGCAGATCTGCCCGAGCGCCAGGACGACGATGAACCATTTCAAAAGTTTCATCGGGGTCACGGAGAAGCCCTGCTCCGGTTGCGGCCGGGGGTCGTGGGCGGGCGGGCGGTACGGGGTGCGGGGCGCATCTTCCAGTTCGATCTTCACGGCCGGGGGCAGCGTGTAGGACGGCACCGGCAGGGTGGGGACGCTGCGCCCGGCGGTGCCCCGGCCCGCGCTGAAGGCCGGGTTCGCCGGCTCTTCGGTCCGGGGCCGGCGGCGGATGGGCACGATGTCGCCGGCATAGTCGTCGTGCCGGAACAGCTCGTTGATCCGGTCGCGGGCCATGGGTTCCAGGGGATAGGCGTCCACCAGGGCCATCAGGAATTCCACCAGGGTCCCGGGCCGTTCCTCCGGGTCCTGGGACAGCGCCGCCCGGAAGGTCTTGGCCAGATCGCCGGACATGCCCGGGGGGAAGACCGGCGGTTCCATCAGCACGTGGGTGACCACCGTGGCCACGGTGCCGCCCGGGTGGGGCAGCCGGCCGGTGAGCAGCTCGAAGGCCGTCACGGCGAAGCTGTAGCGGTCGGAGCTGGGGGTCGGTTCCGAGCCGCGCAGCAGCTCGGGGGCGCTGTAGGCCGGGGAGCCGAGGAACTCCCCGGCGTGGAGCTGCGGCGCCATGGTCTTGGCGATGCCGAAATCCATCAGCTTGACCCGGCCGTTCTCGGCCACCAGGATGTTTTCCGGTTTCACGTCCCGGTGCACGATGGCGTGGCGGTGGGCGGCGCGCAGGGCCCGCATGGTCTGGATGAGGATGCCGAACCGGGTCTCCAGGTCCAGGGTGCCTTCCCGGATGAAATGGCCCAGGTTGTTCCCCTCGACGTATTCCATGGCGATGAACGGCCCCAGGCCGGGCTCGTCGCCCACGTCGAAGATGGTGACCACGTTCGGGTGGTTGAGCTGGGCGGAGATCTCGGCTTCCCGCTGGAACCGGCTCAGGGCGTGGTCGCGTTCCTCGCCCACGGCCCGGACCACCTTGATGGCGACCCGCCGCTTGAGCAGGGGGTCCTCGGCCAGATAGACCACGCCCATGGCTCCCTCGCCCAGGGTGCGGTCGATCACATAACGGCCGATGCTCTTGGTAACTTCAGGCATTGCTGGGTTCCTTGGCATCATCATAGGCTGTGGGCGGCTGTTGTGCTTCGGTCAAGGGCCATGGTCATGTCACTATTTTTAATGGCAGCCGTCCGGACCGGGTCACCCTCGGAGCCAGATGGCCGCCCCGAACCCTTTTCCCTGAGGAAACCATGGCTGCCCTGATTGAAGCGATCAACGTCAAGCGCAAGATGTTCTTCGAGATGGAGGACACCCCCTTCCATTGCCTGGACGTGGAGATCTCGACCCCCACCGCCCGGGGCGGCCAGACCCTGGTGCGGCTCAAGATGCGCAACCTGATCACCCGCGCCGTGTTCGACAAGACCTTCAAGGCCAGCGACAAGTTCAAGGAGCCCGATCTGCAGATGGTCCAGGCGTCCTACCTGTACAGCGACGGCACCGGTTCCCACTTCATGGACCAGGAGAACTACGACACCTTGACCCTCAACGAGGACATGGTCGGCGACGCCCTGGACTACCTGATCGAGGGCGTGATCATCCAGATCCAGAAATACAACGGCCATCCCATCGGCCTGGTGCTGCCCACCCACGTCGAACTGACCGTCACCTACACCGAGCCCGGCGCCCGGGGCGACACGGCCAGCGGCAACGTCACTAAGCCCGCCAAGCTGGAGACCGGCATCGAGATCAAGGTGCCGCTGTTCATCAAGGAAGGCGAGAAGGTCAAGGTGGCCACGGAGACCGGGGAGTTCGCCGGGCGGGCCTAGCCGTGTCGCGCAAGTACCGCACGGGCCAGAGCCGGGATGTCCAGGACCTGGACGCGCCGGATGCCTACGCCCGGGAAGGCAAGGCCCAGAGCAAGCGCCGGCAGCGTTCGGCGGAGCGGCTCAGCACCGACAACGAGGCGCACGATTCCGACGCGCTGCTGCTGCTGCCGGATCCCGGCCCCTGGATGCACCTGCCCGAGGCCACCCTGGTCTGGCGCCATAGCCAGATCGTCGACCTGCTGCTGGACGACGGGACCTCCCTGCGCGCCAGCCTCGCCGGCAAGCTCAAGGGGGTGAAGCTGGTGGTGGGGGATCGCCTGCGCTACTCGTCGGTGCCGCTGGAACCGGGGGATCCGGGCCTGCCCCAGGCCCAGGTGGTGGCGGTGATGCCGCGCCGGACCCTGCTCAAGCGCGGCGGGATCGACGACCGCGAGCCCTGGCAGCTGATCTGCGCCAATGCCGACGAATTGTGGGTGTGCGCCGCCGTGGTGGATCCGCCCCTGCGCCCCGGCCTGCTGGAACGGGCCCAGACCCTGGCGCTGGCGTGCAACCTGGGCTTCCGGATCATCGTCACCAAGCGCGACCGGGCCAGCCTCCAGGACACCCTGCCCGAGCTCGACCCGCTGCGGGACCAGGGCCTGCCCATCCTGGAAACCAGCGCGGCCAAGGGCCAGGGCCTTGAGCCCCTGCGCGACCTGCTGCGCGGCCGGACCATGGTGCTGGTGGGCCACAGCGGCGTGGGCAAAAGCACCCTGATCAACGCCCTGGTGCCCGACCTCAACCAGCGCACCGGCGAGATGAGCCGCTACGGCACCGGCCGCCAGACCACCACCGGCGCGCGCTGGCTGCCCCTCCCCGGCGGCGGCACGCTCATCGACACCCCCGGCATCCGCAACCTGAGCGTGCGCGGCCTGCCCCGCACCCTGCTGCCCCAGGTGTTCCCGGAGTTTCCGGAGGAGTGGATCATGGACCCCATGGCTCTGGACCCCGAGGACGAGGCCCTGGGCCTGGACTATCCGGAGCGGCTGCTGAGCCTGCAGCGGCTGTGGCTGGAGATGGAAGAGCGCAACCCGAACCAGAACATCCATCGCTAGCGTTTTGTTTAAATAAATTGACGGCATCAATATGATGAGCCAATACTATCGCTACCAGTAAATAGCGTAGCCCGGTGCAAGGCGCCGTTTCTCGTGAGAGAACCGTTGTAAGCAGGCATCCTGGCCGACCGGGGCATGGCATAGCTGCGTCCGGTCGTTCCTGCCGACCCATCACGGGCTGGCCTGGAAGGTCATGGCTTCATTTCAGTCAAACCGGGCCTTGGATGAAACAATGAAATATTAATTTATTTCTTGAGGATCCCTTGAAACGATTCCTTTCCTTGCTCTTCCTCCCGGCTCTGCTCATGGCCCAGACCAGCGCGCCCCCGACCTGGACCCAGGTCCTGCCCAGCCAGCCGGGCCGGGTGTATGCGGTCGGTGTGGCGCCCCTGGCCGGCAACCAGGCCCAGGCCGTCAAACAGGCCGCCCAGAACGCCCGGGTCGAACTGGTGACCCAGTTGCGTGCCTCGGTGCAGAGCGAATCCATCGTCAAGTCCTCGGCCGCCATGCAGCAGAACCTGGGCCATGCCGCCACCGCCCAGTCCCGGCTGCAGGTGACCCAGGATTCCCGGATCACCGGCCAGGCCGCGGACCTCCCGGGGCTCACCGTGGCCGAGACCTGGGTGGACGTCCCCAACCGCGCGGTCTACGCTCTGGCCTACCTGGACCTGTTCAAGGCGGTCATGGACCTGCAGGCCCGCCTGGGCGATGTGAAGCAGGACAACGAGGGTCCGGCCGACCTGGCCGATCCTCCGGCGCAGCGCGCCCGGGCCATCCAGCGCCTCAAACGCGGCCGGGCGGAACTGGCCCGGCTGGAGGTCCTGCTCGAGCCCCTGGCGTCGGCGCCCTCTGCGCCGATGCTGCGCACGGACCTCCATGAGACCCGGCAGGCGTTCGAACACAAGCTGACCGCGCTGCGGGGTTCCATGACGCTGGGCCTCAAGGGCGGCGGCCAGGATCTGCCCGAAGATCTGGCCGCCGTGGTGCGCAACGCCGCGCTCCACCAGGGCCTGGGCTGGAACGAAGGCGCCGGCGACTTCGCGGTCCAGGTGCGGCTCGTGGGCCCTCAGGCCAAGCCCGGCCAGCCCTGGTGGCAGATCAGTCCCAGCCCCGATTTCATCGAGGCCAGGGCCTCGCTCCAGGTGACCCTCACCGACCGGGCCGGGCGCCTCTACGAAGCGGTGCCCATGGAGCCCTACGGGGTCGGCACCAGCGAAGCGGCCGCGGGCCAGGGCATCCTGGCCGACTGCCAGAAAAAGATCGAGGGCCTGTTCGACCATTGGTTGAGCGACCTCGCCCAGTAATCCGGGCCCGTCCCGCCCGCAACCCCCGCTTTCCGGAGACCTCCCCGTGCGAAGAAACCTGCCGATCCTCCTCACCGCCCTGGCCCTGTGCGCCGGCGCCGCCCTGCGTTCGGCCGAGATCAAGCCGTTTTCCGGCGCCGGCGAGGCCACAGCGGAAAAGGCCTTCTTCGGCCAGGAGAAGGAGAACCAGAAAGCCCTGGACCGGGCCCAGCAGAACGCGGTGCGGGACGCGCTCAAGGGTGCCCTGGAAGCCTCCCTGGGCACCGCCTACCAGCTCGATCCGGAACGCAAGAATGCGCTGCTGAAGGACCTGGAGGCGCACGACAGCACCTTCATCCGGGACCAGGCCGTGGTGGAAGCCGGCATGGACGGCCTGACCGCCAGGACCAAGCTGGTGGTCAAGGTGGACATGGGCGCCATGAAGGACTACCTGAAGCGCCAGGGCCTGAGCCTCACCTCCGGCCTGGCCTCGAAGTTCAAGTTCTTCGTGCTTTCCTACACCGTGGAAGGGATGGACCCGGACTTCAACAAGCCGGTGGTGCTGCATGAGGAAGTCCGGGCCGAGAGCCAGAACGCCCAGTCCGCGAACTTCTCCAGTTCCAGCAGCGCCTCCGCCTCGTTCCAGGGCTCCCACGCCGACCAGGCCGTGGTGGTCGGCCCGTACGGCGGCGCCGCCGCGGCCTCGGCCGGGGCGGTGAAATCCGCCAGCGACAGTTCCAGCCAGACCGCGGCCGGCTACGCCAATTCCGGATCGTCCTCCTACATCCGGGTGATCGATTATGCCGATCCCACCCGCAAGGATCTGGCCGCCACCAATGCGGTGCGCGCCATGCTGGAAGGCACCCTGCACCGGGCCGACCTCAAGGTGGCCACCGTGTCCAGCCCGGTGGTGGGCCAGGAATTCAAGTCCGAAGATGAATTCGTCAACAAGGTCCTGGACTGGGTGCGCCATCACGCCCAGGTGGAGGAAGACGACTGCGTGGCCATCGCCCTCAACCGGCTCACCCCCCTGCCCACCAACGGCGGCTACCGGTTCAACTCAACCGTGACCCTGCGCTGCTGCCTAGTGAAGGACGGCACCAACTTGCTGGATTCCCAGGCCATCTCCCGGACCAGCAGCATCCAGTCCAGCGCCGACGCGGCCCGCACCCAGGCGATCAATCTCTGCGTGGGGATCGTCAACGACACCCTGCCCCAGCAGGTGCGCAAGCTCATGCAGGACCTGCAGAGCCTGGACAGCCAGGCAGCGGCGCCGCCCGCGGGCATCTTCACCATCCGCATCACCAACGTCCAGGAGCGGGCCGTCCTGCAGCGGTTCCGGGCCTGGCTCCGCCAGCAGGGCTTCACGTTCAAATCCGAGACCAAAGGCGGCGGCACGGTGGAGAACTTCGTGCTGACCCTGGGCGACCGGAGCCCGGAGGACATCAAGGACGCCCTCGACGGCATGCCGGCCGACCTCTTGCTGCAGGCCAAGAACGACGCCGGCGCCGTCCTGCAGGTGCGGTGATGCGGCGCCACAAGGTGCTCGGCGCGGTCCTGGCGCTGGCCTGGGCGCTGGCCCCGGCGGCCCGGGCCCAGGGCACCCGGTACATCCTGGCCGACACCATCCTGCAGACCGACCGGCAGCCGGACGCTTTCCGCGCGCCCCAGGCGGCGGATGGCAAACAGGTGCCCGATCCCGATCTGGCCGCCCTGCAGGGCGCGCTGGAGGCCAGCTTCGACCGGAAATTCCCCAGCCAGGAGCGCACGTTGTCCCTGGAGCACCGGCTCGATCCCGATCAACCGACCCTGGTGGTGCTGCCGCGGCTGTCGGTGGTGCGCCTGAACCGCGACACCCTGGCCGGTTCCCTGGACCGGTTCGAGGCGGTGGTGGTGGGGGACATCAGCCTGATGGATCCCTGGAGCATGACCCGCCTGTTCTCGGCTACCCGCATGGCCACCCGGATCACCGAGGTGCTGGTGAACCTGGGCGAGGGCGAACGGGATCAAATGATTCACGAGGCTTTCCTGGCGGCGGGCCGTGCCTGGCTGGACGATTGCCTGGCGGAGATCGCCCGCAACGCCCATCCCTTCACCCTGAAAGGGCGCATCCTGCCGTCCCAGTCCGGCATCTGGCTCCGGGGCGGCGGGGGTTTCTGGCCCTTCGGCCGGCTGGACGGGGTGAAGCCGCGGATGATGCTGACCGGGCCCAACGGGAAACTGGGCCGGGTGCGGGAGGTTTTCGACCACTTCTCCCTGCTGGAGAGCGTGGCCAAGCCCAACTCCAGCCTGGCTGCGGACGAGGAGTACCGCGCCACCCTGGTGGCTTCCGGCGCTCCGGCGGAGCGGGCGGAACCCAGGGTGGCGATCCGCTGGGTCGGCCCTGAACCCGAGACCGGGGCGGGCATGCGCACCCCGCCCAGCGGGGCCGGCTGGTCGAGCCTGCTGGCCGACTACCTGGCCAAGAGCGGCGGCCTCCGGCTGCTGCCCATCGAGGAGGACCGGGAGCAGAACGCCCTGGCCCGGCTCACCGAGCACCTGAACACCTTCTCCAAGCAGACCGCGAACGCCATGGACCTGGCGGACGCCGCGGTCCGGGCCAAGGAAGCCCCGGACCTCCTGGCGCAGATCGGCATCGCCGACAGCTACCACGGCACCAGCCCGGGCGAGGATGGCGTCGTCGACCACCGGTTCCACGTGACCTGGGCGGTGCGCTGGTTCGGCCGGCAGGATGCCGATGGCGATGAGGGCGGCGCTCCGCTGGTCTTTCGCGGGGTCCAGTTCCAGTCCGAGGACCGGACCGTGCGGACCAAGCCCGGCCTGCGCGAACTGGACCTGTCCTCGGTGTGGTTCAACCTCTGCCGGGACGGCGTCATCAAGCTGGCCAAGGCCATCGAGTCCGGGCTCCAGCCCATGGGCCGCCAGGGGCGCGGCCTTGCCCAGGGCGGCGGCAAGGTGGCCTGGCAGGGCCCGCCACCGGGCCTCCGCGCCCAGCTCACCCTGCACCCCTTCAAAGGCAGCGTGGTGAACCGGGACGGCAAGGTCCTGGGCAGCTATTTCGGCAAGGCCGAGACGTTGTCCACCAAGCAGCTCGACCGCTGCGCAGCGGGCGACGAAATCACCTTCACCTCCGGCAACCGGGGTCCCCTGGTGGGCGTGCTGCCGCCGGACCTGGCGCCCGGGGTCAGGCTGAAACCGGTCTGGGCCCAGGCCAGCCTGGCAGCGCGGGCCGCGAAGATCGGCCCCATGCAGCTGGTCCTCCTGGACGACCCGGGCGCCCCCGCGCCCGCGGGCAAGGACGGAGCCCTGCTGCGCTTGCGGGTGGATACGCCGGTATGCGCACCCCGGGGCGAAGCGGTGATGCTGGGCCATACCTACCGGTTCAGGGTCTACACCGGCAGCTACGATCCCCAGGGCGTCCCGGCCATCAAGCCGGTGGGCCTCCAGCACTCGGGCCTCTATCCCGCCGGCGCCCCCTACCTCCCCGCCGCCCTGGGCGCCGCCGCCCTGGCCGAACAGAACGCCGCCCTTGATGACCTCTGCAAGCTATTGCCCAACCCAGGCCTGTACCAGGCCCTTCAATAAGGAACAGCACCATGAGAAAGTTCGCATTGGCCGCCATGGCCCTGGCCGCAGTCTGCACGGTGATGCCCGCCCACGCCCAGTTCGGCGCGCTCGGAGGCCTGATGGGCGGCAAAAAGGCCGCCGGCCCCGATCCCGACGCGGCGATGAAGTCCGGGGCCGGCATCATCTTCTGCGTCACCCGGGCCACCGACCTGGCGGTGGATGCGGCCAACCAGATGCTGGGGGCCTTCCCCGACGACAAGGTTGCCGCGATCAAGGAGAAGTTTGCCAAGTACAACGAGCTGAAGGCCAAGCGCGGCGACGACGGGGCCCTGGACAACGATTCCGAAATGCTGGCCACCCAAGGGCTCGACGCCACGGCGGCGCTGCGCGTGGAGGACTACCGGAAGGACAAGGCGGGCGTGGTCCGCCCGGCCTACCTCAAGATGGGCCTGGCGCTGGGGATCGATGCCCTGGCCGCCATCCAGCTGCCCGCCTTCCTGAAATCCTCCGTCGACACCATCAACAGCCTGAAGTCCAATCCCCTCCAGGCCAACAAGGCGTTCAAGCTGGTCATGATCGCGAAGACCGGCGCCATCATGGTGAAGGAAGTGCCCAGCCAGTACAATTCCATCAAGACCGTGCGCGCCATCGCCGAGAAGATCGCCCAGGCCGAGAACGTCAAGCTGGGCGATGCGCCCAAGGTGACCGAATTGAGCGCGGAGGCCATGCATACCTCTGAGCAGAGCATCCCCGCGGAGGGATAGGCTCCCGCTGCGTTGACAACGCAGGAACCAACCCCCGGGATCTTGCCTTCTCCCCCTCGAACCGCCGGCTTTGCGTCAGCACCGGCCGCTGCCTGGTGCAGATCCCCGACCCCGAAGCCCTCCCGCCGCGGGCGCCCCGGATCCAGTGCGACGGGGAGGCCCGGGTGCTGTACCGGTGCGTGACCAGCCAGGGCTTCTCCCTGGCCGCCGTCCGGACGGTCCAGATCCTCCCCCGGTGACGGGAAACACGGCATAATGAGGGCAAACCCACCACTTATAGACCGGATTCCTCAAGGAGCATTCCATGCAACTGAGATCGTTGGGCATCATCGCACTCGGCCTGGCCCTGGGGGTGGGATGCCGGCCGCCCGCCATGCAGCCGCAGGTGGCGAGCGCCTGGCTCGATTCCCATACCGAGCCCGCGGCTCTGGATGTGTCCGGGGACTGGGAGAGCACCGCCGATTACCTGGCGGGTGGCTGGGGCGGCGGCACCTGGATCCAGAAGGGCAACCAGGTCGCCGGCGGCCTGGGCCCCTTCACCATCGAGGGCCGGGTCTCGGGGCAGAAGCTGTACGCCGTGATCTCGTCGGGGGGCCGGATCTACTACACGGCGCTACTGGAGCCCACCAAGGACGGGGGGCTTCTGGGCATGGCCTATCCGAACCAGCTGGCCGACGCCAAGGATCTCCGCCTGACGGACCAGGCTCCGGTGAGCCTGAGGCGCCGGGCCAAACCCTGACATCAACTGCTTGGCGGCTTCAGGATCTGGAAATTGGCCGAAAGGTCGAAGTCCCTCGGCATGATGTAGCTGGGGTGCCGGACCTGGAACCCTTCGCCGCGCCTGCTGACTGGCGGCTGGATGGTCAGGCCCACCCGGTAGAAGGCCTTGGCGATGAGGGCCGAGCAGATGATCTCCCGGCTGCTGGAGCTGCCCAGGTACAGGCTGCGCCGGCGGAACCAGCGCGGCACCAGGTGGAACGGGATCAGGTAGCGGGCCAGGTCGAAGGTGTTGCGGTGGTCGTAGCGCACCCCCAGGTGCTGGAACATCTCCAGCAGCACCCGGTCCAGCTGCTCCGGGCGCAGGCCCACCGGCCGGCAGATCCGCAGGTTCTGGTCGAGGTAGCGGGACAGCGGCGTCACCGCCACCCCTTCCTTCAGGTCGCTTTCGATGAGCAGCTGGGAGGCCTCGGGGCCGAACCGCTCCAGGGCCCGGTCCGCCTCGGGGCCGCCCCAGCGCAGCAGGGCGTCGCCCAGGTACATGGCCGCGTGGCTCCAGGAGCTCTGGGTCATGTACATGATGATCTGGCTGATCCGCGCGTTGCCCTCCACCAGGAGCACGTCCCCCGGGCGCAGGGTCTGGGCCAGCCGGGCCAGGTTGTTGGGCACCCGGCGCTGGTAGTTGGACACGGTGCCGAGCAGGTACTCCACCATGGCCCGGGAGAGGTAGTCGTGCAGGATCATCCTGACCCAGCATAGGTCAAAGTTCGACCAGGTCCACGGATTCCAGCGGTTCGCCCAGGAACTGGCCGCCCGCTTCCTGGAACCGGCTGCCGGCGTCGGTCAGCAGGATGCGCAACCCGCCCCGGGCGCTGGCCGTGCGGTAGCCCAGCGAGCCCTTGAGCATGGCGTCCACGGTGCGCGCGGTGAGTTCGCCGCTGTCCAGCCAGGTGGTCGCCGGCCGGGTGCGGGCCAGGGACGGCAGCAGGGCCGGGTAGTGGGTGCAGCCCAGCACGATGGTGTGCGCTTCGAACGGGATCTGGTTCAGGTAGCGCCGGCAGACCGCGTCGGTGATGGGGTCGTCCAGCCAGCCTTCCTCGGCGAAAGCCGCCAGCAGGGGGCAGGCCAGGCTGTAGATCACCGCGTCCGGCTTGCGCCGGCGGATGGCCTCCTCGTAGGCGCCGCTCTGGATGGTGGCCAGGGTGCCGATCACCCCCACCGCCCCGCTCACGGCCGCGGCCGCCTCGGCCCCCGGCTCGATCACGCCGATCACCGGGCAGGGCGCCACCGCCTGGAGCGCGGCCAGGCCGTGGGCGGAGGCGGTGTTGCAGGCGATGACCATCAGCTTGGGGTCGTGGCGGGCCAGGATGGCGCCGGCCTGCAGGGTGTAGCGCTGAATGGTGGCGTGCGACTTGTCGCCGTACGGCACCCGGGCGGTGTCGCCCAGGTAGACGACGCACTCCTCCGGCAGGGCCCGGCGCAGGGCCCGGACCACGGTGAGCCCGCCGATGCCGGAGTCGAACACCCCGATGGGCCGGTCTCCCTGGTTCATGGCAGCCGCTGGGCCAGGATGGCGATCCAGGCGCCCTCCTGGACGATCCTCAGGGGCCGGAAGCCGTAGGCCACGAGGCTCACCAGGGCCTCGTCCTGGCGCTCGGCGAGGATGCCCGAGGCCACCAGCAGCCCGCCCGGGGCCGTGATCATGGCCATGCGCGGCAGCAGGTCCTGGATGGTCTCCAGCAGGATGTTGGCCAGGACGGTGCGGTAGGGGCCGTCCACCCGGGGGTCGTCCAGCACGCCCACGAAGTGGCTGAATGGCACCTGGCCCCCCAGCAGCCCGGCGTTGAGCTTCATGAAGTCGCCCATGGCCGGCCCGCAGTCCGGGTCATGGTCGAAGGCGGTGACCTTCCGGGCGCCGCGCAGCCACGCGGCGAGGGCCAGGATGCCGGTGCCGGCGCCGATGTCCAGCACCGGGTCGAGCAGCTGCCCGGCCTCGGCCATATCCTCCACCAGGGCCATGCACAGGCGGGTGGTCTCGTGGCCGCCGGTGCCGAAGGCCAGCCCCGGGTTGACGACGATGGGGGTGCGGCCGGCGGGGGCCGGGCAGTCCTCCCACAGGGGCCGGATGAAGAAGCTGCGGCCCACCTCGATCGGGCCGAAGCCCTCCCGGCTCTTGGCCAGCCAGTCCTCGTCCGCGAAGGTTTCCGAGCCCAGCAGCCGGACCCCGGGGAAGGCGACCAGCTCCAGGGGGTCGGGCAGGGCCGCGCCCGGCGCGAAATAGGCGAAGAAGGTGAAGGGCGGGTCCGCCTCCCGGTAGGTGGCCGTGGCGCCGCGCGCCTCCAGCCAGTCGCCGACGGCGTCGACGGCCGCCTCCGGAACGTCCAGAAGCCACCGTTGATGGGGGGTCGCGTTAGCCATAACATCACATTACCACCGTCAGAGGCTTCCTCATTGAGTGGCCGGGCTGGGCACAAGCAGCCGTAACGGAGCTCTGCTCCGCAACGGCTGCTAGCACCGTCAGGGGCTTCCTCATTGAGTGGCCGGGCTGGGCACAAGCAGCCGTAACGGAGCTCCGCTCCGCAACGGCTGCTAGCAGGTCAGGATTCCGTGCACTCCGGTAGGCTATCCTCCAGGTCCAGGCGCTTCATCTTCTCCAGGAAGGTGGTGCGCTTGAGGCCAAGCAGCTCGGCGGCCCGCTTCTTGTTGCCACGGGTGACCTGCAGGCTCTGCAGCATCAGCTTCTTTTCCACGTCCGACACCACCTGGTTGAGGTCCAGCCCTTCGGACGGGAGCTCCAGGGACGGGGGTGCGGCCGACTGGGCGTTGAAGGTGGGGAAGTCCTGCATGGGCGGCAGGGCGTCGGCGATCTCCTGGGCGTCCGCCAGCCGCTCCAGCAGGAAGGCGAA
Source organism: uncultured Mesoterricola sp. (assembly GCA_964627225.1). Taxonomy (GTDB): domain Bacteria; phylum Acidobacteriota; class Holophagae; order Holophagales; family Holophagaceae; genus Mesoterricola. The sequence goes on from CAZVHQ010000002.1 coordinate 61,800, forward strand.
GTCGGCCCGGGTGAGCACCGGCCGGTCCGCGGACAGCACGATGGCGCGCTCGATGGCATTCTCCAGCTGGCGGACGTTGCCGGGCCAGGGCAGCGCCGTGAGCAGCGAGTCCACCGAAGGATGCAGGGCCTTGGGGTAGAGGCCGTGCTCCCGGGCCTTGCGGTTGAGGAAGTGCTGGGCAAGGAAGGGCACCTCCTCCCGGCGGTCGCGCAGGGGGGGCAGGGTGATCGGCACCACCTCCAGGCGATAGAACAGGTCCTCCCGGAACAGGCCGTCCTGCACCCGCTGCCAGAGGTCGAGATTGGTGGCGGCGATCACCCGCACCTCCACCTTCACCGGCGCGCCGCCGCCCAGGGGCTGCACCTCCCGCTCCTGCAGCACCCGCAGCAGGCGCACCTGGACGCTCAGCGGCATGGTGCTCACCTCGTCCAGGAAGACCGTGCCGCCGCTGGCCTCCCGGAACTTGCCGGGGGCGTCCTTGCGGGCGTCGGTGAAGGCGCCCTTGGTGTAGCCGAACAGCTCCGATTCGATGAGGTTGTCCGGGATGGCGCCGCAGTGGACTGGGACGAACGGCTGGTCGCGTTGCGCGCTCATGCGGTGGATGGCCTGGGCGATGACCTCCTTGCCGGTGCCGCTTTCCCCCAGCAGCAGGACCGTGGCCTTGGTGGCCGCCGCGGCCCGGGCCTTGGCCAGGACTTCGCGCATGAGGGCGCCGATGCCCACCAGGCCCAGGCCCAGGGACTGGGCGATGGTCAGGGGCACCTGGGACGGCGGGGTGGGGCGCAGGCCGGGCAGGGGCGGGCTGGTCGAAGGCAGCCCCCAGCGCAGGGAGCCCAGGGCGCCCCAGCTGGCCAGGGCCTTGGGGCTGAGCGGAGCGGCGTCCGGGTCCAGCAGGACCAGGATGGGCAGCGCTCCGACCTCCGCCGCCACCCGCGCCAAGGCGGCAGCCGGGCTGCTGGCGGCGCTGATCACCCACAGATCGGTGTCCCGGGGCGGCAGGGCGGCCACCGGGCCGCGGTCCAGGGTCACCTGCCAGGCGCTCGCCCAATGGTTCTCCAGGCCCTGGGTCGGCTCGCCCAGGGTGGACCAATGGAGTCGTGGCAGAGGGGTCATGGCGGCTTCTATAGCTAAGTAGCCTAATTGCTAAGAAGAAAGGGTCAAGTCAAAAACATGACACAGCTTGGGCCGATTCGCCAGTCATACAGGAAATCCCCAACTTCCCAAGGGGGGCAAATCCTTGCATCCTGGGAACTGATGGAGTTCCCGCCGTGAAGATGCTGCAGACCCTTTCCCTGGCCCTTCTCGCCCTGCCGCTTTCGGCCCAGGCCTGGGACCTGCGGCTGGAAGCCCCCTTCGCCAAAGGGCAGGACCTGCCCTCGACCACGGTCCAGGGCCAGCCCGTTTCCGGGTCCCTGGATACCGGGACCGGGGCGATCTTCACGGTGAGCCACCGGATCATCCGGGTGGGGCCGGTGCTCAAGTTCGAATGGAACGCCGAATACGCCTCCCTGCAGGCCGATGGCCGGATCCAGCAGGGCCAGGGCAGCGCGCCCAGCCGTCTGCGCCAGTCCGGGTTCGGCGCCGGGGTCAACGCCCAGTTCTGGCTGCCGTTCACCGACTTCGCCGGGGAGCTGGGGCTGCTGGAGCGGTTCCACGCGTACCGCTACGCCGGCGCCGGAGCGGCCGAGGACCAGACCATCGCCCGGCCCTGGCTGCGGGCGGGCCTGCGCTGGGTGCTGCCGCTCCCCGGGCCGCGTCCCTACCTGGCCGCCAGCTACCAGGCGCCGCTGACCCGCGACAAGCCGGTGCAGCAGGGGGCAGCCCCGAGCCTCGACGCCGCACTGGGCGCCCAGGGTTCGGGCCAGGAATTCCAGAGCCTTTGGACGCTGGGCGTGGGCATTTCCTTCTGACCGGGGGTGGCGATGAACAGGGTGGCGTTGCCCGGAGGCGAACAGGTTCCCGCGTTGGGCATGGGCACGTGGCGGCTGGGCGAAAGCCCCGCCCGGCGCCGGGAGGAGATCGCCACCGTGCGGCTCGGGGTGGAACTGGGGCTGACCCTGATCGACACCGCGGAGATGTACGGTGAAGGCCGGACCGAGCAGTTTCTCGGCGAAGCGCTGGCCGGCCTGCGCGACCAGGTGTTCCTGGTCAGCAAGGTCTATCCGCACCACGCCGGCCGCCAGGCGCTGCAGCGCGCCTGCGAGCAGAGCCTGCGCCGCCTCGGCACCGGCCAGCTCGATCTGTACCTGCTGCACTGGCGCGGCGACGTGCCGCTCGCCGAAACCGTCGCCGGCTTCGAGGCCCTGCGCGCCGCCGGCAAGATCCGCCACTGGGGCGTCAGCAATTTCGCCCAGGACGACCTGGAAGCCTTGTACGCGCTGCCCGGAGGGAACCGCTGCGCGGTCAACCAGGTGCTCTACAACCTGACCCGGCGCGGGCCCGAGTTCGACCTGCTGCCCTGGATGGGCGGGCATGGCCTGCCGCTGATGGCCTACAGCCCGATCGAGCAGGGGCGCATCGCCAAGGCCGGCGCCCTGGCGGAAATCGCCGCCCAGCGCGGGGTGAGCCACTGGCAGGTGGCGCTGGCCTGGGCGCTGCGCCGGCCCGGCGCCATCGTCATCCCGAAGGCCTCCACGGAACAGCACCTGCGCGAGAACCTCGCGGCCCAGGCCCTGGCCTTGTCCCCGTCCGAGTGCGCGCGGCTCGACGCCCAGTTTCCCCCGCCCCGGCGCCGGCAGCCGCTGGAAATGCTGTGAACCGGCGTTATTTCCCGCCGCGGCGCAGGTAGGCGTAGATCAGGGCGGACACTGGCGGCAACCCGGCCAGGGGCGCCAGCCAGCCCCACCCCGGGAGCCGGCTGAACAGGCTGGGCAGCAGCTGGGCGCCGCTGTGGACCTTCCGGGTGCGGGTGTCGTAGCCGTGCACCTGTCCGGCCTGGGGCAGCCCGGCCAGTTCCGGCGCCACGTGCACCAGCTCGGCGTTCTGGAACGGGAAGGACACCACCAGCCCGCTGGTGTCGCGCTGCTGGACCCAGTCCACCAGCCGGCGGCAGCCGCCGTGCTCGGCGTCGTAGGCCAGCAGGAACGGCGCGGGCAGGGCGCTGATCAGACCGGGGAGGGGGTCCTCTCCCTCAGAAGATCCCGAACCCAATCCACGGTGGGCTTCACTCCCCTTGGAGGGTCCAGGGCCTTCTTGTAGCATCTCAGTTCCCCCTCATGGTTGATCACAAAATCGTTTTCTTCCAAATAGGTCGCGACCGGTAGCCGGGCGGTCGCCAGTTCGCTAAGCGGTCCGGGAATCGGCTCCAGCACCAGGCTGAACCGGGCGGCTTCAATGATTTCCTTGATCTGCGAGGTTTCCGGCCCGGTGGAGAACGCCGCGTCGTGCAGGATCACCACCGCCCCCACGTCGCCCGAGCGGATCCGCTCCAGCAGCTCCTCCAGCCGGCCGAACCGGTAGCCGCGTTCCAGGAGCCCGCGCCGGTTGAAGATGCCGTCGGAGCTGGGCTGGAGGGCCGGGAAGCGGATGGGGTAGACGCAGTCCCCGCTGCCGAAGCGCAGGTCCGGCGCCGCCAGGTCACCCAGGCGCTGGGCGGTGTCGCAACCGAAGGTGCCCTGGGCCAGCGCGGCCACCGGCCCGGCTTCCTGCAGCGCCCGGGCCACCTGCTCCCCGGTGGCCTCGGCTCCGCGCAGGGCCGGCCGCACGGCCCGGGTCGCCGGATCGAGGGCGTAGCGGTGGTAGGCGTAGCGCTCGTGGTCGAACATGAAGCAGCTGGCCTGGTCGCCGGCGGTGGGCCGGGGCCGGAAGCGCCAGACCCGGTTCTGGTCCACGTCGGCCCAGATGGGGTTGGCCAGGGCCGAATGCCGGCTGATGGTGGGAACCGGCTTCAGGTACCAGACCCGCTTGTTGAACCGGAAATCCCGGCTGGTCAGGGCGCCCACCGGGCAGAGGTCCACCACGTTGCCGGCCAGCGGATTGTCGTCCATGGAACGGCCGGAATAGGTGGTGACCTCCAGCTCGGCGCCCCGGTTGGCGACGGTCAGCTCGGAGGTGCCCGAGATCTCCTGGGTGAACCGGATGCAGCGGGTGCAGTGGATGCACCGGTTCTTGTCGATGACGATCTTCCCGCCCAGATCCTCGTAGCGGTAGCGGCGCTTGGGTTCCACCATGCGGCTGTCGCCGCTGCCGAACTGGTAGCTGTAGTCCTGGAGCCGGCATTCCCCGGCCTGGTCGCAGATGGGGCAGTCCAGGGGGTGGTTCATGAGCAGGAATTCCATGACCCCGGCCCGGGCGTCGGTCACCGAAGGCGACGTGGTGGACACCTCCTGGCCGTCCATGGCCACGGTGGTGCAGGACGTGGCCAGCTTGGGCTGCCCCTTGATCTCCACCATGCACATCCGGCAGGTGGCCACCGGGGACAGCGCCGGATGGTAGCAGTAGTGGGGGATGGCGAATCCGGCCCGGGCGCAGGCGTCCAGCAGCAACGTGCCGGGCTCCACAGTGATCTCGATGTCGTTGATCTTCAGTTTCGGCATGGGGCCCTTCGCGTCGCTTCCAATATGAGCCATGGCGAAGATGGGGGCAACTGGTCAGGATTGGCCGGGCGTGCCCACCAGGCAGTTCCGGCAGAAATTCAGGAAATCGGTCAAGTTGGGGATATCCACCTTCACCCCGGAGGGCACGACGTTGGTGATGACCACCCGCTTGTTCAGCTCGCCGCAGGCCTCCAGGGAAAAGACGAACCAGGCGAACCGGTCCGCTTCCGAGGACAGATTGACCGAAACGATCCGGGTTTCGAAGAACAGCTGGGGCCGGGTCTCGGTGTCCTGGATGACCTTCCAGTTGGGGAAATGGCCGCGCCGGACGAAGGCCTCCTTGAGCTCCTCCAGGGTATGCTGAATGGTAAACTGAACCTCCACCTGGACATCCATGACGGGAACCCTCCACCCGGTCTCATCGGCAGGCCCGGCCAAGCCATTGAATTCAGGACATGACGCCCTAGTCTATGAAAGAATGACACTTTGCGGGGAAAGCCATGCCCACGGCACTGTTCTCGGTCTATGACAAGAAGGGGCTTTTGCCATTGGCCAAGGGCCTGAAGGCGCTGGGCTGGGAACTGCTGGCCACCGGCGGCACCCTCAAGGCGCTCCGGGAGGCCGGCGTCGAGGTGATGGAAGTGGCCGAATACACCGGGGCGCCGGAGGCCTTCGGCGGCCGGGTCAAGACCCTGCACCCGCGCATCCACGGCGGCCTGCTGTACCGCCGGGACGCGCCGGAGCATCTGGCCGACGCCGCCCGCCTGGGGATCGACCCCATCGACCTGGTGGTGGTGAACCTGTACCCGTTCGAGGCGACCATCGCCACGCCCGGGGTCACCCCCGAGGCGTGCGTCGAACAGATCGACATCGGCGGCCCCAGCATGCTGCGCTCCGCCGCCAAGAACCACGCCTCGGTCACCGTGCTCACCGACCCCGGGCAGTATCCCGGCTTCCTGGCCAAGCTGACCCAGGGCAGCTGGTCGCTGGAGGACCGCAAGGCCTGCGCCCTGGCCGCCTTCCAGCGCACCGCCCGCTACGATTCGGCCATCAGCGCCTGGATGGCGGCCACCACGGAAGTGGCCGAAGGCGACCTGGAAGCCCTTCCCGAGCGCCTGAGCATCGGCCTCGAAGCCAGCCATGGACTGCGCTACGGCGAGAATCCCCACCAGGTGGCGGGCTTCTACGTGCAGCCCGGCGCCCGCGTGGAAGGCTTCCCGGCCTGCCGGCAGCTCCAGGGCAAGGAACTGAGCTTCAACAACGTGCTGGACGTGGACGCGGCCGCGCGCTCGGTGTTCCAGTTCAAGGCGCCGTCGGTGGTCATCGTCAAGCACAACAACCCCTGCGGGGTGGGCCGGGGCACCCACGTGCTGGAGGCCTTCCACCGGGCCCAGGCCGGGGATCCGGTGGCCGCCTTCGGCGGCATCGTCGCCTTCAACCGCCCGGTGGGGATGGAAGTGGCCATGGCCATGGTCCAGACCTTCTGGGAAGTGATCGTCGCCCCGGCCTTCTCCCCGGAGGCCCTGGCGCTGTTCGCCACCCGCAAGCAGGTGCGCATCCTCGAAAGCCCCGCGGTCTGGCCGCTTTCGGCCCACGGCGTCGACCTGCGCAGCATCGGCGGCGGGTTCCTGCTGCAGCGGCCGGATTGCGTCAGCACGCCGGTGGAGCAGTGGCAGGTGAAGGCCACCGGGCGCGGGCCCTGGCCGCTGGTGGAGGACATGGTCATGGCCGACACCGTGGCGAAGGCGGTGCGTTCCAACGCCATCGTCCTGGTCAGGGACGGCGGCACCGTCGGCATCGGCGCGGGCCAGATGAGCCGGGTGGACTCGGTGGAGATCGCCTGCCGCAAGGCCGGAGACCGGGCCCGGGGCGCGATCCTGGGTTCCGACGCCTTCTTCCCGTTCGCCGACGGCCTGGAGCTGGCGGCCCGCCACGGCGTGACCGCCTTCATCGAACCGGGCGGCTCGCTGCGCGACAAGGAGGTGATCGAGGCGGCCCAGAAACTAGGCGTCTGGCTGTTCTTCACCGGCACCCGGCATTTCCGGCACTGAGTTCTGTTATTTTTTAGTGTGCCCTTTCATTGAAAGTCGACCTCATGAAAACTTCCGAGCTCCGCCAGCGCTTCCTGGACTACTTCTCCGCCCACGGCCACCGGGTGGTGGCTTCCAGTTCCGTGGTGGGGCCGGCCGATGACCCCACGGTGATGTGGACCAACGCCGGCATGGTGCAGTTCAAGGACGTGTTCCTGGGCAAGGAGAAGCGCGACTACACCCGCGCCGCCTCGTCGCAGAAGTGCCTGCGGGCCGGCGGCAAGCACAACGACCTGGACCAGGTGGGCTTCACCGCGCGCCACCACACCTTCTTCGAGATGCTCGGCAACTTCAGCTTCGGCGACTACTTCAAGGCCGACGCCATCCACTTCGCCTGGGAGTTCGTCACCGGCCCCAAGTCCCAGGGCAACCTGGGGCTCGACCCGGAACGGCTCTGGGTGACGGTGTACGAAGGCGCCGAAGGCATCCCCGCCGACACCGAGGCCGAACAGCTGTGGCTCGATGCCGGCGTGCCCAGGGACCGGGTGATGCGCTGCGGCTCGGACAACTTCTGGCAGATGGGCGACACCGGCCCATGCGGCCCCTGCAGCGAAATCCATTACGACCGCGGCCCCCGCTACAGCGGCGACGCCCAGCCCAACGGCGAAGGCGACCGGGTCATGGAGATCTGGAACCTGGTGTTCATGCAGTACGACCGCGAGGCCAACGGCACCATGAAGCCGCTGCCCCGGCCCAGCATCGACACCGGCATGGGCCTGGAGCGGGTCGCCTCCATCCTCCAGGGGGTGGACAGCAACTACGAGATCGACCTGTTCCGGCCCATCTTCGAGGCCATCTGGAAGAGGGCCGGCATCGAGCCGGCGCTGCGCGCGGAAACCGCCAACCGCACCGCCTCCCAGGTCATCGCCGACCACATCCGCGCCGCCACCTTCATGATCTACGACGCCGTGGTGCCTTCCAACGAAGGCCGCGGCTACGTCCTGCGCAAGATCATCCGCCGCGCCCTGCGCTTCGGCCGCAAGCTGGGCATCCAGGGCAGGTTCTTCGCCGACCTGGCCCCTTCCGTGTTCCAGGCCATGGGCGACGCCTATCCGGAGCTGGAAGGCGAGCTGAACCGCATCATGAAGGTCCTGGCCCGGGAAGAGGGCCAGTTCAGCCTCACCCTCACCGCCGGCCTCAAGCAGCTGGAAGCGCTCGATGTGGCTTCGGGCGCCCTGCCCGGTGCCGAGATCTTCAAGCTCTACGACACCTTCGGCTTCCCGGTGGACCTGGTGGAGGACTGGTGCCGGGAGCGCGGCCTGAAATGCGACCTGGAAGGCTTCCACGCCGAACTGGCCGAGCAGAAGGCCAAGAGCCGGCAGGCCCAGAAGGTCCATGACATCCGCCTGGGCGGCGACCTGGGGGCGCTGGCCGACATGCGCGCCACCGGCTTCCTGGGCTACGAGGTCACCGACGCCCAGGGCAAGGTGGTCGCCCTGTTCGACCAGGGCCAGAAGCGGGTGAAGGAGCTGTCCGGTCCGGGCTTCGTGCTGCTGGACCATACCCCGTTCTACGCCCAGAGCGGCGGCCAGGTGGGCGATACCGGCACCCTCAGGGCCGAGGGCCTGTTGGCCCAGGTCACCGATACCACCGCCCCCGCGCCCCGGCGCCACCTGCACCACGTGACCGTCTCCGGTTCGCGCCCCCTGCGTGAGGGCGAGACCGTGCTGGCGTCGGTGGACGCGGAACGCCGCGCCCGGATCCGCGCCCACCACACCGCCACCCACCTGATCCACGCCGCGCTGCGGGAAGTCCTGGGCACCCACGTCAAGCAGGCCGGGTCGGTCGTGGACGCCGACCGGCTGCGCTTCGACTTCAACCACTTCGCCCCGCTGGAGGCCGAGCAGGTGGCCGAGGTCGAGCGCCTGGTGAACGAGCAGACCCTGCGGGCGTTCCGCACCACCAGCCAGCAGATGCCCATCGAAGAGGCCCTGGCGGCCGGCGCCATGGCGCTGTTCGGCGAAAAGTACGGCGACCAGGTGCGGGTGGTTTCAGTGCCCGGGTTCTCCCGGGAACTGTGCGGCGGCACCCACGTGGCCAACACCGGCGAGATCGGCCTGGTGAAGATCGTGGCTGAAGGGGCCGTGGCCGCCGGCGTGCGCCGGCTGGAGGCGGTGGCGGGCGCCGCCGCCCTGGCCCGGCTGCAGGAGGACGAGCACCTGCTGGCCGCCCTGAGCCGGCAGGCCAATTCGCCCCGGGAAAAGCTGGCCGGCCTGCTGGCCGGCAAGGAAAGCCGGATCCAGCAGCTGGAGCGGGAGCTGAAGGAAGCCAAGCTGAAGGCCGCCAGCGGCGGCGGCGCCGCCGAGCAGCTGGAAACGGTGAACGGCCTGACCCTGGTCACCATGAGCGTGGAGGGGATCGACGGCCCGGCGCTCCGGGAGATGATGGACCAGTGCCGGACCCGGCACCGCAGCGCCGTCATCGCCCTGGCTTCGAAGCTGGCCGAGGACAAGCTGGCCATCCTGGTGAGCGTCAGCCTCGACCTCGCCGCCAAGGCCGACGCCGGCGCCCTGCTCAAGGCCATGGTCCCCTTCGTGGGCGGCCGGGGCGGCGGCAGGAATCCCCTGGCCCAGGGCGGCGGCACACGGCCCGAAGGGCTGCCCGAAGCCTTCGCGGCGCTGAAGGTCGCGCTGTCGTCCTAGACTTCATGACCGGGCTCCGACCGGCCATGAAGTGGGGATGCGGGGACCGGACCCATGCTTAGGGGGATTGCCGGATGCTGCACCAGGTGATTGGCGGGTGCAAAATTAGGGCATATACTGAGCGTTGAAGGAGCATGAGGTGTAGCCAAAATGTCTACCCAACTCCAAACCCCTGAAGCGCAATTCTCGAAATTTCTCGCCTCCGTCAGCGAGACCAGAATGCCTCTCCTCTCCCCCTCCCGCTTCTCCAAGCGACTTCAATGGCCGATCCAGCTCATCGCCGAGCGAGCGCACGTCCACCGGAACACGGTGACCCGAACGCCAGGAGCCCCAGCGATCCAGGCCTACCTTCGCAATGTCCTGCGGGTCATTCGGGCTGCCCTGGAACTCACCAGCGGCGATGTCAACCACGCGCTCATCTGGTTCCAGAACAGCCCGATCGCTGAATTCGGGTTCCGGACCGCAGATGAATTGGTGACCGCCGGGGAAACCGAAGCGGTAGTGAAATACCTTGAATCGATTGCGTCAGGCCCGACTGGATGATTTTGGCATCTCTACCATTGACCACGCTTTTTAGGGTGCTTACGCCAAGGTGGGCGTTCCAGCCGCTGAGCGGGGCCGGTGCGGCGAAGCAGGGCGGGCGGTTCAACCGCCCAGGTCAACAAGCAAGCTCGCCAGCCAAGGGACTGATCTTCCCCTCCATCGCAGACCCCGGTGGTTTCAATCTGGTGGTCTACCTCGACCGCCTTGATGGTGCAGACCTTTTGGAGGTGCATGATCCAGAGGGAGCCCTGCCAAGGAATCAGGATTCATGGCTATGACGTTGACCGGGAGCACTCCTGCCGGTGGACCCAACCCGCCAGGAGGAACGGTTACCGTGGGCTTCCTAGCGCATCATCCCCATGTAGGCGCTCCAGATGGCGGGCCCGTAGAACACCACCACGGGCGTCGCCAGCGCCAGGGCGCAGCCGAACGGCAGCATGGTCTGGCCGCTGGCCTTGCGGGTCACCAGCATGGGCAGGCCCACGGCGCTGCCCAGCAGGGAGCCGCCGAACAGGATGCCCAGCATGGGCGCCCAGCCCCAGAAGGCGCCGAGCCAGGCCAGCATCTTGAAATCGCCCATGCCGATGCCGTCGGTCTTGCGGATCAGCCGGTAGAGCAGGTTCAGCCCTGCCGGCACCCCGTAGCCCACCCCGAGCCCGAGCAGGCTGGACAGCAGCGACACCGGCTGGCCCAGCAGGGACCAGGCCGGGGCCGGCTGGAGGCCGTTGGTGAAGGTCTCCACCCGCAGCAGGCTCAGGCCGGGGCCCCATACGGTGGTGAGGTGCATGGGCCACACCAGCTGGGGCAGGGCGAACATGATGCCGAGCGCCATGAGCGGGAACTGCAGGGCGTCCGGCAGGATGAAGGCGGTGAGGTCGGTGAAGAACAGCACGATGAGGGCGTAGCCGCAGATCACCCCCTTGGCCCAGATCAGGGTGCCGAACGGGAAGACCCAGGGCGACCCGGCCAGCAGCAGCCCCCCCAGCAGCTCCACCAGCGGGTAGCGGGCCGGGATGCGCCAGCCGCATGAGGCGCAGCGGCCCCGCAGCCAGACCCAGCTCACCAGGGGAATGTTGTGCCAGGGCCGGATCCGGGCCTTGCAGCCCGGGCAGTGGCTGGGCCGGGTGACCACGTTGCGCTCGGCCGGGTCCTCCTGGGGCAGGCGGTGGATCAGCACGTTGCCGAACGATCCCAGGATGAGCCCGAACGGAGCGAGGAAGACGGACAGCAGCCAGGTGGGGAAATCGAAAGTGGGCATGGAGAAAGCATAGCTGACTTGCGGGATCCCCTATAATCAATGCGGAGAACACGATGAAAGCTATCCTCTTGGCAGCGCTCCTCGCTCTGGCCCTGCCCGCTGCCGGCCAGGGAGCGGCCAAGCCCAAGGTGCAGATCGACACCAGCTACGGTCCCTTCGTGGTGGAACTGGAGCCGGAGCTGGCGCCCAGGACCGTCGCCAATTTCCTCCGCTACGTGCGGGAGGGCTTCTACACCGACACCATCTTCCACCGGGTGATCGACGGCTTCATGGTGCAGGGCGGCGGGCTGCTGAAGAACCTGGCCGAGAAGCCGGTCCACGAGCCGATCTTCAACGAAGCCCGGCTGACCTTCGCCGCCGGCCTCAAGAACGCCCGGGGCACGGTGGCCATGGCCCGCACCGATGCCCCGCACAGCTCCACCTCCCAGTTCTTCGTCAACACCGTGGACAACAAGGCCCTGGACCCCAAGGACGACACGGACGCCGGCTACGGCTACTGCGTGTTCGGCCGGGTGGTCTCGGGCATGGCGGTGGTGGACAAGATCGAGAAGGTCCATACCGTGTGGTTCCATGGCATGCCCAACGTCCCGGAGTATCCGGTGCGGATCAAGTCGGCCCAGGTTATTCCCTGACACTGGCCAGAGCGGGCTGCGGATGGGAGGATGGAAGCTGATGTCTTCCGGTGCGGCCGGTCCGTGGTCCGCCCATACAGGAGTCGTGCAATGGCGCAATTCGATCTCATCGTCATCGGTTCGGGGCCCGGCGGCTACATCGCGGCCATCCGGGGGGCGCAGCTGGGGCTGGCCACGGCCATCGTGGAGAAGGACCCAGGCGGCCTGGGCGGCACCTGCCTGCGGCGCGGCTGCATTCCCGCCAAGACCTGGCTGGAGACGGCGCACCGCATCGGGCACATGCCCGACCTGGCCGAGTTCGGCATCGCCGGAGTGGACGTTTCGCAGATGCGCGCCGACCTGGCGGCCATCGTCAAGCGCAAGAACCGCATCGTGCTGAAGAACGGCAAGGGCGTGGAATTCCTGATGAAGAAGAACAAGGTCACCGTGCTCAAGGGCAGCGGCAAGCTCCTGGGCGGCGGCAAGGTCGAGGTGACCGGCGAGGCCGTGGAGGTCCACGAGGGCCGGAAGATCATCCTGGCCACCGGCTCGGTGCCCAAGGAGATGCCCGGGATGGCCACGGACGGGGTGCGGGTGCTGAACAGCGACCACATCCTGGACCTGGCCGAACTGCCCAGCCACCTGGTGATCCTGGGCGCCGGCGCGATCGGGGTGGAATTCGCCTCGGTGTTCGCCCGGCTGGGGTCCAAGGTGACGCTGGTGGAACTCATGGACCGGCTGCTGCCCATCGAGGAAGCCGCCATGGGCGCGGAGCTGGCCAAGATCCTGGCCAAGCAGCACAAGATGGACATCCGGGTGAAGACCAAGATCACCGCCATCGAGCGGTCCGGGGACAAGGTGGTTTGCACCCTGGAGGGCGACAAGCCCGGCGTGGTGGAATGCTCCCACCTGCTGGTGGCCGTGGGCCGCGGTCCGGTCACCGCCGGGGTCGGCCTGGAGGCCACCCAGGCCGTCGTCGACCGGGGCTTCGTCGGCATCGACAGCTTCATGCGCACGGCCGAGCCGGGCCTGTACGCCATCGGCGACATCGTCCGCACGCCGATGCTGGCGCACGTCGCCTCGGACGAGGGCATCGTCGCCGCCGAGCACGCCGCCCTGGAACTGGGCAAGGACGCGCATCCCCACGCCATCCGCTACGACCGGGTGCCCAGCTGCACCTACTGCGACCCGGAAGTCGGCTGCATCGGGCTCAGCGAGGCCCAGGCCGTGGCGCAGGGCCATGAGGTGGAGATCGGCCAGTTCCCGTTCATGCCGCTGGCCAAGGCGAACATCATCGGCGAGCCGTACGGCTTCATCAAGCTGGTCGCGGACAAGAAGTATGGCGAGATCCTGGGCATCCACATCATCGGCCCCAAGGCCACCGAACTGGTGGCCTCCAGCTTGGCCCTGCTGGCCGGCGAGTTCACCGTGGACGAGCTGATCAACACCATGTATCCGCACCCCACCCTGAACGAGGCCTTCCCCGAGGCGGCCCGCGCCGTCCATGGCATGGCCTTGAACGCATAGGATCTACAAGCCCATCTGCTGGCCCAGCAGCTCCGAGAAGGCCGTGTCCAGGCTGTACGGCTTCACCACGATCTGGGAAACGCCGTTGCGGTGGGCGGCCAGCACGATGGCGGTGGAGGCCTCCTCCACCGCCAGGATGACCGGTGGCAGGTGCGGGTGCGAGCTTGCCAGGGTGGAGACGAACTGCAGCGCGTCCAGGGAGCTCAGGTTGCCGTCGATGAAGAGGACGGCCAGATTGGGCTGCTGCAGGAATTCCAGGAATTCGTGGCGGGCATGGGTCACCAGCACCCGCCCGTAGCCCTCCTCCTGGAGGTAATCCTTCATCATGTCGGCGGAGGCCGGGCTTGAGGCCAGGGCCACCACGGCCCGGGAGCGCTTCTTCAACCGGATGAGGGCCTCGTTCTTGGGCGGCTGCGGGGCGGCGGGTTCCGGCGGCTCGACCGGGTCCGGCTGCTTCGGGGCCGGCTCGGCTTCCGCGGCGGGGATGAGCGGGGCGGGCTGATTCCTGGGCTCGGATGCCGGTTCAGCCGGACGGCTGGCTTCTTCCGGCGCCGGGGCTTCGACCTTGCGCCGGTTCTTGGGCGGCAGCACCGAAGGCACCGGGGTGGTCCTGGAGGCCACCAGGCTGCGCAGGGCGGAGGCGAGGTCGGCACGGGGCGGATCGAAGGCCAGGCCCATGGTCAGGCCGCCCGCCGCGGTGTCGAGGAACACGGCCCGGCCGGCCAGCTCCATCACGGCGGGGCATTTGGGGGCCTTGTTCAGCTTGATGAGCATGAACGGCTGGCCCGGCGGCACCAGGGCGATGCCCAGGGGCAGCCGCTTTTCGCCCTTGAGGTTCAGCGCCTTCTCCACCCGGACCCGGGCGCCCCCTTCCGACAGGTTCTCCACCACCCCGGTGATCCCCACCCCTTCGAAGAGGCCGGTGAGGGCGGTGAGGGTGGTGCCTTCCTTGGGATTCAGCCGGGCCCTGGGCTGGCTCCGGCGCTCCTTGAGCTCCAGGGTGTCCGGGATGGCGACCAGCACGAGGTTGCCGCGCATGTCGGCGATGCTGCTGGACCCGCTGAGGCGCAGGCCTTCCTGGAGGAAGATGAACTCGACCTTGGCCCCCTTGTCGGCGGCCAGGTGCAGCGGGGTCAGGAAGGTCACCAGTCCCTCCGCCTCGTCGATGGTCTGGATGGTGGCGGAGACCTCGATCTTCCTGGGGCCGACCAAGGTGAACGTGGTCCGGGTGCGCTGGGCGTCCTCCAGGTAGGCCAGGGTTTGTTCGGTGGCGTTGCCGCTGTCCTTCTTGTCCTTCCCGAACCCGAATATGGCCATGTTCCCTCTCGAAAACCTACAGAATGCTGAGCGAACTGATTATGCCACGCGACTGCAACTTGTTTTCATACCGTGCCGACACCTTGGCGGTGATGGTAATCTCCTTGCCTATGGATGAACCACGCCTCCGCTGCTTCCTGCTCGCCCACCAGGGCCCTCACGATCAAGAAGATGATATCGAAGAGCATCTCGCCGAACTGGAAGAATTGGCCAAGGCCTGCGATCTCCTCCCGGTCGGTCGCCAGCGGCTGCGCCGGGCCACGGTGGAAGCGCGCCTGTTCTACGGCAAGGGCCAGCTGGAAATCGTTTCCGACGAGGCAAAGCGCCAGGGGGCGCGCCTGCTGATCTGCGACAACGACCTGTCCGGAGGCCAGATCCGCAACATCGAGAAGGCCACGGGCATGGACTGCCTGGACCGCACCGGGCTCATCCTGGCCATTTTCGAGCAGCGCGCCCAGACCCGGGAGGCCAAGGCCCAGGTGGAGCTGGCGCGCTACGAGTACGAACTGCCCCGGCTCAAGGGCGCCTGGACCCACCTGGAACGCCAGGTGGGCGGCGTGGGCGTCCGGGGCGGCGCGGGCGAGACCCAGATCGAGGTGGACCGGCGCATGACCCGCCTGCGCATCAGCCAGCTCAAGAACGAGCTGGAGCACCTGCAGCGGGTGCGGGACACCCAGCGCCAGGGCCGCTCGCCCAAGGTGCCCCGGGTCTGCCTGGTGGGCTACACCAACGCCGGCAAGACCAGCATCCTGCGGGCGCTGACCGGCGAAGGCGAACCCCAGGACATGCTGTTCGCCACCCTGGACACCACCACCCGCAAGGCCTGGCTGGGGGTGGATCCCGAGACCGGCGGGCCCCGGCACGCCCTGGTCTCCGACACCGTGGGCTTCATCCGCAAGCTCCCGCACCAGCTGGTGGCGGCGTTCCGCTCCACCCTGGGCGAGGTGCGCACCGCCGACGCCCTCCTGGTGGTGGCCGACGCCAGCAGCCCGGAGCTGGAGGAACACCTCAAGGTGGTGGGCGCCACCCTGAAGGAGCTCGGCTGCGGCGAGCACTCCCGGCTGCTGGTGCTCAACCAGACGGACCGGATCACCCGGCCGCGCCGGCTCGACCTCAAGCGGCTGCACCCCGAGGCCATCCAGACCTGCGCCCTGACCCGGGACGGGGTGGAGGAGATCCGCCGCTGGATGCTGGAGCTCATCCCCGGCCAGCCGGCGCCCCGGGAGCTGGAAGCCTGGGAAATTTAGACGTCATGACCGGGCTCCGCGAGCGCGCGGTCCCCTTCGCCCATGTCAGCTAAGCATCTCGTAGAGTACCGGCAGCAGGTCCTCGTAGGGCGCGCGCTTCTCATGCACATGGATCGCCTCGACGGCTTCGGCCACGGCTTCGATCTGGGCGTCGCGCCGGTCGGCGATCAGGATGACCGGGGTATCCAGCAGCAGCTCGTGCCGGTGCAGCGCCTCCAGGATCATCTGGCCGAAGTGGCCGCCCACCTTCACATCCAGCAGGACCAGATCGAACCGGTTGGACCGGGCCAGGTTCTGGGCCTCCAGGAAAGACTTCGCCTCGAACACCTGCTTGAAATCGTCCTCGCGCATGCTCTGGGCCAGGGACATGCCGGCGTCGCTGGCCGCCGAAATGATCAGGATGCGCTTGACCGCCTTGCGGATGCGCATGACTGCGGTCAATTCGGGGCGGGGCGCCCGTTCCGGCGCCGGGGCGGCGGGCGCGGCGGGCAGGGCCACCACTTCGGGCGCCTTGGCCACGGCCTTGACCAGCTCCGGCGTGCCCGCCTGGTCGGCGATATCGGTTTTCCGGTGTTTCTGCGGGAAGGCCTGGCCGAAGGTGGTGGGGAACCTCCGGGCCAGGATGCGTTCGATGTTTTTCCGGTCGGTCTCTTGCAGGCCGGTGAGCAGGAAGCCGGCGAAAGGGGTGTCAGGGCCGTTGCGCACATGGGCCACCAGGGCGCCGCACTGGATGGTCGGCGTGTAGGGCAGGCCGCTGATGCAGATCGCGGCGAAGCTGTCGCCGCGGGCCAGGGACGCCGGCCCTCCCTGCCCGTCGCCGAGCTCCTCCACCGCCACCTGCAGCCCCTGCAGGCTGAGGTCCACCAGCTTGCCGAGCAGGATCCGGCCCCACAGGAAGGGAGCGGAGACCTTTTCGCAGGCGAACACCTCGATCCCTTCGGCCCGGTTGAAGGAGGCGCGGAACCGCTCGCGCCGCTCGCCCTGGGCGACCGTGGCGGGGATCTTGAAGACCCCGGTGGACACCACCCGGGTATTGGCGGTGAATCTCCGGGAATCCACCATGAACGAGATGTACAGCTGTTGATCCTGGGGCAACGGCGGGGTCTGGGCGGTGGTGAAGGTGTCCCGGGAAATCCGGACGATGGTGGTTTCGAAGGGCAGGGTGTCGGATTGGGAGAGGCAGAGCTGGACCGGCGCCTTCTTCAGGACGAGGTCGTCCAGGTAGGCCCGGATGGTGTTGCCGTCGCGCAATTCGTTTTTCAGACCCAGATTGCCCATACCGCCTTATCCTGGATGTCTTTATAGACTAATTGGCACGCTGAAAAAAGGTCAGGGGCGGGTCGTGGAGCGAGGCAGGGCCAGGATCCCGGCGGCCAGGGCCAGGGCCAGCAGCAGGCGCAGGCCCATGAGCTGGCGCGAGACGCCGTGGGCTTTCTGGTAGGCCTTGCGGTCGGGATGGTCGGGGGCGAAGGTCTCCACCGGGCCGTCCATGCGGGCGCGGATGGTGCGCAGCCTGGGCGAGATGATGAAGGCGCTGGTGAAGCACATCAGCAGCGCCAGCATGGCCGCGGCGCCCCACAGGCGCATGGGGCCGAGCACCTCGGCGTCGCGCAGTTCCATCATCCAGCGGGCGCCCTGGACCAGGACGATGGCCGCGCCGAAGGCGATCCACGCGGCCAGGTCGAGACGCGCCACCACTTTGCCGGCGATCATGCCGGCCAGGTCGCGGCTCGGCAGGATGCTGAACAGCAGGGGGGCCATGAGCAGGGCGAACCCGAGCACCATGCCGGCCCAGAGCAGCAGGAGCGCGGCGGCGGCGGCATCGAGCCGGGCTAGGGATTTGACGGTCATGGGCGGGTCACCATTCGTTGTAGGGGATCTGGTTCTCTCCCAGGTCCGTGGACCCGCTGCGGATGCGGAAGATGCCCACCTCCGCGTCGGGGTTGTCCGGGTCCGGCGCTTCGAACTCGGTCACCCAGGTGTCCTTGGATTGGGTCATGGGGTCCACCGGAATGTCGCGCAGGTATTTCTCTTCGCGCAACTGGCCGATGGAGGTGGGGTACTTGCCCCGGTCGGCCTGGTACTGCTCCAGGCTGTGGTTGAGCTGGAACAGGTCCTCCTTGAGCACCGCTTCCCGGGCCGCCTTGGTGTGCCTGCGGTAGCCGACGATGCCGACGGTGGCGAGCATGGCCAGGATGGTCATGACCGTGAGGAGTTCAATAAGGGTGAAGCCGAATTGGCGACGGCGGCATGGGTGGGAAATAGGCATAACAGCACCTTACCAGGAGGATACGGCAAAAGGCCCGGCGGTTCACGCCGGGCCTGCACGATTCCTAGGCCAGGCTGGTGGCCGCGACCTTTTCCCGGGTGTAGAACTCCAGGAAGTCCCCTTCCCGCAGCCCGGTGAAGCCGTCCAGTTCGATGCCGCAATCCAGGCCGTTCTTCACTTCGTGGACATCGTCCTTGAAGCGCTTGAGGGTCTTGATGTCGCCTTCCCAGAGCACGTCGGGGCCGCGCTTGACCCGGGCCTTGTAGCCCTTCTGGACCTTGCCCTCGGTCACGAACGAGCCGCCGATGACGGCCTTGTTCACCTTGAAGATCTGACGAACTTCCGCCTGGCCCTGGACGGTCTCCTTCTCGATGGCGTCCAGCAGGCCGACCATGGCCGCGGCGATCTCCTCGGTGACCTTGTAGATGATGTCGTGGAAGCGGATGTCCACGCCCTCTTCCTGGGCCAGGTCCTCGGCCTTGCGTTCGGCCTTGGCGCTGAAGGCGATGATGGTGGCCTTGGAGGCCTCCGCCAGCAGCACGTCGTTCTCGGTGACGGTGCCGGCGGCGGCATGGATGATCCGCACCCGCACCTTCTCGGTGGAAAGCCGCTCGAGGCTGCCCACCAGGGACTCGACCGAGCCCTGGGTATCGCCCTTGATGATCAGCGGCAGTTCCTTGATCTGGCCTTCCTTCAGGGTGGAGAACAGGTTCTCCAGGGTGACCCGCTGCTTGATCTGGGCGGCGGCCTTGGCCTTTTCCTGGCGGAAGCCGACGATGCTCCGGGCCTTGGCTTCGTCCTCGACCACCTGCAGGTTGTCGCCCGAGACCGGCACTTCCTCGAAGCCGAGGATCTGCACGGCCATGGACGGGGTGGCTTCGCTGATCTTGTCGCCGCGGTCGTTGAACATGGCCCGGACCCGGCCCATGGTGGCGCCGGCCACGAAGATCTCGCCGGCGTGCAGGGTGCCCTGCTGGACCAGCACCGCGGCCACGGGGCCCCGGCCGCGATCCAGCCGCGCCTCGATGATGCTGCCGGCGGCGGGGCAATCGTAGACGGCCTTCAGGTCCTTGAGGTCGGCCACCAGGAGCACGGTTTCCAGCAGGGTCTCGAGGCCCTCCTTGGTCTTGGCGCTCACCCGCACGCAGGGCACGTCGCCGCCGTAGGCCTCGGTCTGGATGCCGTACTGCAGGAGCATCTGCTCGACCTTGTCCGGATTGGCGCCGGGCTTGTCGATCTTGTTGATGGCCACGACCATGGGCACGTCAGCGGCCTTGGTGTGGTTGATCGCTTCGAGGGTCTGGGGCATGACGCCGTCGTCGGCGGCCACCACCAGGATGACGATGTCGGTGACCTTGGCGCCCCGGGCGCGCATCTTGGTGAAGGCTTCGTGGCCGGGGGTATCGATGAAGACGATCTGGCGGTCCTCGCCCTCCTTGCTCTTGACGTCCACGTGGTAGGCGCCGATCGCCTGGGTGATGCCGCCGGCCTCGCCAGCCGCCACCTTGCTGGTGCGGATGGCGTCCAGCAGGGAGGTCTTGCCGTGATCGACGTGGCCCATGATGGTGACCACGGGCGGCCGCCAAAGCTTTTCGCCGATCGCTTCGCTGCCTTCTTCGGCGTGGATCTGCACGTCCTCTTCGAACGTCACGATGTCGGCAAGGTAGCCGAACTCCCGGGCGATCTCCTTGGCCAGCTCGGTGTCCAGGGGCTGGTTGATGGTGGCGAACACGCCGCGGTGCAGCAGCTTGGCCACCACGTCCTTGGCCGGGCGGTTGCACTTCTCGGCCAGTTCCTTCACCGAAACGCCTTCGGAGAGCATGACGATGCCGATCTCGTCGTCGATGTACTCGGTGGCGATCTGCTGGGCCCGGGAGCGCGGCTGGCGGAGCTTGAGCTCCAGCTCCTCGGCCATGCGCTCGGCGCGCGAACGCTTGTCGTCCTTCTTCTTGCCGGTGAAGTGGCCGGTGCGGCCGGGGCCCTTCTGGGCATTGGGATCGGGGGCGGTGTTGGTGGGCAGGGACGGACCCCGCCGGTTCATGCCGGGGCCGCTGGGGCGCGCGCCGGGTCCGCCGGGACGGCTGGTGCCGGTGCCGGGGCCGCCGGGACGGCTCATGCCACCGGGGCGGCTGGGGCCGCTGCCAGGGCCACCGGGACGGCTGGGGCCGCTGCCGGGGCCGCCGGGGCGGTTCGGGCCGCTGGGCCGGGAGACCGGCGGACGGGCCTGGGGCAGCTGGATGTAGCGGGCCGGTTCGGTGGTCCGGGGCGCGGGGGCCGGGGTGTCCGACATCTTGATCCGGGTGAAGCCGGATTCGGAGCGCAGCTCGGTGATGGAGGGCGGGATGAACGGGCGGCGGCTGGGCGTGGCCGGGACCGGCTCATGCTTGACCGCGCCCTTGCCGGTGTTGGCGGCCATGGGCAGCAGGGTCTTTTCCGGCTGGGGCTGGCCCGAGCGCTGGACCTGGGCATTCTGCCCGGGCCGCTGAATGACCGGCCGGGCGCCGGCTTCCGGCCGGGGCTTGGGCGGCATCGCCTGGGGCAGCTGGATGTAGCGGGCCGGTTCCTGGGATTTGGCTGTCGGCGCGGGGGCCTGGGAGATGCGCAGCCTGGAGAAGCCCTCGGCGGGACGCCCAAGCACGGACTGGGTCGAATCGCCGGAGGATGAAGGTTGATCCATGACTGTCGCCTCGTTCGGTTCGGCCGAAGCTGGGACAGGTTCCGCTTCAACAGGAATTGAAACCGCCGCCGGGGCTTCGGGTTTCTTGATGAGAACCGCTGGCGGGGCGGTCGGAGGCGGCGGGGGCGGTGCGAGGGTTGGTTTCACGATTCGGATCGTCGGAGGTACGGCCTTGGGTGCGGTTGCGGGAGTTTGCGGGGCTGCTGCGGGGCGGTCCTCGACTTTGGGCTTGCCCTGCACAACCCGGCGGATGGTGTTGATCTGATCCTCGCTGAGGTTGGAGCTGTGGCTCTTGCCCTGGACGCCCAGGTGCTTTTCAAGGGCGTCGAGCACCACGTGATTGCTCACGCCGAGCTCCTTGGCTAATTGGTTGATGCGCAACATGAAGGGGCGTACCTCGATCTGGTGAAAGGGGCTAAAAGACGGTGAAGGTTCGATCTGGGCCTACTCTCCGAACCGGGCGTGCACGGCGTCAATGAGCCGGAAGGCAAGATCCTGATCGATGCCGTCGACCGTGAGCAATTGCTCAACCGTTACAGTGTACAAGGATTTTGCATCCGTATAGCCGGACGAGGCGAGGTTTTTGACGATCGGCTCGGTCAGGCCCTCGATGGCGCCCAGTTCTTCCAGGACCAGGGACGCGGGCGCCTCGGCTTCGGCCCTGGGCGCCACGTCGGGCAGCGCCTGGACCATGGCGGCTTCGGTTTCGCGCCGCTTCTCGGCCTCGCTGCGCACATCGATGTTCCAGCCAGTGAGCTTGGCGGCCAGGCGCACGTTCTGGCCGCGCTTGCCGATGGCGATACTGAGCTGTTCATCATCCACCACCACTTCCACCCGGCGGTGCTCCAGGTCGGTGACGGTGACCCGCAGGGCCTTGGCCGGGTTCAGGGCGTTGGCGATGAAGCGCGAGCTGTCCTCGTCGTAGCGGACGATATCGATCTTTTCGTTCTTCAGTTCGCGGATGATGGCCTGCACCCGGCTGCCCTTCAGGCCCACGCAGGCGCCCACCGGATCCACGTCGGGATCCAGGGAGTGCACCGCCACCTTGGCGCGGTCGCCGGCTTCCCGCACGCAACTGCGGATGACCACGGTGCCGTCATGAATTTCCGGGACTTCCTGGTCGAACAGCTTGATCAGCAGCCGGGGGTCGGTGCGGCTCACCTGGACCTGGGGGTCCTTGGCCGACTTGTCCACGGCCGAGATGACCACCTTGATCCGCTGGCCCTTGTCGAACCGGTCGCCGCGCAGGGCCTCGCTGCGCTTGAGCATGGCCTCCACCCGGTCGATCTCCAGGATGATGGCGCTCTTCTCGAAGCGCTTGACCTCGCCCACCACCACCTCGCCGATGCGGTCGGCGAAATCGGTGAAGATCCGGTCCCGTTCCGCCTCGCGCACCTTCTGCACCAGCACCTGCTTGGCCGCCTGGGCCGCGATGCGGCCCAGCTGGGAGGTGTCCTGGGGCAGCCAGAGGGTGTCGCCCTCGGCGGCGTCCGGGTTGAGCGCCTGGGCCTCCTCGAGGCTGATCTCCAGGTCCTCCTCCTCGACGATGGGCACCACCTGCTTGAGCGCGTAGACATGGAACTCGCCGGTCTCGCGCTCCATCTGGGCCTGGAAGTTGCCGTAGAAGTCGAAGCCCTGGAAATACTTCTCAGCGGCCTTGACCAGGGATTCCTCGACGGCCTTGAACACATCCTCTTCGGGGATGCCCTTCTCCACCGCGATCATCTTGACGCTGTCGAAAAAACTGGTGGCTACGAGTGCCATGGTGTCTCCTTGCCGGCGCTTGTCTCTACGCCGGCGGCATCGGGTTGAACCGGCGGCGCGCAGGGAGCGAGCAGCCGGGCTGGGGGGGTCTTCTCTTCGTCGAACGGCGCGAGGCGGGCCTTCTGGATCGCGTCAAAGGGAATGCTCTTGAGCACGCCATCCTCTTCCAAGGTGACGGCTTCCTCGGTGGAAGTTCCGATCCAGCCCTTGAAACGTTTCTGCCCGTTGAGCGGGGCGCCGGTCTGGACCCGGCAGAGCCGGCCCTGGAAGCGGCGGAAATGCTCGGGCTTGACCAGCGGGCGTTCCAGCCCGGGGCTGGAGATCTCCAGGTTGACGGCTTCCCGCAGCGCGGGGAACTCCACGTCCAGCCAGGCCACCAGGCCATCATTGGCGGCCACGCAGTCGTCCAGGGTGACCGGCCGGTCGCCGCCGGGGCCGCGCTCCAGGTGGTCGATGTAGAGGCGCAGGATGCTGTCACGGCCTTCCTTGGCGGTTTCCAGACAGACCAGTTCGAAGCCCAGCAGCGCGAGCTGCCGTTCCACCGGGGCTTTGAGTTTCTGAGGATCCATTTGCCAACCTTGGTAACAATTATAGAAGGCGGGGGTCAAACCCACCCGACGTGGTCCACTTTGGTTCGAGGTGCATCAGCGCGACGGCTTCCTGTTGCCCCAGAACCCGGAAAACCCAGGCCGAATTCAACAGAAAAGAATATCGCTAATTGAACTAAGGAACAAGGGGAAATTCCCGGCATTCCCCTGCGCCGATAAAAAGGGCACCATGGAATTTCCTGATTATAGGGAGTACGCCGATGGTTTTGATCCTGGACGGAAAGACCCATGCCGACAGAATGCTTGACGAGGTCGCGGCCGGGGTGGCGGGCCGGGAGGCCCAGGGTCTGCGTCCGCCCGGCCTGGCCGTGGTGCTGGTGGGCGACGACCCGGCCAGCCAGGTCTATGTGCGCGGCAAGATCGCCGCGTGCGCCAGGACCGGCATCCGCTCCCTGGAGCACCGGATCCCCGCCGGCACCAGCCAGCGGGAACTGGAAGGCCTGATCGCAAGGCTCAACCACGATCCGGAAGTGGACGGCATCCTGGTCCAGCTGCCGCTTCCCGCCGGGCTCGACCCCAAGCGGGCGCTGCTGCGCATCGACCCGCGCAAGGACGTGGACGGGCTGCATCCGTTCAACCAGGGTCTGCTCATGGGCGGCCAGCACGGCCTGCGCCCCTGCACCCCCTCGGCCTGCATCAGCATGCTCAAGGCCTACGGCATCCCCATGAAGGGCAAGCGGGCGGTGGTGCTGGGCCGCAGCGAGATCGTCGGCAAGCCGATCGCCCTGATGCTGCTGGAAGAGCATGCCACCGTGACCATCGCCCACAGCCGGACCGAGGACCTGCCCGGCCTGTGCCGGGAGGCGGACCTCCTGGTGGCGGCGGTGGGCCGTCCCGGCCTGGTGGAGGGTTCCTGGATCAAGCCCGGCGCCACGGTGGTGGACGTGGGCATCAACCGGGTGGTGGACCCCACCCTGGCCGGGCGGATCTTCCAGGCCGACCCGAAGAAGCTGGAAACCTTCCGCAACAAGGGCAGCGTGCTGTGCGGCGACGTGCGCTACGGCGAAGCCGCCGCCGTGGCCGGGGCCATCACCCCGGTGCCGGGCGGGGTGGGCCTGCTCACCATCGCCGGGCTCATGGCCAACACCCTGCAGGCCTGCCAGGCCATGGAAGAGATCGTGCAGATCGAGGAGACGTGATGAGCTACGTCCGTAGAGAGCAGTTCCTGCCCTTCACCCGGCCCATGGTCGGGGCGGAGGAGATCGCCGAGATGATCGATTCGATCGAATCCGGCTGGATCACCACCGGGCCCAAGGCGGCGCGGTTCGAAGAGGCCCTGTGCGAGTACAACGGGGTGCCGCACTGCTTCGTCATGAACAGCGCCACCACCGCCCAGGAGATCACCATGCAGCTGCTGGGCCTCGCGCCCGGGGACGAGGTGATCACCACGGCGCTGACCTGGGTCTCCACCCTCAGCACGGTGGTCCTGCAGGGCGGGGTGCCGGTGCTGGTGGACATCGACCCGCTCACCCTCAACCTCGACCCCGCCAGGCTGGAAGCGGCCATCACGCCGCGCACCAAGGGCATCATCCCGGTCCACCTCACCGGCCTGCCGGCGCCCATGGACGCGGTCTGGAAGGTCGCCGAGGCCCATGGCCTGTGGGTGGTGGAGGACGCGGCGCAAGCCATGGGCGCCAGCTACCGCGGCCGCAAGATCGGCGCCGACCCGCGCTCCGTGTTCAGCGTCTACAGCTTCCACCCGAACAAGAACATGACCACCGGCGAAGGCGGCGCCATCGTCTGCCACGACGACCGGTACCTGGACCGGATCCGGCGCCTGCGCTTCCACGGCATCGAACGGGACGCCTGGAAGCGCTTCCAGAAGGAGGGCAGTCCGCACTTCGACGTCATGGAGCCGGCCCGCAAGGCCAACTTCATGGATCTCCAGGCGGCCATGGGGCTGCACCAGATCAAGAAGCTGGACGGCTTCAACGCGCGCCGCAAGCAGCTGTTCCTGCGCTACCTCGACCTCATGAAGGACATCGGGCAGGTGATGCTGCCGGTGCCCGGGGACGCCGTGCACGGCCATTGCCACCACCTGTTCGTGCTGCGCCTGCATCCGGAGAAGGCCGGCATGGACCGGGACACCTTCGTCGCCCGGCTCAAGGACGAGAACATCGGCACCGGCATCCACTACCGTCCCGCCCACGTGCATTCCTTCTACCGGGACTACTACCGCCAGCACAGCCATGCCCTGCCCAAGGACGGCCTGCCCCACACCGAATGGAGCGGCGACCGGCTCATGAGCCTGCCGCTCTGGCCCGGCCTCACCGAAGCCGACCAGGACCAGGTGGTGGCGGCCATCCGCCACGTGCTGGATCCGGGGTAGACTGGGGCACACGCCTCATGGAGGAAGCAATGCGCTGGCTGCTGCTCGCGGTGCTGGTCCTGGTCCCAGCCGGTCTGGGCGCGCAGGGCGCGGCGCTGGCGCCAACCCAGGCGGCCGCGCGCCGCTCCGGGGCGGATGCCGAAAAACCCGGCTGGATCGAAACGCTGCCTGAAGCGCCCGGCCGGCTCTACGCCCTGGGCACGGCCGAATGGAGCCGCAACGAGGGCGAGGCCATCGCCCGGGCCTCGGACCGGGCCCGGCTGGAAGTGGTGGCCCGGCTGCGGGCCACCGTGCAGGGCAGGACCAGCGTCACCACCCGCAGCTCGCAGACCCAGCAGCAGGGCGCCAAGGCCACCGGCGCGGGCGAACGCCAGGTGCGCGACGAGGTGAGCGTCGGCGCCCGGGCGGAGGACCTGCCGGGGCTGGTGGTGGAGCGCACCTACTCGGACCCGTCGGTCCGCACGGTGTACGCCTTGGCCTACCTGGACCTGGCCCAGGCGCGCAACGCCCTGGCCGCCCGCCTGGACCAGGCCCGGGAAGCCCGGGTGCGGATCGGCGACGAGCAGAGCCGTAAGGCGCGCTGGCGCCTGCGCAAGCTGCAGGAGGACCTGAACCGGGTCGATGAATCGATCGCCCTGCTGGCGGTGACCGGTGCCGGGCCGGAACTCCGGCCGGCGCTCCAGGCCGAACGGGCCGCCCTGGACAAGGCCCTGCAGCGCCTGGAAGGCAGGAACCTGCCGCCCCTGGATCTCGCCAAGACCGCCATGGGCCTGCGCGTGAACGTGGCGCTGCCGCCGGGGATCCAGGCCTATCTGGAGGCCCAGATCATCGAGTGCGGCCTGCTGGTCCGTAACCTGAACCCGGACCTGATCCTCAGCCTCACCTTCTCCGGCGGCACCCGTGGCCCTGAATTCATATTCACGGATACGGATCTCTATTCAGGCGTCACCTACCGGAGCGAGGCGCAGATGACCATCCAGGAGGGCGGAGGCGCCGCGCTCACGCGCCCCGTGCTCATCCAGGTCGATCAGTTCGGTTCACCGGATGGCATGGTGAACCAGTTCCGGCGGTTGTTCGAACGCCGGCTGCCCAAGCTGATCTCCGAAGTGGTGACGGAACTCCAGTAGGTGAATATCACCCTATCCCGGCAGAGTCGCCTCCACCGGGATCGAAGCCTTGGGGTCCCTTGCTACTCGAGAACCACCCACACCCGCCGGCTGTCCTTGACACCCTGCACCAGGCTCATCATGGCCTCCGAGAGCTGCTTCCCTTTGGAGGAGCCGTCTCCCAGGTCGACCACCATGACCACGTCCTCGCTGCCGGCCGGCAGGCTGACGCTGCGGGGGAACTCCCGGTCCACCTTGGCGGACTCGGGGTGCGAAGGAGGATCGGGGATCTTGAATCCCAGGCCTCCTTCCAGGGCGTCCGTGCTGGTCCGGAACAGCGAGGCCAGGGCGACGATGGCGGAGCCGGAGGGTTTGATCTTGTCCCGTTCCCAGAATGAGATGGATGCCTGATCTACCCTCAGGGCCTCGGCCATCTCCTCCTGGGACCACCGCCAGGTGAGCCGCACGGCTTTGATGCGGTCACCCAGAGAGGTGATGGACAGGGGCGCGTCGGAATTAGAGTCGAATCGCTTCAAGTTGATCACTCCTAGCATTATTACGGAATTTCCAGATGCCTCACATTATGCAGCGGCACTTCTCTTTGATGACGGAAGAAAGAGCTGTGTTCCAATTCCGGCGTGACCCACGTTTGAAAAAAACTAGATGCGTTCGTGCGGGAGGGTTGGTACCGGTGCATAAAGAGCTGTGGTCGGGTCCACAAGGTATAGATTACTGATACGACCGGTGTATGCACAAGCGTATTGTTGGATCTGATCAGCGAAACGGGTCTGCTGGTACCCGTCCCGGAATATACTACCCCAAGTGGGATTGAAAGCGGATTCCAATCGATTGTCGAGTTCGGCGAGCACTTTTTTTTCGGCAGCCATTCGTATTTTAGACGCCTCGACCTCTTCCTTCAACCGGGCGGCTTCCTGGTCCATCGCCATGAGCGCTTCGGGTGAAAGCCGGGGAGCGAGCAGGCGGCGATGTTCGTGGTTTCGTCTGAGCGTGTCTTCCAATAGGGACAGGTGGACCTCCGATTTGCGCCGGATGGTTTCGAAACGAACAAAATCCTGCAGTTCGCCCGCCTGGTCTTCCAATTGCTCCAAAGTCGAGGCCAACTCGGGAATCAGCAGCATCGTGTGCCAGGACACGTTTTTCTTGGAACGCAAAATATCTCCATAGATATGATCGCCCACGTACATGACCTCTTCGCCGAAGGCCTGCAGGTTGTCCTCCATCCATAACGCGTTGCCGCCCATGAAGGCCTTGGTTTGACCGGCCAGCGGCACCGGCGGCAGGGCTTCCTGGAAGAAGCCCGGCTTGCAGGCGCTCACCACCACCAGGTCGAAATAATCAATCCAGTTGGGGCGGGCCGGGTCCTGGCCGTCCAGCAGGAAGCGCAGGACGCCGTCAGTGAAGGTCCATTCGCTGTTGCTCAGGATGAACAGGCTCTTGCCGGAACGCTTCCAGCGGTCCAGGGCGGCCGCCAGCTCGGGGTCGCGCACGATGTAGAGCTCAGGCTGGGCGAGGATCTTCGCCTTCATCTCGCCGTTGCGGTGGGCGGTGTCGATGGCCCAGCGCACGTCCTTGAAGATCTGCAGGCAGTCCTTGCCCTGGATCCGCCCATCATCCAGGCCGTCCACCAGGGTGGCGTAGAGGTGGCATTCGGGAATCTCGAACAGGGTGTCGACGCTGCGGAAGCCGGCTCCGGAGGAGACCACCCGGCGCCGGCCGTAGGCGAGATCGATCTTTTCGCGGCTCATGGGCCGGCTGCCATGGCAGGCGCGCACCACCTGGCGCGAGCTGTCCAGCTTCAGCAGATTGCCCCGGGCCCCGTCCAGCACCAGGCCGCGGATCGCGAACTGGGGGTCGAAATGGGCGTCCAGCAGCCACTGCGGATAATCCCGGTCCCGCACCAGCAGCTCGGCCGAGCTGTGGAAGGCCAGTTCCTCGATCTCCGGCGAGCGGTAGTGGCTCAAGGTGTAGTCCATGTCGAAGCCCACGGCCTTGATGTCGCGGAAGTGGATGTTCCGCAGCGGGAACAACTTGCGCGCATGGGGCAGCTGGACGGCCGCCTCCGGATCGACAAACCGGGGGATCGGCAGGAGTGCGGAGATGACGTTCTTCATGGATGCCGCCCGTTGCAAGGCCAGGGGTCGCGCAGGCTTGGATAAGAACGCTGCGCGAGAGCAAGCTTACCAGCGCATGGGCTGCATGGACTGGCCCTTAGCAATAACTATTCAACTTTCATAGCAAACGGCTTGAAGCCCCGGTTCTTGAGCTTCTGGGCGGTGGCGTCGATGGCTTCCCGGGGCGCGGGCGCGGCCAGGCGGACCTTGTAGAGCCCCTTTTCGGCGATGGTGGCGGTGACGAACCCGGAGGCCTTGGCCCTGGCGGCCATGCGCTGGGCCTCCTGAGGATCGGGGGTGGAGATCAGCTGCAGGGTCCAGCGCGTGGCGTCCTCCGGCTGGTCCGCAGCCGCCGCGGGGGCGCGCGGGGCGGGTTGACCGTTCCCCCCCCTATCCGCGGCGGGCTTCTCTTTGGCCTCGGGCGCGGCCGGCGCTGGCGGAGCCTCCTCCGGGGCCGGGGCGGGCGGCGGCTGGACGGCCTTCTGGAGCCCACCGTCGGGCCCGCCGGGGCCTTCCAGGGCGGTGAGCTGATCGGCCACCGACGCGGGCAGTTCCTGGAGGTCCTCGCCGACCCCCCGGGCCGCGGGATGGCGCAGGGCGGCGCTCTGCTTGCCCACCTGGACCCCCAGCACGTAGCAGAGGGTCAGCAGCCCGACGCCCACTGCGGTCACCAGCAGGATGGTCTGGCGGCTGAGAATGACGGTTTGGGAATCGCGGCCGGGCATGGGCGATTATACCGAATACGGCGAAGAGGATATGATCCTGCGAGGAGCCTTGCCCACCATGACCCCCGCCTTCTCGCCGTTCCTGCCCGTCCTCCTGCTGCTGCTCATCGCCCTGGGCGTGGGCGCGGCCATCCTTCTGGTCTCGGGCAAGCTCCTGCCCGGGCTGCTGAAGCCCGACAATCCCCAGGCGGCCAAGCTCACCCCCTACGAGTGCGGCGCCCCGCCGCGACAGCAGGGCGCGCGGCACCGCTACAGCGTGAAATTCTACCTGGTCGCCATGCTGTTCATCCTGTTCGACGTGGAAGCGGCCTTCCTGCTGCCCTGGGCGGTGCAGTACCGGACCCACCTCTGGACCTTCTGGGCCATGCTGAGCTTCCTGGCCACCCTGCTGGTGGGCTATATCTATGTCTGGGGCAAGGGCGCCCTGGACTGGGAGCGCTGACATGGCCGGCATCAACCTCGACGATTCGGTCATGACCACGCGGCTCGATTCGGTGATCAACTGGGCCCGCAGGAACAGCCTGTGGCCGCTGCCGTTCGGCACCGCCTGCTGCGCCATCGAGTTCATGTCGATGATGGCCTCGCGCTACGATTTCTCCCGGTTCGGCGCCGAGGCCTTGCGCTTCAGCCCGCGCCAGAGCGACATGCTGCTGGTGCTGGGCACGGTCACCAACAAGCAGGCCCCGGTGCTGCGCCAGATCTACGCCCAGATGGCCGAGCCGAAGTGGGTGGTGGCGGTGGGGGTGTGCGCCTCGAGCGGCGGGATGTACCGCACCTACGCCACGCTGCAGGGCATCGACCGGGTGGTGCCGGTGGACGTCTACGTTCCGGGCTGTCCGCCCCGGCCGGAGACCATGATCCACGGGGTCATGGAGCTGCAGAAGAAGATCAGCCGGGAGTCCCTGTCGGCCCGGAAGGAGCACATCGAACGGTTCTACCAGTCCATGGCGCGCCAGGAGGAGCTGCAGCGGGCCAAGGGCCTGACCTCCTACCAGGTGGTGCGGGAGATGGTGCTCGAGGCCGGCGCCGCGGGCGGGCAGCAGATCTGGTGAAGGATAGAGCATGGTGATCGAGCGGATCGAAGCACAGCTGCCGGGGGCCATCCTGGAGCACCACGCCTTCCGGGGCGACGAGACCATCATCGTGGCCGGCGCCCGGTTCCTGGAGGTGGTGGATCTCATCTTCGGCGAAGGCTACCAGCTCCTGCTGGACGTCACGGCGGTGGATCTGGAGACCCCGGAGTACCGCTTCGAGGTGGTCTACCATTGGCTGAACCTGGCCAGCCAGGCGCGCCTGCGCATCAAGGTGCCCCTGGCGGAGGGCGCCGCCCAGCCCAGCCTGGTGAGCCGGTTCAAGTCGGCCGATTGGGCCGAGCGCGAGGTGTACGACCTGTTCGGCATCCCCTTCGAGGGCCATCCGAACCTCACGCGCCTGCTCATGTGGGAGGATTTCCCCGGCCATCCCCTGCGCAAGGATTTCCCGCTGGATGGCGGCGACCTGTTCTGCAGCCAGGACATCGGCGCCTCCTTCGCCCCCGAAGCCCGCTCGTTGAACGCATAGGCCTGAGATGGAAACCACCGCCAAGAACTCCGATCGCATGATCGTCAATATGGGCCCCTCCCATCCGGTCACCCACGGCACGCTGCACATCGTCCTGGAACTGGAGGGGGAGATCATCGTCAAGGCCACCCCCAACATCGGCTACCTGCACCGGGGGGTGGAGAAGCTGGGCGAGCACCTCACCTACCAGCAGTTCATCCCACTGACCGACCGGCTGAACTACTGCAGCTCGCTCATGAACAACGTCGGCTACACCATGGCGGTGGAAAAGCTGCTGGACATCCAGGACCCGCCCCGGTCCCGGGTGCTGCGCGTGCTCTGCTCGGAGCTGGCGCGGATCGGCGACCACCTGGTGTGCATCGGCATCAACGCGGTGGATATCGGCGCCTTCACGGCCTTCCTCTACCTGTTCCGCGAGCGGGAGACCATCTACGACCTGTTCGAGATGATGGCCGGCCAGCGGCTGCATTCCAGCTTCACCCGCATCGGCGGCCTGTTCCGGGACATCCCGCCGGAATTCGAACCGCTCTGCGGGCAGTTCCTGGAAAGCT
Source organism: uncultured Mesoterricola sp. (assembly GCA_964627225.1). Classification (GTDB taxonomy): domain Bacteria; phylum Acidobacteriota; class Holophagae; order Holophagales; family Holophagaceae; genus Mesoterricola. Next base: position 93,291 of record CAZVHQ010000002.1, read on the forward strand.
GCCCGCGCACCGTGGACGAGATGGAAAGCCTGCTCACCCACAACCCCATCTGGGCCGACCGGACCAAGGGCGTGGGCAGCATCGCCCCCGACAACGCCGTCAACTGGGGCTACACCGGCCCCTGCCTGCGCGCCGCCGGGGTGCCCCAGGACCTGCGCAAGGCGCAGCCCTACCTGGACTACGAGACCTACGCTTTCGACATCCCGGTCGGCACCACGGGTGACGTCTACGACCGCTACCTGGTGCGCACCGAGGAGATCCGCCAGTCGCTGCGGATCATCCGCCAGTGCCTGGACCGGCTCAAGCAGCTCGGCCCGGGCCCGGTGATCATCGAGGACTACAAGATCGCCCTGCCGCCCAAGGAGAAGGTCTACACCCGGATGGAAAGCCTCATCCACCACTTCAAGCTGATCATGCACGGCATCGAGATGCCCGTGGGCGAGGTCTACAGCGCCACCGAGGCGGCCAACGGCGAGCTGGGCTTCTACCTGGTCTCCCACGGCGGCAAGAGTCCCTACCGGATCCACGTGCGGCCGCCCTGCTACCCGATCTTCAGCAGCTTCGACGAGCAGGTGCGCGGGCGCATCATCGCCGACGCGGTCTCGGTCCTGGGCGGCATGAACATCATCGCCGGCGAATTGGACAGGTAAGGCTTCCCCGGAAACTTTTGCGGTTTTCAAGGCAATGAGTCAGGGGAGTGGCAGGCGCATGCCCGCAACCTCCCTGATGAGGAGCAAACGCCATGAAGACCCGTTTCGTCGGCACGGCCCTGACGGCCGCGCTGGTGGCCCTGCCGTCCCTGGCGGACGAGAAGGTGACCCCCGGCTACCTCAACCTTCCCGGCACCGACACCAGGCTGCGCGTCTACGCCACGGTGTGGCTCAACAGCTGGTACTACTTCGACCAGAACCTCAAGGAGAACGGCGCCCTGGTCGGCGGCGAGACCAACCCGCTGGACGCCCAGGCCTCCCCCGACCGGCAGTTCGGCATGACCGCCAAGAATTCCCGGCTCGGCTTCACCACCCGCACGCCCACCGCCCGCTGGGGCGACCTCACCACCCTGGTTGAACTGGACTTCGCCAAGGGGCAGGCCCGGAACGGCGGCTTCAACCTGCGCCACGCCTACCTCACCCTGGGCCCCTGGACCCTCGGCTACACCTGGTCGAACTGGCTGGACCTCGACGCCACCGGCAGCACCGTGGACATGAGCGGGCCGGTCGGCCAGGCCTGCAACGGCGCGTCGAGGTACACCCAGGTGCGCTACACCGCCCCGGTCGGCGAGCGCTCCAGCCTCGCCCTCTCGCTGGAGCAGAACTCGAACGGCTGGGAACAGTTCCAGGACGTGGCCGGCATGCCCAAGCCTCCCGGGGCCACCCGGCCCGATGCGCGCTACCCCACCATGACCGGCGCCTACACCTGCACCGGCACCTGGGGCCACGTGGGCCTGCGCGCCCTGGCCCAGGACTACGGCGCCTACACCCCCGCGGGCGGGCGGCCCCATGCCTGGGGCAGCGCCGTCCAGCTTTCGGGCGGATGCAAGCTCGGCAAGGACCTGCTGGTCGGCTCGATCTACTCCGGCACGGGGCTGGGCGAGTACGGCGCGGCCATCCAGGGCGCGCGGCTGGCCGCCGGCGGCGGTGACCTGCAGCTCTACCGCAACCTTGGCTGGCAGGCCGGATACACCCACCCGTGGACCGACCGGGTGCGCTCCAACCTGGTGCTCGGCGGCGTGACCTTCAACGCCAACGCCGCGGCCCTGGCCAAGGACATCCGGAGTTCCACCAGCTGCTTCGTCAACACCTTCGTCAAGCTGAGGCAGAACATCGAGCTGGGCATGGAATACGGCTACGAGGACCTGCACACCTTCGGCGCCGGCCAGGTGACCCTCAAGGACGGCGGCCTATCCGACCTGAACCGGTCCAACAAGCTGCAGGTTTCGTTGACCGCGGCTTTCTAGCGGCCGTCACGGCGCGAAGCATGCGCAGCCTGATCAGCTGTGGTTAACTTGTGATCAGGGCCCGCCATGCGGGTTATTTCCGCGCGGTGTCGTCTGGGGGTTCCTTTGCATGAAGCGTAACCAATGGTTGATTCTGATCGGGACCCTCGTGGTGTGCGCCGGGGCCGGCGTCATGGGCGCCCGGCGGCAGACCGGGATGCCGGTCCAGGTGGCCGTGGCCGCCCGGGAGGACATCCAGGCCAAGGTGAGCGCCAACGGCAAGATCCAGGCAGTGAAGAAGGTGGACATCACCGCCAACTCCATCGGCCAGGTCACCCGCATGATGGTGAAGGAAGGGGATCTGGTGCGCGCCGGGGCGCTGCTCCTGGAGATCGACCCGATCCAGTCCCGGGCCGCCGCCCAGTCCCGGGAGGCCAACCTCAAGGCCACCGCCCACGACCTGGCCACGGCCGAGGCCAAGCTGGACAAGACCCGCAAGGACTACGCCCGGGCGGTGCTCAACTACAAGGCCCTGATCATCTCCCAGAGCGATTTCGAGCAGGCCAAGACCAACCTGGACATGGACGAGAGCGCGGCCCGGAGCGCCCGGCAGCACGTGGACCAGGCCCGGGCCGACCTGGCCGGCGCCAGCGATGTGCTGACCAAGACCCGGGTCACCTCGCCCATGGACGGCATGGTGACCGGCAAGCACATCGAACTGGGGGAGACCGCGGTGATCGGCCTGCAGAACCAGCCGGGCACCGTGCTGCTGACCGTTTCCGACATGAGCAGGGTGGAGGCGGAGATGGAGGTGGACGAAGCCTCCATCCCGGGCGTGCAGCTGGGCCAGCCGGCCCAGGTGCGCATCGACGCCTACCCCAACCAGGCCTTCGAGGCGGTGGTGACGGAAGTGGGCGGCAGCCCCATCGTCCAGACCAACACCAACGAGGCCATCAAGTTCAAGGTGAAGGTCCAGCTCAAGCAGCCGCCCCCCGGCATCAAGCCGGGCCTCTCCACCCAGGCGGACATCTTCACCGGCAGCCGCAGCCAGGTCCTGGTGGTGCCGATCCAGGCCCTGGTGGTGAAGGACCTCAAGCCGGCGCCGGGGCAGGCCCTGGCGCCCGGCGCGGCCCGGGAGGAGGAGGGGGTCTACGTCATGGAAGCGGGCAAGGCGCGGTTCCGCCCGCTGAAGACCGGGCTCATGGGCGACCTGACGGTGGAGGTGCTGTCCGGCCTGAAGGGCGGGGAAGCGGTCATCACCGGCCCCTTCAAGGCCCTGCGGGAACTGAAGGAACTTGACCCGGTCCGGCTGGAACCCCGCAAGTAATGCTCCCGAGCGACCTGGTCCTCGCCGCGCTGCGCGCCCTGCGGGCCCACAAGCTGCGCAGCTTCCTCACCCTGCTGGGGGTGATCATCGGGGTGGCCACCATGGTCAGCGTGGTGGCGGTGATCTCCGGCCTGGACGACTATGTGAAGGAGAAGGTCATCCGCCTGGCGCCGGATGTCTATGTGGTGGACCGGTTCGGCATCATCCAGTCGCACCGGGAGTTCGTCGAGGCGCTCAAGCGCCCGCTGCTCACCTGGGCCGATTTCGAGCGGATCAAGGCCGCCAACCTGCCGAACACCGCCCAGGTGAGCACCCGGGCCTTCCGCTCCATGACGGTCAAGTACGGCGACAAGCACCTGGCCAACGTCTTCGTGGTGGGCTCCACGGCCAATTTCGCCGGGATGTTCCAGCTGGAGACCGAGGCCGGGCGCTATTTTTCCGAGAACGAGAACGGGGCCGCGGCCAATGTGGCGGTGATCGGCGCGGACACCCGGGACGAGCTGTTTCCCCGGGTGGACCCCCTGGGCCGCACCCTGACCCTGGGCGGGCTGCCGTTCCGGATCATCGGCGTGTTCTCCCGGCAGGGCAAGGCCCTGGGCTTCAGCCGGGACAACCTGGTCTGCGTGCCGATCCAGGTCTACCGCAAGAACTTCATGGCGGCCAACGATTCCCTCAACATCCAGGTGCAGGCCAGGGGCGGGGTGGCCGGGCTGGAGGCCTCCGTGGACGAAGTGCGCGCCCTGCTCCGCGCCGCCCGCCACACCAGCTTCCGCGCCCCCGACCCGTTCGGCATCCTCACCCAGGACGCCCTGCAGGCGCTCTGGAAGCAGGTGAGCCGGGCCGCCTTCGTGCTCATGCTGCTGGTGTCGTCGGTGAGCCTGGGCGTGGGCGGCATCGTGATCATGAACATCATGCTGGTGAGCGTGGTGGAGCGCACCGCCGAGATCGGCATCCGCCTGGCGCTGGGCGCGCGCAAGCGGGACATCGCCCGGCAGTTCCTGCTGGAGGCGGCCACCCTCAGCCTGTGCGGCGGGGTGCTCGGGGTGCTGCTGGGGGCCGGCGTCGCCTGGACGGTGCGCACCCTGGCGGACTTCCCGGCCCAGATCACCCCGGGCATCGTCGCCGCCAGCGTCGCCGTGGCCACCCTGGTGGGGCTGGCCGCCGGCCTCCTGCCGGCGCGCCGGGCAGCGGCGCTGCCGGTCATCGACGCCCTGAGGGCCGAATGAGCGCCGGGCTGCTCAAGCGCAGCGCGCTGCTCCGGGCCCTCGGACCGGAAACCCTGCGCTTCGCGTTCCGTTCGATCGTCGCCCAGAAGCTGCGCAGCTTCCTCACCCTGCTCGGCATCCTGGCCGGCGTGGCGACCGTCATCGCCATGGTCAGCTTCGTCGCCGGCTTCAACGAAGCGATCACCGGCGCGTTCGCCTCCAGCGGCACCAGCCTGGTCCAGTTCCAGAAGTTCGAACCGCGCTTCGGCGGACCGCCCGAGCTGATCCCCGAAGAGCAGAGGCGCCGGCGCGACCTCACCCTGGATGACGCCGCGGCGCTCAAGCGGCTGGCCTCCCTGGCCGCGGCGGTCTCCCCGGAGCGCGACCTGATTTCCACCGGCACCGCGGTGACGGTCAAGAACCGCCAGGGGGACGAGGCCAACGGCCCCGCCGTCATCGGGGTGACGCCCGACTACGCCGTGGCCAACAGCCGCACCGTGGACGACGGCCGGTTCTTCACCCAGGCCGACCTCGCCCATCAGGCGCGGGTCTGCATCATCGCCCCGGATATCGTCAAGTCGCTGTTCCCGGCCCGGGACCCGGTGGGCCGGGAGGTGCTGATCCAGGGCGCGGCGTTCCAGGTGGCCGGGGTGCTGGAAAAGCGCGGTTCGCAGTTCGGCGGCAGCGCCGACAGCCTGGTGCTGATCCCGCTGACGGTGTTCGATGAGCTGTTTCCCGAGGTGAAGCACGGCAGCGGTGACAACCTGCACATCGCCACCGTTCCCAGGGACCCGGCACGGGTGCAGGAGCTGACCGACCAGGAGGTGGCCGTGCTGCGCCTGCGCCGCGGGCTCAAGGCGCACCAGGACAACGATTTCGCCATCTTCACCAGCGAAGAGAGCCTGCAGACCTTCCGCCAGATCACCGGCAGCATCGCCGCCGCCATGATCTTCATCGCCGCCATCGCCCTGCTGGTGGGGGGCGTGGGCATCATGAACATCATGCTGGTGAACGTCACCGAGCGGACCCGGGAGATCGGCGTGCGCAAGGCCCTGGGCGCCACCCGCAAGGACATCGCCGCCCAGTTCCTGGTGGAGGCGGTGGCGCTCACCGGCCTGGGCGGCGCGCTGGGCATCGCCTGCGGCCTGGGGGTGGCCATGGCGGTGCGCGCCATCTTCGATTTCCCGGCGGCAGCGCCGCTGTGGAGCATCGCCCTGGGCTTCGGCATCAGCACCGCCATCGGCCTGGGCTTCGGCCTGTGGCCGGCGGTGAAGGCGGCCCGCCAGGATCCCATCGAGGCCCTGCGCTACGAATAATCAGGCCGTATCCGCCTGGATCGGGTCTTCCAGCTCCCGCATCCGGTTGCGCCGTTCGATGAAGAGGGTCGAGCCCTCGTCGCGCTTGGCTTCCTTCTTGGCGGTGGCGGCGGCGGCGGCGATCTCGTGGTGGCTGGGGAAGGCCCCGGGCGGGGCCTGCACCGCCCCGATGGAGAGGCTGACCAGGGGGTGGATCACCAGCCGGCGCTTGCGGTCCTCACTGGGATAGCCGCCCCGGGCCAGTTCCTCGGGGCTGAAGAAGCGCCCCTTGCCCGCCTCGAAATCGGCCAGCACCTGGTTGCAGCGCCGCTCCCAGTCCGGGCTGCGCAGGACCATCAGGAAGTCGTCGCCGCCGATGTGGCCGACGAAATCCAGGTCGTCGCACACGGCCTCCAGCAGCTTGCCGGTCCAGTGGATCACCTCGTCGCCCCGGCCATAGCCGTGGACATCGTTGTACGGCTTGAAATGGTCCAGGTCGCAGTAGCACACCACGAACGGCAGCTCCTGGCGCAGCAGGTCGTCCAGGTGCTCATTGATCGGCACGTTGCCGGGCAGGCCGGTGAGCGGGTTGGCGTAGCGGGCGGCATGGATCTGCATCTGGGTGATCTCGCGCATCAGATCGTGGCCGCTGCCCATGCCCGCGTACTGGCCGTCCCGGGTCAGGATGAAGCCGTGCAGGATGTGCCGGGGGTCCGATTCGACAATGAGCTTGCTCAGTTCGTGCAGGCTGGTGTGGTGGTCCACCACCAGGATGGTCTGGTCCATGAGGGTTTCGCACGGCCGCTTGCCGTACAGTTCCCGGGAGAACGGCTTGGCCATCAGGTCGACGAACACGTGGCGGTTGATCAGGCCCACCGGCAGGCCGTTCCGGACCACCGGGATGGACTGCAGCTCGCGATCCTGGGCGAAGCGCTGCTCGACCTTCCAGTTGGGGGTCTCGGGGGGCAGGGGGGGGATGTCCATGAGCAGCCGGACCGCCGTGGAGCGGCTGTCCCGGATCCACGCCGAGCCGGTGGCCTGGTTGGCAGGGGCGCGCACCAGCCCGAGCACTCCCGGCGGCAGGCCGACATGGGGGGTGGGGACCGGGCGCCCGAACAGGTAGCCTTGGCCCAGATCCAGGCCCAGGTCCTGGATCACCGTCAGGTCCGCCTCCAGCTCGATGCCTTCGGCCACCACCTTGGCGCCGGTCTTCGCGGCGATGTCCCGGAGCGAATGGAGGAACTGCAGCTTCACCGGGTCCTGGCTGACCCCATGGATGAAGTGCTTGTCGATCTTCACGTACTCCGGGCGCAGTTCCGACCACAGGCGCAGGCTGGAGAAGCCCTCCCCCAGGTCGTCCATGGCGATGGCGAAGCCCAGGTTGCGGAACAGGTTGGCGGTCCGGACCAGCTGGCTGAAGTCGTAGGTCGGCTGGTTCTCCGTGAGCTCGATGACGATCCGCTCCGGGCTGAAGCCGATGTCGCGCAACCGTTCGGAGCGGAACAGATCGAGGAAGGGCTCTGCCGACAGGCTGCCGGGGCTGATGTTGAGGAACAGCTTCTCCGGCTGGCCGCTGGCCTTGAAGCTGCGCAACAGGCTGCGGCAGCAGGCCGCTTCCAGGCTGACCACCTGGCCGGTGAGCAGGGCCACCTTGAACAGGTTGAGCGGCGAGTGCAGCAGCGAGTCCGATGGTCCGCGGATCAGCCCCTCGAAGCCGTGCATCCGTCCGGTGCGCAGATCCAGGATGGCCTGGAAGTGCGGCTTCAAGCGGTCAGAGTCGATGATGGCGCGCAGCTCTTCGCCCAGGCCGTGCACTTCGCGCTCCCCGTCCAGTTGTCCAGGGCCTTTCGATCCATCGGGTTGAGGCAGCATTTTGATTGTCCGGAAGGCGCTTTCCCGCGGCAGGATTGGGGTTGAAATAGCCATGAAAAGATTGGACCACCCCAGGATACCGGCTCTGCTTGCTGCCGGTGAACAGGTTGTAAACAAATGATTAGCGATCGGTCAAGCGGCCGCGGGGGTGGCCAGATGCGAGCGGATGGCCTCGACCCACAGATTTTCATCCGGGCACTGGGCCGGGTCCAGCATCGGCCCGGGCAGGATGGTCACCTGGGTGTTCCGGCTGCGCGCCACGCGCTGCAGGTGGGGCACCAGGCTGTCATCGCCGATCCAGGGATAGTGCGCATCCGCCGAGGCGAGCCGGAGGGGGAGCAGCTTCACCCCGAGCCGGTAGGCCATGCGCAGGCCACCTTCGCAGAGCGGCGCCAGCTGGTCGCCGCAGGTGGTGGTGCCTTCCGGGAACAGCAGGAAATCCTCGCCGGCGTTCAGGTCCCGGACCATGGCGCGCAGGGCCGCGGCCCGGCTGAACAGGTTGTCCCGGTCGACGAAGCGCAGGCCGATGCGGCTCGCGCCCTGGCCGATGAGCGGATAGCCCGCCACTTCCGCCTTGGCCAGCGCCATGGAGGGGCGCAGGCTCAGGTAGATCAGCGGGTCGAGCCAGCTGAGATGGTTGGAGACCCAGACCTGGGCGCCGGGCGGGACGGGCGCCAGCAGCCGGACCTTGACCCCCATGCGCAGCAGGGTCAGCCTGGCCCAGCGGTGCGCCGACAGGCGCGGGGTGCGGGTCCGGCCCAGCTCCCCCACGGTCCACAGGGTGCCGCCGAGCGTGGCCGCCAGCCGCAGCGCTGGGCGGGGGTGGAACGGCGGGAATTCCTCTGAAGGGTTCATGACACCCAGCATGGCGCGGCGGCGTGGCCGGCGCTGATTTTCCCCGAAACTTTCGTGTAACTTCAAGGATTGCCGATGATGACCGGCCGGATGCTGGTGCGCCGGCGTTGCATGCCGCCGGCGAAATAGCGCCGCACGCCGCGGGTGATGGCCTGGGCGACCCGCAGGCGGAAGGCGGGGTCCCTCAGCCGGGCCTCCTCCCGGGGATTGGAGATGAAGGCGGTTTCCACCAGCACGGCGGGCATGGCCGCGCCCCGGAGCACCACGAAGGGCGCCTGCTTGACCCCGCGCTGCTTGATCCCGCCCAGCTGGTTGAGCTGGGCCTGGATGGCCACGGCCAGCCGTTCGGAATCCCGGAGGAAGGCCTTCTGCGAAAGGTCGCTCAGGATGCCGGCCACGACGCTTTCCGGGTCGGAGTCGGCGACTTTCCCGCCGGCGTTCTCCACCGCCGCCAGCTGCGCGGCGAGCCGGTCGCCGGCACCCATGGAAAGGAAGTAGACCTCCGAGCCGCGCGCCAGCCGGCTCGGGTCGGCATTGAGGTGCAGGCTGATGAATAGATCAGCGCCGTCGTTGTTGGCGATGCGGGCCCGGTCCCAGAGCGGGACGAAGACGTCGCTGTCCCGGGTGAGCCGGGCCTCCATGCCGGCCGCGGCCAGCTGCCGGGCCAGGTCCTGGGCCAATGCCAGCGCCACGTCCTTTTCCAGCAGCCCGTGGCGCCCATGGGCCCCGTCGTCCTCCCCGCCGTGGCCGGGGTCCAGGACCACCAGCAGGCGGCCGGGTTGCGGGGATCTGGGGGTCTGGCCCATGGCCATGAGGCAGAGGGCCATGATCGGAAAGCTTCGCAGGAGTTTCAAGGTTGCCCAATCCGTCCAAGGCACGCGACATCTTGCAAGGTCATGAACTCAGATGATTCCAGTATATCAAGGATGGCCGCCGGCCCCGCCGGTCCGGGAATTTTCTATGCATCGGGGCCTGGGTTTTGTAACACTCTATCCATGGCACTGATTACCCCCTGCACGCCTCCCGGCACCATGGAACTGCTTCCCCGGCAGCAGATCGTCTTCCAGCACATGATGGACACGATCCGCAGCGGGTTCGAACGCTATGGCTTCCTCCCCATCGAGACCCCGGTCTTCGAAGTGGCCGACGTGCTCCTGTCCAAAAGCGGCGGGGAGACCGAGAAACAGGTCTACTTCGTGCAGTCCACCGGCGGGCTGGAGCAGGGCCACAAGCCCGGCCTGGCCCTGCGCTTCGACCTGACCGTGCCCCTGGCGCGCTACGTGGCCGAGCATGAGGCGGAGCTGCCCTTCCCGTTCCGGCGCTACCAGATCCAGCGGGTCTACCGGGGCGAGCGGTCCCAGCGCGGCCGCTACCGCGAGTTCTACCAGTGCGACATCGACGTCATCGGCAAGGACACACTGCCCTTGGCCTTCGATGCGGAAATCCCGGCGGTGATCCACACCCTCTTCAGCGAACTCAAGGTCGGCCCCTTCCAGATCCAGTTCAACAACCGCAAGGTGCTGCAGGGGCTGTTCGAAAGCCTGGGCATCCAGGAGCCGGAGCGGCGCATGGCGGTCCTGCGGCAGGTGGACCGGCTGGAGAAGATCGGGGCGGCGGGCGTGCGCGGCCTCCTGATGGGCGAGGAACTGGCGCTGGATGGCGCGCTCGCCGACCGGATCCTCGAACTGGTGGGGATCCGCGGTTCGGCCGACGACATGCTGGGGCGCCTGGCCGCCATGGCGGCCCGCGCGGACGCCAATCCGGTGTTCGTCCAGGGCGTCCAGGAACTGGGCGAGGTGGTGGTGCTGCTGCGGGCTTTCGGGGTGCCCGAATCCCATTGGAACATCAACCTGGGCATCGCCCGGGGGCTCGACTACTACACCGGCACCGTCTACGAGACCTTCCTGACTGATCACCCGGGAATGGGCTCCGTGTGCTCGGGCGGCCGCTACGACAACCTGGCCAGCCAGTACACCAAGAGCCGCCTGCCCGGGGTGGGCATTTCCATCGGCCTCACCCGGTTGTTCTACGTGTTGACGGAAGCGGGGATCATCGGCCAGGGACCGAGCACCGTCCAGGTGCTGGTGACCCAGTTCGACCCGGCCCTGCTGCCCGAGTACGTCGCCATGGCGGCGGAACTCCGGGCCGGCGGCGTGAACACCGAAATCCACCTGCAGCCGGCCAAGATCGCCCGCCAGTTCAAGTACGCCGACCGGGCCGGCATTCCCTTTGCCGTCGTCATGGGCTCCGATGAGATGGCCGGCGGCCTGGTCACCGTCAAGGACCTGCGCACCGGCTCCCAGGTTGCCATCCCCCGGGCGGATCTCCTGAGTCATTTCCGATAGGCTCCGCGCCTTCCCGCCAGGCTGGGGAATATTACTGGATCGTTTTTCCCGGCAGGCCCGCTCCCGGTCCGGCGCTGGCGCTATAAATTGAATCGCTCATTCTGGAGGCTTGAGCGAAGGAACATATCATTGATTTTCCCAAGTTCATTCGGTATCGGGTAAGGCGAACAAGCTGATGCCGGCTTGCCATGCCTAACGAAGCGCTGATATCGTTGGGATAATCTGTTTCATTGCCATGGATTCCGGCCATGAATGAGTCCTGCCGGGCTGTGGTCTGCTGTGCGGAAGTGCCAACCATTCCATGGAACGACTCGAAACGATCCGGGGTGGCAGGTGAATGAATGCAGATCAAAATTATTAATTAATATTTTGTAGGCATTGAATGCTATAAATTTCTCATTGACTAAATTTGAATTAGCAAGAAATTTAATACGTTGAATCTTCACCATCCCTGAGGAACCCAACATGACTAACTCATCGGAAGTAGGATTGACCCTTTCAACCATCGGCATGCTCATTGTCGCCGCGCGGCGGTCCATCCGGCAACTGATCGCCGCCAAGGTGGTTCCCCTGGACATCACGCCCCATCACTATTGGATGTTGATGATCCTCTTCAAGGGCGCGCCCATGTCGCTGGGGGAACTGGCCCGGGCCATGTGGATGGACAACCCCACCGTATCCCGCATGGTCCAGCAGATGGGCCTGCGCGGTTTCCTCACGGTCGGGCCCGACCCGACCCACGGCCGGCGGATCCGCATCCGGCTGACCCCCGAGGGCCTGGTTCTGTGCGAGAAGCTGGTCAAGATCGGCGGCGACTTCCAGGATCATTCCCAGAAGGGCATGAGCGCCGAGGAAGCGGCCACCCTGCGCGAACTGATGTGCAAGTACATCCGCAACCTCGACGTGATGGTCGCCTCCGAGCTGCCGGGCATGCCGATCCGACCCCAGCACCACCACGAAGGGGTCGAAGAACACTCCAAGGCCTCAGGCATCTGAATTCAGGCATCTAAGCTCCCGCCAACCCGCCCCCGCAAGGGGGCGCGGCGTAGTTACGGGTTGAGAATCCCTGCCGCGGCTGCGATCCTTGAAAGTTATGAAACTCGATCCGCTCGGCGACTTCCAACGTACCCATCGCAACGGCCAGCTGGGCCTGGAGCAGACAGGCCAGACCGTGCGCCTGCTGGGGTGGTGCAAACGCATCCGCAACCTCGGCTCCCTGGTCTTCCTGGATCTGCGGGACCGCTGGGGCCTGGTGCAACTGGTGGCGAACGAGACCGAGGTCGCTCCGGAACTCCTGGCCCGGCTGAAGGCGGTCCGCGGCGAATTCGTGCTGGGCGCCGAAGGGGTGGTGGCCGAGCGGGAACAGAAGAATCCGAACATGCCCACCGGCGACATCGAGGTCCGGCTCACCCGGCTGCTGATCCTCAACTCGGCCCAGACCCCGCCCATCCCCCTGGATGAAAGCGCCGAGGCCAACGAGGATCTGCGCCTGAAATACCGGTTCCTGGACCTGCGCCGGGAAACCCTGCAGCGCAACCTGATCCTGCGCAGCGAGGTCTGCAGCATGGTGCGGAACTATTTCCGCCGGAACGATTTCGTCGAGATCGAGACGCCCATCCTGGGCAAATCCACGCCGGAGGGGGCCCGGGACTACCTGGTGCCGAGCCGGCCGCACCACGGAGAGTTCTACGCCCTGCCGCAGTCGCCCCAGCTCTACAAGCAGCTGCTCCAGGTGGCCGGCTTCGAACGTTATATCCAGCTTTGCCGTTGTTTCCGGGACGAGGATCTGCGCGCGGACCGGCAGCCGGAATTCACCCAGGTGGACGTGGAGATGAGCTTCGTCCGCCAGCAGGACATCCAGGCCATGATCGAGCCCCTCCTGGTGGAGCTGGCAGCCCTGGCCGGCAAGGAGGTCCACGCCCCGTTCCCCCGGCTGGCCTACCAGGACGCCATGGAATGGTACGGCTCGGACAAGCCGGACACCCGCTGTACGGTGCGCATCCAGGACGTCACCCGGCAGTTCGAGGGGAGCGAATTCGGCCTGTTCCGGGCGGCGGCGGACAGCCAGGGCAAGCAGCGGGTCCGGGCTCTGTACTTCTCAGGGGCGCAGGCTGCGGCGTTCAGCCGCAAGCAGCTGGACGAGCTGCAGGACGTGGCCAAGCACCTGGGCGGCGGCGGTCTGCCCTACGCCAAGTGGGGCAAGGAAGGCTTCGCCTCCAGCTTCAAGAAATACCTGGACCCGGCCGGGGAAAGCGACCTGAAGGCGCAGCTTGGCGGGGAGGGCGAAGGCCTGGCGGTGTTCGCGGTGGGCAGTTCGCAGCAGACCTCCAAGGTGCTGGGCGAGATCCGGCTGCGCCTGGCCCGGGCCCTGGGCCTGATCGATGAATCCCGGTTCGAGTTCCTGTGGGTGGTGGATTTCCCGCTGCTGGAGTGGAGCGAGGAAGCCAACCGCTTCGTCGCCTGCCACCATCCCTTCACCGGCCCCCATCCGGACGACCTGGACCGGCTGGAGAGCGATCCGGGCAGCTGCCGGGCCCAGGCCTACGATGTCATCCTGAACGGCTTCGAGCTGGGCGGAGGCAGCATCCGCATCCACGACGCCGAGATCCAGTCCCGCCTGTTCAAGGCCATCGGCCTCGGCGAGGAGGAGGCCCGCGAACAGTTCGGCTTCCTGCTGGACGCCCTGGCCTTCGGCGCCCCGCCCCACGGCGGGATCGCCCTGGGGCTGGACCGGCTGGTGATGCTCCTGGTGGGCGCCAGCAACATCCGGGAAGTGATCGCCTTCCCCAAGACCGCCCAGGCCAGGTGCCTCATGACCGGCGCCCCCAGCCCCGTGGACCCCCGGCAGCTGGCGGAACTGGGGATCGAACTCGAGCAGCCGGCCGCCGATCCCAGCGTGTGATCCGCTGCGCGTGGTATCATCAACCACCTGCCGATGTCTTGCGGGCTATCGGTACGGGTGGGAAAATGCCCGTAAGGATATGGCCATGAAACAAAACCCCCCTTCCTTCCCCGTCGCGGCCCTGATGACCCTGCTGGGCGGCGTCGCCATCGGCGGCCTGGCCGTGGCCCTCACCACCACCAAGTCCGGCAAGGAATTCCGCGACAGCCTCAGGAGGGTGGGCAACCGGCTCCTGGGCCGAAGCGGGGGATCGGACGAGGCGGACGACGATCTGATCCGGGCGATGTTCATCTAAAGGCTGTCGCCGAAATCGGCCCGGAACTTCTCCACCAGCCGTTCGGTCCAGTTGCCGATGGGCGCGAGCCGGCCGACGAAGAAACGCAGCACCTTGGGCTCCTCGACGAAGCGCAGCCCGCCGACCAGGTTCCGGTTGGCGTGCAGCCAGCCCAGGCGGTCCTCCACGTACTTGATCTGCGACAAGGTGAAGACCCGGCGCGGCAGCGCCAGGCGCAGCAGTTCGACCTCGGAGGGCACGTCGCGCCCCTGGGCGTCCCGGTCCATGGACAGGGTGCCCCGCTCCATGCCGCGAATGCCGGAAACGATGAACAGGGCCGCCGCCAGGGCGCCCGCGGGATAGGCCGTCTGGGGCACCTGGGGCAGGAACGCCATGGCGTCCACATGGCAGCCCAGGCCGCCCGCCGGGGTCACCACCGGGATGCCGGCGGCGTCCAGGTGGTCCACCAGGTAGCGGATGAACTGGGGCGACTGGCTGATCATGTCCAGGTCCAGGGTCTCGCGCAGCCCCACCGCCATGGCCTCGATCTCCCGCACCGACATGCCGCCGTAGGTGAGGAACCCTTCGAACAGCGGCACCAGGTCGCGCATGGCCAGGTAGAGCTCCCGGTCGCGGGTGGCGATGCCGCCGCCCCGGGCGCAGCCGATCTTGCGCGCGGAGAAGTAGATGATGTCGGCCAGGTCGCACAGGGTGCGCAGGATCTCCTTGATGCTCGTGTGGCGGAATTCCGCTTCGCGCAGCTTGATGAAATAGAGGTTCTCGGGCATGAGGCTGACATCCATGACGATCTTCAGGCCGTGCTCATCGGCCACTTTGCGCACCTCCCGCAGATTGGCCACCGAGAACGGCTGGCCGCCGATGAGGTTGGTGCCGGCCTCCATCCGGATGAAGGGAATCTGCTCCCGGCCCACCCTGGCGATCAAGGCGCGCAGCTTGGCCAGGTCCAGGTTGCCCTTGAAGGGGTGGGAGCTCTTGATGCGCAGGGCTTCGTCGGTGTACACCTCCTGGACCTGGCCGCCCGCCAGCTCCACGTGGGCCTTGGTGGTGGTGAAGTGGAAGTTCATGGGGACCGAGCTGCCCTTGGCCACGAAGGCCTGGCTGATGATGTGCTC
This sequence comes from uncultured Mesoterricola sp., assembly GCA_964627225.1. Taxonomy (GTDB): domain Bacteria; phylum Acidobacteriota; class Holophagae; order Holophagales; family Holophagaceae; genus Mesoterricola. Next base: position 108,435 of record CAZVHQ010000002.1, read on the forward strand.
GGCGGCCCGCCCTTGGTGCACCGGCAGGAAGAACGGCGTGCCGAAGACCGCCTCGACCGCCTCCTGCAGCCGGTAGAAGGACGCGGAGCCGGCATAGGCGTCGTCGGCCACCATCATCGCCGCCAACTGCTGATCGCTCATGGCGTTGGTGCCGCTGTCGGTGAGCATGTCGAGGAACACATCCTCGCTCTTCAGCAGAAAATTGTTGAACCCGGCCTGCTCCACGGCCTTCAGGCGAGCCTCCACCGGAAGCAGGTTGAGCTTCTGGACGACCCGCACTTTGTGCATCTCCAACGGCACGAATTCACCGCTTGCGAAGCGGATTTTGGGCATAGGCATGGCGCCTCCTTGTAAAAGAAGTGAAACAAATGGATCCCCTTCACGCTGAAGGGAACATTGGGTGTGGTCTGGCCTGGAGGGATGAACTCCTGAAAAGAAAAAGCCCCGCGACTTTCGTGGCGGGGCGGCAGGGTGAATGATTGACGATTAGCCGGAAAGTGCTTCACCCTCACCGCTGGTCCAATAGGCGTAGACCAGGTACAGATGGGAAACACTCAGAACACCAGCAGCCCTGCAGGCAAGGCTTTCGGCGAACACGACGGGGCTGGCGATCATGGGCAAATAATAATGCCCAGTCTTGGGCGATGTCAACGTAAATATTTAAAATTCAACGCAAGCGGCGGCCTCCGCCCCAGCTTCCAGCACGGCCTCCGCCCCAGCCGGTCCGGCCCCAGGACCGGTAGCGGCCGGAAAAGCCGTTCCAGCGGCCGAAGCCGTTGCCCCACCAGCCGAAGCGGACCGTGCCCAGCACGCCGAAGTAGGGCACCGGGCCCCAGCCCCAGATCCAGGGCGCCGCGACCCAGCACCAGCCGTAGTCGGGTTCATAGACATACATGGACGGAGGCTCGTCGCCTGGCGCCACATGGGTGTACCGGTCCCCGTAGGGCATCCAGATCCAGCCGTACTGATCGGTGTAGACCCACTGGCCGGGGACCGGCGGCGCGGCCGGTGTTCCGGAGGCGGCCGGCGGCGGCGGGATCTGCCTGGGCGCCGGCGGCGGCGGCAGGTTGGGGGCGGGCGTGGCCGGCTTGACCGCATCGTCCGTGGTCTGGGCCGGAATCTCGGTAACGGCGGTCTGCGCCGCCAGCGAAAGGGTTGTGGCAAGGGCGAGGCTGAAAAGAACGGGTTGGCGGCCTTGCATGGCAGCACCTCCGCGAGATTGGACATTCCAATTCCGGAAAGGTTGAATGTGGGGCAAATGGCCGAACCCTGGGGCGGACTTCCGTCACCATGGGTTTCTGGAACGCCGATTGAGCCATTTGTTGGGATAATGTCTAATCTGCGAAGATCCGCGAACGGCTGGGTCTCACTTTGAAAACCTGGCAAAGCCGACGTCTCGCTGCAATTCCCATTGGAGAAAACAGTGCCTAATGCCTTCTCGCGCCAATACTGGTCCAACCTGTTCACTTCGGATTTGGCCATTGATCTGGGCACCGCCTCGGTGCTGATCCACACCCCCCAGGCCGGCCGGATCGTGATCTACGAGCCCTGCATCGTTGCCTTGAACACCCGCACCCACGAGGTGGAGGCGGTGGGCAATGAGGCCAAGCAGCTCCTGGGCCGGGCGCCCCAGGGGGTGCAGACCATCCGGCCGATGAAGGACGGGATGATCTACGAGGTGGACGCAGCCGAGAAGATGCTGGCCGCCTTCATCCAGAAGGCCAGGCCCAACCGGAGCTTCACCCGGACCCGGATCGTCGTGAGCATTCCGCCCAGGGCCCACCAGGTGGCCCGGCGCGCCATGAAGCAGGTCTGCTACGACGCCAAGGCGGGCGAAGTGTTCCTGGTGGACCAGACCATGGTGGCCGCCATGGGCGCGGGGCTCGCCACCAACGAGAAGCGCGGCTGCATGATCGTCGACGTGGGCGGCGGCACCACCGACGTGGCGGTGATCTCCTTCAACGGCAAGGTGTTTTCCGATTCCATCGCCGTCGCCGGGGACGAAATGGACGAGGCCATCAGCACCTACATTTCGGAAAAGTACAACGTGCTCATCTCCGAAGCGGCCGCGGAAGAGGTCAAGTGGGGCCTGGGCTCGGCCTACTCTTCGGACAAGACCCGCACCATGAGCGTGTCCGGCCGGGACCAGTTCGAGGGGCTGCCCAAGACCATCACCCTCAATGACGTGGAGATCCGGGAAGCCATGGCCGAGCCGGTCAACGCCATCGTCGACCTGGTGCGCAAGGCGCTGCAGGAAACGCCGCCGCAACTGGCGGCGGACCTGATCGACCGGGGCATCTGCCTCACCGGCGGCGGCTCCAGGATCCAGGGCCTGGATATCCGCCTGAGCAAGGAGACCCACCTGCCCTGCTACCGGGCGGAGAACCCCGAGACCGCGGTGGTGCGCGGCACCGCCATGCTGCTGGAGGACATCCCGTTCCTGCGGCGCATCCAGATCAGGGATTGAAAAAACCGTTCAACTCCCGGATGATGCCTTCCTCATCCGTCACGCCCTTGATCTCCAGCAGCCTTCCCAGGGTGCCTGGGAAGGCTCCGTAGCAGCTGAAGGGCGATACGCCGTGCTCGATGAACCAGGGGATGATCCCCGGGAGGGCCAGGAGGTCTTCGACCTGGGTATCCCGGGTGATCATCTCAGTAGAGCCCGACCTTGGTTTCGGTCAGGCTGATGAAGATGTTCTTCTTCTGGGTCAGGTGCTCCAGGATCATCTTGTGGGTCTCCCGGCCGATGCCCGACTTCTTGTAGCCGCCGAAGGGCGCGTGGGCCGGCAGGTTGTTGTAGTTGTTCACCCACATCCGTCCGGTCTCCACGGCGCCGGCGACCCGCAGGGCGCGGTTGATGTCCTTGGTCCAGACGGCGCCGCCCAGGCCGTACTCGCTGTCATTGGCCATGGCGATCACCTCGGCCTCGGTCTTGAACTTGATGAAGGTGGCCACCGGCCCGAAGATCTCCTCCTGGGCCACGCGCATCTTGTTGCCGACCCCGGCCAGGATGGTGGGCTGCATGAAGAAGCCCTTGTCCAGGCCGTGTTCGGTGAGGCGCTTGCCGCCGCAGGCCACCTTGGCCCCTTCCTTGCGGCCGATCTCGATGTAGGCCAGGATCTTCTGCAACTGTTCGCCGTTGACGATGGCGCCCATCTGGGTGTCCTTTTCCCAGGGCAGGCCGACCTTGACCTTGTTGAAGGCGCTCACGCAGTCCGCAAGGAACTTGTCGTAGATGTCCTCATGGACGAACACCCGCGACCCGGCGCAGCAGACCTGGCCCTGGTTGAACAGGATGCCGATCTCCACGCCCTCGATGGCCTTGTCCCAGGGGGCGTCCGGGAAGAAGATGTTGGCGGACTTGCCGCCCAGCTCCAGGGTGGCGGGGATCAGCTTCTTGGCCGCCGCGTCGGCGATGGTGTAGCCCACTTCGGTGGAGCCGGTGAAGCCCAGCTTGTTCAGGCCCGGGTGCTCCAGGAGGAAGTTGCCCGAGACCGAGCCCCGGCCGGTCACCACGTTGACCACGCCCGGAGGCAGCACCTGGCTCATCAGCTTGGCCAGTTCCAGCAGGCTGAGGGAGGTGGCGGAGGACGGCTTGATCACCACCGTGTCGCCGGCGGCCAGGGCCGGAGCGATCTTCCAGGCGCCCATCAGCAGCGGGAAGTTCCAGGGGATGATCTGGCCCACCACGCCGATCGGCTCGCGCAGGATCAGGCTGAGCGTGTCCTTGTCGATCATCACCGCCTCGCCTTCCTCGGTGCGGACGGCAGCGGCGAAATAGCGGAAATGGTCCGAGCTGAGCGGCACGTCGATGGCCAGGGTCTCCCGGATCGGCTTGCCGTTGTCCAGGGTCTCGATCGTGGCCAGGCGCTCGGCATTGGCGTCGATCAGGTCGGCGATCTTGAGGAGCATGGCGGAGCGCTCCTGGGGGCTGACCTTCTTCCAGGTCTCGAAGGCCTTGCGGGCCGCGGCCACGGCCTGGTCCACATCCTCCTTGCAGGCGTCCACGCACTTGGCCAATACCTCGCCGTTGGAGGGGTTGATGGCGTTGAAGGTCTTGCCCTCCTTGCCTTCGGTCCACTTGCCGTCGATGAATAGCTTGTAGCTGCTGTCGGGTTTCAGCATGGCAATCTCCTTGGGGTTGGGGTTTTTCCTATAACCTTATTCAAGGGACGTGCCAGAACCGCGCAGCGCTCCGGGCGAAGTATCCGCCTGGAAATAGGGGAAGTTCCAGCGGCGACCGGGTTGTCTATGTCGCGCACCTGTCACCCTTGTGCATCGGGGTTGTCGCCAGTGGGTGACAGGACTGCTACACTCGGACTCCGCTTCCCCGTCATCGTCATGAGCTGTCAGCCCGAACCAGGGAAAGGACATGGCCATGCTGCACCCCTCCTCTTCACCCACCCTCGCGGCCTGGGAACGCTTCAGCCGGAGCGGCGAGTTCGATCCCCAGGCGCTCCGGCCGGAGATCGCCCAGTCCTGGCTGCGCTGCCGCAAGGCCGGGGTGGACCCGTTCGCCGGGCGCAGCACCCGGGTGCTGGCCGAGCCCGGGCTGAGCCGGCTGCTGGAGCGGCACAAGAGCCTGATCGACGTGGCGCGCCCCTTCATGGGCAAGCTCTACCAGTTCGTGGCCAGTTCCAGCTTCGTCGTCCTGCTCTGCGACGAACGGGGCTACATTTTGGAAACCGCGGGCGATCCCGGGGTCATCGAAAGCGCTCCGGACCTGAATTTCTGCCGGGGCGCCCTGTGGGCCGAGGCGGAGATCGGCAACAACGGGGCCGGCACCTCCCTGCAGCTGCAGCGGCCGTTCCAGGTTTCCGGCCACGAGCACTACTGCCGCAAGCACCATCCGTGGACCTGCTCGGGGGCGCCGATCTTCTCTGAAACCGGCGCGCTGGCCGGGGTGCTGGAGATGTCCGGGCCGGTGGAGGCCACCCATCAGCACACGCTCGGCATGGTGGTGGCGGCGGCGGAGGCGATCCAGCAGCAGCTGCGGGTGCAGCTGAAGAACCGGGAACTGACCCTGCTCAACAGCCATCTGAGCAACCTGTTCCTGACGGTCTCCGACGGGGTGGTGGTGGTGGACGCCCGGGGCGACATCCAGCAGGTCAACCCCGTGGCCGAAAAGATCTTCCACGGCAAGGCCCAGGGCCTGGTCGGCAAGCCCATCGCCCAGTTCGTCGACCAGCCGGAGCCGATCCGCGAACTGCTGCGCTCGGGCCTGGCGTTCAGCGACCAGGAACTCAACGTCGGTCCCCGCACTGAGTTCACCAGCTGCCTGGCCTCGGCCAAACCGGTCAAGGACGAGCAGGGCAACACCACCAGCGGGGTCATCTTCCTGAACCCGATCCACCGCATCCGCAAGCTCATCAACCGGTTCAGCGGAGCCCATGCGGCGTTCACCTTCGATGACATCATCGGCAGCGGGGAGGCCCTGATCGCGGCGGTCCAGCTCAGCATCCAGGCGGCCGGCAGCGAAAGCACGGTCCTGCTGTGCGGCGAGAGCGGCACCGGCAAGGAGATGTTCGCCCAGGCCATCCACAACCGGAGCCCGCGGCACTCGGGCCCGTTCATCGCGATCAACTGCGGCGCCATTCCGCGCGAGCTGATCGGCAGCGAGCTGTTCGGCTACGCGGAAGGCGCCTTCACCGGCGCCCACAAGGGCGGCCGGCCCGGCAAGTTCGAGCTGGCCGCCGGCGGGACGCTGTTCCTGGACGAGATCGGCGACATGCCGCTGGACCAGCAGGCCTCGCTGCTGCGCGTGCTCCAGGACAAGACCATCACCCGCATCGGCGGGGCCATGGGCATGCTGGTGGATGTCAGGATCATCTGCGCGACCAACAAGCAGCTGCCGCTGGAGATCGCCAAGGGCAACTTCCGCCAGGATCTGTACTACCGGCTGAACGTGCTGGCGATCACGCTCCCGCCGCTGCGCCAGCATCCGGAGGACATCCCTTTGCTGTTCAGCACCTTCTACGAGCGGACCTGCCGCAAGCTGGGCGTCAAGGCCGCCCAGGTGGCCCCGGAAGTGATCGACCGGCTGCGCCAGTACGATTGGCCCGGCAACATGCGCGAATTCCAGAACGCCGTCGAGAAGATGGTCAACCTTCCGCACCGCCAGCTGATCGGGGTCAACAGCCTGCCGGAGGAGATCCAGGCCGGCGCGGCCGCCCAGCCCGCGCCGGCCGCGGTCCGGGCCCCGGTCTCCATCGGCGAGCACCGCGCCCGGATCAAGCGGACCATCGCGGAACAGGAGCAGCGGGAGATCTTCGACCTGATGGCCCGGCACCAGGGCAACCTCAGCGAGACCGCCCGGGTCCTGGGCATCTCGCGCACTTCCCTGTACCGGAAGCTGCACTGCGAACGCTCGCCTTCCGCCGGGAAATAGCCGGGGATGGGGCGTTGTAAAAAAACAGCATGGTGTATCGGTTAAGCCCATTTCGACCGGTGGCGACTTGGGGTGGTGTGGAAAAAACAACAAATCCGCGAATGATTGTTGGATAATCAACTCCGGTCAATAAGCCAAGGAGGATTTGCCATGCGCATGATGTTGTTTGCAACCACCCTCGCTCTCGTGGCGGCCCCGTTAGCCGCCCAGGCAGGACAGTACTGGGTGGGCCTTCAGGGGGGCTACGACTTCCAGAACAACAGTTCACGTGATGCCAAAGGCAATGGAATCATAGGCTTGGCCGGCGGGTCCTGGTGCACCCCGCGGTGGGGCTACGAACTCTCCGTCCTGGGCACCCAGCTCAAGGGCAAGGATGCCCTCAGCGGCATGAGCGCCGATGAATACCAGGCCCATCTGTCCGCACTGTTCAACCTCGCCCCCGGCGGCAGCTGGACCCCCTACCTGCGCGCCGGCCTGGGCGGCGCCCAGGTGGGCACCCCCTGGTCCTTCGCCACCGACAAGACCACCCGGTTCAGCTACCTTGGCGGAATCGGCATCCAGACCGCCCCGGCCGATCATTTCCTGCTGGGCCTGGAAGCGCGGGAGGTGCGCATTGAAACCCAGGTTTCCTACACCGAGACCCTGGGCCTGGTGACCCTGGCCTATCGCTGGGGCGGTCACAGCCCGGCCCCCGCCCCGGCGCCCGCTCCCACCCCGGTGGCAGTTCCCGCCCCTGAGCCCCCCGCCCCGGTGGCGGAGCCCGCCCCCGCTCCGGCGCCCGTGGTGGAGCCGGCTCCGGTGGTGGCCCCGGAGCCTGCCCCCGCTCCGGCCCCGCCGGCCAAGATCGTCCTGGACGAGGCGGTGCTGCACTTCGCCAACGGCAAGAATGTGGTTCCGCCCCAGGGGGTGGAGGCGATCGGGAAGGTTGCTGACAGCCTCAAGGCCTACAACGGCCAGTACACCCTGGTGGTGACCGGCTACACCAGCTCCGTCGGCTCGGTGGCCTACAACAAGGCGCTCAGCAAACGCCGGGCCGACGCGGTGGCCAAGGTGCTGGTGGACGATGGCATCCCCGCGGACGCCATCCAGACCGTCGGAGCCGGCCCCGAGCAGCCCCTGGCCAGCAACGCGACCAAGGCGGGCCAGGCAAAAAACCGCCGGGTGGAAATCGAGGTGAAGGCCGCCGGCCAGACCGAAACCCATACGATCGATACCGACACTGAGTAGGCTGCGGCCGCGAGTCCAGCCAGCCCCCGGGAGCCTGTGGACTCCCGGGGGCTTTTTCCTGATCGTTCGATTTTCCAATCAGGATCCACGGACCGAACCCATCATTGGCTGCTGTTGAGGTGAAGGCCAGCCAAGCCCTCACCTCCTCCGTCTTGAGGGTAGCTTCAGATTCCCGGCCGGGCACCCTCCCAAGTGGAAACCCGGTTTCGGCCGCTCTCCTTGGCCGCATAAAGCGCATGGTCGGCCGCGGCGATCAAGGCCTCCCGGCTCACGCCATCCTGCGGGAAAGCCGCCACGCCGAAGGAAGCGGTCACCCCGATCAGCTGGTCGCCGAAGGCGACGGGCGAGGCCTCCAGGCGCCTGCGAAGCTGATCGGCCCGCTCTCGGGCGAGCTCCTTGGTGAGGCCCGGCAGAACCAGCAGGAACTCCTCGCCGCCATAGCGGCAGGAGATGTCGCTCCGGCGCGACAGGTGCTGGACCAGGGCGCTGAACGCCCGCAGCACCGCGTCCCCGGCGAGGTGGCCATGGGTGTCGTTGATGATCTTGAAATGGTCGAGGTCGCCCATGATGACGCTGATGGGGTGGCCACTGCGTTCCGCTATGAACAATTCGCGTTCCATCGCGTCATCCAGGAAGCGGCGGTTGTACAGGCCGGTCAGGCTGTCGCGGGTGGCCTGCTCGCGCAGCTGGTCCTGCAGGGCCAGCACCTCGTCCTCGGCCCGCTTGCGCTCGGTGATGTCCCGGATGATGACCTGGAAGTAGGTCGCGCCTTGCTCCTTGAATTCGCGCGAACTCAGCTCCACCGGGAACGTGGAGCCGTCCTTGCGCACCTGGACGGCCTCGGAGCGGATGGATTCCGGATGCCCCTCGATCTGGAAGCCCTTCAGGAAGCTCTCCAGTGCCCCGGCGACCCAGAGCTGCGGGGCCTTCAGGCGGAGCATCTCGTCGCGCGCATAGCCGTAGGCATCGAGCGCCCGGTCGTTGGCGTCGAGCACCTGGCCGGCGCCGTTGAACAGCAGCACGATGTCGTTGGCGTACCGGCTGAGCGCCTTCAGCTGCCGGTCCAGCAGGTCCTTTTCCCGCTGGAGGTTCGCCTGGTTCGCCTGGTGCCGAGCCAGGTTCTTGCTCCACCAGGTGCGCAGGAGCACGCCGAGGATGGCGAGAAACAGCGCGCTGGCGGCGGCATAGATCCGGGCCAGCCGGGCCAGGGGGGCTGCGATCTCGGCCTCGTCCATCTTCGAGAGGACGGTCCAGGGCAGGTTGGTCAGCTGGCGGGAGGCGGCGATGGAGGGCACTCCCCGGTAGTCCTCCCCCTGGGAGAAGCCTTCCCTGGCAAGGACGTCCTGGGCCGGCACCGGTGCCTTGGCGGTGCGGCTCACCGGGTGGGGGGGCGCCAGCCGGGCCTGCCCCAGGAAGATCATCCGGCCGCCCTGCCGGCAGACCAGCAGGGTTTCGCCGCTGGGGCGGAAGGTGGGCTGGTTGTGCAGGATGGATACCAGCATCGCCTCGATGTCCAGGCGGAAGACCAGGATGCCGTGGGGTTTCCGCCCGGCGCCCAGGGGAACCAGGCAGCTGACCTTCACCACCGCGTCCTGGTCCGGGCCATCCAGGCTCCACACCAGCTGCGGCGGAGCGCCGCAGACCAGCCCCAGGGCGGCCCGCCGCTCCTCGCTGGTGACCGGGTCCAGATCGGTGGCGGCCAGGGGCCGGGCAGCCGTGTCGAGGACCTGGATGGCATCGTAGCCGTACGCCTCCTGGATGGTCTGGATCCGATCCTGCAGGACCTGGCGCCCCCGGGCCCGTGCCGGGAGCCGGGCGCTGATGAGCGGATCCTCGGCGGTCACCTCCGCGTCCTTGAGCCGTTCACTGAGCCAGCGGTCCAGCTGATCCCGCTGCGCCTGGGCCAGGTAGGAAAGCTCCGCTTTGGCCTGCCGCTCCAGGGCGTTGCGCTGGCGGTGGTAGGTGACCAGCCCGGTCAGCACGGCCGCGAGCAGCGCGGCGGCGAACAACCCCAGCAGGTGCAGGGAGCCTTGGCTGGAACGGAGGCTGGGTGACGAACTGCGGCAAGAGCTCAGGGTTGGCACAGGCACCTTTGGGTTCCCCTTCCTATCGGCCCGGATGGCGTGGTCTTCCAGGAGGCCTGAGGGTGGTTCAGCCGGCGGCCGGCTCCAGGGCTTTCAGGTAGTGGGCCATCGGGCGGTCCTGCCGCTCGATGTGGTCCTGCAGCCACCATTCCATGAACTTGGCCAACTCCAGGGGTTCGGGCCCGGTCTTGTGGAACTGGTCCACCAGGTACTCCACCTGGAGCCGAAGCGCTTCGTGGCTCTTCCGGTGGACGGCCAGATCCGGGTATTGGTACTGGAGCATCAGGGCTTCTTCCATCTGGAAATGCGCCGCCACGAACACCGAAGCGGCGGTCAGCACGCCGCCGACCTCCTCGTGCCCCTTGCGCTCAGCGATGGCGGTGATCAGCTTGTCCAGGATCTGGAAAATCCGCCGGTGTTGATCGTCGATCTGGGTGTTGCCAAGCAGAAGGTCGGGATTCCAGACCAGGGTCATGATGCTCCTATGCGTACCCATATCTAATCGGCACGCGCCTGGCTGAGGATGAATATCAATGACGAAGGCCGCCATCCCCATGGATGAGCGCGAGGATGCCCGCCAGGGCCTCCGCGTCCACGGCGTCGAAGGTGCCGAGCCGGTCGCTGTCGATATCCAGCACCCCGGTGATCCGGCCGGCGCGGTCCCGGAACGGCAGGCAGATTTCCGACCTGGACCGGCTGTCGCAGGCGATGTGGCCGGGGAACGCCGCTACGTCGGGCACCACCACGGGGGCGCCGGTGTTGATGGCGGCCCAGCATACGCCGGTGTCCTTCTTCAGTTCCATGCAGGCGATGGGGCCCTGGTACAGCTGCACCAGGAGCCGGCCGTCCTTCAGGCCGTAAAAGCCGGTCCAGAAGAAGTGCTCCATCTTGTGGTGCAGCAGGGCCACCACGGAGGCCATGCGCGCCTCCGGGTCCTCGCACCTGGCCAGGATCTCCTCCAGCTGGGTCCGGATCCGGCCGTAACGGGCCCGCTTTTTCGCCATGTCCATGAATACGCTCCACACTCCATTGGGCAGTGCCGGGGCGCGGTTGTCAAACCGCGCCGGCGCGTCCGGATGTAAGGAACAGGTCAAGAAAAGGTAAATATCTTCTGACTCAATTTATTGGCCTATTTGACCGGCAAAGGGTGTACGTTTCCATCGCCCCTCTGATACAGGTCCATTTCATGCGTGTCAGTTCGTCTATTGGTGCGATTTGATCTCATGAAGGAGTCAGTTATGACGCCCAATGCATTCGATACCGGCAACATCGCCTTCATGCTGGTTTCGGCCACGCTGGTGATGATCATGACCCCGGGGGTGGCGTTCTTTTACGGTGGGCTGGTGGGCCGGAAGAACGTTCTGGCCATCATGATCCAGAGTTTCGTGTCCATGGGCTGGACCACCTTCGTGTGGTGGGCCTGCGGCTTCTCCCTGGTGTTCAGCGGCGGGGAGGGCGGGATCATCGGCAATTTCCACTATGCCTTCCTGCATGGCGTCCGGCCGGAGAGCCTCATCACGGTCAATGCGAACATGCCCAACGCCTATACCATGTCCCTGCTGGCGCTGTTCGTCTACCAGATGATGTTCGCCATCATCACCCCGGCGCTCATCACCGGCGCCTTCGCCAACCGGATCAAGTTCCCGGCCTACCTGATCTTCCTCACGCTCTGGCTGTTCTGCGTGTACTTCCCGGCCGCGCACATGGTCTGGGGCAACGGGCTGTTCGCCAAGTGGGGCGTGCTGGACTTCGCCGGCGGCACCGCGGTGCACACCACGTCCGGCTTCGCCGCGCTGGCTTCGGTCCTATACGTGGGCAAGCGCAAGATCATGGAGAAGGGGCCGCACAGCGTGCCCCTGGTGGCCCTGGGCGCCGCCCTGCTGTGGTTCGGCTGGTACGGCTTCAACGCCGGCAGCGAACTGCAGGTGGACAAGATCACCCTGGTCGCCTTCGCCAACACCGACATCACCGCTTCCGTGGCTGCCATCACCTGGCTCGGGCTGGCCTGGAAGTTCGAAAAGAAGCCGAAGTTCATCGGCCTGCTCACCGGAGCGGTGGCGGGCCTGGTGGGCATCACCCCGGCTGCGGGCTTCGTCAGCCCCTGGGGCGCGGTCTGCATCGGCGTGATCGTCAGCTGCGTCTGCTACATGGCCATTGAAATGAAGAACCACCTGCAACTGGACGACGCCCTCGATGTCTGGGGGGTGCATGGGGTCGGCGGCGTGGTCGGCTGCATCTGCACCGGCATCTTCGCCACCACCGTCTGGAATGCCGGCGGCGCCGATGGCCTGCTCCAGGGCGGCTTGCGCTTCTTCGCCCTGCAGGCGGCCAGCGTGCTCATCACCATGATCTATGCCTTCCTGTTCAGCTACGCCGCCCTGTGGCTCATCAACCGGGTCACGGCCGTCAAGGTCACCGAGGAGGAAGAGGAACTCGGGCTGGATGCTTCCATCCATGGCGAGGAGGCCTACCACTTCTAAGCCGTTTCATACCGGGAACCTGCCGTTCACCTTCCTCACCGCAATGGGCGCCGCCGAGGACGAGAAGCAGGGGCTCGAAAACAAGGCCGCCGCGGATTTTCTCCGGGACCAGAACGTCTACCTGGAGACCGAGGTGGCCAAGCGCACCCAGTACTACGTGCGCGCGCTGGCCGGCTTCGAGTTCGAAACGGCCGAGACCGAGCTGAAGGCCATGATGGACAACCTGTGAACCGTACCGACCCGTCCGCCGATCCTCTCCCGCCCTGGCCGAGGTGAGCCAAATCCCGGGATTTGCCCCAAACTGGTGGCATGACCATCACCCTCCGCCAGCAGGCCGCCCGCATCCTCAGCGAAGCCGGCTGGGATCTTGCGCCGCCGCCCATCGTCTGGTCCCCGCGCATGGCCCGCTGCGCCGGGCTGTTCGTGGTGGAGCGGGACATCCGCAAGGTCTGGCACCCGGAGATCCGCCTGTCCATCCCGCTCCTGCGCAGGCGCGACTGGCCCTGGCCGGTGCAGGTGGTGGGCTGCAACTGCCGCAATCCGGAGGAGGTCGTCCGCCGGATCCTGGAGCATGAGCTGATCCACTACAAGCTGTGGCGGGACGGGGTGGATTTCGGCCATACCCAGCGCTTCCGCGAACTGGCCTGGAGCGCCTTCAACCACCAGAGCATCACCCACGGCATCGGCGCGGGCGAGTGACTATTCCTGCCCGCCGCCGGCGGTCTTGAGCAGGCGCTTCTCCGACAGGCGCAGCCAGTGCTCCACCGCCAGCACGGCCTCGCCCTGGCGGGTGCGCTGGAAGTGGCCGAGGAGATGGCGCAGGGTGCGCGGGATGGCGGGGGCGAAGTGGGGCTTGTTCTGGTGGATGATCTGGTGGGCGAAGGTGCCGAGCGCCTTGAAGTTGCGCTGGATGGCGCTCAGGTTCAGCTCCTCCCAGAGCAGGGTCTCGCTCCAGCCCAGCTCTTCGCGCACGCCGCCGATGAGGATTTCCTTGGCCTCGTCGGACCAGTCCCAGTAGCCGTCGTACATGATGGAGGCCAGGTCGTAGGTGGCGGCGCCCTTGCGCGCGTCCTGGAAATCCAGGGTGATCAGGCGTTCGCCGTGCACCATCAGGTTGCGCACGTGGAAATCCCGGTGCACCAGGAAATGGGTGCGGGAATCGAGCCCCACGTGGATCTCCTCCATCATCCGGTCCAGCCAGAGCGGCGGATCCTTCTGCAGGAACTCGACGAAGAAATTCTCCTTGCAGTAGTTCCATTCGAACTGGAACTTCGGCAGGTCGAACCGGCGCAGCATGAAGAAGGCCCGGGCGGGCGCGGCTTCGGTGAGCAGGCCAAGCCAGGTCGCCATCTGGTGGGCGGCTTCCTGGGCCCACTGCAGCTCCTCTTCGGGGTGGGCGGTGAGCCGCATCTCCAGCGTGGTCCTGCCCAGGTCCTCCAGGAGCATGGCGCGCAGTTCGTCGTCGTACTGGATGATGGTGGCCACCCGGACCACGGGGTCCAGGTAGGCCTGCAGGGCGCGGTACTCGTAGTAGGCGTCGTCGCCGGAGGCGGGGTCCGCGGGCGGGTAGAGCACCACCAGGGCGCTGCCCAGCAGCGGGTGATCCACCCGGAAATACTGGCGCATGCCCGCATCACCGCTAAGCGCCTGCGGATTGGTGCAATCCCATTTGTTGAGGGCGACCTGCAGTCGGTGATCCATGGATCAAGTCTATAGCGCAAGACGGACTTGGTGATGGCCTTCCTTGAACCATAATGCATTTTCGTCGCGCACGGCGGCGGGGACCTGGGCGCCGGGACCGAGCACGCACCGATTCAGCCGGCCGCCCGGGACGGCGCCGGGGTGGATGTAGCATCCGGGCCAGCGTCCCTCGGCCTGGGGGGCCAGGATCCGGGCGGCTTCGATCAGCTGGTCCGGCGTGCCGACCTCCAGGCAGGGGAAGGGGTCCACCACGATCCCCATGGCCCGGTCCAGGCGCGGCAGGATATGCGCCTTGGTGTCGGTGGGGCCGTCCGGCCGGAGCAGCGCCAGGGCCTTGGGGCCCCAGAGGGCGGCACCCCAGAAATGGTAGGGGCCCTCCCCGGTCTCCCCGGGCGGCAGGATGCGCCCGGTGCGGGACAGCCAGACCGGGTTCCAGGGGCCGCCGGGGTGGGGTACCAGCAGCCAGCTGAGCTCGGCCCGCAGGCGCAGGTGGGCTTCCAGGAAGGCGGCCCAGGGCGCGTCAGCCAGGATATCGCCGTTCCAGACCGCCAGGGGCTCCGCGGCCCGGCCCAGGGCGTGGCGCAGACCCCCCGCCGAGCCCAGCAGCAGGGGCTCCCGGAAGATCTCCACCCCGGTGCCGGCCATGGCCTGCTCCAGCCGGTCCGGAAGGTGATGGGCATTGCAGGCGATGGTCTGGAAGCCGGCCCGGCGCAGGCTGCCGGCACACCAGTCCAGCAGAGGGCGTCCCAGCAGCGGCCAGGCCGGTTTGGGCAGCACCTGGGACAGGGGGCCCATGCGGGTGCCCAGCCCGGCGGCGAGGATGAAGGCGTCAATCCTCGGAGGCATGGCCAGCCACTCCAAGCGTCCCCTGGGGCACCGGCTTGAACAGGAATTTGCTGGGCGCCATGCCGCGCATCTCCAGCACCCGGATGCGCCAACCCTCAATCCGTAATTCGTCCCCGGCCTTGAGCACCCGGCCCAGGCGTTCCTGGAAGAAGCCGCCCAGGCTGACCGAGCCGGCCTCCACTTCCAGGCGCAAACCGAGGGTGGCTTCGAGCTGCTCCAGGGTCACGGTGCCCTGGGCGACCCAGGCGCCGCCCCGGGTGCGGTGCAGGTTCTTCACTTCCCGGTCGAATTCGTCCTGGATTTCGCCGACCAGTTCCTCCAGGACGTCCTCCAGGGTCACCAAGCCGTCCACCCCGCCGTGCTCGTTCACCACCATGGCCAGGTGCTGCTTCTGCTTCTGGAAATCCAGCAGGAGGTCCTGGATCAGCCGCATTTCCGGCACCAGGAAGGCCGGGCGGGCGCAGGCGCGCAGGTCCAGGTGGTCGCCCCGGTCGTTGAGCGCCCAGAGCAGCTCCTTCAGGTGGATGACCCCCACCACGTGGTCCAGGTCGCCATCCACCAGGGGCAGCCGGGTGTGCGGGCAGGAGCGGGCGAGGTCGAGGTTCTCCTTCAGGGGGCGGTGCAGGTCCAGGTAGATGACCTGGGCGCGGGGCACGGCGATCTCCTTGGTGCTGCGCTTGGAAAAGTTGAAGACATTTTCGATGAGATTCTTATTGTCTGATTCCAGTTCGCCGCTGGTCTGGCTTTTCACCAGCATGCGCCGGAATTCGTCCCGGGAGGGGGCCGGCTCTTCGGTGGCGTGGTCCTCGGGGGCCAGGCCCAGCATCCGTTCCATGGCGTGGGTGAGGGACATGAGGGTCCAGGTGATCGGCGCGATGGCCCGGGACCAGAGCAGCAGCGGGCCGGCGGTGACCAGGGCCACGGCGAGCGCCGAGCGGATCGCCACGCCGCGCGGCAGGAGCTCGGACAGGACCACCTGCAGCAGGGTGATGGTGATCAGGCCGAGGCCGGTGCCCAGGAGAATGCCCACCTTCGGCCAGGGCAGGAACCCGAACCAGGACTGGAAGCCGCGCACGAACAGGCTTTCGCCCGCGGCGCCCAGGGAGATGGTGAGCAGGGTGATGGCCACCTGGATGCTGGAGAGGTGCTGGCTGAGGTTGCGGTGCACCTCCAGGGCCAGGATCGCCCGGGGATCGCTGTCCTGGATGGCTTCGAGCTGGGTGGAGCGCACCCGCACGGCGGCGAACTCCGAGGCGACGAAGAACCCGGTCAGGAGGATCAGCAGGGGCGCCGCGATCAGGGAACCTGCATGCATCTAGTTCATCTCGAGCTTGGTGAATTCAAGCGCCTGGTGGACCTGGCCTTCCAGGTCGGCGAGCCGGCCGGCCACCGCCAGCCAGCGCTCCGCGCGGAGCTGGAGCAGGCCTGCGGCCGTTTCCTTCTCCTGTTCCAGGACCAGGATCTGCTCCCTTTGGGCGTTCAGGGTTTCTTCCATGCGCCCCAGCCGGGCCTCCCGGTCATCGATCGCCGCCAGCAGTTCCATCTGCTGGCGGTCGTGGTTCTCCTCCAGGCCCTCCAGCTGCTTGCGCAGCTCGGCCAGGCTGGCCTCCAGCGCCGCCACGGCGCTCCGGGATTCCTGCTGCACGGCCTCCAGTTCCCGGTTCCGGGCTTCCAGGGTCAGCTGGGAACGGGACAGGCGCTCGGCGTCTTCCCTGGCCTCGGCCAGCTGGGCCTGGAGCAGCTGGTTGGATTCCATCAGGTCCATGGTCAGCTGGGTCTTTTCCTGCAGCAGGTCCCGGGCCTCCTGTTCCTGCTGGGTGAGCTCCTCCAGGTCCCGGCCGCCCTGTTCCAGCCCGGCTTCCGCCGCCGCCAGCCGGGTTTCCAGCTCCATGGCGTGCAGCGTCTTCTCCTCGAACAGGGTCTGGGCGGCGGAGCCGCTCCGGGTCAGCTCCTCCAGGGCCTGGTTCGCGCGGTCCAGTTCGTCGCTGGTGGACACCAGCTTGGTTTCCAGGTCCTTGACCCGGGATTCCAGCAGCTCGACCCGGCCGGCGTCCTTGGGGACCGGCGGCAGGGTGGGAGGTGCCAGCGGCAGCAGCGGCCGGGTGAAGCCGAGCAGGGCGGAGACCGGCACCGGCGGCGGAGGCGGGGGCGGGGGCTCGAACATCGTGGAGGGGACGGTTTCCACTTCCAGCTCGCTCTTGAGGCTCTCCAGCCACTCATCGCCCAGATCGGCCCCGCCCAGGTCGCCCAGCGGGTTGTCCGGATCCACCGATTTCAGGGGCACCACCGGGGTGAGCGCCGAAACCAGGGCGTTGGGGCGGATGGGCTTGTGCAGGTACAGATCGGCCTTGCCCTTGAGGCTCTGGTGGCGGGCGTACTCCTCGTCGGTAGCCTTGGCGCTGATCAGCACCACCTTGAGGTCGCCCAGCACCGGGCTGCGGCGGATGGCCGAGCACAGGGAGTAGCCCTTGTTCTCGGAGGCCTCCACGCAGAGCAGGATGGCGGCGTAGTCGCCGCTCTCCAGATGGGAGAGCGTGCCTTCCGTGCCCTCCCGGAAATCAACGTCGAAGGCGGATTCCAGCGAGACCTTGTGATCCTGGAGGAATCTCCGATCGCTATCCACGACGAGGAGACGGTGGCCCATGGTCAATCCTTGGAAATGGAACTTGAGTCGTTAGGTCGAATCTCGGTTCCTAAAGATAACCGAACGGAGGCGATTCCTTCGCACAAGCTGCCACTAAACTAGCGCGGCGGGATGGCCAGGGTGGCCTGGGCGTCGCTCCGGGGGGCCCGGACCAGGATGAGGATGGGTTTCTTGCCGCCGGCCTTTTTGACCTCCTGGTAGAAATCGCTGAGCCCCTCGATCTCCCGGGTGCCCACGGCGGAGATGATGAAGCCGGCCCGGAGGCCCTTGTCCATGGCCACGGAGCGCGCCGCGACCGAAGTGACCAGCACGCCCTTCCAGTCGGCGCTGATGCCGAACTGGCGCCGGTTGCCGGCGGTCAGGGCCTCCACGCTGAAGCCGTAGGACTTTTCCAGGTTCAGGGACTTGCCTTCCTGGGGGGCGTCCTTGGGGGCCGCCTCGTCGCCGTCGTCCTCGTCCTGCGGCGCCTGG
This sequence comes from uncultured Mesoterricola sp., assembly GCA_964627225.1. Classification (GTDB taxonomy): domain Bacteria; phylum Acidobacteriota; class Holophagae; order Holophagales; family Holophagaceae; genus Mesoterricola. The sequence continues at coordinate 126,276 of CAZVHQ010000002.1, forward strand.
CGCGCCAGCATCTGCTCCCGGTCGCCCAGGACGGCCTTGAGATCCTTGGACTTGCCTTCCCGGAACACGGTGATCTTGACGGTGTCCCCGGCCCGGTGGCTGGAGATGGCGGCCACCAGGTCCTCGCCGCTGCGGATCTTGGCGCCGTCCACGGCGGTGATCACGTCCAGGTACTTGATGCCGGCCTTGTCGCCGGGCCCCTTGCGCACCACTTCGGAAACCACGGCGCCTTCCTGGATGCCCAGGGAATCCTGGAATTCGTTGTCCAGGTCCTTGGTGGCGACGCCCAGGTAGCCGCGGCTGACCGGCTTGCCGCTGCGCAGATCCTTGAGCACCAGGTTGATCTTGTCCACCGGCACGGCGAAGCCGATGTTCTGCCCGTCCGGGCGGATCGCCGTGTTGATCCCGATCACTTCGCCCTTGAGGTTGAGCAGAGGGCCGCCGGAGTTGCCGCGGTTGATGGCGGCGTCGGTCTGCAGGAACGATTCCAGGCCGGGGCCGGAAATCTGCCGGCCCTTGGCGGAGATGATGCCCTGGGTGACGGTGTGGTCGAGCCCCAGCGGATTGCCGATGGCCACCACCCATTCGCCGACCCGCATGGCGTCGCTGTTGCCCAGCCGGGCGAAGGGCAGGTGCTTGGCTTCGATCTTGATGAGGGCGATGTCCAGTTCCTTGTCCCTGCCGAGCACCTTGGCCTTGAACGTCCGGCCGGTGGAGATCTTCACTTCGATGGAGGATTCGCCGCCCTTGAGCCCTTCGATGACGTGGAAGTTGGTGAGGATCTCCCCGTCCGGAGAGATCAGCACGCCCGAACCGCCCGCCTGGATGCGCTGTTCCTCTTCCTGCGGGCGCCTGGGGCTGGGCCGCTGGGGCCCGAAGAACCAGTTGAAGAAATCGTCGCCGAACGGTGAATCGTTCTCGCCCCGGGTGCGGTTCTTCACGAAGCTGGTATTGAGGATGGAGACCACCGTGGGATTCAGCTTCTCCGCCACCTCGGCGATGGGCGGCAGCCCCTCCCCGCCCTTGCTGGCCACCACGACCGGCATCTCTTCCTGGGCCTGGGCCGCCCAGTGGTAGCTGAGCCCCATCCCCACGCCCATGCACACCAAGGCAAAGATTGATAGAAGGACAAGTTGCTTCACCTGGCGGTTCATTTTTCAACCCTCTTCCCCGGCCCGCGCCGGGCCGCATGATCAGCTCCTATATGGTTGCATGATTCCGTGATTTCCATCCCATCCTGGCAGGCGTCACCATTCGCGCTATCCAAAGCCCCCGGGACCGGCTATTCTGATGGACCCAACGGCGGATGTAGTTCAGTTGGTTAGAGCACTGGATTGTGATTCCAGACGTCGCGGGTTCGAGTCCCGTCATCCGCCCCAGATCAAATGATGGCCCCGCTTGCGGGGCCTTCCTTTTGGGCGGAGGACGGGACTCGAATCACAGAATTGCTGGCAGGTAGGGCCAGCGCAGGACGCGCAGCGTCCGGAGCGGTTCCGCGCAGCGGAAGGCCCGTGCCAGCAATTCGTGCGCCCCGGAGGGGAGTCCCGTCATCCGCCCCAGATCAAATGATGGCCCCGCTTGCGGGGCCTTCCTTTTGGGCGGAGGACGGGACTCGAATCACAGAATTGCTGGCAGGTAGGGCCAGCGCAGGACGCCCAGCGTCCGGAGCGGTTCCGCAGGGGTTGCTGGAAAACCTGGAATACGGGCCTATCATGGCTTGATCCTTCCCTTCCCTGGAGTCTCCCATGCGCCGGCGCCCGATCTTCCCCCTGGGCCTCCCCCTCATCCTGGCCATCGGCTGCGGCAGCACCCAGCGGCCCCCGGTGGCGGCCCCGTCGGCCTCCGCCCCGGTGCGCGACGCTCCGGCCTGGGTGGACAACGAGGAGATCCCCGATGGCCTCGGCGCGGTCGGCATCGCCCAGGCCAACGCCATGGGGGACAAGGGATTCCAGCGCACCGTGGCGCTGGCGGACGCCCGCACCAAGCTGGCTGGCAAGCTCAAGGTGCGGGTCCAGCACCTGTTCTCCCAGCTCAACCAGCAGGTGACCACCGCCGGCCAGACTACCGGGCAGAAGCTGGTGCGGTCGGAAGTCATGAACCGGGTCATCGAGTCCGTCGCTCGCCAGCTGGTGGACCAGACCCTGGTGAACGCCATCACCCGCAGCACCTGGACCGACACCCAGGATGGCTCCCTCTACCTGTTCCTGGTCATGTCCAGGGACGCCCTGGCCGAGTCCCTGGCGCAGTCCGCCAAGGTGGAGATCCGCCGGGAAGTGGCCAAGGGCGAAGCACACCAGCTGGCCCCGGTCCTGCCCAAGGTGGAAGCCGCCGCCGCCACCACCGCCGGCGACACCGAAGCCCGGATCAATGCCGACCTGGACAAGCTGGATCCCTCAAAACCATAGAGCCCGGCCTTGATCTTGATGGTGCGGCAGCCCCGCCCGGTCCTCCTGTGGCGGATGTTCCTGTCAGCCGGGAATCCCGCGCCGCCCGGTCCAGCCCATCAGTTCGTCCAGGCCCTCCTCCGTCTGGGTCCGGAGCTCCCGGGCAGCTTCCGTTTCCCAGCCGTCCAGAAGGCTCAGGATCCGTTCCAAGTCGCGGATCCGCTGTTCCCTCGGCCCATTCCGGGCGAAGCGCACCGATTCGGTGGTAAGGCCTTCGGGCAGCATCCGTTCAGCCTCGGGACCGAACGTCGCGACCTGGCGCATGATCTTCTCTTCCAGGCTCAAGGCCTCGAAGGCCTCCCGGGACAGGTCCGGGTGGGGATCCGCGAAGGCCACCCAGAGGTCGTAGTCTGCTGCGATTTCGGGGTACGTGCGCATCTTTCCCATGCCTAGTCCCTCCAAGCCGATATCCCTGATGCCTTAATTATCGGCCTGGGTGATGTCCCCGCATGCGGAAGTTATTCAGGGGTTCGGGGCGGGACACATCGGGCAGGTCAAGGCCAACCCCCCATGACGCCGCCTGCGGTCCTGCTACCCCATGTATTCGAGGCGAACCTGCGGGTCCGGGAGTCCCGTTCGGGCCAAGTCCATATTGGGCCTAGATGAAATGGTGATCGAAAGGCTTCGAAGCTACCCGCTGAATTCGGCGCTGGTCACCAGGCGCATGCCCCGGCCCGCCAGCTCCGCCACGAAGTCCCGGCCCAGCTGCTCGAAGCCCTGGACATCGCTGGTGCAATCGGCCAGCAGGTGCAGCTTGCCGATGTTGCCCGGATCGAAGGCGGCGGCCAGATCGCGCACCGTATTGGCCACGCAGTGGGAACGGGCCTCGCCGGCCACCAGGAGCACATCGGCCGCCTGCAGTTCGAGCAGGCGCCGGTTGGGGGCGGTGGCAGGGTCCGCGGGGTCGGGCACCTCTGCGGTCAGGGCAGAATAATGCTCGGTGCGGTGGTTGCTGCCCTTGGCGTGGTAATCGACCTGGGGATCGACGATGAGCAGTTCGATGCGGGGTTCGGACATTCTGATCTCCTACGCGTTCAGCTGGTCCCGGAAGGCCTCCAGGATAGCCAGATGGTCCTCCAAGAAGCGCTCCGGCTGCCGTCGATCATTACCGCGATTCGATCCGCCACCTGGAGGCCCCTGCGGCGGCTGCCGATGCGCGCCCGGGTCGGCGGCTGGGCTCGGCCGATGCAGACGCCGTAAGGAAACTTCCCTGGTGCCATGGTCCACGCTCCGTCCTGTGCGACGAGCTTCCCGCAGGGTCAGGAAGGGAGGTGGAATAGAATTGAGGGCACCTGAACCCGGGGAATGCCTGCGGGGCGTCTCCCACTTGCGAGGACCTTGGCATGACCGTTCCCCTGGCGCCGGCGCTCGACGACATCCGCTCGGTACCGGGCGACGAGGAGACCCTGGATCGGGTCGCGGGCAGGCGGTACGGACCTTGAACGTCCTGGGGGTGATCCCGGTCTGCAACCACGCGGCCGCCATCCGGGCCGTGGCTCAGGGCGTGCTGGACCAGGGACTGCCGCTGCTGGTGGTGGACGAAGGCAGCGACGACGGCAGCCTGGAGCGGCTGGCGGGCCTGGAGCTGCGCAGCCTGCGCCTGGAGCCCAACGGCGGCAAGGGCCAAGCGCTGCTGCGGGCCGCCGCCCTGGCCGGGCAGTGGGGCTACGACGCCATCTTGACCCTGGACGCCGACGGCCGGCACGACCCCGCCGATGCCCGGCTGCTGCTGGAGGCGGCGGCCGGAGTCTGGCCGGCCATCCTGGTGGGGACTCGCCGCATGGGCCCGGGCAAGGCGCCCCGGGCCAGCCGGTTCGGGCGCTCCTTCTCCAGCTTCTGGGTGCGCCTGGAATGCGGACAGAGCCTGGCCGACACCCAGAGCGGCTTCCGGCTCTATCCGGTGCCCTTCCTGCTCTCCTGGAGCTTCCGCTCCCGCGGCTGCGGCTTCGAGGTCGAGGTGCTGGTGCGCGGTGTGTGGGCCGGGCTGCCGCTGCTGGCGGTGCCGGTCTCGGTCCTCCATTCGGCCGGATCCGCGCGGGTGTCCCGTTCCCATCTGGTCAAGGACAACCTGAGCCTGGTCTGGCTGCACGTCCACCTGCTGGTGCGGGCGCTGGCGCCCTGGCCTCATCGGCGCATGGTCGCGCGCCCGCGCGGGGGCGGCTTGCGCGAGCTGCTGCGGGAGCACTCCAGCCCCTTCGAACTGGCCGCTGCGGTGGGCATCGGCATCTTCCTGGGAGCGCTGCCCATCATGCCCTTCGGCCTGCCGGTGACCGTTTACGTGAACCGCAAGCTCCACCTCAACCAGTTGGCCGGGGTGGCCGCCGGTAACCTGTGGGTGGTCCCGCTCGCGCCGTTCCTGTGCATCCAGGCCGGGCACCTGATGCGCTATGGCCAGTTGCTGTCCCAGTTCAACCGGGTAACCCTGCTGGGCCAGATCCACCACCGGGCCTGGGAATGGCTGCTGGGCTCGCTGGTGCTGGGCCCGCTGCTGGGCCTGGCCGGCGCGCTCGTCACCTACCTCGTGGCGCGCGCCTACCGGGGGTCCGGAACCGCCTGAGGCATGACCAGCAGGCTCTATTCATGGCTTGGTTCGAATTGAGTATGGTATGGGTACCGAACCATCCGTTGCCGAGGAAATCAACGCCAGCGGATTGCAGGAGCTCATGGCATGCCTGAAACGCCTGTTGCCCATTCCCAAAGCCCGAAGCCCCTGGCGTTCATCAACACCTCCGAAAAAGACCCGCGCCATGCTTGAACCAGCCGGAGCAAACCAGCGGAAATGGCTGATCCTGGCGCTGGTCCTCCAGGCCGTGGGCGGGGCCATGCTGCTCGCCCTCAGCCCCGCGGTCCTGGTGAAGGCTTTTCCTGCCCAGGAATGGGGCAAGGCGCTGGGTTTGCAGGCCACCATGACCTACCTCGGCATGTCGGTGGGCCCGGGCCTGGGCGGTTTCCTGACCCAGCATTTCGGCTGGCCGTCGGTGTTTTTCATCAACGTCCCCATCTCCCTGGTCCTGTTCGCGGTTTCCTCGCGGGTGCTGAGCAGGGACGGGCGCAGCGCGGGCATTCCTTTCGACCGGCTGGGAACGGCATCCGTGGCGGTGGCCTTGGGCACCCTGTCCTGATGCCGTTTCCCCTCATCCGCGGGTGCGGGCAACCAGCCCAGCACGCGGGTCTGGTCATGATGATGGTGCCGCTCGGAATGCTCGTGCTCACCGCCGTGAGCGGGCACTGGTCCGACCGTTCCGGCCGCCGCCCGCACCATCGGGTGTGTCTGCGGCGTGGCCATGGGCGGGCTGATCTTCACCCTGGAAACGGTGCACCATCCGGGCATCACTGATCAGGCCATGGTGCTGGGTGGCTTGAAGTCCGGAATGGCCGCGGTGGGCCTGCTGGTCCTGGCAGCGGCGGCCCTTTCGCTGTTGCGCGGGCATGATCGTCGTTCGGCCACCGGTACGACAGAACCGCTAGGATCATCTTCCTGATCGACCCGGTGGTTTGAAAGGCATCGAGTCATGCGGGTTCGATGGCCTATTATCATTAAATTTAATTGACTTTTTTCCGCTATATTTATCATTATATAGCGGCACGATGAAGGCTTAAACCGTGGGCCCACGGGTGGATCCACCTTAAGGGAAAGGAATAAATCGATGAAGCTCGCGCTCGAATCCAAGGCCATCAAGGCGGCGGTGGACCGATTGCACTATCGGACCGATGCGTTCATTGACGGCAAGTTCCAACAAGCTCAAAGCGGCAGGACCTTCACCACCGAGAACCCCGCCACCGGCAAGCCGCTGGCCCAGATCGCCTCCTGTGATGCCGTCGACGTGGACCGCGCCGTGCATGCCGCCCGCAGGGCGTTCGAGAGCGGGGCATGGTCGCGGATGAGTCCGGCCGGACGCAAGAAAGTGCTGCTGGCTTTCGCGGACCTGCTGGAAGCCAACGCGGGGGAGCTTGCCCTGCTCGATACCCTCGATGGCGGCAAGCCGATCAGCGATTGCACGGCCATCGACATCCCGGACACCATCCACTGCATCCGCTGGCACGCTGAAATCATCGACAAGATCTACAGCCATGTCGCCCCCACCGGACCGGAAAACCTGGCGTTGGTGCAGCGTGAGCCGGTGGGCGTGGTCGCCTGCGTGGTGCCGTGGAATTTCCCCGCGCAGATTTCCGCGTGGAAGATCGGGCCGGCCTTGGCCGCGGGCAACAGCGTCGTGCTCAAGCCCGCCAAGCTCACCTCGCTGAGCGCGCTGCGCATGGCCGAGCTGGCGGCCGAGGCGGGCCTGCCCCCTGGCGTGCTCAACGTCGTTCCCGGTTTTGGCCCAACCGTCGGCCAGGCGCTGGGACGGCATATGGACGTGGACATGGTGACCTTCACCGGTTCGACCGAGGTGGGCCGCTATTTCCTGCAATATTCCGCGGAATCGAATCTAAAGTTCGTTGCCCTCGAGTTAGGCGGCAAGAGTCCACAGGTGGTGTTCGCCGATGCGCCGAACCTGGATCTGGTCGCCAACCATGCGATGGGAGCGGCGTTCTGGAACATGGGGGAAAACTGCAGCTGCGGGTCGCGGCTGATCGTCCACCGGGATATCAAGGACGAGCTCGTAGCCAAACTCGCTGCCATCGCCAGGACCTGGAAAGTGGGCGACCCGCTTGATCCGGAGACCCGGCAAGGCGCGATGATCGAAAAACCGCACATGGAAAAGGTCCTCGACTATATCGAAGTGGGCAAGGCCGAAGGCGCGAAGCTGGTCCTGGGGGGCCGGCAGATCCTGGCCGAAACTGGTGGCAATTTCCTGGAAATAACCATGTTCGACGAGGTCAGCAACCGGATGAGGATTGCCCGGGAGGAGATTTTCGGCCCCGTGCTTACGGTGATCCCTTTCTCCACCGAGGAAGAAGCCATCGCCATCGCCAACGACACCAACTACGGCCTGGCCGCGTCGCTGTACACCCGCGATCTCAGCACGGCCCACCGCGCCGCGCGGGCCATCCGAGCCGGCACGGTATCGGTGAACTGCTTCTCCGAGGGCGACATCACCACCCCCTTCGGCGGCTTCAAGCAATCAGGGTTCGGCGGGCGTGACAAGTCTGTATGGGCCCACGATCAATACACCGAGCTGAAGACCATCTGGATGCAGTTCGATTGAGCGGCATGATCCTGGGCATGAGCTTCCATGCCCCCCAATCCGTCATTTCATCGCCTGGCGCCGCTCCATGATCAGGGTGGCGCGCTGGACGTGCATCCGGGCAAGGCTTTCGGCGCGCTCCCCATCGCCCTGGGCCACCGCCTGGACAATGCCCTTCAGTTCCTCCACGGTGGAGCGGATCATGTCCGCGTCCCGGGGCAGATAGGCCTTGATGTGATAGTGGTGCAGGTTGTCGTGGACGGTTTCCAGGAAAAAATGATGCAGGGCGTTGCCGCCGATCCCGGCCAGGGCCAGATGGATCTCCTTGTCCACCTGCATGACCGCCTCCCACTGGCCGGCGCCGGAATCCGCCAGGGCCTCGGCGCGGCGCAACAGCCCTTGCAGGTGGTCCAGGTTCGCGCTCCCGGCCTTGGCCGCCGCCCGGCGCGCGACCATTCCCTCCAGGTCCTGCCGGAACTCCGAGATGTCCTCCATGGAGATGCGCTGGGACTGGACGAACAGGCCCAGGCTTTCGGTCATGGGTCCGGCCGTGATCTGCTTGACGAAGATTCCCCCGTTCCTGCCCTTGCGGATCTCCACCAGCCCTTTCTGCTCCAGCACCCGCAGGCCTTCCCGCAGCGAACTGCGGCTGATCGCCAGCTTCCCCTGCAGCTCACGTTCGGAAGGCAGCCGGTCCCCAACCGCCAGCTGTCCGTTCAGGATGGCCTCCTGCATCTGCTGGATGATCTGCCCGGAGGCCCGCGCTTGCGGCACCTTGGCGAAGATGGCCAGGGACAGTTCCGGCTCGGGGTCGCCGGACCCGGTTTTCCCATCCTCGGTCATACGGCAATCCTATGGCACCTGGTAGGCCCTTCCGTTCATCATCCTCCCACTGGCGTCTAATTGCTGCCCCCCAGGTAGGCCTTCACGATGCTCTCGTCCTGGCGCAGGGTCGCCCCATCCCCCTCGATGACGATCTTCCCGGTTTCCAGGACATAACCGTAATCTGCCATCTTCAGGGCCACCTTGGCATTCTGTTCCACCAGCAGGATGGTGGTGCCCTGTTCGTTCAGGTGGCGAATGATCTGCATGATGGCCTGGACCAGGAACGGGGCCAAGCCCATGGAGGGCTCGTCAAGGAGCATGAGCTTGGGGTCGGTCATCAGCGCCCTGCCCATGGCCAGCATCTGCTGCTCCCCGCCGGACAGCAGGCCCGAGTCCTGGTTGCGCCGCTGGTACAGCCTCGGGAACAACTCGAACACGTAATCCCGGCGCTGTTTCAGCTGGGCCGTGCGCCGGTGATCGACGAACCCGCCCAGGTCCAGGTTCTCGTTCACCGTCATCCCCTTGAAGATGCGGCGCCCTTCCGGGGAGTGGATGAGCCCCATGCGGACGATGGCATGGGGCGGCAGGGCAGTGATGTCCTTCCCCATGAAGATGATCTTGCCGGTCTCCGCCCGGATCAGGCCGGAAATGGTCTTCAGGGTCGTGCTCTTGCCGGCGCCGTTGGCGCCCAGCAGGGTCACGATCTGCCCCTGCTTGACTTCGAGGCTGATGCCCCTCAGGGCGTGGATCTTCCCGTAGAAGGTCTGCAGGTTGTCGATCTGGAGAACGGCTTCGCTCATCTCAGTTGCTCTCCTCGTCTTCCTTGCCGAGATAGGCCTCGATCACCTTGGGGTTGCCTTGGACCTCCAGGCAGCTGCCTTCGGCGATCTTCTTGCCGTAATCGATGACGATCACCTTCTCGGAGATTTTCATAATTAAGCCCATGTCGTGGTCGATCATGAAGATGGAGATCTTGAGCTGTTCCCGGATGCGCTTGACCAGGTCCATGAACCGGCCCTTCTCCTCGTAGTTCAGCCCCGCCGCCGGCTCGTCGAACAGCAGCAGCTTGGGCTGGGTGGCCAGGGCGCGGGCCCACTCCACCCGCCGCTGGTCGCCATAGGCCAGGGTGACCGCGCGGCGATCCCTGAGTTCCAGAATGCCCACGAAATCCAGGCATTCTTCGGCCGTCTTGAGGATCAGCGCTTCCTCCCTCCGCTGCCTGGGGCTGCGCAGGATGGCGCCCAGGGCGCCGACATGGGTCCGGCAGTGCATGCCGGACATGACGTTCTCCATGACGCTCATCTGCCGGAACAGCCGAAGGTTCTGGAAGGTCCGGGCCATGCCGCGCTGGGTGATCTCGTGCGGGCGGCGCTTCACCACGGATTTGCCGAAGAACCGGATGTCTCCGGAATTGGCTTGGTAGAATCCGGTCAAGCAATTGAAAATGGACGTTTTACCAGCGCCGTTGGGGCCGATGAGGCTGACGATGCTGCCCTCCTCCACATCGAAACTCAGGTGGTCGATCACTTCCAGCCCACCAAAACGCAGCGTCAGATCCTGGACTTCCAGAATGGCCATGGGGGTATCCCTCTTCAGTGTCGTCGTTCAGGCCAGATCCCTTGGGGCCTGAAAACCATCATGAGGATCAGAATGATGCCGAAAACCAGCATGCGCAGCGGGCCGATGGTGCGGAAGACCTCGGGGAACAGGACGTACACCAGGGCGCCCACCACCATGCCGGCGATCTTGCCCATGCCGCCCAGCACCATGGCCACCACGATCATGAGCGACTGCAAGAAGGTGAATGAATCCGGGGAGATGGCCGTCATCTTGGCGGCGAAGAAACAGCCGGCCAAACCTGCGAACATGGCGCCCATGATGTAGGCCGACAGTTTGATGATCGACTTGTGGATGCCCATGGCCTCGGCGACATCCTCGTCGTCCCGCACATATTTCCACGCCCGCCCCAGCCGGGAGTGCTCCAGCCGGTAGCTGACCAGCAGAGCCAGAATCACCATGATGAGGAAGATGTAGTAGTAATGGCTTATCCCGTTCAGTTTCAGGCCGAACAGCGTGGGGCGCTTGATCCCGATCAGGCCGCTGGGGCCGCCGGTCAGGGACTTCAAGTTCCGGGCGAGGATGCGGATGATCTCACCGGCGCCCAGGGTGACGATGGCCAGGTAGTCGCTGCGCAGACGCAGCGTGGGCATGCCGATCATGATCCCCACCAGCGCAGCCAGCAGAAGGGCGGGAGGGATGGCCAGCCAGAAATTCCACCCGTACTGGGACGTCAGGATGCCCGAGGTATAGGCCCCGATGGCGAAGAAGGCGGCGTAGCCCAGGTCCAGCAGCCCCGCATAGCCGGCGACGATGTTCAACCCGAGGCAGAGAACGATGTACAGGAAGGAGTTGGTGAAGATCTCCATGACGTACTGGCTGCAGAACCGGGGCAGCAGAACGGCGGCCAGGAGCAGGATGGCGAGCACGGTGTAGCAGTATGGACGGTAGTCCATCCATTCGAAGATCCGGTCCTCAAGGCCGCCAAGGCCGGTCCGTCGAATGGCCGGGGAGGTTGACAACTCGTTGGCTGGCATCGGTCACATCCTCTCGATGGTGGTCCGGCCCAATAGACCGTTCGGTCTGAACACGAGCACGAGGATCAGGATGCCAAAGGAGAACACATCCTTCCACTGGGAGCCGATCCAGGGGATCTGGGTTCCGAAGGATTCCAGGGTTCCCAGCAGCAGACCCCCGAGCATGGCGCCGGGCAGGATGCCGATGCCGCCGAGCACGGCCGCGGTGAAGGCCTTGATGCCGATGATGAAGCCCATGAAGAAGTGGATGGTGCCGTAATAGGTTCCGGCCATGACCCCGGCGGCGGCGGCCAGGGCCGAGCCCACGAAGAAGGTCAGGGCGATGATCTTGTTGACGTCGATCCCCATCAGCCGGCAGGCGTCCATGTCGATGGAGATGGCGCGCATGGCCTTGCCCCAGATGGTCCGGTTGACGAACAGGGTCATGCCGACCATCAGCCCGGCGGCCGCCAGCACCAGAATGATCTGGGTGTAGCTGAAGTGGATGGGGCCGTAATCGAACCCTTCAAAGCCGATCTCCGTGTTGAAGGCCAGGAACTGTCCGTTGGTGAGGGCCATGACAGTGTTGAACAGGACCAGGGAAACCCCCAGGGCGGTGATCATGATCGAAAGGCGCGGCGCCTTCAGCATCGGGCGGTAGGCCACGCGCTGGATCAGCACCCCCAGGAAACCGGTGCCGATCATGGACAGGAGGAGGGCCACGGCGATCCCGAGCCAGCCGGTGCCGAGGATGCCCGACAGCAGGGACAGGAACGCGAAGCCGATGAAGGCTCCGACCATGAAGATGTCGCCATGGGCGAAGTTGAGCAGCATGATGATCCCGTAGACCATGGAGTAGCCGATGGCGACCAGGCCGTAGAAGGACCCCAGGACCAGGCTGTTGGCCAACTGTTGGATGATGATGTCGAAGAAGTTCACAGGTGCACACCCCTTTCAAGATGTCCTTCGGGGCCCGTGCCACCGGATGGCGCGGGCCCATGGATCAGCCAGTTTAAAAGCCTCGCACCTGGATTCCCACGATCGCTGTCGCCAAGCCATGGGCGCCAAGGGCCGGAAGGTTACTTCACCAGGGTCCACTTGCTGTTCTTGACCTGCAGGATCACGAAGTTGGAATGGGCCAGGTTGTTCTTGTCATCGAAGGTGATGGGGCCGGAAATGCCGGGGAAAGCCTTGGTCTTTTTGATGGCGGCGGTCAGTTTGGCGTGGTCGGTGGTGCCGGCCCGCTTCATGGAATCAGCCAGCAGCATCATCCCGTCGTAGGAAAGCGCGGAGTACGGGCCGGGGTCCTGATGGTACTTCGCCTTGTACTTGGCGACAAAGCTCGCGCCATTGGGCAGGAACTCCGGGAGCGGGTTGGCCAGGGCATAGACACCTTCGGTGGCCTTGCCGCCGATCTGGATCAGATGGGCGTCGGTGGAACCGTCCCCCACGGTGATCTTGCCCCGGTAGCCGCCCTGGCGCAGCTGCTTGATGAGCAGGCCGCCGTCAGCAAAATAGGCGGTCCAGAACACCATGTCGGCATTGGTGGATTTCAGCTGCGTGACCAGGGCGGACATGTCCTGCTCGCCTTTGGTGACCATGGCATAGGCCACCACCTGGTTGCCCATGGAGGTCCATTTGGTGCGGGCCAGGCTGGCCAGGTCCTCGGAATAGCCGTCGCCCTGGTGCACCAGGGCGATCTTCTTGACCCCGAGCCGCTTGAACAGGTCCACGGCGTTGTCGACCTGGTAGGTGGCCAGGGCGTTGATGAGGAAGGCGTTGCCTGGGTTCAAGGAGCTGAACTTGCTTGAGTTGGCCGAACAGATGATGAAGGGGATGCCGGCATCCGCATAGATTTTCAAGGTTGGCAGCGTGGCGCCGGAACAGTAGCCGCCCACGACCGCGGCCACTTCGTTGGACGTCAGCTTGCTGGCGGCGGCGGTCGCCATCTGCGGGTCACAGGCGTCGTCAGCGGTGAAGGTGACAATCATCTGGCCCAGAACACCGCCTTTGGCGTTGAGATCCTCGGCCGCCATCTTGATGGCGTTCTGCATGTCGATACCATAGGCGGCCTCCGATCCGCTGGTAGGCAGCATGACGCCGACCTTGATCTCCGCCCGCAAAGGAGCCGCCGCAGCGAGTAAGGAAAGAACTGCGGTAGTAATGATTCCGCTCTTGTTCATAGGTTTCCTCCTGCCCGTAATGTTTGTTGGATCCAACCTGGATGTCAATACTTTAAAACGCTTTGTCGAGCTGCTAATTTATTAATATAATCTAGTTGCATTTTACATATGCAAAAAATATTATTGGTCATCGAATGCGTTGATGGTAGATGGCATTATTTCGTCTTAGATCATAGACAATGGCGTATTTTACCAATGCTCTGACGGCGATGATCGAGCCCATGCAAGTATATCTGTCAATGATGGGACAGGCCTTCATGTCACCGATCGTTCCCCAGTGAACGCATATTGGGTTTTATTTTGATTATTTCACATTATTTAAATTTCATTATTTTTCCCTGTGACCCTGTAACACCGGGTGAAATTCTTTGTGGATCCAAGGGAACTTTCGTTGCATGGACGTTATGTCTATAATCAACCTGCCGCCGGATGCGCACCTTGGCGCCGGCATTCCCCGGACCCACCCCCTTCCCGTGAACCCACAAACTGGCAGGTAGACAAGAATGAACAATCGGCTCAGCGACGTCTTGGATGTGAGCAGGGACCCTGAGGATGCGGAAAGCCAAACCGAACAGGCGCACCGTCAAATCGAGGAAATGATCATCACGCTGGAACTTCCCCCTGGGGCCTCGGTGTCGGAAGCGACTCTGAGCGCCAGGATCGGCATCAGCAGGACGCCGGTCCGGATGGCCATCAAGCGCCTGGAACATCAGGGGCTCATCACGTGCGTGCCGCGCAAGGGGGTTTTCATACGCCAACTGAGGGTGGAGGACGAACTGGCGGTGCTCGAGGTAAGGCGCCCGCTGGAACGGATGCTTGCCTGTAAGGCGGCCCGTTCGACCACGGAGGCCCAGCGGCAGACCCTGCGGTTCTGCGTCGAATGCATGGTGCAGGCGGCCCTGGCGGGAGATGTCCGCCGCTACCTCCACTTCGACAGCGAGTGCGATCGCATCATCTACGAGACGTCCCGCAACCCGTTCGCCATCGATTTCGTCGAACTGCTCTATACCCATTCCCGGCGTTTCTGGGTGGCCTACAGCAAGCAGGCCGACTGGATCAAGATCGCGCGCCTCCACGAGGACATGATGAACGCGGTGGCCGATGGCGACGAAGCGCGGACCGGGGCCGGCTCGGAAGCGCTCATCGCCTACCTGGAGGACTTCTGCAAATCGGTGATCGGCCTGGCATGACCTCGGGCTGGGGGAATTGGATCTCACTTGGATCCCAAGGACGTGACGGGGCCGGCAACGCAGCTTTTTTGGCGAGATTGGCGGGACACATGAAACAGATCAGCATCTTCAACCATGTTCTTGGGCCCGTCATGCGGGGGCCTTCCAGTTCCCACACCGCCGGCGCCTTCCACATCGCCAGCATGGTGAGATCGATGCTCGGGGCCACGCCGGCGCGGGTGGTCTGTGCCTTCGACCCCGGCGGCTCCTATGCCCAGACCTATGCCCAGCAGGGCGCGGACCGGGCCTTCGCCATGGGCCTCATGGGCCGCCCGCTCACCGAGGCGGCGTTCTTCCAGGCCCTGGAACTCGCTCCAGGGGCGGGTCTGGAACTCCGCTTCGAAGTGCGGCCCATCCCTGCGGCCGACCACCCCAACATGGTGGATATCCAGGCCACGGGCGCGGACGGCTTCCCGCTGGAACTGCTCGCCCGCTCCATCGGCGGCGGCGATTTCGAAATCGCCGGCCTGGGCGGGTGGCCGGTACTGCTCAACGGCTGCGGCTTCGACCTGCTGGTGGAGGCTGATCCGCAAGCAGTGGACGGGATCCTGGCCGAGATCCAGCGGCGCGGCGCCCTGCTCGCGCCGCCGGCGGTGCAGACCCGGGAGGCCGCCGCCCTGGTGGTGGCGACCCGGTCGGAGGACGGCACGGAACTGCTGGCCTGGCTGCGCGGCCTGCCCGAGGTGCACTGGGCGGTCCAGGCCGAGCCGGTCTATTTCGTTCAGACCGGAAAGATGCTGTTCCGCAGCGCGGCGGGCATGGTCGGCCTGGCCGAAGCCCGGGGGCTTTCCCTGGGCGAGCTGGCGCTGCAGTCCGAGGTCCGGCTGCTGGGGCTTGAGCCGGATCATGCGATGGCGGAAATGCTGCGCCGCTATGAGGTCATGGAACAGGCCGTGCGGCGCGGACTGGACCCGGACTTCCAGGGCATGCAGCTGCTGGAGCCCAGCGCCGGCAAAATCCTCCAGGCCGAAGCCCGGGGCCGCCTGTCCCTGGGCGGCCCGCATCTGCGCGCCGCCGCCCGGGCCATGGCCGTCATGCACGTGAACGGCGCGATGGGCGTGGTCTGCGCCGCTCCCACCGGCGGGGCGGCCGGCACCCTGCCGGGGACCCTGGTGACCCTGGCCGAGGAGCGCGGCCTGGACCGGGACGCCATCGCCCGGGCCCTGTTCGCGGCGGGCGCGATTGGCGTCATCGTGGCGGTGCGCGCCACCTTCGCCGCCGAGGTGGCGGGCTGCCAGGTGGAGATCGGCGCCGCCGGCGCCATGGCCGCGGCGGCCGTGGTGGAGGCCATGGGCGGTTCCGCGGCCCAGGCCTGCGACGCCGCGGCCATCGCCTTCCAGAACACCATGGGTTCCGTGTGCGATCCGGTGCAGGGGATGGTGGAGATCCCCTGCCACACCCGCAACGCCATGGCCGCGGCCAACGCTTTCCTGGTCGCCGACCTGGTGCTGGGCGGCTACGCCAACCCCGTGCCCCTGGATGAAACCATCGACGTGGTGCATGCGGTGGGCCGGATGCTGCCGTCGGAACTGCGCTGCACGGCCAAGGGCGGCCTGGCCATGGCGCCCTCCGCCCAGGGCCTGAAGCCCCGCAACGCCTGCCTGGGGTGCCAGCCTTGATCCGGGTCGTGCTCCAGGCCTGCGGGCCTTTGCGGGAGACCTTCGGCGCGCCGGAGCTGGGCTTCGAACTGGCCGATGGCGCCACCCTGGGGGATCTCCTGGACCGGATCGGCGCCGACCACGGGGAGCGGCTGGCGGGATCCATCTGGAACCTCCGGGAGCGCCGTTTCCGCGGGCCGGTGGTGATCATGGCCGGTTCCCGGGCGGTCAAGGACCGCGCCACGCCTCTCCATGACCAGCAGGTGGTGCGCTTGTACAAGGCCGTGGTCGGGGGATGAGGAGGCGATGTGGCTGAGGGGATGATCGGATACACGGGCAGGCAGTTGCGCGTCCAGCTCGGCGAAGCATGCTCCCGGGTGGAGCCGCTGAACCGGGATGCCCTCCAGAAGTATCTGGGCGGAACCGGGTATGCCTGCAAACTGCTGTACGACGAACTGCCGCCGGGAGTGGATCCGCTCGGCCCCCTGAACAAGCTGGTGTTCGCCACCGGGCCGCTGTGCTCGAACGCGGTGCCCGGCGGCGGCAGCGTCGAGCTGTGCTTCAAGTCGCCGCTCACCGGCGGCTGGGGCGAATCGCGCGCGGGGAGCGACTTCGGCCCTGATTTGCGGCGGGCTGGATACGACCATGTGATCATCGAGGGCCGGGCCGAGCAGCCGGTCTACCTGGTCATCCAGGACGACGCGGTGGCGTTCCGGCCCGCCGCCCATCTGGCGGGAAAAACCGTGGGCGAAAAGCTCGGCATCATCGCCGGGGAATTGCCCGAGGGCCGGTTCACCATCGGCGCCATCGGGCCGGCCGGCGAACATCTGGTGAAGTACGCCAGCGTCATGTTCGGTGACCGGGCGGCAGGCCGGGGCGGCGCCGGCGCGGTGATGGGCGCCAAGAACCTGCTGGCCATCGCGGTATCCGGCAGCGGCAAGATCGAGCCGGGCGATGCGGAGGCGCTGAAGGCGGCGCTGCGCAAGGCGGTCGCCACGCTGCGGGCCAACCCGACCACCGTCGCCTTCCACGAGCACGGCACCATGGGCGATTATGCCGGCAACGACGAGAAGGGCGATTTCCCCACCAGGAACTGGCAGGCCAATTCCTGGGGCAAGGGCGCCGAGCTGTTCGACCGCTACGAAGCCGCCAACTTCATCAAGCCCTATCCCTGCTACCGGGGCTGCCACATCGCCTGCGCGCGCAAGGCCCAGGTCAAGTCCGGCCCCTACCAGACCCCGGAGCACGGCGGGGCCGAGTACGAGTCCATGGCCTGCTTCACCAGCTACGTGCTCAACCAGGACGTGGACGCGGCGGTGCACTGCTCCTACCTTTGCAACCAGTACGGGCTGGACACGATCTCGGCCGGATCGACCATCGCCTTCGCCATGGAATGCGCCGAGAAGGGCATCCTGACCGCCCAGCAGCTGTCCGGGCTGGACCTGAGCTGGGGCAATGCCGCCGTGCTGCCGGTGCTGCTCCGGATGATCGCCCACCGGGAAGGGGTCGGCGACCTGCTGGCGGACGGGGTGCGCCTGGCGTCCCGGCACCTGGGCCAGGGCTCGGAGGCCTTCGCCGTGCACGTCAAGGGCATGGAAGGCCCGGCCCATGACGGCCGGTCCGGCAAGGCCCTCGCCCTGAGCTATGGCACCGGCAACCGGGGCATGTGCCACATCCACCCGGTGGAGGCCATGGCCTGGGACAGCGGCAAGATGGACTGGGGCCTGCAGCCGCATGGCCTGCCGGATCCCGAGGGGGTGGGCCGGTGGGACGAGGCGGGCAAAGGCTCCGCGCTGAAACTGCTGCAGGACGGGCTCAACCTCCCGGAGATTCTTTGCACATGCAAGTTCTTCATGTATGCCGGGATCACCGTGGAACATTGGGCGGAGCTGCTTTCGGCGCTCCTGGGCCGGGCCACCTCCGGCGCCGACCTGCTGGCGGTCGCGGAGCGGGTCTATACGCTCCAGCGCCTGTTCAATATCCGGGAAGGCTTCACCGTGGCCGACGACCAGCTCCCCGAGCGGGTGAAGGCGGTGCCCGCCTTCGGCCGCTACCGGGACGAGCCGGCCTGCGCCATCCAGGACTACGGTGCCATGCTGCGGGAGTACTACACGGCCCGTGGCTGGGATCCGGAAACCGGCGTGCCCACCGGCCAGACCCTGCGTCGCCTGCAAATCACCTGATTCACCCCAGGAGGAGCTATGACTGAATTCCACGGAATATACGTCGTCAATGTCACCCCCTTCACCCCCGACCGGCGGGTGGACTACGCGGGGCTCACCCGGAACATCCACTGGCTGGTGGACCAGGGAGCGCACGGTCTGATCCCGCTGGGCAGCACCGGCGAGTTCGCCAGCCTGGAAGACGACGACAAGCGCAAGGTGGTCGATACCGTGCTGGCCGCCGCCGGCGGCAAGGTGCCGGTGATGGTGGGGGTGGCGGCGGAAACCACCGAAAAGACCATCGAGAACGCCCGCCAGGCGGAACGGGCCGGCGCGTCCAGCATCCTGGTCCTGCCGCCCTGGTACTACACGCCGGACCAGGACGAGATCTACGAGCACTTCCAGCGGATTTCCGACGCGACTGCGCTGCCCATCATGATCTACAACAATCCCTTCTCTTCCAAGGTGGACATCCAGGCCGCGACCGTGGCCAGGCTGGCCCGGCTGGAACATGTCCATGGCATCAAGGAGAGCACCGGGGACATCCGGCGGATCACCGAGATCCGCACCCTGACCGATGACGCGCTCGACATCTTCTGCGGCTGGGAGGACATGGCCTATGAGTCCTTCACTGCGGGCTGCACCGGCTGGGTGTGCGTGATCGGCAACATCATGCCCAGGGCCGCGGTGGAGCTGTTCAACCTCGTGGTGGAGCGCAAGGATTACCGGGCCGGGTGGCAGTTGTACAAGCGCATGCTGCCCCTGCTCCGCTTCCTGGAATACGCCGGCAAGACCCAGAAGGCGCTCAAATACGTGATGGACGGCATGGGCCTGGCGGGCGGCTGGTGCAGCAGCCCGAAACAGCCCCTGGACGCCGAAACCAAGGCGCAGGTGGACGCCATGCTCCGGGCGTTCCGGCAAGGCTAGGACGTTCCCCAGACATCGCCGACGGTGAACCCCTCCGGGAACGGATCGGTGGGATCGAGAACATAGGTCGCCAGGCCGGTGATCCAGGCGGTGCCGGTGAGGGTGGGCACCACCGCGGGGTACTTGCCGACGGTGGTTTCCCGCAGCAGCCGCCCGGTGAAGACCGTGCCCAGGACGCCTTCGTGGCGGAAGTCCTGGTTGAGCCCCAGCTGGCCCTTGGCATGCAGCGCCGCCATCTTGGCGCACGTGCCGGTGCCGCACGGCGAACGGTCGATGGAGCCGGTCCAGGTGGCCGGCTTGTCCCAGTCCAGCTGGCCGGTCGACACGATCACCGCGTTCTTGCGGCTGGCGCCGGGCTGCAGGGGCGGCGCGGACAACTGGGCGATGGTGATGCCGGTGATGCCGGGGTTTTCCGGATGGACCACCGGCAACTGCTCCCGCGCCGCGGCCTTGATCATTTCGCCGATGCGGACGATGTCGGCGCCTTCGTCCGGGGTGAGCCGCAGCCCGAACTGGGCGGCGTCGGCGATCACGTAGAACATGCCGCCCCACGCCACGTCGACCGTCACCGTGCCCAGTTTCGGCACTTCGACCGGGGTGTCGAGGTGCGTGGCGAACGCCGGCACATTCTCGAACGTGACGCCGGTGACCTTGCCCCCGCTGCAGTCGGCGCGGATCTTGACCAGCCCGGCGGGCGCCTCGAGGGTCAGCTCGGTGACCGGTTCCCGCATCGGCAGCATGCCGGTCTCCAGCAGCGCGGTGACCACACAGATGGTGTTGGTGCCCGACATGGGCGGATACTCCACCTGCTCCATGATGATGAATCCCGCATCGGCGTCGGGGTGGGTGGGCGGGAGGATGACATTGCAGCACATCGCCGGATAGCCGCGGGGTTCGCGCAGCATGCGCA
This sequence comes from uncultured Mesoterricola sp., assembly GCA_964627225.1. Classification (GTDB taxonomy): domain Bacteria; phylum Acidobacteriota; class Holophagae; order Holophagales; family Holophagaceae; genus Mesoterricola. The sequence continues at coordinate 146,256 of CAZVHQ010000002.1, forward strand.
GCCGGAGCGCGTCGTGGTGCTCGCTGAAGTAGCGCATCTTGGCGTACATCGTGGCGCCCGGCACATCGCGGACGCCGCCGGTGATGACCCGGCCCGGCTCGCCGCAGGCGTGCAGGTCTATGGCGGTGATGAGATCGGTGACGCGCATGGCTCTCTCCCTGGCGGCTGGCCTAGCCGCCGACTTCCACCCTCAATCCTTGCTGTTCCATGAAATCCTTGATCCATCCTATCCGGCCGGGGCCGAAGGTGGGGCTGCCGGCGAACGGGTAGGCCCGGCCCAGGCGGTGATACTTGGGCTCGCCGAGCCGGTGGTAGGGCAGCAGGTCGATCTGCTCCACTCCCGGCAGGGAGCGGACGAAGCTGGCGGTGGCCGCGAGGTTTTCCGGGCTGTCGTTCACCCCCGGGAGCAGCGGCATGCGGATCACCAGGCGGTGGCCCGCCTCGGCCAGGCGGCGGGCGTTCGCCAGGATCCGCTGGTTGTCCCGCCCGGTGAGGCGCCGGTGCTCGGCCGGATCCAGGTGCTTGAGATCGTAGAGGAACAGGTCCACATCGCCGGCCAGCGCCTGGATATCCGGCCAGGGCGCGTCTCCGCAGGTTTCCAGGGCGGTGTGCCGGCCCTTCTCCTCGTGCTTGTAGCGCCGGAGCAGCTCGGCCGCGAAGGCCGGCTGGGCCAGCGGTTCGCCGCCGGAGAGGGTCAGCCCGCCGCCCGAGGTCTCGAAACAGAGGGCATCCTTCATGACCTCGGCCAGCACCTCGGCCACGGTGCGCCAGCGCCCCATCAGGTTCAGGGCCTCACCCGGGCATTGTTCGGCGCACCGTCCGCAAACCTCGCAGCGCTCCGGGTCCACCCGCTTGCCGCCCTCGGCGGTGGCAGCCAGGGCGCCCCGGGGGCAGGCTGCCAGGCACTCGCCGCAGCCCAGGCAGCGCTCGCGCAGCCAGAGCAGATCGGGCCGGGCCAGGTGGGATTCGGGGTTGCAGCACCACCGGCAGCGCAGCGGACAGCCCTTGAAGAACACCGTCGTGCGCAGCCCGGGCCCGTCGTGGATGGCGTAGGCGCGGATATCGAAGATGAGGCCGGTGGTTTCAGACCCCATGTTCGGCGCGGGACAGGATCTCTTCCTGGATCTCCCGGCTCAGGAGCACGAAGTAGTCGGAGTAGCCCGCCACCCGGATCAGCAGGTTGCGGTGTTCCTCGGGCCGTTCCATGGCATCCAGCAGGATCTGCCGGTCGACGATGTTGAACTGCATATGGAAGCCGCCCTGGGCGAAGTAGCTGCGGATGAGCGCCGCCAGCTTGTGCAGGTCCCGGTCCTCGCGCACCGTCTGCGGGTTGATCTTGAGGTTGAGCAGGGTCCCGTTGGTGCGGGCGTGGTCGAGTTTGGCCACCGAGCGCGTGGTGGCGGTGGGGCCCTGGTGGTCATGGCCCTGGACCGGGCTCACCCCTTCGGACAGCCAGGCCCGCGCCCGGCGCCCGTCGGGGGTGGCGCCGGTCAAGGCGCCCAGGGCGATGTGGCTGGTGGTGGGCAGCATGTCCACCCAGTAGCGCGCCCCCTGGTTGTCGGTGTGGCGCTCCACCGCCGAACAGAAGATGTCCTGGGCCAGCAGGGCGTACTGGTCGGCGGCATCGTCATCGTTGCCATAGTGCGGCGTCTTGTTCACCAGCCGCTGGCGCAGGAGCTCGCGCCCCTCCCAGTCGCGGTCCAGCGCTTCGACCAGCTCGGCCATGGTCGCCGCGTGGTCCTCGAACACCTGCTTGCGGATGCCGGCCAGCGCGTCGGCCACCGTGCCCACTGCCACCGCGCTCATGGTGGCGATCTTGTAATGGGAGCCGCCGGCATGCCAATCCACCGCGTCCTTGACGCAGTCGTCGACCACCGCCGAGGTGAACGGCACCGGGCAATAGCGTGCGTAGATGTCGCGCACGGTGTTGTCATAGCGGACCTTGAGGGCGACGAAATGCTCCACCTGGGCCTTGAAGGCGGCCACCACCTGGTCGAAGGTGAACGCTGCCGGATCGCCGGTGCGCGGGCCAAGCTGCTCGCCGGTCAGCCGGTCGACCCCGTTGTTGAGGGCCAGTTCCAGGGCCTTGGCCAGGTTGAAGTAGCCGGTGGAGGCCATCCGGTCCTTGCCGTCGCAGTGGGTGGCCACGCAGCCGTTCAGGCTGCTGCTCCGGGCGTCGGCCAGGGTCTTGCCGCGGTTGACCATGCCCAGCACCATGGCGTCGGCGTTGAACATGGCGGGCATCCCGGTGCCCAGCCGCAGGACCTCGCAGCAGCGCAGCAGGAATTTGGGCGCGGTGGCCGAGGCGATCTGGGCGGACAGGCCGGGCTGGGGCAGCAGGGTGTGCTCGAGGGCGTCCAGGCACATGTAGGACAGGTCGTTCACCGCGTCCCGGCCCTGGCGGGTCAGGCCGCCGATGTTCAGGTTCTGGAACTCGGGATAGGAGCTGGAGGTGTCCGACTCGCCCGAGTCCTTGGCCAGGGTGATCTCGTCCAGCTTGACCCACAGCAGTTCGAGCAGTTCCTGGGCCTGGTCCTGGGTCAGCTCGCCGGCATCGATGCTGTGCCGGTAGAAGGGGTACAGGTACTGGTCGAACCGGCCGGGCCCGAAGGCATGGCCGTCGGTTTCCAGGTTGAGCATGAGCTGGGTCATCCAGAACGACTGCAAGGCTTCCTGGAAGGTGCGGGCCGGCTTGGCGGGCACCCGCCGCAGCACGGCGGCGGTGTGCTCCAGTTCCGCCCGGCGCACCGGATCCGCTTCAAGGGCGGCCAGGCGCAACGCTTCGGCGGCATAGCGCCCGGCCAGCAGCATCCCCGCTTCGCAGGCCATGATCACCGATTCCAGGAACTGGCGCTTGGGCAGGAAATCGTGCTCATGGTACTCGAGCCGGGCCAGGGAGGCCTGGACATCGGCGATGATGCCCTCGAAGCCTTCGGTCAGCACCTTTTCGTAGCCGGCGTTGATGTGGCCGATGGTGCGGGAGCGCCAGTAGTTGTAGATGATGCCCCGCTCGTCGGCCTTCCAGATCTCGGCCGGCACCGCCTCCTGGATGCGGTCGCTGATCTGCATGCCCTTCCAGAAGGGGAACACCTCCTCGCGCAGCACCTGCTTGGTCCGCTCGCTCACCTGGAACGGTGTGTTGCTGCGCGTGGCCAGCCGGTCCAGATCGCGCTCCACCCAGTCGCAGCTCACTTCTGGATAGACCGGCGAGCCGCGGGGGGTGAGCGTCTTCATGCCGACGATCAGCTCCCCCTCCTGGATCTTCACCGGGTGTTCGGCCACGATGCGCAGGAGCATCTTGCCCCGGCGGGTGAACAGCGGCAGCCCGACGGTCTCCTGGTAGCTGAGCGTCACCGATACGGCCCGCTCCGGGTGCAGTTCGGCCGGGGTGGCGCGGTTGCGTTCGACCCCGAGCAGCACCCGGGCGCTGGGCCCGGTGGCCGCAACGGTCGCGGTTGGACCATTGGCTGCGTGGTTGATCGGCTCCATGGCAGGCCTCCCGTCGTTCTGGTCGTGATTTTATTTGGTCCTACCATTATACGTTCCCGGCCAGCCGGGGGAAATAGGGATTGCTGGAGAAACTTGATGACGCGCGGCCCCGCAACGGGAGCAAACGAAAAGGGCCGCCCGGGCGCCGATCGGCACCCGGGCGGCCCGGTCCTGTCTGGATCCTAGAGTCCCTGGCGGGGAATCCTTTCATGCCAGGTCTTGCGGAACGCCGGCTGGTCGTTCTCCTTGACGTCCATTTCGCCGGTCAGGGTGAAGTGGGTGGCGTCCCCGGTCAGCGACACGGTGATTTCCGCGTCGATCTGCCAGCCCTTCCGGCCGACCTTCATCGTCTGGTAGAGGTCGTAGCGGGCGGACAACGGGTCCCCGTTGCGCAAGGTCAATTCGCGCTTCAGGTTGTGCTCCACGGTGGTGTCGATCTCGTCGAACCGGTAGATCCCCTCGCCGAACACGCCGCCCACCCCGTCGGTAATGCAGGTCCAGGTATCGGTGAGGATGTCGTATTTCACGGTGCGGTCCACATGGCCCGGGGCGAGCCAGGTGGCCGGGGTCAGGGGCGCGCACTGCGGCTCCTTGACCGGGCCTTCCGTGTCGGGGCCGCCGGTGCGCACGGGCAGTTTGAGCACCGCGCCATCCAGGGCCAGGGTCAGGGTGGCCTCCTCGGGCATGGGCCAGAACATGGGCCAGAACGTGGTGGCCAGGGACAGCCGCACCCGGTGGCCGGCGGCGAACCGGTGGCCGGTGCAGTCGAGTTTCACCACCGCCTTGACCGCCCTGCCCGGTTCCAGGGGCACCACCTGGTCCTGGCCGCGGGTGTGGCTGAGGTTCATCAGGCCGTAGCTGACCCGGCGCACCGAGCCGTCGGGAGCCAGGTCGGAAAGCTGCGCGAACAGCATCGCCGCGGGCTTGTCGCTGGTCAGGTCCACTTCGAACTGGGGGTAGCCGAAGATCTCCAGCGGCTGGGCGAGCACCTCGCTATCGAAGACCAGGGCCTGGCCGTCATCCACCCGCTGATCGGCGGCGGATTCCCCGGGCACGCCCGCCCCCATCCATTCCCCGGCCAGCAGGCCGTGGTTCTGGGGGGTGCACAGCTTGACCTTGCCGGCCAGCGGCTGGGGTTTCGGGCTGAGCTGGCCGTAGGCCAGATGCCACGGCACCGCCTCCACCGCCCGGGCCGGCCAGCCCTCGGCGGCGATCCAGCGGCCGGCGCTGGCCGGGAACACCGAGCTGGGCGGCTGGCTGTCCTGCACCCAGGCCTGGACCATCGGCCCATCCATGACGCCGTTCTCCACGCCCTTGAGCCAGTGATCCCACCAGCGCACCCCTTCCTGGAGGAAGCCGATGGCCGGGGCCGGCGTGCCGTCATGGGGGTAGGCGTGGACCCACGGCCCGATGATGGCCCGGCGCGGCACGTTCAGATGCTCCATCAGGTGCAGGACCGGGTTGGTGTAGGCATCCGCCCAGCCGTCCAGGGCGAACACCGGCACCTGGATGGCGGACCAGTCCTCGCACACCGAGCCATGACGCCAATAGGCATCGCGCACCTGGTGGCGCATCCACAGTTCCGGCCAGAACGGCATGTGCTCCAGGCGGTCCAGCCAGCTTTCGCGCCAGGCGGGCCCGAGCAGGGCCGGGTCGGCGGGGCGGACCTGGTAGGCGAGCATGATCGCTCCCCACCACAGGTTGTCGTTGAGCAGGCAGCCGCCCTTGTAATGGATGTCGTCGTTGAAGCGGTCGTCGGTGAAGCCCACGGTGATGATGGCCTTGAGCGCAGGCGGCCGGCGGGCCGCGACCTGCAGCGAATTGAAACCGCCCCAGGATTTGCCCATCATGCCCACGGCGCCATCGCACCAGGGCTGGCGGCTGATCCAGTCGATCACTTCCAGGGCGTCGTCCTGTTCCTGGAGCAGGTACTCGTCGGCCAGGAGGCCGTCCGATTCACCGCTGCCGCGCTGATCCACCCGGATGACGGCATAGCCGTGGCCGGAGAAGAAGCCATGCATGGGTTCGTCGCGCATGCGGGTGCCGTCCCGCTTGCGGTAGGGAATGTACTCGAGGATCGCCGGGACCGGCTGCCCATCGGGGGTGACGGGCAGCCACATGCGCACGGCCAGCCGGGTTCCGTCCTTGAGGGGAATCCAGGCGTGCTCCACGTTGCGGACGGCGTAGGGGAATTCCTTGATGATCCGTTTGGGAATGATTTCTGCGGGTTCCATGATGCTGCTCCTCTAGGACTTGGCCGGATGCAAGGCGGCCGCGGGGATCTCGACCACCCGCTTGGCGCCGTAGGTTCTCGACCAGACGAATGCCAGGACGACCCCCAGCACGGCCATGCCGATCATGATGCTGAAGTAGATTTTGTAGCCGGTGGCGCCGGGGAACTTGTCCAGCAGCTTGCCGGCGGTGATGGGGCAGAGCACCTCGGGCAGATAGCCCAGGGTGGAGATCAGCCCGATGGCGAGTCCCGAACATTCGATGGGCACCCCGCCCTCTTCCAGCAGGGCGTAGAACAGCCCGTAGTTGGAATACATGGCCACGTAGATGATGATGCAGGAGCAGATCAGCACCGGGACCATGGCCGTCACCCCGGGAATCAGGGTCACGGCGAAGGTGCCGAGCGCCATGACGGCGAAGCCGCCCATCAGCAGGTTGGCCTTGCCGAGCCGGTCGCTGAGGAACCCGGCCGTGGTCGAGGCGATCGGCCGGCAGTACTGGGCGAGCACCGTGAGCACCGCGGCCAGGACCGCGGTGGTCCCGAACACCTTGGTGGCGTAGGGGGTGAAGTAGAAGTAGGACATGTTGAAGGTGTAGGAGCAGCAGAGCAGGAAGGTGATCAGCCACACGGCGGGCATCTTGACCACCTTGAGCAGGGTGGCGTAGGAGAACTTGGTGATGGCCTCCTTCTCCCCTTCGGTGTCGGTGATGACGAACAGGATGAAGATGCCGGCCAGGCAGGTGACCACCGAGTAGAAGATCAGCACGCCGCGGATGCCCATGGCACCGTTGATCCTGCTCTGCAGGTAGGCGAACAGCGCGGTGGCCAGGGCCAGATGGACGGCGTTGACGACCCCGCGGCCGCCTTCGAAGATCCCGTACACCCGCCCCTGCTCCTTGGCGCCGCCCTGCATGCGGATCGCCTTGATCAGGGCGGGCCAGAAGGTCAGCAGGGAGGTGACGCCCCACAGCCCGTAGACGGCGAGGATGGCCATGTAGGACGGATAGACCAGGTGGAGGAAGCCGCCCAGGCCAGTGCAGATCAGGGAGAACACCAGCAGGGTCTTGGCGGAAAACCGGTCCGCCAGGGCCCCGCCCAGCAGGTAGGAGAACAGGCCGAGCAGCCCGTAGGCACTGCCCAGGGAGCCGATCTGCACGTTGGTCAGATGGTAGGTCGCCTGGTAGGCGTCGTAGTAGTAGAGCCGGAAGTAGGGCAATCCGTAGATGATTGATCCGGAAAAGGTCAACAGCAGCAGGCGGAACAGGTTCTTCTTCAAGAGCGGCGGCGCGACGCTGGATGCTGGCATGGAACTCTCCTTTCGAAGGGCGGTTGGACCCGCCTTCCTTGGTTGTGGGTGGGACTGCTGGATTGGGTTTGCTGGATAGGTTGCATAACTCATGCCATACCCAGGAAATCCCGAGTTCGGCAGCCGGTGCAATCCTGCCTGCGCCAGCGTTCCGCCGCCCCATGGCAGCCTTTTTTGCATATTTGATTAATCTAGAAGTAATATGGGTTAATCTTTTGCCAAAAGTGCAAATGAATTTGCCTGGTGCGCCATGGATCCTGACCGTTTTCTGCAATCGGGTGTCGACTACCTGGAAATCTTCCGTGTCCTGGACGAGGGCGTGGTCATCACCGATGCCCAGGGTCGGATCGTGTTCGTGAACGCGGCCCAGGCGCGCATGGACGGGGTCGATCCGGAAAGCATGATCGGCAAATTGCCGTTGGAGATCTGGGACGTGACCGAGGACACCAGCGTCACCCTGCGCTGCCTGCACTCCGGCAAGCCCATGGTCAACCAGTACCTGGCCTACCGGACCCGGACCGGACGGATCGTCAATTCGATCAACAGCGTGTTCCCCATCAGGACGGCCAGCGGCATGAGCGGTTCGATCTCCTTCGTGCGCGGCTACAACCTGCTGGAGGAAACCATCACCTCCATCTGTTCCGTGGTGGAGGACTCCGGCCGCCGCACCCGCAGCAACGGGACCCGGTTCACCTTCCAGGACCTGGTGGGGAAATCGCCCGCCTTCCTGGAAAGCATCAAGACCGCGAAGATGGCCGCGCTCACCCCGTCGCAGGTCATCATCCACGGCGACACCGGAACCGGCAAGGAGCTGTTCGCCCAGGCCATCCACAACTACGGTCCGAGAAAACACCAGGCCTACGTCGGCCTCAACTGCGCGGCGATCCCGGAGAACCTCCTGGAAGGCCTGCTCTTCGGCACCACCAAGGGGGCCTTCACCGGCGCAGCGGACAAGCAGGGCCTGTTCGAGAAGGCCGACGGCGGCACCCTGTACCTGGACGAGGTGAATTCCATGGCCCTGGGCCTGCAGGCCAAGCTGTTGAGGGTCCTGCAGGAGCGCCGGGTGCGCAGGGTGGGTTCGCTCGAAGAGCGCGCCGTGGACGTGAAGCTGCTCAGTTCCGTGAACGAGGACCCGCATCTGGCCATCGAGGGCGGGCGGCTTCGCCTCGACCTGTTCTACCGGCTGGGCGTCGTGATGCTGCACGTCCCGCCCCTGAAGGACCGGCGCGGCGACCTCAGGGATCTCACCGCGTATTTCATCGAACGGTTCAACCAGGAATTCGGGCGCAACGTCGGCGGGATCTCGCCGGAGGTGGATGATCTCTTCCAGGCCTACGCCTGGCCGGGCAACGTGCGCGAACTGGAGCATGTGATCGAAGGGGCCATGAACGTGGTGGGGGAACAGACCCGCATCGACCTCGCCCATATCCCCCTCTACCTGGCGCGGGCGTGGCAGGCCTTGGCCGTGCCGGCGGCCGGTTCCTCGCCCGTGCAGACGCCCCCGGAGGCCGAACCGGCCGGGGCGGACCGGAATCCGGGCCACCTGCTTCCCGCCCAGGCCGAGCTGGAACGGCGAACCCTCCAGCGGGCGCTGACGGATGCCGGCGGGAACCTTTCCCAGGCGGCCAAGGCCCTGGGCCTTTCGCGCCAGCGCCTGACCTACCGCATGCGCAAGCACGGGCTCGAGCGCGGGCAGTTCCGGATCTAGCAGTTCCCCCGCTCGGGGTCCATCACGGCTAGAATCAGGAAAAAGGGTGCGCCATGCCCGCCGATTCCCACGTCCCGGTCACCATCAAGATCCGTATCCCGCACGAGGGCATTTTCGCTTTCGGGCCGGGCAAGGCCGCGCTCCTGGAGGCCATCGACCAGTGCCACTCCGTTTCCGCCGCGGGCCGCAGCCTCGGGCTCAGCTACACCAAGACCCGCCGGCTGCTGGATGAATTGAAGGGCTCCTTCCGGAGCCCCGTCATCGAATCCATCAAGGGCGGCGCCCATGGCGGGGGCAGCCGGGTCACCGACGAAGGCCACAGGATCCTGGCCGCGTTCAGGGCGATGGAGCACTCCGCCCAGCAGGCGGTCCAGGAGGAATTGAGGACGATCCTCGCCGAGTTGGGGCCGGCAGCCGGGGTCTGATTCATGGGCGCGATGATCCTTCATCCCGCCGATCCTCGCCGTCACTTGCCGGCCGTTCGACCGCCCCGGCGATCTGCCTGAGCAGCGGGTGCATCCAGCTGGGCGCCAGAGGCAGATCCTCAAGCAGGCGCTGGCGGTCCGTGGGCGACAAGGACACCCTCAGGTCGTCAAGGAAGCCCGCCGCCACCCGCCCTCCGCCCTGGCTGCGCAACCCGTCAAAGATGAGATTACTGATGGGGGAGGCCGCTTTCGCCATTCGCCAATCCATGTTCATGGCTTCATCTCCTGGTCATTTCTTGTGGCTGTACGGCGTTCCGGACAACGGCAACTCGGTGCGGAACACCCGGTCCCGGCGGAAGTAGGCCCCTGCCACCGCCGGGGCGGTGGGGATGGTGACGATCTCCCCCACCCCCTTGGCGCCGAAGGCCGGATCACTCGGCCTGGACCGGACCAGCAGGCTCACGATCGCGGGCACCTGGCTGGAGCGGAACAGGCCCAGGTTGCCGAACCGGGCGGTGGGCACCCGATCCTTCAGGGGGTGGTCCTCGGTCAAGGCGTAGCCCAGCCCCATGACCACGCCGCCCTCGATCTGGGCCTCCACGCTGGTCGCGTTCACCACCTGGCCCACGTCGTGGGCGGCGATGACCCGTTCCACCCTGCCTTCCGGGTCCAGGAACACCACCTGGGTGGCGTAGGAACAGGCGGCCTGGCCCACCTCGGACCGGTCCGGGCCAAGGCCGGAGTTATACATGCAGCAGGCGATCCCGGCGTCGGGCCGGCTTTCGTAGATCGCCCGCACCGCCAGCAGGGTCTGCTTGAGCGCGGTGTCGGGGGCGGCGATCTGGCCGTTGGGCAGCACGTCCCCGGCTTCCACGGCGTTCTGGAAGCGCAACTGCCAGGGGCTGACCCGCAGCTTGGCCGCCAGATCGTTGAGGCAGGATTCCATGGCGAAACAGGACTGGGTCAGGCCGAAGCCACTGAAGGCCCCGGCTGGCGGGTTGTTGGTGCAGACCCCCAGTCCCTGGATGGCGACGTTGGGGATCTTGTAGGGGCCGGCGGCATGGGTGCAGGCCCTTTGCAGCACCGGCCCGCCCGGGGAGGCGTAGGCCCCCGTGTCCGCCAGCAGGCTGGCCTTCATGGCGGTGAGCAGGCCCTGGGCGTCGCAGGCCACGGTGAAGTCCATTTCCATGGCGTGCCGCCTGGGATGCGCCCGGATGCTTTCCTGCCGGGTCAGGGTGAGCTTCACCGGGCGCCTGGAGACCCAGGCCAGCAGGGCCGCATGCTGCTGGACCATCAGGCCCTCCTGGCCGCCGAACCCGCCGCCCGCCAGCTTGCTGATCACGCGCACCTTTTCCGTGGCCACGCCCAGCACTGCGGCAATGCCGTGGCGGTCGTCATGGGCGCTCCGGCTGCCGGTGTAGACCGTGAGGGAACCGTCGGCTTCGGGGAGCGCCAGGGCGCTCCCGGGCTCCAGGAAGGCGTGATCGGTGGGCGGGGTGTGGAAGACGTGATGGGACACGTGGGCGGCCTGGGCGATGGCGCCGTCGGCGTCGCCCCGGGAGAGTTCCGTCCTGGCCAGCAGATTGCCCCTCGGATGGAGCCTGGGCGCATCCTCCACCAGGGCTGCGCGCGGGGTGGCCAGGGGCGGCAGTTCCTGGTATTCCAGCCGGATCCTGTCCCGGGCGGTCCGGGCCTGGGCCTTGGTCCCGGCCGCCACCAGGGCCAGGGCGTCGCCCCCATGGCGGGTCTCTTCCCCCACCGCGACCATGACTGGCCAATCGCGCAAGATAGGGCCCTGGAACCGCTCGCCGGGCACGTCTCCGGCGGTCAGCACCAGGACCACGCCGGGCTGCCGGCGCGCCTCGGCCGGGTCGATGGCCAGCACCTTCACCCGCGGCCGCGGCGCCCGCAGCACGGCGGCATGAAGCATCCCCGGCACGTAGAGATCATCGGCATATTCGCCGGTGCCCAGCACCTTGTCCCGGGCGTCCAGGCGCGGCAGGCGGCCGCCGATCCCGCAGGTCGCGCCGGCCGCCTCCAGTACCGGCAGGTTGTGCCGGAACAGCTTCGCAGCCTCCAGGATCGCCTGTTCGATCTTCACGTACCCTGTGCAGCGGCAAAGGTTGCCATCAATGGCCCGCTTCACCTCCATGGGGGTCGGGTCCGGGTTGGCGTCCAGCAGGCCCTTGGCGCTGATGACCATGCCGGGGATGCAGAATCCGCACTGGACCGCGCCGGCGCCGGCGAAGGCCGCGGCGTATACCTCCTTCTCACGCTTGGACAAGCCTTCGACCGTGACCACCCGGCGCCCGGCCAGCTTGGCCGTGGTGAACAGGCAGGCCTGGGCGGCCTTGCCGTCCACCAGCACCATGCAGGCGCCGCAGGCCCCTTCGGAGCAGCCGTCCTTCACCGAGGTCAGGCGCAGGTGATCGCGCAGGAAGACCAGGAGGTTCAGGTCCTGATCGGTCGCATGGGCCTGGCCATTGATCGTCAACTTGAACATGGCCGATGCCTTTCAGGGGCATTGAGGATGCATGGGGGGGTCAAGGGTTGGCCTGGGCCAGTTCGCGCAGCATCTGGCCCAGGATGTTGCTGGCGGTGACCCGGCGGTAATGGCCGGTGGAACGGATGTCGTCGATGGGGCTGATGTCCGCCATCAGGCCGGCCTGGGCTTGCAGGACCGGCAGGGCGGCGAGGGGCTGGCCCAGGAGCGCGGCCTCGGCGTTCCGGGCCCGCACCGGCACCGGTCCGGCCGACCCCAGGCCGATCCGGATTTCCGCCACCCGGCCGGCCTCCATGCGGCAATAGCCGGCCAGGCTGATCTTGGTGATGGCGAGCGACTGGCGGGTGCCCACCTTGCGGTAGAAGTGGAAGGTGCGGCCGGCCGGCTTGGGCACGTGGATGCGCAGCAGCAGTTCGTCCGGAGCCAGGTCCAGCTGCTTGTAGCCCAGGTGGAACCGGTCGTAGGCCACCCGGCGGGTGCCGTGTGCGGAGGCCACCTCCACCTCGGCGCCATAGGCCAGCAGGCAGGGCGGCGTGTCCGCGGCCGGGCTGGCGTTGGCGATGTTGCCGCCGAGGGTGCCCCGGTTCTGGATGGCCAGGGCGCCGGTGGCCCGGGCGCTCTTCACCAGGTTGGGCAGGAAACGATGCACCGCCGGGCACTCCTGCACCTCCGTGAAGGTGGTCAGGCTGCCGAACACCAGCTCCCGGGCGGTCTCCTGGATGCCGCGCAGTTCCGGGATCCGGGTCAGGTCCAGCAGGCGCGGGGTCTTGAGGAAGCCGCCGTTGAACGCCACCATCAGGTCCGTGCCGCCGGCGAGCGGCTGGAAGCGGCCGGGTTCCCCGGCCAGCCGCGCCAGCGCCTCCGCCAGGGTCCCGGCGACCTCCAGATCGTAGTCCGGAAGGAAGCTCTTCATCGGGCACCGCCCGCGGCCGCCTGGACCGCGTCCACGATCTTGACGTAGCCGGTGCAGCGGCAGACATTCCCCGCCAGGCCGCGGCGGATCTGGGCTTCGTCCGGGTGCGGGCAGCGGCGCAGCAGGTCCTCGCCGGCGAGCAGCATGCCGGGGGTGCAGAAGCCGCACTGGGTCCCGTTGTGGGTGATGAAGGCGGCCTGCAGCGGGGTCAGTTCGCCGTCCTGGGCCAGCCCTTCCACGGTGAGGATCTCCGAACCCTGGGCCTGGGCCGCCGGCACCAGGCAGGTGTTCACCAGCCGGCCGTCCATGCGCACCGCGCAGGCGCCACATTCGCCCTCGCCGCAGCCTTCCTTGGCGCCGGTGAGGCCCAGTCCGTCCCGCAGGACATCCAGCAGCCGGGTCATGGGGTGCACGGCCACCGTGCGCCCGACGCCATTGACCTTGAAGGTGATGGAAACGGTGCGGGTCATCGGCCGGCTCCTTGCAGAATCTGGTTCATGGCTTGCGCCTCTTCCCTCCGGCTGAGCAGCCGCTCCGGGGTCATCGGCACCTGGTCCAGGCGGACCTCCGGCCCCAGCGCCTGGGCCAGCGCGCTGAACACCGCCGGGGCAGGGCCCACGTTGGGCAGCTCGCCGATGCCCTTGGCGCCGCCGGGCCCGGCGGGGTGGGGGTTCTCGAAGAACACCGTGCGGATCCGGGGCAGGTCGGCCATGGTGGGGATGACGTAGTTGGTCAGCTGGTTGTTGGCCATGTGCCCCTGCTTCATGACCACCTCCTCCCACAGGCTCCAGGCGATGGCCTGGGCGGCGCCGCCCTCGATCTGGCCGGCGGCGAGCACCGGATTGACCACCCGGCCCACCTCCTGGCCGGCCACGAAATCCTCCACCGTGACTTCGTGGGTGATGGTGTCCACCGACAGCACGGCGGCGTTGCAGGCCCAGGCGCAGGTGGGGTAGGCGTCGCCGTGGCAGGTGGGGTCGTCCCAGACGATGTGGGGCTGCTTGCGGTACTGGGCGTAGGCCTTGATGGAGCCGTGGCGGGCATGGGCGATGCGCACGGCCTCCCGGAACGCCTCCGGGGTGTAGTGCGCCTGCAGCAGCCCCTGCTGGGTCAAGGCCTGCTTCAGGCTGTAGGCGGCTTCCTCCAGCAGCTTGCCGACGATCATGGTGCTGCGGGAAGCCACCGTGGGCCCGCTGTTGGGGACGAACCGGGTGTCCACCGGAGCCAGTTCGATCATGGCCATGGGCAGTTCCAGGGCTTCCGCCACGATCTGGCTGAAGGCGGTGAGCTGGCCCTGCCCCATCTCCGTGGAAGAGGAAAGGATCGACACCCGGCCGTCGGGCAGCCCTTCCAGGCCCACCACCGAGGCCAGGTAGGCCTCGCCGCCGCCGGTGAAGCCGCAGCCGTGCATGATCACCGAAAAGCCGACCCCCTTCTTGACCGGATCGTCGCCGGCGTTGTGGGCGGCGAACGCCTCCCGCTTCTCGTGGTAGCCGATCTCCTGCAGGATCCGGTCCATGATGCCGTCCAGGTCCAGGGTCTCCTTGATCACCTGGCCGAACATCAGGGAGTCGCCGATCTTCAGGAAGTTGCGGCGCCGCAGCGTCACCGGGTCGATCGCCAGCCGCTGGGCGCAGACATCCATGTGGCGCTCGATGGCGAATTCGCTCTGGGGCCCGCCGAAGCCGCGGAAGGCGCCCGGCGGCGCGGTGTTGGTGGCCATCGCCCGGCCGTGGATGCGGGCGTGGGGGATGTTGTAGACCCCGCCCGAGGCCAGGGTGCCGCGCTGGGTGACCACCGGCGACACGGTGACGTAGGCGCCGCCGTCGTAGACGATGTCGGTCTCCAGGGCGAGCAGCCTGCCCTGGGCGTCGAAGGCGGTCTTGATGCGGGTGCGGGAGGGGTGGCGCTTGGTGGTGCAGGCCATGTCCTCTTCCCGGTCATAGACGAGTTCCACCGGCTGGCCGGACTTCCAGGCCAGGAGGGCGGCGTGGCCGGCGATCAGCGAGGGGTAGTCCTCCTTGCCGCCGAACCCTCCGCCCAGTTCCAGGGCGGTCACCCGCACCCGGTCGTCGGGCAGGTCGAACAGCATTTTCAAGGCGCCGTGCACGTAGTAGGGGCATTGGATGGAACCGGACACCACCACCTGGCGCTGCCCTCCTTCGCCTTCGACCCGCGCCTGGATGCCGTTGGTCTCCAGGTAGGCGTGTTCCTGGGCTCCGGTGCGGTACTCGCCTTCGATCACATGGGCGGCCAAGGGCCATACCGAATCCGGATCGCCGCGGACGACCCAGCATTCCTTCAGGATGTTCTCGGTTCCGTGGATCACCTGGACCTTGTCGATGGAGGCCTGGATATCCAGGAGCGCCGGGAGTTCTTCCACCTCCAGGAGCACGGCGCGGCGGGCCTTCTCCGCCAGGTGGCGGTCCGGGTGGGCCAGCAGGACCACGGCCTGGTCCGGATGGGCGATCTCCTCCCCCACCCCGACCAGGAAGGGCTGGTCCAGCACCATCGAGGCCACGACGTTCCGGCCCGGGATGTCCGCCGCCGTGACGATGGTGAATTCGTCCCAGGGCAGGCCTTCCGGGAAGGTGATCCCCTTGAGGATGGCCCGCGGCACCCTGGACCGCACGGTCACCCCGTGCAGGGTGCCGGGCAGGGTGTGGTCGGCGGTGTAGCGGGTGGTCCCGAGAACCTTGGCCCGGCCGTCGCGCCTGGGGACTGAGGTGCCGATCATTGGAATCTCCTGAGGGCATGTCCAGGTTCCCGAAGGTGGGGAACTGCCGTGTCAGGAGGTGTTCGGGCCCATCCCCCGGCTGGGGTGATCGCGTTCAGCGTTGGTGGCCCGGGAACCCGGGGCTCCCGTGCTACAACTCGGCCAGGGTGCAGGGAACCAGAACATCCGATCTCGGGGTTCGCCTGCTACAGGGGGATGATACCAAATTTTTATTCGATGGTTGTTACAAAATATATCGAAAAGCAAGAAGCCTGAGCTACCTGGCCTGGAGCGCCGCCTGGATGCGTCCGGCCAGGTCCCGGGCGGCCTGCCTGGGATCGGGGCTGGCGCAGATGGCCGAGACCACGGCGATCCCGTCGGCGCCGGCCTGGACCGCGGCGGCGGCGTTGGCCGGGTTCAGTCCGCCGATGGCCACCAGGGGGTGGCGGGAAAAGGCCTTGATCCGGCGGATGCCCTCCAGGCCCCAGGCGGCCTTGGTGTCGGTCTTGGTGGGGGTCTGGAATACCGGGCTGACGCCGAGGTAGTCCACGTCGAACGCCTGCGCCTGCTCCACGTCCGCCCAGGTCTCCACCGACAGGCCGATGATGGCCCGGGGCCCCATGAAGCGCCGCACCAGGTGGTACGGCATGTCCCCCTGGCCCACGTGCAGGCCGTCGGCTCCGGCGGCCAGGGCCACGTCCAGCCGGTCGTTGATGATCAGGGGCACCTTGGCCGGGGCCAGCAGCCGCTTCAGGGCGACCGCCAGTTCCACGAAAGCGCGCGTCCCGAGTTCCTTCTCGCGCAGCTGGACGCAGGCGACGCCGCCCTCCACGGCCTGGGCCACGACCTCCTCCAGGGCGCGGCCGCCGCACAGGGGGCGGTCGGTGACCAGGTACAGCCCGCGCACCTCAGGCCCCCATCCGGGTCCGCCGGGCGAGGTCGTCGCGGGTCAGGCGGTACAGGGCATCGAGGAAGCGCACCTGGAGCGAGCCGGGGCCTTCCGCCCCTTCAACGGCCATCTCTCCAGCGACGCCCATCACCACCATGGCCTGGGCCGCGGCCTGGGCGGGATCGGGGGTGACGGCGGCGAAGGCGCCGCAGAGGGCGGAGGCGGTGCAGCCCAGGCCGGTCACCCGGGTCATCATGGGGTGGCCGTTGCGCACCTGGTGGCGGGTCTTGCCGATGATGTAGTCGGTCGCGCCGCTGATGCAGACCACCGAGCCCCAGGTCTCGAACAGGGCCTGCCCGGCGGCCACGGCGTCCTGGCCGGCGGCGCCGCTGTCCACGCCCCGGGTGCTGGCCTGCTCGCCGCATACGGCCATGATCTCCGAGGCGTTGCCGCGGATGATGGTGGGCCGGAAGGTGCTCACCAGGTCCCGGGCGGTGGCGGTGCGCAAGGGCGTGGCCCCGGCGCCCACCGGGTCGAGGATGATCGGCAGGCCCCGCTGCACCGCCCGCTCCGCGGCCTTGCCCATGGCCTTGATCCACTCCCGGCTCAGGGTGCCGATGTTGAGCACCAGGGCCGAGGCGATGCCGACCATGTCGGCCACTTCCTCTTCGGCGTGGGCCATCACCGGCGAGGCGCCCAGCGCCAGGAGGGCGTTGGCGGTGGTGTTCATGACCACGTAGTTGGTGATGTTATGGACCACCGGCGCCTGCCGGCGGATCCTTTCGACGGCTTCCCAGGTCTGCAGCTCATCCTGTGCGGTCATGGCCCTGCTCCTATGACGAAACGCAAAACACCCCGGTTCCCGGCTCGACAGCCCATTGAAACCATTCAGACTAGAGAATATCGCCGTTCGATTGACCCGTCCCGCCCCTCGTTCCTGGAGCACTGAATGAACGAACGCCTCACCCTGAACCCCAACAAGATCGTCAAGGCCCTCCAGAAACCTGCCGGGGACTTCACCAAGCGGGACATCATCCGCTTCATCGAGCAGAACGACATCCGCATGCTCAATTTCCGCTACGTGGCGGGGGACGGCCGGCTGAAGAAGCTGAACTTCGTGATCAACAGCCGGGCGCACCTGGAGCGGGTGCTGTCCATGGGCGAGCGGGTGGACGGTTCCAGCCTGTTTCCCTTCGTCTCGGCGGACTCCAGCGACCTCTACGTGGTGCCGCGCTTCCGCACCGCCTTCGTCAACCCGTTCACCGAAGTGCCGACCCTCGACCTGATCTGCAGCTTCTACAACAACCTGGGCGATCCGCTGGAGAGCGCCCCGGAGTACATCCTGCAGAAGGCCCAGGGCCGGTTGCGGCAGCGCACCGGGCTGGTGATGGAGGCCCTGGGCGAGCTGGAGTACTACCTGTTCTCGGCCATCGACTCGATCTATCCGATCGTCGAGCAGAAGGGCTACCACGAGTCCCACCCATTCTCCAAGTGGGGCCTGGTGCGGCGCGAGGCCATGCAGGTGATCAGCGAGATGGGCGGCGCGATCAAGTACGGCCACGCCGAGGTGGGCAACATCCTTTCCGGCGACCTGGAGATGGTCCAGCACGAGATCGAGTTCCTGCCGGTGCCCATCGAGGATGCCGCGGACCAGCTGGTGATGGCCAAGTGGGCGGTGCGCGAAGTGGCCTACAAGCACGGCCTGGAGGTGAGCTTCGCGCCCAAGATCATCGCCGGCCAGGCCGGCAGCGGGCTGCATGTGCACACCCGGTTCATGAAGGACGGGGTCAACGTCATGGCCGACGCTTCCGGCCTGACCGATACCGCCCGCAAGGTCATCGCCGGGTACCTGATGAGCGCGGAATCGCTCACCGCCTTCGGCAACACCGTGCCGACCTCCTTCCTGCGCCTGGTGCCGCACCAGGAAGCGCCCACCAGCATCTGCTGGGGCGACCGCAACCGCTCCGTGCTGGTGCGCGTGCCGCTGGGCTGGCTGGGCGTGGGCGACCGGATGCTGCGCAACGCCAACCCGCTGGAGCCGGCCGACACCGTGGTCTACGAGAACCCCCAGACCGTCGAGCTGCGCAGTCCGGACGGCAGCGCCAACGTCCACCTGCTGCTGGCCGGCATGGCCGTGGCCGGCCGCTACGGCCTGGAGCACCCCGACGCCCTGAAGCTGGCCGGCGAGCTCTACGTCAAGGCCGACGCCAGCCGGATCGAGGGCCTGAAACAGCTTCCGGCCTCCTGCTTCGAATCGGCAGACTGCCTGCTGCGGGACCGGGCGCGCTACGAGGACGGCGGCGTGTTCCCGGCCGGCCTGATCGATTCCATCGCCGGCAGCCTCAAGGCCTTTGATGACCTCAACCTGAGCCAGAAGCTCTTCGGCAATGCCGATTCCTTGAAGCAGCTGGTCAACCGGCATCTGCACTGCGGCTAATCTAGCTGCATGTCCAACCCTGCCGAAACCTCCACGGACCCCTATCTCTGGCTGGAGGACGTGGACGGCGCCGAGGCCATGGCCTGGGTGCGCGAGCGCAACGCCGAAACGGCGGCGGAGCTGGAACAGGGGGCCGGGTACCGGGAGCTGGAGGCGGGCATCCTGCGCATCCTCGATTCGGCGGCCAAGCTCCCCTTTGTCGCCAAGGCCGGTGCCTTCTACTACAACTTCTGGCGCGACGCCGCGCACCCCAAGGGGATCTGGCGGCGCACCACCCTGGAGCAGTACCGCAAGGTCGAGCCCGAATGGGAGCTGGTGCTCGATCTGGACGCGCTGTCCGCGGCCGAGGCGCAGAGCTGGGTGTTCCACGGCGTGCAGTTCCTGAGGCCCGGCTTCGAGCGTTGCCTGCTGCTGCTGTCTCCCGGCGGCTCCGACGCCCACGTGGTGCGGGAGTTCGACCCGGCCCTGAAGGCCTTCGTTCCGGACGGGTTCAGCCTGCCGCTCGCCAAGAGTTCGGTGAGCTGGATCGACCGGGACACGCTCTTCGTGGGCACCGATTTCGGCCCGGGCTCCATGACCACCTCCGGCTACACCCGGATCGTCAAGGTCTGGAAGCGCGGCACGGCGCTGGCCGAGGCCCGGACGGTGTTCGAGGGCCGTCCCGAGGACCTGGCGGCGGAGGCCGAACATGACGCCACCGAGGGGTTCGAGCGGTCGTTCGTCGTGCGCAAGCCTTCGTTCTTCAGCCAGGTGCTGTACCTGCTGGGCCGGGACGGCGCCCTGACCCGGGTCGACCTGCCGCTCGACGCCATGGTCGACATCCATCGGCAATGGCTGCTGCTCAAGCTGCGCTCGCCCTGGACCGTGGGGGGAAAAACCTACCCGGCCGGCGCGCTGCTGGCCGCCGATTTCCAGGCCCACCTGGCCGGCAGGCGGCGCTTCACGGTGCTGTTCCGGCCCACGGCCCGCCGCTCCCTGGAAGCCTGGAGCTGGACCCGCCACCATCTGATCCTCAACCTGCTGGTCGACGTCAAGAACCGCTTGTTCCTGCTGACCCCCGGGCCGGGCGCCTGGCGCCGGGAACCGCTTCCGGGGGTGCCGGCCCTGGGCAGCGTCGCCGCCCACGGGGTGGACCCCCAGGCATCCGACGCCTGGATGCTGACTGTCACCGACTACCTGACCCCCGACAGCCTTTGGCTGGGCGAGGCAGGCCAGCCGGAGCGGCTCAAGTCGGCCCCGGCCTTTTTCGACGCCTCCGGCCTGGAGCTGAGCCAGCACTTCACCGTCTCCCGGGACGGCACCCGCATCCCCTATTTCCAGGTGGCCCGGAAGGGCCTGAAGCGGGATGGCTCGCATCCCACGCTGCTGAGCGGCTACGGCGGCTTCGAGGTGTCGCTGGTGCCCTACTACAGCGGCATCCTGGGCCAGGCCTGGCTGGCCCGGGGCGGGGTCTACGTGGTGGCGAACATCCGCGGCGGCGGGGAATACGGCCCGGCCTGGCACCAGGCGGCCCTGAAACACAACCGGCCCCGGGCCTACGAGGATTTCGCCGCGGTGGCCCGGGACCTGGTGGCCCGCAAGGTCACCACCCCGCGCCGCCTGGGCATCGAGGGCGGCAGCAACGGCGGCCTGCTGGTGGGCAACATGCTGGTGCGGCATCCGGAGCTGGTGGGGGCGGTGGTGTGCCAGGTGCCGCTGCTGGACATGCAGCGCTACACCAGGCTGCTGGCGGGCGCCTCCTGGATGGAGGAATACGGGGACCCGGACCGGCCGGAGGACTGGGCCTTCCTCAAGGACCTTTCGCCGTACCGGAACGTCGAGCCGGGCGCGGCCTATCCGCCGGTGCTGTTCATGACCACCACCCGGGACGACCGGGTGCATCCCGCCCATGCCCGCAAGATGATGGCGAAGATGCAGGCCATGGGCCACGACGTGCGCTATTTCGAGAACATCGAAGGGGGCCACGGCGCCGGCGCCGACAACCGCCAGACCGCCCATTTCTGGGCGCTGTGCTATGCCTTCCTGCTCCAGAAGCTCACGCCTTGATTCTTGACATTTGATATATAAAAATTATATTCAAATCATCCATTCACATTCCGGGCCAAGTCGGCCAATCGAATCGAGCGTGTTCTCTCTTCCAGCCTTGGTGGGCACTTGCCCACGGGGAGCAGATAGCCATGCAAGGACGTCCCGAACCCACGGCCGAATCCCCGGCGCCCGCCTGGGAACTTCCCGAACTCGAGCTGCGCATCCTGGCCGCCCCGCGCCCCGGCCCGCGCGACCTGCGCTGGTACGTGGGCGGCGTCCTCGCCCTGTTCTTCGTCATGCTGGCGGTGGGGCCCTACCTCAAGGAGTACCCGCGCCAGCCGGTGCCGGGCGACCTGCATTCCCAGGAGGACATTCCGCCCGCCTTGCGCCCCTATTACGATCGCGCCCTGGCCGGTGACGCCAGCGCCATGCGCACCCTGGGCAGCATGTTCTGCACCGGCCAGAACGTGCCCCGGGACATCGAGGCGGGCATCTCCTGGTATCGCCTGGCCGCCGCCGCCGGCGAGCTGGATGCCGTCAAGGACCTGGAGAAGCTGGGGCTGCATCCGGAAATGTGAGGTTGCCGGCGGGAACCTGGGGTTGATCCGGTTTTTGCCAGGACTCGATGGAGCCCGTCATGGATTCCGGCCGGGGTGTGAACCGTGCGTAAATAAATTACATATAATTAAGGAGGAACGTCAGAGGAGTGCACGGAATGCCCATTCTGGCATTTGCAAGGATCATCCCGGCCGCGCAAGGGGGATCAGGCGAAGACAGCCTATCCCGGGGAGCCTTGCCAGCATGATCCGGCGCGCCCGATCCCGCACGCTCCGGGTGGCCCTCCTGGTGCTCGGACTCCTGGCCGGAAGCTCGCCCCTCCTGGCCCAGGCCACGGAGGCGGCCGGGGCGCCCGTCCTTCCCGGCGCGGACGAGGCCCCGCCCCCGGATCCGCCCCGGGAGCCCGCCCACGCGGCCGTGGCCCATGAGGGGAAGGCCGGGCCGAAGGAGGTCAGCGCCGCCAGCCGGCGGGCGGAACTGCAGGCCTTCTTCGCCCGGGACGGAGGCGTGGGCGACCTGATGGAACTCATGATCCCGCCCGAGGATGGGAAGCCGCGGCTGCTCAAGGCGGTGGACGGGGGCATCGCGTTTGCCAGCCTCCACTCCCCCGTGATCCACATGCTGGGCCCCAGGGGCGGGTCCACGTTGGACATCGGGGAGCATGTCGTGGATTTCGGCTTCCTGCGCGGGCGCGGCACGCTCTGGTTCACGGCCCGGCAGGGGCGGTTCTACCAGCAGGCCCGGGTGGACCCTCCCGGGGAGAACCAGCCCAGGAGAATCCAGACCCGGGGTCGGTTCATGCTGGACCATGGGGGCGGCCTCGACCTGCACTTCACGGGACAACCGGGAGGGCTGGTCGTGACACCCTCGGGCCACGCCTGGCTGCCCCGCAAATCGGGCATGGCCTGGTTCGACGGGCGCCAGCTGTTCGGCAAGCCGGTCACCGTGGCGGTGCCTTCGCCCAGGCCCGGGTTTTTGGCGAAGGAGCTGGCCGCGGGCCCCGGCGAAAGCCTCCTGGCCTGGGCCGACGGCGACTATTTCCGGATCAAGCCCCGGCCGCAAGGCAAGGGGGGCACCATGCAGGGCGGGCATGTGGAGAAGGGAGGGCGGGCCTGCCTGGCGGAGGGGGACCTGGTCTACGTGGCCGTCCCCAAGGAGGACAAGATCGTTGTCATTGACACAGGGCGGGAACCGCCGGCCCTGCGCACCATCGATCTTGCCAGGGCGCCCGACGGGTCGCGGAACGCCCGCCTGGGGATTTTCGATCTGGCCGTGGGGCCTGACGGCCATCTCTGGCTCACGGCCCAGGCGGCCAACGCCGTCCTCAGGCTGAATCCCGCGACCGCCGAGGTGGACGGCTGGGAACTGCCCATCCCCAACAGTTTTCCGACCTACATCGTCAACGGCGGCGACGGCAACATGTACTTCCTGGAGACGGGAGGCGGGCGGATCGGCCGCATCACCGCCCAGGCGCCGCGCCCGGAACCTCCCCCCGCCGCTTTCCAGGCCGCGGCCTCGGACTGGATTCCGGACCTGCCCGCGCCCAGACGGATTTCCGCGCGCCGGCTGCGGCACCTCCGTCCCGCCCGGGAACCGGTGCCGGCCGCGGTCCCCCAAGTCCCCGAGGCGCATCCCGCCGAGCCGGCGGTCCCGCCCGGACCCGCGCCCGCCGCCGTCGACGCTCCGAGGGCCCCCGAGGCCTTCCGGGACGCCCTGGAGCGCGAGGGGCTCGCCGTCGACTGGGGACATGTGATCGCGGATCACCGCTACGGGGCCCCCAACTCGAAGGGCCAGTTCCTCCAGTTCTACTGCGATGACCATCTGGAGAGGATGGCCGGCCTGATCTACCAGGCTGTGTTCGATCCGACCTACCCGCTGATCCTGGACACCGACGGCTGCTGGCTGGCCATGCGGGAGTTCGACAACTGGGTGGGCTACTACCGCAAGGACGGGCGCTGGCACAAGACCAAGCGGCTGAGGGTGGTCCTGTCGCCCGGAGGGGATCAGGTGAAAACGGCCTATCCGCTGGAGAGGTTCTGACTGCCTATCCTCCAGGTGCCATCTCGGGGCTGGCACATGACAAGTGGACACGTATACTGTGTCGAAGGAGGGGGATGATGAACCTGACCCTTTCAATCGACAAAATGGTCCTGGAAAAGGCCCGGAAGACCGCTGGTGCCATGGGGCTCAGCCTCAATGAGATGGTTCGCAACTATCTTGAGAAGGTGGCCGGGGAAGGTGACCGGGAGGAGATCTTCCGGGAATTGCGTGACCTCTGCCTCAACCATGGCGGCCATTCCGCTGGGAAGACCTGGACTCGCGACGAGTTGCACCGTGACTAGGTTCTTCCTGGATACCAACATCATCGCCTACGCAGAGGATATGGACACTCCCCCGAAGCAGGCCTTGGCCCTTCACATCCTTCAGCAGGCCTACGGAGAATCCTCCGGCGTCCTGTCCCTCCAGGTGCTGCAGGAATACTTCGTCACAGCCACCCGGAAGCTCGGTGTCGCGCCAGCGCAAGCGAGGCGCAAGGTGGAGCTCCTCTCGCAGCTTGAAATGGTGAGGCTGGACCCCCAGGACATCCTGGCCGCCATCGACCTCCAAGGCCTGCACGGATTCTCGTTCTGGGACGCCCTGATCATCCAGGCCGCCCTCCTCGCCCGGTGCACGATCCTGTACAGCGAGGATCTTCAGTCCGGCTTCCGCTTGGGGTCGCTCCAGATCGTGAACCCGTTCCGGGAAGGGAACCTGCCGGCCTAATGCGGCCAGGGACTGCCCAGCGGATTGAGCGGCATGCGGAAGGTGATGCGGGTCAGCTCGTTGGGGACGCAGTAGATCTCCAGCCGGCTGGCGGCGCCAACCACGCTGCGCAGGCGCTTCTCGACGATCTGCAGGCCCAGGCCGTCCTTGGCGCGCTCGCTCTCCTCGTAGGCGCCGGCGTTGTCCTCCACGTCGATGCGCACCACGCCGTCCTCCTCGCTGGCCCGGATCCGGGCGACGCCGGGCGTCAGCATCTCCGAGATGCCGTGCTTGATGGCGTTCTCCAGCAGCGGCTGCAGGGTGAAGGTCGGCACCTGGACGTGCAGCAGCTCGGGCGGCACGTCGATCTCCACCGCCAAACCCTCGAACCTGGCCTTCTCGATCTCCAGGTAGGCGCGGATGTGCTCCAGCTCCTCTTCCAGGGTGGAGAACGGGTTGCTGCGCTTCAGGTTCTTGCGGAAATAGTTGGACAGGTGGTAGACCAGCTCGCGGCCGCGGTTGGCGTCCTTGCGGATCACGGCCATGATGGTGTTGAGCGAATTGAACAGGAAGTGCGGGTTCACCTGGGCCTGCAGCAGCTTGAGTTCGCCCAGCACCAGCAGGTTCTTCTGCTCCTGGTAGCGGGCGATGAGCAGCTGGCTGGAGAGCAGGTCGCCGATCCCTTCGCCGAGGGTCCGGTTCATGTTGAGGAAGCGGCGGCTGCGCGGTTCGAACAGCTGGACGGTGCCGATGACCGTGCCGTCCACCTGGAGCGGCACCACCAGCGCCGAATGGATCGGGCAGTCATGGGCCAGGGTGCACTGGAAGCGCTGGTGCACGCCGTCGGCGAACACCACCGTCCCGGTGCTGATGGCCTGCCGGGTGAGCTGGGAGGAGATCTCGCTCCCCGGCTTGTGGTGGTCCGCGCCGACGCCCACGAAGCCCAGGACCCGCTCGGTGTCGGTGACGGCCACGCCACCCACGCCGGTCTCATCCCGGACGATGGCCGCCATCTCCGCCGCCATGCCCGGCCCGAAGCCCCGGGACATCAGCCCCAGCGCCCGCTGCGCCACCCGCAGCGCGGCGCCGGAGGATGCCGCGGCGATCTGGTCCAGGCTGCGCTGGCGGTGCTTGAGCACGGCCATGAGCAGGGCCGCGCCCACCGGGTTCAGCAGCACCATGGGCGGGGCGATGATCCTGACGATGGCTACGGCGGCAGGGTACGGCTTGGTGAAGGCGAGCACGATGCCCATGTGCACGATCTCGCCCACCAGCACGGTGAAGAACGCCACCCGCTTGGTGATGAGCAGCTGCGGCTTGTCCTTCAAGGCGATATGCACCATGCCGGCGGCGAACCCCTCCAGGGTGGTGGCCACCGCCCCGGAGACGGCGGCGGCGCCGCCCAGGGTCACGCGGTGCAGGCCCGCGGTCAGCCCCACCAGCGCGCCCAGGATCGGCCCGCCCAGCAGCCCGGCAAGGGTCGCCCCCACCGCCCGGGAGTTGAGCAGCGCCCCGCCCGCCATCACCGGGGTGCCCAGGTAGTTGCCGAGGATGGTGATGAGGGTGAAGATCAGGTAGAGGCGCAGCTTGCCCCGGGGCTGGGCCCAGTCGGTGGTGAGCGGCTGGAAGGCCGGTGACTCGCAGTACAGGTAGAACAGGACCAGGAAGGCGGAAAGCGTCTGGAAAAGCTGGACGAGGGATGCCACTACTCGAGGCGATCGACCAGACGCTGAGCGGTGTGCTCAACCTGGATGGCGGCCCCTTCCTTGTCGAATCCGCCGCGGATCTGCATGACGCAGCCCGGGCAGTCCATCACCGTGAGCGGGGCATGGGTGGCCTTGATGTTCTGCAGCTTGCGCTCCAGGATCGGGGCCGAGATCTCCGGCAGCTTGAGCGAGTAGGAACCGCCCATGCCGCAGCACATGTCGCACTCGGCCATCTCGGTGAGCTGGTAGCCGGCCTGGCGCATCAGTTCCCGGGGCGCTTCGGAGGCCTTCAGGGTGCGCTTGAGGTGGCAGGAGTCGTGGTAGGTGAAGGCGCCCAGGTCCTTGCCCTCCTTGAAGGTGAGCCGCTTCTCGTCCACCAGCTGCTTGACCAGGGTGGAGAAGTCGATGGCCTTGGCGGCGAGCTTCTGCGCCTTCTCCAGCCGGTCGGTCATGCCCAGGCTTTCGAAGGTGCCGATGAAGTCCTGCTTCAGCGCCACGGTGCAGGTGGGGCAGGCGGAGACCACGTACTTGACGTCCTCCTCCAGCAGCGCGTCGATGTTGTCCTGGGCGTTCTGGGCCGCCACCTCGTAGGCGCCGCTGTAGCGGGCCGGGGCGCCGCAGCAGGTCTGCTTGTCCGGGAAGACCACCTCGATGCCGGCCTTGTTCAGCACCTTCACCAGCGCCTCGCCCATTTCCGGGTAGGAGAAATCGATCAGGCAGCCGGAATAGAAGGCCACCTTCTCCTTGCCCTTGGGTTGCCGGATCTGCTTGATCTGGTCGCGGAACGGCACCTCGGCGATGGCCGGCAGGCTGCGGAAGTCGGTGAGGTCGGAAAGGAACATGGGCAGGTGGCGGATGAACTTGCCCTGCTTGAACGGCTTCTGGGTGAGCCAGGCCATGCGCAGCATGCCGTGGAACAGCCGGCGGTTGTTCACCACGCTGAAGATCGCCTTCTGGACCAGCGGCTGGCCCTGCTCGACCGCGAGCCGGCGGCGCAGCTCCAGGATCAGCTCGGGGATGTCGATCTTGCCCGGGCACACCTCCTTGCAGTTGCCGCACTGGATGCAGAGGGCCTGGATGTCGTCGGACTTCTTCAGCTCGTCGAACCAGGCGGTGAGGATGGTGCCGATGCCCCCGGTGTAGACCTTGCCGAACACGTGGCCGCCCACCAGGCGGAACACGGGGCACACGTTCAGGCAGGAGGCGCAGCGGATGCACTGGAGCGCCTGCTTGAACTTGGGGTCCTTGGCCATGTCGGACCGGTGGTTGTCCATGAGGATGATGTGGAGTTCCTTGGGCGACCCGTCGGTGTTGGGCACCTGGCCGGTGATGATGGAGACGTAGCTGGTGAGCAGCTGGGCGGTGGCGCTCCTGGGCAGCGCCTGCAGGATCGGCTGGATGTCCTTGAAATGCTCCACCAGCTTCTCGATGCCGACGATGGCCACATGGATGCGGGGCAGGCTGGTCACCAGCCGGGCGTTGCCCTCGTTGGTGACGATCACCAGGCTGCCGGTCTCGGCCACGGCGATGTTGGCGCCGGAGATGCCCATGTCGGCCCCCAGGAACATCGGCCGCAGCTTGGCCCGGGCGAACTTCACCAGCTTGGGGATATCCGGGGCCTGGCCGCTCTCCACTTCCGTGTTGAAGATCTCGGTCACTTCCTCCTTGGTCATGTGGATGGCCGGCATCACCATGTGCGACGGGGTCTGGTGCGCCAACTGGATGATCCATTCGCCCAGGTCGGTCTCGTTCACCTGGATGCCGGCCTCCTCCAGCGCCTTGTTGAGGTGGATCTCCTCGGAAGCCATGGACTTGGACTTGACCACCCGCTTGACGCCCTTTTCCTTGGCCAGGGCCAGGATGTAGGCCTTCACCGCCGCCGGGTCGGCGGTGCGGAACACCTTGGCCCCCTTGGCCTCGGCATTGCGCTTGAACGCCTCGCACAGCGCTTCCTGCTGTCCGGCGGCACTGGACTTCACCGCCTTGATGCGCTCGCGCAGGGCTTCGAAGTCGATCCCCTCGTAGGCCTTGGCCCGGTTCACCCGGTAGGCCTCGGAGAAGCGCCCCAGGGCGCCCGTGAGGTTGGCGTTGTTGACCGCCGCGTGGATGGATTCCTTGAAGGCCGTTTTCACGCGTTCCCCCTTTCCGGCTGGTCCACGAACACCACGACCAGCCGATGCGGGCCGTGCACGCCGATGGTGAGCACCCGCTCGATGTCGGCGGTGCGGCTGGGCCCGGTGATCATGGCGATGAAGCCGGCCTTGCCGGGATCGATCCGATCGAGCATCGCCGCCAGGTCGGGCAGCAGCTGGCCGGTGCCCACCAAAGCCACGTGGATGGGCGGCAGGGTGGAAACCAGGCGCTGTTCAACCGCCGTGGCATCCTGCACCAGGGTGCCGGTGTCGGCCAGGGCCCAGTCCATCTCGCTGATGCCCACCTTGGCGCCGGCGGCGGCTTCCCGGGTCACGTCGAAGCTGACCCCGGGCGCCTCCAGCAGGCGCCGGCCGGCCCATACCGCGCCCGGCTGGGGCCCTTCGGCCACCCCTTGTTCCCGCAGCAGCCCGAGGACGAACTCGAGCGCTTCGCCTTGGTCCGGGAAACGATGCACTTCCGCGCTGGCGATTTCCGCTCGCGCCTTGAACAAATCATATAGAGTGTTCATGGTGTCACCATGGAGGGTTGTTCAATGATACCGGGAAAACGGGCCAGGGGCTGAACCCCCGGCCCTGCTGTGACCTTACCTGGCAACCAAGTTGACGAACGGGAACACATACGCCATGAGGAAGACCGCGCAGCCGCCCAGGGCCGCCAGGGCGATGGAGTGGAAGAACACGAAGCGCAGGATGTCGCCCTCGTGGCCATACCACTGGGTGGCGGTGCTGGCCACCACGATGCTCTGGGCGTCGATCATCTTGCCCATGACGCCGCCGACGCTGTTGGCGGAGGCCATGAGGGCCGGTTGCACGCCGATCTGCTGGGCGGTGATCTTCTGCAGGCTGCCGAACAGCACGTTGGAGGAGGTGTCCGACCCGGTGAGGGCCACGCCCAGCCAGCCCAGCATGGTGCCGAAGAACGGATACAGGGCGCCGGTGCGGGCGAAGGCCAGGCCCATGGTGGCGTCCAGGCCGGAGTAGCGGGTGAGGAAGCCGATGGCCATCATGGCCGAGATGGTGAGCAGGGAGAAGCGCACCTTGACCAGGGTGGTGCAGTAGAGCCTGATCAGCTTGCCCATGGAGACCCCGGCGAAGATGCCCGAAAGCACGGCGGCGATGAAGATGCCCGTGCCGGTCATGGACAGCCAGTTCAGGGTGAATACCGCAGGCTCGGGGGTGGGCTTGAGCACCACCGGCGGCATCCGCTGCACCAGCTGGTGCAGCCCGTGCACGGGGAACTTGAACAGGGAGATCTTGTCCAGGCCGTTCTTGATCACCGGGGTGCCCCAGAGGGCCACCATGACGCTGAGAATGACCCAGGGCATCCAGGCCTTGGCCACGGCGCCCGCGCTCTTGGTGTTCCTGATGGTCGCGGTGGCCGGGGCTTCGTGCTCCAAGGTGTAGAGGCGCTTGGGCTTCCAGACCAGCAGGAAGCCGATGAGGCAGACCATGGAGACCACCGAGGCGGCGATGTCCACCAGCCAGGGGCCGTGCAGGTTGGAGACCAGCAGCTGGGTGACGGCGAAGGAGCCGCCGGCCACCAGGATGGCGGGCCAGATTTCCACCATGGCCGTGAAGCCGGCGAACGCCCAGATCAGCCAGAACGGCACGAGCAGGCAGAACGGGGTGAGGATGCGGCCGATGTTGGCGCTGAGCACCATCAGGTCGATCCCGGTGACGCCGTTCAGGGCGAGGATCGGGATGCCCAGGGCGCCGAAGGCCACCGGGGCGGTGTTGGCGATGAGCGAAAGGCCCGAAGCCTCCAGCGGCTTGAAGCCCAGGCCGATGAGGATGGCCGCGGTGACCGCCACCGGCGTGCCGAAGCCGGCCGCGCCCTCGAAGAACGAGCCGAAGCAGAAGGAGATGAGCAGGAGCTGCAGGCGCCGGTCCTTGGTGATGGACGTGAGGCTTTCCGAGAGCGTCTTGAACAGGCCGGTGTCCACCGTGAGCACGTACATGAAGATCACGTTGATGATGATCCAGCCGATGGGCAGCAGCCCGTAGCCGGCGCCGAACACTGCCGTGGCCCCGGCCACCCGGGCCGGCATGTGGAAGCCGATGATGGCGGTGAGCAGCGCCGTGGCCAGGCCCAGCAGGGCAGCCAGGTGGGCCTTCACGTGGAAGAGGGCGAGCGAGCCCAGCAGCACCACGACCGGCAGGGTCGCGATGGCCGTGGACAGCCACCAGCGGCCGGTGGGATCGTAGCCCTGCGACCAGGGCGTGGCGAGCGCCGGGATGCGCAGGATCGCGTAGGCGAGCACGGCGACGCAGACCAGGATGCCTGCCAGCATGCCCAGGTTGGCCGCTGGCGGCGTATTGGGCTTGGCGGCGGCCGGAGACGGTTTCATAGGGGACTCCTGAAGAGGGGGGTGAAAGGGTAGCCGCAACGCCGGCCCGGCCTGGAAGATCCAGGCGGGCCGGCTGCGAGCGCGTTCGTCACACAGGTGAATTCAGTGTCAATTAGGGGGACAGTAGAAAAGTTTGCCCGGGGGCTGGGGGCCTCCGGAAAAAAAGCTGGTGACTGGCAAGGTCGGGATGGTGAGTGGTCGTTTCCCCGGTCTGACCGGAAACGCCGAAGGCCCCCGGACGGGCCGGGGGCCTTCGGAAATCCTGGGAACCTACTTCCGGCTGTCCAGCCCGATCCGGATGAGCCGGCACACCCGCGCAGCGCCCGCTTCGATCAGCTCGGCGCCCCGGCTCACGCATTCCTCCAGCGCCATGGGCTGGGGCACGATGCTGGCCAGGGCGCCGATGCCGTGACTCAGCACCTCATCGGCGCCGTCGCCCAGCCCGCCGGAAAGGCACACCACCGGCACCGCGTGCCGTTGCGCCACCGCGGCCACGCCCACCGGGGCCTTGCCCATGGCGGTCTGGAAATCGGTGCGGCCTTCGCCGGTGATGACCAGGTCGGCGCCCGCCACCATGGCTTCGAAGCCGGTGGCCTCCAGCACGATCTCCACGCCGGGACGCAGGCGCGCGGGGGTGAAGAACAGCAGTCCGGCGCCCAGGCCGCCGGCGGCGCCGGCCCCGGGAAGCGTCGCGATGTCGCGGCCGGTGGCGCGGGTCGCCACCTGGGCGAAGACGCCCAGGGCCCGGTCCAGTTCCTGCACCATGTCCGGGGTGGCGCCCTTCTGCGGCCCATACACCGCCGAAGCTCCGCGCGGCCCGGTCAGCGGGTTGTCCACATCGCAGGCCACCATGATCTCGGTTTCCTGCAGCCGCGCATCCAGGGCGCTCAGGTCGATCCGGTCCAGGCGCGCCAGCGCGGCGCCGCCCTGGGGCAGGGGCTGGCCCTGGGCGTCGAGGAAGCGCGCCCCCAGGGCCCGGGCCATGCCGGTGCCGCCGTCGTTGGTGGCGCTGCCGCCGATGCCGATGACCACCTTGCGCAGCCCGGCGTCCAGGGCCGCCTTCAGCAGCCAGCCGGTGCCGGCGGTGCTGGTGATCCGGGGATCCCGCAGCGGTTTGGGCACCAGGGGCAGGCCCGAGGCCGCAGCCATCTCGATGACCGCGGTCTGGCCGTCGCCCAGCACCCCCCAGGCGGCCTTGACCGGCTCGCCCAGCGGGCCGGGCACCTCGGTCTGTTCGAGGCGCCCGCCCGTGGCCGCCACCAGCGCTTCCACCGTCCCTTCGCCGCCGTCGGCGATGGGCACCTTCAGCACCTCGGCTTCCGGAAACACGGCGTGGATGCCGCGTTCGATGGCTTCCGCCACACCCAGGGCCGAAACGCTGCCCTTGTAGGAGTCAGGTGCCACGATGATGCGCATGGTTTATTCCTTCTGGAATACGGCCCTACGGAACCAGGCCGGGGAACAGGAACGCGAAGCCCCAGGACATGAGGGCGACGAGGATCAGGAACGGGATGGTGTACTTGATCGTCTGGCGCATGATCAGGCCTTCCTTGCCGGCCAGGCCCACGGCGGTGGCGGCGATGACGATGCTCTGCGGCGAGATCATCTTGCCCGCGACGCTGCCCGCGCTGCCGGCGGACGCCATGAGGATTTCCGACAGCCCCATGCCCTGGGCGGTCAGCTTCTGCAGGTTGCCGAACAGCGCGTTGGCCGAGGTGTTGCTGCCGGTGAGGAACACGCCGATGGTGCCGAACAGCGGCGCCAGCGCCGGATAGACCTGCCGGCTCACCACCGAGATGATGCCGTTGGCCAGGGTGGCCACCATGGAGATCTGCTTGACGCCCAGGACGCCCCAGACCGCGAGCTTGGTCTTGGGATCGACGATGGGCAGGCCCATGTTCATCACTTCAGAGATGGAAAGGATGCAGGCCACGGCGATAAAGGACGGGATCATCTGCTTGCAGGTCTTGCCGAACTGCGAACCGAAGGTTCCGTACGAAATGCCCAGGAAGGGGCAGGCGATCAGGCCGGAGATCAGCATGATCGTGCCGGGGGTCTGCAGCCAAGCGAAGGTGTAGAGCTTGCCGGGGTTGTAGATCTGGATCTTGATCAGCAGCGCATGCCAGCCGTCGGCCAGGCCGCCCATCTGGGTCTTGGTGCTGGGCAGGTTGGTGATGATGACCAGGACCGCCAGGAGCAGGTAGGGCAGCCAGGAAAGGAACAGCTCGATCGGGTGGAATCCCTTGGTCGTGGAAGCGGCGACGCTTTCGCCCTCGAACAGCCAGGGTTCGACCTGCTTCTGGAACTTCAGGTAGATGGCGGTGGCCGCCAGGCAGACCAGGGCCGCCAGGATGGTGGCCAGCTCGGCGCCGATGAAGTTGGAGACCAGGAACTGGGTGATGGCGAAACTGAGGCCGGTGACCAGGATGGTGCCCAGGGAGCCGCGCATGCCCTTGAATTTGGACATGGCATAGACGGTGGCGAAAGCCATGATGAAGGCCAGGGGCGCCATGAACCGTCCGGTCATCTGGGAGAGCTTCATCAAATCCAGGCCGGTGGTCTTGGCCAGGACGACGGTGGGGATGGCCAGGGAACCGAACGGCACCGGGCCGGTGTTGGCCACGAGGCAGACCATGGCGGCCATCATCGGGCTGTAGCCCAGGCCGACCAGGATGCTGGCGGGGATGGCCACCGGCGCGCCGAAGCCGCAGATGCCTTCCAGGAAGGCGCCGAAACCGAAGGCGATCAGCAGCGCCTGGGCGCGCCGGTCGACGGTCAGGTTGGCCATGGCCCCCTGCATCTTGTCCATCCATCCGGTGCTCTTCAGCATGTTGTAGACCACCAGCGCGCCGAAGGGGATATACATGATCGGGAAGATGCCCGTCAAACCGCCCTGCACGGCCGCCAGCAGCGTCGCCTGGGCCGGGAAACCGAAGAAGAAGATGGCCGCGAGCACCGTCACCGCCCAAGCGACCATGGCCACCTTGTAAGCGGGTTTCATGAGTAGGGGGATGCCGATCAGCAGGACGAAGAGCGGAAGAGAAGCTACAAGAGCCCCAGGCACCATGGTTGACCTCCGGTTGATTTTTCTCAACGATATCAGAGCATCGTTCCTGGCGCTGGGCTAAAAATCAATCGCCTTGATTAAATCCTTGTGCGGTCCATTTCGTAAGCTGACCGGTCTCCATGGCGGGTTACCCGGTTGTATATACTGTTATAGTTGGCAGCCATGGTCGGGCAACTGAGAAATACGCGATGCCCAGGCGCGGATGGCGGGAGGGACTGCACTTGATTCGAGCGGTGGTGGTGGATGACGAACTCCTGGCCAGGGAGGAACTGGAGGCCATGCTGGTCGAATCCGGCGAGGTCACCGTGGTCGGAACCTGCGCCAATGCCATCCAGGCCATCCGCACCATCAAGAGCACCCGTCCCGACGTGGTCTTCCTGGATATCCAGATGCCCAAGCTGGACGGCCTCAAGATGCTCGGCATGATCGACGCCGACATCATGCCCTGCGTCATCTTCGTCACGGCCTATGACGAATATGCCATCAACGCCTTTGAAAAGGATGCGATCGACTACCTGCTCAAGCCGATCCAGCCGGAACGCCTGGCCCGGGCCATCGTCCGGCTCAAGCGGTTCCTGGGCGAAGGCCGGGTTCCCCGGTACGACAGCCCGCTCATCGAGCGCATCCCCTGCATGGGCTCCCAGAGCATCAAGCTGATCGACACCTCCGAAGTGGAGTTCGTGCGCTCCTCCGAAATGGGCGTGCACGTGGTGACCGCGAAGGGGGAGTTCCTCACCGAGCTCACCCTCACCGTGCTGGAGGCCAAGACCCGGCACCTGGTGCGCTGCCACAAGCAGTTCCTGGTCAACATCCGGCAGATCGACGAGATCATCCGCCAGGACCCGTCCACCGCCCTGCTCAAGACCCGCTCGGGCAAACAGGTCCCGGTGAGCCGCCGGTTCCTGGTGCACCTGAAGGACCTGCTCGGAATTTGAGCCGGTGTCCGCGCCATAAGGATGTAACAGGTATCTTCCCCCTTTCCGCCAGGGTTGGTGTAGACTGGATTACTCTTTTTCAACCTGCAGTCCAACGCCCCCATGGATGCCGTCAGATGGCTCTTCCATGCTTCTGGGCTTGGTATCGAAGACGGAGTCCGGTCGGCCTGATTCCGGCCCACGGCCATGCGCCCCTAGAGGAGAACCAGATGCTCGACAAGCTGGTAGTGCAACAACTGCAGGAAGCGGTCGGTAACCATAATGTTCTCACTAGCAAGATGGACATGGTGAGCTACAGCTATGACGCCACCGCGGACATGCCGCGCGAACTGCCCGACGTGGTCGTCCTGCCGACCAGCGCGGAGATGGTGCAGCAGGTCGTGCAGATCGCCCGGGCCCATGGACTGGCCATCTACCCGCGCGGTGCCGGCTCCAACCTCAGCGGCGGCACCATTCCGGTGAAGAAGGGCATCGTCCTCTCCTTCCAGAGGATGAACAAGATCCTGGATATCGACACCGCCAACCTCACCGCCACGGTGCAGCCGGGGGTGGTGATCGGCGATCTCAACGCGGCCATCGCCAAGCACGGCCTCATCTACCCGCCGGATCCGGGCACGGTGGCCACGGCCACCATGGGCGGCTCCTGCGCTGAGAACTCCGGCGGCCTTCGTGGTCTTAAATACGGTGTTACCAAGAATTACATTATGGGGATGGAAGTCGTCCTGGCCAACGGGGAGAAGGTCCGGTTCGGCGGCAAGACCGTGAAGAACGTCACCGCTTATGATTTCACTAACCTGTTCGTCGGCTCGGAAGGGACCCTGGGGATCACCACGGAGATCACCTGCAAGCTGATCCCGGCGCCGAAATTCCGCCGCGCCATGATGGGCATCTTCCAGACCCTGGAGGACGCCGGCAATGCCGTCGCCGGCATCATCGCCGCCAAGGTCATCCCGGCCACGCTGGAGATCATGGACAACATGACCATCCGGACTGTGGAGGACTTCGCCCACATCGGCCTCCCGGTGCAGGCCAAGGCCCTGCTGCTCTGCGAGGTGGACGGCATGTCCCAGGACCTGGTCGACAGCGAGGCCGAGGCGGTGATCGCCGTGCTCGGGCGGAACAACTGCGAGTACAAGGCCGCCAGTTCCGACGCCGAGCGCGACCAGCTGTGGGCGGCCCGGCGCAACGCCCTGCCGGCGCTTGCCTCGCTCAACAACACCTGCATCGTCGAGGACGCCACCGTGCCGCGCAGCCGGATCACCGAGATGCTGGTGGCCTGCGAAGCGATCGCCGAGAAGTACCAGGTCACCATCGGCACCTTCGGCCACGCCGGGGACGGCAACATGCACCCGACCATCCTGTTCGACAAGTACGACAAGGAAAAGACCGCGCAGGTGCACTTGGCCGTGGATGAGATCTTCGCCACCGCCATCGCCCTGGGCGGCACGCTGTCGGGCGAGCACGGCATCGGCATGGCCAAGATGAAGTATCTGAAGAGCGAGCTGAACCAGAGCGGCCTCAACCTGATCAGGACCGTCAAGGAGGCCCTCGATCCGGACTACCTGCTCAACCCCGGGAAGATGCTCGCGGTGCCCGAGGTGGTCGCATGACCGCCGGAAACCACCCGAAGGGCGGCGCCGCCCCGACCTACCATGACGACCTGGCCATCGTCCGCAGCGAGATCGACAAGTGCATGAAGTGTGGCAACTGCATGGCGGTCTGCCCGGTCTACTCGGTGGACAAGAACGAAGCCGCGGTCACCCGGTCCAAGATCGCCGTGGCCGATGCGGTGCTGGACGGCCGGCTTTCCCTGGACGATCCGGATGTCTACACCATGGCCTTCAACTGCCTGGTGTGCAAATCGTGCATGACCAACTGCCCGACCCAGGTCAGCTTCGACCGGATCGCCATCGCCCTGCGGGCCGCGCTGGTGCGCAAGAACGGCCTGCCCTGGCTGAAGAAGATGATCTTCTCCACCCTCAAGAACCCCCGGCTGTTCAACACTGCCATGAAGGCGGGCGCCGCCATGCAGGGCGTCGTGTTCAAGGGCGACCGGCGCATCAAGGCCATCTCCCCCCGGTCACCGTTCGCGCTGGTGGGCGGCAGCCTGGGCTTCGATGCCGGCCGGAAAATGCCTGAACTGACCGTGACCCCGCTGCGGGACCGGGTGGCCGAGGTGATCAAGCCGGCCGAAGTCAAGATGAAGGTGGCCTTCTTCACCGGCGACTCGCTCAACTACTTCTACCCCGATGCCGGCCTGGACCTGATCGAAGTGCTCACGGAGAACGGCGTCGAAGTGCACATCCCCAAGGGCCAGTCCTGCTGCGGCATCCCGGTGCTGGTGCATGGCGACATCGACACCGCCCGCAGCCTGGCCAGGAACAACCTCGACCAGTTCGACGCCACCGGCTGCGAGTACCTGATCACCGGCTGCGGCTCCTGCGGGGGCGCCTGGCAGCATGACTACGTGGAGATCATGGCCGGCGACCCGGTCTACCGGGCCAAGGCGGAATACTGGTCCAAGCGCACCTTCGACATCTCCACCTTCCTCACCCAGGTGCTGCGGTTCCGGCAGCCCAAGGGGGTGGTGGACAAGGTGGTCACCTACCACGATTCCTGCCACCTGAAGAAGACCATGAAGGTCGCCAGCGAACCCCGGGAGATCCTCAAGAGCATTCCCGGCGTGACCTTCAAGGAGATGGCGGCGCCCGACACCTGCTGCGGCAGCGGCGGCTCCTTCGTGCTGACCCACTACGACACCTCCGCCTCCCTGGGCAGGAGCAAGGCGCAGGACATCAACCAGACCGGCGCCGGCACCGTGGCCACCGGCTGCCCCGCCTGCATGATGCAGCTGCTGGACAACCTCAGCCGCTACGGCCAGCAGCAGGAGGTCACCCACTACATCTCGCTCCTGGCGGAATCCTATCGGAAGGAAAAGCAGGCCTGACCTTTCCCGCCTTGCCAAAGGCCAAGTGGCGCACGATACTGGGTCAGATGCCGGAGGGCTCCATGGTCGCGGTCGGGATAACGCCAAATCGCCCCAAGCGGCGTCCAGCCCTGGAAGTCCGGTACCTGAAAGCCACCCCCATGGATCTCGTCGGCCTGGTCCGGGAGGGGTTGCCCTGGGCCCTCTACCAGGGGGTCATGACTGACCTCGGATTGACGGATCAGATGGCGGCTGGGGTTCTGCATATACCGCTCAGGACTTTGACCCGTCGCAAGGGGGGGCGTCTGGACCCCCAGGAGAGCGAGCGGGTCATGCGGCTGGTCCGGTTGAGAGCAAAGGCCGAAGACGTTCTTGGAACCAGGGAAAAGGCCACCCTCTGGCTGGATTCGCCCAATCGGGCGCTCGGGGGAGCGATCCCGATCTCTCTGCTGGACACCGACATTGGCACCCAGGCCGCCGAAGATGTGCTGACCCGGATCGAATACGGCGTGTATGGCTGATGCGCGTCCATCGGCTGGTCAAGGCCCGTCACGCGGCCTCCCCGATGGATGGCGAAGGGGCCAGACGAGCCGGAGGCCGCTGGAACCCCAAGGGCATTCCCATGGCTTACGGCTCCTCGAGCCTGGCCCTCTCCGCATTGGAACTGCTGGTCCATTTGGACCCGGCCGCGATCCCAGGCGATCTGATCGCCATCGAGGCCGAAATTCCGGAAACCCTTCCGGTTCTGCAATGGCTTCCAGCGGAACTCCCTGCTGGATGGCGGACCGATGCCCTCCAGCCGGACTTGCAGGCGAAGGGAGAAGGCTGGATCAAGACGGCCCCATCCGGGGTCCTGCTCGTCCCGTCCGTGATCGTGCCCTCCGAAACGAACATCCTCATCAACCCGGCGCACCCGGATGCGGCCAGGATCATCGTGGTTGCGCGGACGCCCTTCACCCTCGATCCAAGGCTGTTCCGCTAGCTGTGGCTAGCGGGTGGCGGCCTCCAGCAGGTACAGGTAGCTGCGGTAGATGTGCCCGGTGGCCCGGGTGACGCCCACTTCGCAGGTGCGGCTGCTGGAGAAGTAGCCTTCATAGCGCTGGGTGTTCACCTCCTCCGCCTCGTGCCGGGTGGCGCTGGCGGTGAGTTCCGGGAACAGGAAGCCGCGGTCGCCGGCGAAGCCGCAGCAGCCGGCGTCCCTGGGGATCACCACTTCGGCGGCGCAGGCCTGGGCGATGCCTTCCAGCTTCGGGGTGAGGTTCATCTTGGTCAGGGAACAGACCGGGTGCAGCACCACCGAGCCCAGCTTATGCTTCACGGTCAGCCTGGGCAGCAGCATGTCGTGGGCGAATTCGACCGAATCCAGGATGCTGAGGCGGTCGAACCGGGCCTGGTTCTCCGGGGTGAGGTAGGGCCGGCAGATCTTCATGCCGTGGGCGCAGGGGGAGGTGTCCATCACCACCGGCAGGCGGCCTTCGCCGCTCCATTGCCAGAAGCGCTCGATGGCGCGGTTGACGGTGAAGGCGTGCGCCTCGGCATAGCCCTTGGAGGAGAACGGCACGCCGCAACAGACGCCCTGGGGGTCATCCGGGATGTGCAGCGCGACCCCGGCCCGCTCGGCCAGGGCCACCAGCACTTCAGGCAGGCTCAGGGCCGCAGGCTCGCCGGGCAGGGCGCCCATCATCCGGGAGATGCAGGCGGGGAAGTAGATGGCCTCGGCCCCATCGGCGCGGGTGACCGGCAGCCTGGCCTTGGCCGGCCGCGGCATCTCCCGGCTCCATTGGTGGGTGGCCTGGCCCGCCACGGCCCGCAGCAGGCGGGTGACGGCGATCATGGGACCCGGGCCGAACAGGCTCTGCACCAGGTGCCCGGAGCGCAGGCCCAGGCGCACCATGGGTTCGAGCCTGGCGAAATGCCGGGCCAGCTTCAGGGCGATGGCGTTGGCCTTGGCGGAATGGCCGGTCCGGCGCAGGCGCTTGATGAGGGCGCCGGTGTCGATGGATACCGGGCAGGCGGTGGCGCACAGGCCGTCCGCGGCGCAGGTGTCCACCGCCATGTACTGGTAGGCGTCCTGCAGGGAGGTCTTCAGGGCGTCGTCTTCCCCGGTGAGCCCGAGGCGGGTCACTTCCCGGCGCACCACGATGCGCTGCCGGGGGGTGAGGGTCAGTTCCCGGCTGGGGCACTTGGGTTCGCAATAGCCGCACTCGATGCACTTGTCCACTTCCTCTTCCAC
This sequence comes from uncultured Mesoterricola sp., assembly GCA_964627225.1. GTDB lineage: Bacteria > Acidobacteriota > Holophagae > Holophagales > Holophagaceae > Mesoterricola. The sequence continues at coordinate 185,571 of CAZVHQ010000002.1, forward strand.
CGCCGGCAAGGCCTTGAGGTGGGCGAGGTGGGCCTGGGGATCCGGGTTCAGGATGACCCCGGGGTTGAGCAGGCAGGGGGGGTCCACCAGCGCCTTGAGCCGGCTCATGATCGCCTTGGCTTCGGGCCCCCATTCGGCTTCCACGAAGGGGGCCATGTTGCGCCCGGTGCCGTGCTCGGCCTTCAGGGCGCCGCCGTATTCGCGCACCACCAGCTGCACCAGCTCGTCGATGAAGCGGGCGTACTTGTCCACGGCCGCCTGGTCGTTGAACGACTGGGTGATGACGAAGTGCAGGTTGCCGTCCTTGGCGTGGCCGAACAGGATGGCTTCCGGATAGTCGTGCTTCTTGAACAGGCGGGTGAGGGCCACGGCCGCGTCGGCCAGCACTTCGATGGGGAAGGCCACGTCCTCGATGATCACGGTCGTGCCCCGGGCCCGCACCGAGCCCACGGAGGGGAAGGTGCCGGCGCGGATCTTCCAGTACAGGGCCTGCTGCACCGGTTCGTGGGTGAAGGCCGCCGGCTCCAGCAGGGTCAGCGCCGCGCTGGCCGCCAGGGCCCGGTGCTCCAGATCCTGGCGCATGGATTCGTCGGTGCCCTGGAATTCCACCAGCAGGGCCGCCGCGCCCTCGGGCAGGTCCTTGATGTTGGGCGGGATGCCCGGCTGGTCCTGCACCGAGCGCAGGGAGGCCCGGTCCAGCAGCTCCAGGGCCGCGGCGCCGGCGTCCCGCAGCGGGATGATGGCGGCACAGGCCGCGTGGATGTTCGGGAACAGCAGGAAGCCGGTGACCTTGACCGGCAGATCGGGCACCGTGCGCAGCACCGCCTCGGCGATGAAGGCGAGGGTGCCCTCGGAGCCGACCAGCAGGTTGCGGAAGATGTCCACCGGCCGGGCGTAGTCCATGAAGGCGTTGAGCGAATAGCCGGTGGTGTTCTTCATCCGGTACTTGGACCGGATGCGCGCGGCCAGGACCGGGTTGGCTTCGATCTCGGCCTTCAGGTCCAGCAGGCCCTGGGCCAGGGCCGGTTCCTGCTGGCGGAACTGCGCGTCGGCGTCCTGGTCGGCGGTGTCGATGACCGTTCCCGAGGGCAGCACGAAGGTGAGGGAATCCAGGGTGTGGTACGCGTTCTGCACCACCCCGCAGCACATGCCGCTGGAGTTGTTGGAAAGGATGCCGCCCACCGTGCAGGTGGCGATGGAGGCCGGGTCGGGCCCCATCTTGGAGCGGTACGGGCGCAGGGCCAGGTTGACGTGGGCGCCGATGACGCCGGGCTGCACCTTGATCCGGGCGCCGCCGTCCAGCACCTGGATGGCCCGCCAGTGGCGCGCCACCTCCACCAGGATGCCGTCGCTGATGGCCTGGCCCGACAGGCTGGTGCCGGAGGCCCGGAAGGTCATGGGCAGCCCCGACTGCCGGCTGAACCGGAACAGGCCCTGGACCTCCGCCACGCTCTGGGCGAAGACGACGGCGCGGGGGATCAGCCGGTAGAAGCCGGCGTCCGACGCGAACGCCACCCGCTCCACGGGACGATCCAGGACCCGGCCGGGGCCCACGATGGCTTCAAGGGATGCTCGGAGGGAAACGGATTCGGTCATGGGTGCATTCACTCCTGGCGGCGTCGGGTGGGGCACCGGAATCGCCGAAGAAAACGACGGGCTTCCTGTCAACTCGTCCCAGGGTAGCAGCCCTGGACAGCCCCGTTCCGGTCGGCCGCTTGTCTTGACGTTGCGAATAAATCCCGGTTGCCTCTTGACGCATGCCCCCCGAAGGACGCAACTTGGGGGTCTTCCTTTGTTGAATATCACAAAGAACAACCTCTATTTTGACTCCTACCAACGAGCTGCACCGGAACCCGAGGTTCCCATGGCCCAATTGAGGGCGCCGATGGCCCCCATCCCCCTTGTCCCGTCCCATGCCGCCCGGACCCGCGGCTTGGCCGAGTCGCTTCTGGAGAATCCGGTGGCCCACGCCCTGCTGGATTCGCTGCCGGGCTACGCGCTGATCCTGAGCGAGGACCGGCAGCTGCTCGCCGGTCCCAGGGAGGTGCTGGAGGAGCTGGGCCTGACCACCCCGGAAAGCCTGCAGGGCCTGCGCGCCGGGGAGCTGTTCCGGTGCCTCCCGGTCCGGGACGGATTCAGCCGCACCCGGCAGTTCCAGGTGACCAGCGTCCCCCTGCGGGTTGGCGGCGTGGGGGAGCTGCTGTTCCTCTTCAAGGAGACCACCGAGCACAAGCACCGGGAGGTGCTGGAACAGGTGTTCCTGCACGACCTGCTGAACCTGGCGGGGGAGCTGGAAGGCATCGCCGCCAGGCTGCGGGAGCAGCCCGCGGACGCCGACGCCCGCTGCGGACTGCTCCAGGAACTGGCGCGCCAGCTGGTGGACGAGATCCAGAGCCAGCGCATCCTGCTCGGTGCCGACGGAGGCAGCGCGGCGGCCCAGAGCCGCATGATCCGGCCCGGGGAGATCCTCGACCGGCTGGCCCGGTTCTTCGCCACCAGCGAGGCGGCCGAAGGCCGGCGGCTGGAGGTCCAGGCCGGGGCCCAGGAACCCTTCGCCTGCGACCCGGTGCTGCTGACCCGGGTGCTGGTGAACCTGGTGAAGAACGCCCTGGAGGCCACCCCCAAGGGCGGCACCGTGAAGGTCTGGCACGAGCGGCAGAAGGACCGCCGGGGCTTCGTGGTGGAGAACCCGGGGGTGATCCCGTCCGAGGTGGCGGCCCGGGTGTTCGAACGCTGCTTCAGCACCAAGGCCTGCCAGGGCAGGGGACTTGGCACTTTCAGCGCGAAATTGCTGGGAGAACAGTTGTTGGGAGGGGAGGTCGGGTTCGCCCCCCATGGCGGCACCAGCACCCGGTTCTTCATCTGGATTCCCGAAGCGGGCGCGTGCCCCGCGGAGGAGCCGTTCCGGTCCGCCTTCGCCTGCGGGCAGCCCCAGGAGGAGGCGCCGGAAGGGGCCGATACCCTGCTGGTGGTGGACGATTCCAAGACCCTGTGCCGGCTGCTGGGCAACCTGCTGTGCCCGCGCTACCGGGTGCTCACCGCCGAGACCGGCGAGGACGGCTTCACCCTGGCCCTCAAGTGCCGGCCGGACCTCATCCTGCTCGACGTGATGATGCCGGATATGGACGGCTTCGCGGTGTGCCGCCGGCTCAAGAGCGATTCCCGCACCCGGGAGATCCCCGTGCTGTTCCTCACGGCGCTCGGCGGCGAGGCCGACGAGATGCGCGCCCTGGAAGCCGGCGGGATCGATTTCATCCTCAAGCCGATCAGCCCGCCGGTGCTGGCCGCCAGGGTGCGCAACCAGCTGGAGCTGAAGCACCAGCAGGACCGGCTGCGCAACCTCTCGCTGCTGGATGGGCTCACCGGCATCGCCAACCGGCGCCGGTTCGACCATTACCTGGAGATGGAGTGGCAGCGCTGCAGCCGCAACGCCCAGCCGCTTTCCCTGGTCATGGGCGACGTGGACTTCTTCAAGGCCTTCAACGACGGCTACGGCCACGGCCGGGGCGACGAGTGCCTGCGCGCGGTGGCCAAGGTGTTCGGCATGGCCCTGCGCCGGCCGGCGGATCTCGCGGCCCGCTATGGCGGCGAGGAATTCGTCTGCGTGCTCCCGGAGACCGACCAGGACGGCGCCCGCATCGTGGCCGACCAGATCATGGCCCAGATGACCGACCTGGCCATGCCGCACGCCTTTTCCGCCATCGCCCGGCACGTGACGGTCAGCGTCGGCATCGCCACGGCCAGCCGCCCCTCCCTGGGCCGCTCCTGGAAGCGTCTCGTGGAGGAGGCGGACATGTGGATGTACGAGGCCAAGGGCCGGGGCCGGAACCGCATCGAAGGATCAGGTTCCTAGGTGGCGACGCCCACCAGCTCTTCCCTGGCCTTAAATTATCTAATGGTATATAATCTTGCTTATGCAAGATCGCCTGCCTCCTCCCCTCGATGTGAACGCACCGCTGGTGAAACTGATCGGCACCGCCCGGCGCCAGATCCGGCAATCCTTCTGGGCGAAGTTTTCCGCCCACGGGCTGACCCCGCAGCAGGGCTGGATCCTGCGCGTGCTCTCGGCCCACGGCCCGATGTCCCTGCACTGCCTTTCGCAATGGGTGTTCATGGACGACCCCACGGCCTGCCGGATCGTCAAGACCTTGCAGGACAAGGCCCTGGTGGAATCCATTCCGGATCCGGCGCATGGCCGGCGCAACATCATCAGCGTCTCCAAGGTGGGCGAGAACGTGGCGCCGGCCCTGGACGCCCTGGCCGAGGAACTCGGCCGGGATATGGAGAACGGACTCACCGCCCGGGAGAAGCTGCAACTGCGCACCATCCTGCTCAAGGTGATCGCCAACCTGAGCCCTCCCGCCCGCCCGGCGGATCCCGCCCCTGCTCCGGACGGGTGCCGGACCTGACTCCGGGCCGGAGAAGCAGCCCTTTCCCGCGCCAGTCGCCGCCGGGGACCACGCCGCCAGAAGCCTAGAGATTGTTGGAGAATGCAACAAGGCTTGCTAGAGTCTTCCATAGGATCTTGCATGCCCCATGCCCATCTTGCCCAACAGGCGTATAAGAATTATATGAAAATCCTGGCCTCCCTGGCTGGGGTTTGGGCTGTAGTGGTACTGCTCGCGCGGCTTTGCGGCCTGCGCTTCCCGGCCGCGCTGGGTGAGGGCTACATCGTCATGTCGCAGCTGGCGGCCGGCCTGATGCTCGCGCTCAGCCTGGCGCTGTTCCTGGGGCACCTGGAAGGCGGGCGCGGGACGAAGGGGGCCCTCGCCCTGTGCGGGCTGGCCGGGCTGGTCAGCCTGTGGGTGGTGGCCGAGTACCTCCTGGGTTCGCGCCTGCCCCTGCTCCCCGAACCATGGTCGCGCGGCGGCGTGCTCAGGCCGAAAGTGTCGCTGCTGACCGCGGCTCCCGTCTTCCTGCTGGCCATTGCCAGCGGCCTGGTGGCGGCGTTCCCGGCTGCCCGCTGGCGGGCGCGCCAAGCCGCCGCCGTCCTGGCCTTGGGTTCCCTGGGCTCCTGCCTGGTGGTGCTGATCAGTTACGCCGCCGGGGTGCCCCTGCTCTACGGCGGCCAGAGCACCCCCATGACCCTGCCCGCCGCCGGCATGGGGACGCTGCTCAGTCTCGCGGTGCTCTGCGCCGCCGGAGCCGACACCTGGCCGCTCGCCCTGTTCGGCGCCCGGGCCGGCCGGGTTCCGCTGGCCGGGTTCCTGCTCCTGAGCCTGGGGATCCTGGCCGGGGGCACCATCATCCTGCGGGGCCAGCTCCGGACGGCGCGGCTGATCGTCCAGGACGAGCTTTCCGCCATCGGCGCGCTCAAGGCCGACCAGATCGCCGATTGGTACGGGATGCGCCAGGGGGATGTCGCCCAGGTGTTCAGCTCGTCCCTGATCCAGGGCCGGTTCCGGCAGTTCCTGGCCGGTTCCGGCCCGGCCGGGGTCGAGGCCGTCCTGGGGGAATGGATGGAAAACGTGCGCCGCGGGGGCAGTTATGCCCGGGTGGTGCTGTTCGACGCCCAGGGCCGGCCCCGGCTGACGGCCCCGGCCGACCAGGAATTGCTGCCGGCCCCGGCGTTCAACGCGCAGATCCAGTCCGGCCTGCGGCTCAGGCTGCCCGCGGCGGAGGCCGTGTCGCGGCCGACCGGCGATCCCGATCCCAACCTGAACCTGTGGGTGCCCATCGGGGTGCGGGGCGAAGAGGGCCTTCCGGCCGAAGGGCTGCTGCTGTTCCAGGTGGACGCCCGGCCGTTCCTGCGCCAGATCACCCGGCCCTGGCCGCATTCCCAGCCCAGCGCCGAGATGCTGCTGGTCGGCCGGGACGGGGACGAGGCGGTGATCCTGAACGAACGGCGCTATCCCCTCGACGCGGTCCCCGGCCTGCGCATCGCCATGGCGGCGCACCCGAAGGCGCCGGCGGTGCTGGCCGTCCAGGGGCGCGAAGGGGTGATCAACGGCATGGACTATCGGGGACGGATGGTCGTGGCCGCGCTCAAGCAGGTGCCGGGCACGCCCTGGAGCCTGGTCACCAAGGTGGACGAAGGCGAAGTCTACGGGCCCATGCGCCAGCAGGTTTGGACCACCGCGCTGCTGCTGCTGGGCCTGACCGCCATGGTGGCCATGGGCTTCGGGCTGGTGATGCACCACCGGGACGCCGAGCGGATCCTGGGTCAGCTGGCGGTCGAGCGGGAGCGCAAGGTGCTGGCCGAGCGCTCCGAATACCTGATGCGCCATGCCAGCGACATCATCCTGCTCACCGATCTGCAGGGCCGCATCCTGGAATCCAACCTGGCGGCGAGCGAACATTACGGTTACAGCTCCGGACAGCTGCGCGAACTCAGGTTGCAGGACCTGCGCGCCCCGGCGATGAGCGGCCAGGTGCTGGAGCGGTTCCGCGACCTGAAGGCCGCCGGCTCGGCGCGCTTCGAAAGCGTGCACCGGCGCCGGGACGGCACGGATTTCCCGGCCGAGATCAGCGTCCGGGTCATCGATCTGGGCGGCGAGTCCTTCGTGCTGCATTTCATCCGGGAGATCACCGAGCGCAAGGCGGCGGAAGCGGCCCTGCGGGCCTCGGAGGAGCGGTTCTCCAAGGCCTTCGCCACCAGCCCCGACGCCATCAACATCAACCGCCTGAAGGACGGCGTCTACCTCGACATCAACCCCGGCTTCACCCGGATGACCGGCTACCGGCCGGAGGACGTGCTGGGCCGCTCCTCCGTGGCCGAGGAGCGCAATGTCTGGGTCGACAAGGCCGACCTGATCCGCCTGATGGCGGAGCTGCGGAACAAGGGCCAGGTGACGGAGTTCGAAGCGGCGTTCCGGGCCAAGGACGGCCGGGTGCTCATCGGCCGGATGTCCGCGGCGCTGCTGATGATCGGCGGCGAGCCGTGCCTCCTGTCCACCACCCGGGACATCACCCAGGTCAGGCAGGCGGAGGCGGATCGCCGGCAGCTGGAAGCCAGGCTGAACCAGTCCCAGAAGCTGGAAAGCCTGGGCGCCCTGGCCGGCGGCGTGGCGCATGACATGAACAACGTGCTGGGGGCGATCCTCAGCCTGGCTTCGGCCCGCCGGACCGGGCTGGCGGATTCGGACCCCATGGCCTGCTCCCTGGACACCATTGCCACCGCCTGCGTGCGGGGCCGCGGCGTGGTGCGCAGCCTGCTCTACTTCGCCCGCAAGGATCTCGAGGCCACCCAGCCGCTGGACCTCAACGGCCTGGTGCGGGACATGGTCCAGCTGCTGGGCTACACCACCTTGAAGCGGATCCGGCTGGTGATGGAACTGGAGGAGCGCCTGGCCCTGGTCCAGGGCGACAGCGGGGCCCTGAGCCACGCCTTGATGAACCTCGCCGTGAACGCCCTGGACGCCATGCCGGAGCATGGGACCCTGTGCCTGCGCACCAGCAACCTGTCCGGCGGCAAGGTGCGGGTGGAGGTGCGGGACGACGGCGAAGGGATGGCCCCGGAGGTGCTGGCCAAGGCGGTCGAACCGTTCTACACCACCAAGCCGCTGGGCAAGGGGACCGGCCTGGGGCTGGCCATGGTGTTCGGCACCATGAAGGCCCATGGCGGCGACCTGGAGATCAACAGCCGGCTCGGCCAGGGCACCGAAGTCAGCCTCACCTTCCCGGCCCTGGCCCCGGTTCCGGCGCAGCCGGCCGCCGCCGCGGCACCCGCCGGCCGGGGCGGCGCCCTGGCCATCCTGGTGGTGGACGATGATGATCTGATCCGGGAGAGCCTGGTGCCCATGCTGGAGATCATGGGGCACCGGGCCGAATCGGTTCCCGGCGGCAGGGAGGCCATGGCCCGGCTGGAAGGGGGCCTCGAGGTGGATGTGGTGATCCTCGACATGAACATGCCCGGCATCAACGGCGCCGAGACCCTGGCCCGCATCAAGGCCCACGCGCCCGGGCAGAAGGTGCTCATGGCCAGCGGCTACAACGACAGTGAAGTCAACCGGCTGGTCAGCGGCTACCCGAACGTCAGCTGCATCCAGAAACCCTTCAGCATGAAGGAACTCCAGCACAAGCTGGCGCAGCTGGTCAGTCCCCCGTAGGGGTGACCGTGGCGGCCTCGATCATCAGCACGACGGTGCGCCGGGGCGCCCGGGTGCGGTGCAGCACGCCCTTGGGGACACAGATGCCCATGAACGGATCCAGCTCCACCACCCGGTCTTCCAGATCAAGCAGCAGATGGCCCTCCAGCACGAAGAACACCTCGTCCTCCAGGTCGTGCTTGTGCCAGTGGAACTCCCCTTCAAACACCCCGAGCCGGGTGACGCAGTCGTTGACCCGGCACAGCGACTGGTTCCACCAGCGTTCGGTGCCCGCCGCCGCCATCCGGCCGGCGTCGAAAGTCTCCAGCGGACCGAACTTCACATCGGTCTTGATATTGTATTCCATGGGTCACGCTCCATCCCGAGTGTACGTGCTCAGAGCACCCGGCGGAACAGCACCTGGGTCTCCAGGAAGATGTGGCCCTGCAGACTCTTTTCCATGACCTTGAAACAATGGTTGAGCCGGGCCCGGAGGTTGCGGACGCCGTCGGCGGGAAGGTGGGCCTCGTTCAAGGTCCGCAGCCGCAGGAACAGCCCGGTCTCCGCGTGGTGCTCGTCCACCAGCAGCTTGACCAGCGGCGGCATCAGCTCGGCGGGGGCGCCGGAACCCGGGTTCAGCAGGGAGGGAAACAGGCAGCTCTCCTCCATGGCCATGTGGGCCCGGAAGTCCCGGCAGAACCGGCTGACCTCGTCGCGAATGGTGAGCAGGCCGGGATGCTCGGCGCCTTCCAGCAGGACCGCCTCGGCCACCAGGTTCTCCATTCGCGCCATGGTGATCCGGGCCTCGGCGTGGTAGCGATCGACGATATGAATGATGAGATCAGCCAGAGGAGCGGTCTTCCAGGCATCTACCTCATGGCTGCCGTGGGTCCATAGGTTCTCGATCACGCCGCCTCCGCCTGCCTTTGAATGAAAACGCAATTTATATTTAAATTATAATCAAAACCAAGTTGAGCGCCGGGGATCTTGTGCCATCTTTTCGCCCAGGAGGATGGCGCGATGCGGACCCCGGGTTCTTCCATCACCCTCGCCCTGGCCACCGCCGGCCTCATGGCGTGGCCGGCCGCACAGCCTTTCGCACCCCCGCGCCTGCGGATCGAACCCGCCGGCCGGGTGGATCTGGGCGAACTGGGGCCGCTGGAAATCCGGGTCCAGAGCTACCGCCTCGCCAATGCCAGCGCCGCGCCCATCGCCCTGCGCGTGCTGGATCTGTCCCCGGGGGTGAGCGTGGCGGGGCCGGCGCTGGAGCGGCCGATCCCCGCGGGCGGGTCGGCCCTGCTGGATCTGCGGGTGGATGCGGCCGGCTGGACCGGCCCCCAGGCCCGCAACGTGCGGCTGGGCACCGACGACCCCGGCCAGGGCTCCTTCTACCTGCCCATCCGCATGACGGTCCGCCCCGACCTGACCGTGGACGGCCAGCGCCGGAACTTCGGCGATGTGGGCGCCTTTGAAAGCCCGTCCGCGGTGTTCCATTTCGCCCGGGAGACCGGCGCGCCGCTCGCCCTGCGGGTGGTGACGTCGCTCCCGGCCTACCTGGAAAGCGAGGTCCGGACCGAGGGCCCCAGGGCCCAGCTGGCCTTCACCCTGCGCCCGGGCCGCATTCCGGCCGGGATGCGCCTGGGGCTGGAGCCGGTCCAGGTGGCGACCAACGCGCCGCTGCAGCCGCGGTTCGATCTCTACCTGGAATGGCGGGTGCATCACGCCATCGAGGCGATCCCGGCCCGGCTGGTGTTCGTGGCGGCCGAGCCGGACAGCCTGGTCCTGCGGCTCAAGGCGCGCAGCCGGGCCCCCTTCCGGATCCTGGCGGCCCAGCTGGAAGGGGAAGGTTTCCTGCTGGGCCAGCCGTCGGCGGACGCGGCCCCGGAGCAGGCCCTCGCCGTGCGGCGCACCGCGTCCGCCGCCTGCCGGGCCGTGCTGGTGCTCCGCTGCTCGGGGGTGGAGAAGCCCCTGCGGGTGCCCATCGCCTACCTGCCGGACCAGCCGGCCATGGATGAGGATGTTATTGTGGTACCCAACAAGATAGACTGAAGCCCAGTCCATTCAAGAAATTCCGGGAGCCACCCATGATCTTCCTCGCCGTGCTGTTGTTCGTGGGTGGGCTCGCCGCCTGGCGGGCCAAGAAACACATGGGGTTCCCCATGTCCGAGCGCCTGGGCATCATCCACCTCCTCGCCTGGGCCGCGGCCGTGGTCTGCGCGGTGGTGTCCATGGCGGTCGTGGTCTCTCCCGGCCAGGCCGGCGTGGTGCTGCTGTTCGGCAAGGTGCAGGACGAGGTGCTGCCTTCGGGCCTGCACTTCATCAATCCGTTCGCCAACGTGGTGGAGATGGAGGTCCGCACCCGCAACTACACCATGTCCAACATCACGGATGAAGGCCAGAAGAAGGGCGACGACTCCATCCAGGTGATCACCAGCGATGGCCTCACGGTCAAGCTGGACTGCACCATTTTCTACTCCCTGCAGCAGAACATGGTCGCGAAGATCTACCACGACATCGGGCCCGACGTGGAGGACAAGATCCTGCGGAGCGAGATCCGCGCCAGCCTGCGCGACGCCGCCGCCAACCTCCTGGCCACCGAGCTCTACACCTCCAAGCGCCAGAGTTTCGTGGACAACGTGACCAAGACCCTCAAGGCCTCCTTCGAAGGCCGCGGCATCACCATGGAGCAGGTGCTGCTCCGCAACGTCATCCTCCCCGACCAGATCACCAAGGCGATCAACGACAAGATCGCCGCCGACCAGGATGCCCAGAAGATGACCTTCGTCCTGCAGAAGGAAAAGCAGGAAGCCGAGCGCAAGCGCATCGAGGCCGAAGGCCAGGCCACCGCCCAGAAGATCGTCTCCCAGTCGCTCACCCCGCAGATCCTGGAGTACCAGCGCATCCAGGCGCTGCGCTACGTGGGCGAGAAGGGCAACCTGATCATCACCGGCGGCGGCGCGACGCCCCTGATCCAGATCCCGGCCAAGAAGTAGTCTCCACGTGCAGGCACGACCATCGCGTTCACCGGCCCCGGCCTGGGCCCAGGCCCGGGAGCTTGGGACCATGCGGGTGCTCGCCCTGTGCGCGCTGGTCATCCTGCTGGAAGGGTTCGACCTCCAGGCGGCCGGGGTGTCCGCGCCGCGGCTGGCGCCCGAGTTCCACCTGGTCCCGGTCCAGATCGGCTGGTTCCTGGGTGCGAGTTCGCTGGGAATCTTCCTGGCTTCGGTGCTCGGCGGCATCCTCGCGGACCGCTTCGGCCGCCGGCCGGTGGTGGTGGCCGGGGTGGCCCTGTTCGGGTGCTGTTCGCTGCTGACGCTCCGGGCCGGCGCCCTCGGGCCGCTGCTCGCCGTCCGCTTCATGACCGGCATGGGCCTGGGCCTGGCCATGCCCGCGGTCATCGCCATGGCGAGCGACCACAGCCCGGCCGAATGGAAAAAGCGGGCGGTGGGCTTCATCTATTGCGCCATCCCGATCGGCGCGCTCCTGGCCGGGGCGGTGATCCAGTCCGGCTGGTTCGGCCGGGGCTGGCGCTCGGTGTACGTGGTGGGCGGGCTGGCGCCGATCCTGGTGGCTCCGCTGCTGTTCGCCCTGCTGCCCGCATCCGGCAACGGCGCGCCCGGCGGGCCAAGGCAGAAGACCGCCGGCCGGTTCCTGGGAGGGCTGCTCGGCAAGGAGCATGCGGGGGTGACCCTTTCCCTCTGGCTGGGCACCTTCGGGACGCTCCTGGTGATCTACCTCCTGCTCGGATGGATGCCGACCCTCCTGGTGGGACTGGGGCTGCAGCGGGGCCAGGTCCAGTTCATCCAGATGGCCTTCAACCTCGGCGCCTCCCTGGGCGCGGCCGTGAGCGGCCTGCTCCTGGACCGTTCGTTCACCTCCGGCACGCCGATTGTGGCGTATCTGGGGTCGGCCGTGTGCCTGGCCCTGTTCGGCTGCATGCCACTCGGGTTCCGTTCGGCCCAGGCCCTGGCCTTTGTGGTGGGCGGCACCGTGACCTGCGCCCAGGCGGTGATCTTCGCCCTGGCCCCGCTCTGCTACGGCCGCGAGGTGCGCACCACCGGCGTCGGGGCGACCGTGTCCGCGGGCCGCTTCGGCACCGTGGCGGGCCCGCTGCTGGCCGGTTCCCTGCTCGGCGTCGGCAAGTCCGCCGCCGAGGTGCTGATCGTGCTCATTCCCATCACCCTGCTGTCGGGGCTGGCGGTGCTGCTGGTGGCGCGGTGGTCGGCAAGGGCCCCCCTCCACTCCCGGGTTTGACCGGCCCCTGTTCCTTCGGCGCCGGCGGCTTCTCCCCCGGCCTGAGCACGATGCGGATCAGCTTGCCGTCCCGGAGCACGTCGAAGGCCAGCAGGGTTTCCGGCGGCTCCAGTTCCAGCAGGTCCATGAGCTGGGTGTCGCTTTCCACGGTATGGCCGTTCAGGGCGACGATCACGTCGCCCAGGATCACGTCGGCCAGCTCCACCGGCTCCTTGGCTCCCGGGCGGATGCTCAGGCCGCGGAAGCCGGCCAGGGCCGCCAGGCTGCCGGGGGTGACCGAGTCCACGGCGATGCCGTGCTTGGCGCCCAGGCTCGCGGTGGCCGCCGGCGGGAAGGTGATGATGCCCAGCTCGGGGCGGTGCAGCTGGCCCTTGGCGATGAGCGAAGGCACCACCCGGTTGAGGGTGTCCACCGGAATGGCGAAGCCGACCCCGGCGCTGATCCCGGTGGTGGTGCGGATGGCGGTGTTCATGCCGATGAGCCGGCCGGCCCGGTCGAGCAGCGGACCGCCGGAATTGCCCGGATTGATGGCGGCATCGGTCTGCACCGCGTCGGTGATGTGGGTGCCGAACCCGGTGAGGATATCCCGGCCCAGGGCCGAGATCACGCCGGAGGTGAGGGTGTGGTCCAGGCCGAACGGATTGCCGATGGCCATGACCATCTGGCCCACCTGCAGGTTATGCGAGGTGCCCAGGGGCAGCGGCTTCATCTGCTCCAGCGGGGCGAACACGTGCAGCACGGCGATGTCCAGGGTGAGGCTGCGGCCGATCACCAGGGCCTTGTAGGTCCGGCCGTCGGTGAGGGTGACCTGGAGATCCTCCGCTTCGCCCCTGGGGCCGCCGGCGGGGTCGTCCACGGTGATGACGTGGTGGTTGGTCACCACGTGCCCCAGGTTGTCCCACACGAAGCCGGTGCCCGAGGCCGGCGGCACCTGGTAGCGGTTGCCGGTGCGGTTGTCCTCCAGGAACCATTTCTTGGTGATGGATGAGATGAATACCACCGAATGGCGCGCGCCCTTGAACACCGCCACCCGGGCCGCTTCGGTGGAGGAAAGCGGCGGCTTGGGCGTGGTGGGGCGCGGCCCGGCCAGCTTGCGGTTGGTCTCGATGGCTTCCCGCTCGGGGCCGGTCAGCTCCTGCTTGGGCCGCTCGTACTGCGCCATGGCGGGAACCAGGCCCGGCAGGACCAGCAGGGCCAGCCCCAGCCTGGCCCGAAGACGTCCCCAGCATGCTCCTGCCATGTCCGATCCTCCCGGCTCGCTCCTGCCATGATGCGGCATCGCAGGCCGGCTGGCCCGGAGGAATCGCGGGCCCTTCTGTTTTCGCCCTTTTTCCGCCATTCTGGAAGCATGTCGCACCCCATGGATCCCTACTTCGCACCGCCCGATGGCCGCATCTTCAGCTGCTTCCCGGAAGCCGAGGAACGCGAGGGGCAGCGGCGCATGGCGGAGCTGGTGGCCGATTCCATCCAGGCCGGGGCCGAGCGCTTCGAGGCCTGGAAGCGGGCCGGGTCGGACCGGGAGAACCGGCCGGACGCGGTGCTGCAGGCCATCGAGGCGGGCACCGGCACCGGCAAGTCCCTGGGCTATCTGGTGCCGGCGCTGGCCTCCGGGCGCCATCCGGTGGTGGTGGCCACCCGCACCAAGCAGCTGCAGCGCCAGCTGCTGGACGAGGACCTGCCGCGCGCCCGGGGCATCCTGGGCCGCCCGGTCAAGGCCGTGCTGGCCAAGGGGCGCAGCAACTACCTGTGCAAGACCGCCTGGGAGGCCCTGGAGGCCTATCCGCCGGCGGAGTTCACCGTGAGCGATCACGGCCTGTGGCTGGCGCTGCCGCGCTGGGCCAAGGAGACCCGGACCGGCGACCGGGAGGAGCTGGGCCGCTACGGCGAAGGGGAATCGGAGCTGTGGGACAAGGTCAACGCCCGGGCCGAGCGCTGCACCGGGCGCCAGTGCCCGCAGTTCGAGCACTGCTATCTCACCCGGCTGCGCCAGGAGATCCTGGAGGCGGACCTGGTGGTGGCCAACCACGCCCTGCTGCTGGCGGACCGGGTGCTGCGGGAAAGCGCCTTCGGCCAGGTGCTGCCGGACGCGCCGGTGCTGATCCTGGACGAGGCCCACGAGGTCGAGGAGCAGCTCACCGAAAGCTGCGCCGAGCAGTGGTCGAACCGGGCCATGACCATGCTGTTCCGCGACCTGGCCGAGGAGGCCGGCAAGGAGTCCGAGGCCGCCGCGCTGGACGCCCTGCTGCTGCCCTGGCAGGATGCCTGGAACACCCTGCTGGCGCGGGTGCCCATGGACAACGGCACCTTCGGCTTCGGCGACGACCGGCTGGACCTCAGGCCCCTGGCCGACGCGGTGGGCGCCTGGGTGGAGGCGGGCCAGGCGGTGTGGACCGAAGCCAAGCGGCTCGCCGCGCGCCGGGTGGACGGCAACCCCGAGGACATGGCCTGGCGCAAGGCCGCCGAGCGCATCGGCCTGGCCTTCGCGCGCATGGAGCAGATCTTCGCCCAGCCCGACGGGTGGGTCTCCACCATCAGCCGGGAAGGGCCGCAGACCGTGCTGTTCAAGGCCAACCCGGTGGACGTGCGGCCGTTCTTCCACCAGCACCTGCGCCGGGGCTTCGAGACCGTGATCCTCACCTCCGCCACCCTGCGCGACGGCCGCGGCTTCAACGGGCTGAAGCTGCGCCTGGGGCTGCGCGACGACGAGGCGGAGCGCAGCCGGCACGTGGAAAGCCCGTTCGACTTCCCCAACCAGGGCCTGCTGTTCATCCCCCCCGACCTGCCGGCGCGCCGGCCCGGGCGGGACGCCGTGGGCGACCCGGCCTGGGTGGAGGCCAGCATCGCCGCCATGGAGCGGCTCATGCGCGCCAGCCGGGGCCGGGCCCTGGTGCTGTTCACCAGCCGGAAGATGCTGGCGGCGTTCCGGCCCCGGCTGGAGCTGGCGCTGCCCGGCATCACCTTTTTCGTCCAGGGCGAAGGCATGACCCGCTCGGCCATGATGGAGCGGTTCCGCCGGACCCCCCAGGCGGCCCTGCTGGGCCTGGCCAGCTTCTGGCAGGGGGTGGACATGCCCGGCGAGGCGCTCAGCCTGGTGATCGTCACCGCGCTGCCGTTCACCCCCCCGGACGACCCGGTGCTCCAGGCCCGGGTGCGCGAGGCCGACGCCAGGCAGCAGGGGCTGGGCTTCATCGGCATCCAGGTGCCGCAGATGACCCTGAAGCTCAAGCAGGGCATCGGCCGGCTGATCCGCACCCGCACCGACCGGGGCGCCGTCTGCATCCTGGACCCGCGGCTGATGCTGCCCCATGAGGATCCCAACGGCAAGCGCTACGCCGCCCAGGTGCGCGCCGCGCTGCCGCCGTTCCCGCTGAGCCGGAACTGGGAGGAGGTGGAGGCCTTCCTCCGATCGATCTAGCCATGATACGGTCTGCTTAGTCACCCTTCGGGCCTGGAACACCGGGCCGCGGATCTCCTCCGGGTGGTCCAGGAATCGGGCGCCCGGTGCAATGAAGGCGTCTTTCAGGATGTGTGGGAAATCAGAAGATCTATTTCCGAAAGCATTGAATTCCAACCCATGTTTGAAAGCTAATTTCTTTCTATCCGGCCTACCATGAGGACATCCTCCGTAATGGATGTGAAATTTGAAAGGATCCACTTCCGCAAGCTCCGGGGAAGGCCGCAAATCAAGGCCGCCGGGAGTGGCCCAACCGTTGGACATGGATTGATGGAGAAACTGACATTGAATGACAGGTTGCGGTTCAAAAGCTCCTAATTCACCCGTTCTCATCATTCTTCAAAGGAGAAGAAGCCATGCCCCTGATGACCAAGGAACAGTACATCGAGAGTCTGCGTAAGCTGAATATGAAGGTGTACATGTTTGGGGAATTAATTAATTCCCCAGTGGATCACCCGATGATCATACCTTCGATGAATAGCGTTGCCATGACCTATGAATTGGCCCAGGACCCTCAATACGCCAGCCTGATGACTGCGACTTCGAACCTGACCGGGAAAACGGTCAACCGATTCACGCACCTGCATCAGAGTGAAGCTGACCTCGTGAAGAAGGTCAAGATGCAGCGGCTGCTGGGACAGCAGACGGGAGCCTGTTTCCAGCGATGCGTTGGGATGGATGCCGCGAATGCCTTGTACAGCACCACGTTCGAGATTGATGCCGCGTGCGGTACCCGTTATCACAAGAATTTTGCAGAGTACTGGCGGATGGTCCAGGACAAGGATCTGACGGTCGATGGTGCCATGACGGACCCCAAAGGTGATCGCAACCTCGGGCCCTCTGACCAGGCCGATCCCGATCTTTATTTGCGTGTTGTCGAAAGAAGGCCGGATGGTGTCGTGGTCCGAGGGGCCAAGGCCCACCAGACCGGCATTGTGAATTCGCATGAAATCGCCGTGATGCCCACGGTTGCCATGAGGACGAAGGACAAGGACTATGCGATTTCTTTCGCCATCCCTTCGGATGCGAAAGGGATTTTGATCATCTACGGGCGCCAGTCCTGCGACACCAGGAAACTGGAACAGGGCGCGGATATCGATGTGGGGAACAAGAAATTCGGCGGACACGAAGCATTAATTGTTTTTGAGGATGTGTTTGTTCCCAACGCGCGAATTTTTATGAATGGTGAAACGGAATTTGCCGGAATGCTGGTGGAGCGGTTTGCTGGCTACCATCGTCAGAGTTATGGTGGCTGCAAGGTTGGCGTTGGCGATGTGCTGATCGGGGCCGCCGCCCAGGCGGCAGAGTATAACGGCTGCGCGAAGGCCTCTCATATCAAGGACAAGCTCATCGAGATGACCCACCTCAATGAGACCCTGTACAGCTGCGGCATTGCCTGCTCGGCAGAGGGCTGCCCGACCAAGGCTGGGAACTATCAGATCGACATGCTCCTGGCGAACGTGTGCAAGCAGAATATCACCCGGATGCCTTATGAAATTGCGCGCCTGGCTGAGGATATTGCCGGAGGCTTGATGGTGACCATGCCCTCGGAGAAGGATCTTCATAGTCCTCTGATTGGCAAGTACGTTGAAAAGTACTTCAAAGGGGTTGCCAATGTGCCCATTGAAAACCGTATGAGAATTTTGCGCTTGGTCGAAAACCTGACCTTGGGCACCGCTTCCGTCGGCTACAGGACGGAATCCATGCATGGCGCCGGATCGCCGCAGGCGCAGAGGATCATGATTTCGAGGCAAAGTGATATGGAGCAGAAAAAGAAGCTTGCCAAAAAGATCGCAGGAATCAAGGAATAATCTTTTACCGGTTGGGCTTCATCCGCTCGGGTCGTGTCATTGCGCTGAACTGTTGCATCTGTAAATTATGGAGGGAACACCGAAATGGGCAAGCGAAGAACCGAAACCATGGATGGTAATACCGCGGCGGCGTATGTCTCATACGCCTTCACTGATATTGCAGCGATCTATCCCATCACGCCTTCATCCCCGATGGCCGCTGTGGTGGATGAGTGGTCATCCAAGGGCAAGACGAATATTTTTGGCGAGACCGTCCTCGTCAAAGAGATGCAGTCGGAAGGCGGAGCCGCGGGGGCGCTTCACGGCACGTTGCAGGCGGGTGCGCTTACCACGACCTATACCGCCTCCCAGGGGCTGCTGCTGATGATTCCGAATATGTACAAAGTCGCGGGAGAACTGCTGCCGGCCGTGTTCCATGTGAGCGCCCGCAGCCTGGCCTCCAATGCGTTGAGCATTTTCGGCGACCACCAGGACGTCATGGCCACCCGGCAGACGGGCTTCACCCTTCTGGCTTCCAGCAGTGTGCAGCAGATCATGGACATGGGCGCTGTCGCGCACCTGAGCGCCATCAAATCAAGGTTGCCCGTCCTGCATTTCTTTGATGGCTTCAGGACGTCCCATGAAGTCCAAAAGATTGAAGTTCTTGAATACGAAGAACTTGCGAAACTCACTGATTTCGACGCGGTGAAGGCGTTCAGGAATAATGCGCTGAGCCCGAATCGGCCGGTGCTTAGGGGAACGACTCAGAATCCGGATGTCTTCTTCCAGATGAGAGAGTCCGTCAATAAATTCTATGATGCCGTTCCGGGTATCGTTCAGTCTTATATGGATGCGGTTGGTGAGGTTACCGGAAGACACTACAAGTTGTATGATTACCACGGCCATGAGGCAGCAGAAAAACTTGTTATCGCCATGGGATCGGGCTGCGAAACCATCGAGACCATCGTCGATCAGTTGAATGCCGCCGGCGACCGCGTCGGATTGCTGGAAGTCCACCTGTACCGCCCCTTTGCGATCGACCACTTCCTCCGGTCGATCCCGAAGACCGTGAAGAAGATCGCCGTGCTGGATAGGACCAAAGAACCTGGGTGCGGCGGCGAACCCCTCTACATCGATGTTAAAAATGCTTACTATGACGTTGCCGATAGGCCCATGATCGTGGGCGGACGTTACGGATTGAGCTCAAAGGACTTCAGGCCCGAAGACGTGCTTGCGGTTTTCGAGAATCTCAAGCGCGACCAGCCGATGAACGATTTTTCGCTCAGCATCGTGGATGACGTGACGCACCGTTCGTTGCCTGCCGTCGAAAGTCATGTTGATTTTTCACCCAAGGGAACCAAGGCCTGCAAGTTCTGGGGCTATGGCTCGGACGGAACGGTCAGTGCGAACAAGTCGGCCATCAAGATCATCGGCAGCAATACGGACTACTTCGTTCAGGCCTATTTCTCGTATGATTCCAAAAAGTCCGGTGGCCTCACCGTATCCCACCTCAGATTCGGGGCATCACCGATCAAAGAACCTTATGAAATTTCAAATGCTGGTTTCATTGCTTGCCACAATCAGGCCTATGTTTACAAGTACAAGCTCCTGGAGGGTATCAAGACCGGTGGCAGGTTCCTGCTGAATTGTATCTGGAGCGATGAAGAACTGGCAGCCAAGCTTCCGGCGAGCATCAAAAGAGCTATCGCACTGAATAACGTTGAGTTCTACACCATCAATGCCGTGGACCTGGCCATGAAGATCGGCCTTGGTGGCAGAATCAACATGATCATGCAAGCCGCCTTCTTCAAGCTTGCCGACATCATCCCCCTGGAAGAAGTCTCCAAGTATTTGAAAAAAGAAGTCGAGAAGTCGTACGGAAACAAGGGCCAGAACGTGGTTGATATGAATTTCAAGGCGGTCGATGCCGGATTTGAAAACATTCACCGTGTCGAAGTCCCCGAAAGCTGGAAGCAGGCCGTGGATGAAGAGAAGACCTGTGCTCCGGGCATGCCTGATTTCGTGAAGAACATCATCCTTCCGATGAACCGCCAAGAGGGTGACAAGATTCCCGTGAGTGCTTTTGTGGGCCGGGAGGATGGCTCCTTCCCGCTTGGCATCACCCAATGGGAGAAGCGGGAGGTTGCGATCTTCGTTCCCCGCTGGGCATCCGCCAACTGCATCCAGTGCAACCAGTGCGCCTATGTGTGCCCTCATGCCGTGATCAGGCCGGTCATGGTGGATGCCGAAGAGGTGAAAGGTGCTCCTGAAAACTACACGACCCTGCCGGCGATCGGTTTTGCCGGCATGCAATACCATCTGGCGATCTCGGCGCTGGATTGCACCGGTTGCGGAAGCTGTGTGGAAACCTGCCCCGCCAAAGAAAAGGCGATCGCCATGAAGCCATTGGCGGAAGGCCGGGAACAATACGTCAGCGACTGGGAATTCTCGAAGGATGTCAAGACCAAGGACATTACGCCTAAGGTGGCATCCACCGTCCGCGGCAGCCAGTTCCTCAAGCCGCTGATTGAATTTTCAGGTGCCTGTGCCGGTTGTGGAGAAACGCCCTATGCGAAATTGATCACCCAGCTTTTTGGTGATCGGATGATGATTTCCAATGCGGCCGGGTGCTCCACGGTATGGGGCGGCTCTCCCCAGGTGTCGTACACGACCAATGAAAAGGGCTACGGGCCGTCGTGGGGCTTCTCGCTGTTCGAAGACAACGCCGAGTACGGCTTCGGGATGTATCTGGGCGTCAAGAAACTCCGGGAAGCTGCCAAGCATCTCGCCATCAAGGCCCTGAAGTCGGGTGTGTCCTCGCCCGTCGCCGCGGCCATCGAAGCCTGGATCAATGGCTTCAAGGTGGCCGAAGGAACCCGGGATCGCGCCGATGCCCTCCGGCGTGCCCTGGAAGGCGAAAGGGGCAGCAACCTTCTATTGAACGAACTGTATGACCAGCAGGATTACTTCATCAAGAGGTCCCACTGGGTCTTTGGCGGTGATGGCTGGGCCTACGATATCGGCTACGGCGGGCTGGACCATGTGTTGGCATCCGGGGATGACGTGAACGTTCTCGTATTCGACACGGAAGTCTATTCCAATACCGGGGGCCAGTCGTCAAAGTCGACTCCGACGGCTGCCATCGCGGAGTTTGCCGCCAATGGCAAAACCACGAGGAAGAAAGACCTCGGAATGATGGCGGCGACTTACGGCTATGTCTACGTGGCACAGATCGCCATGGGCGCAGACAAGAACCAGACCCTGAAGGCCATCCTGGAGGCGGAGGCCTACCCAGGGCCGTCGCTCATCATTGCCTATTCGCCCTGCATCAATCACGGCATCAAGGTCGGCATGGCCAAAGCGCAGAAGCATGTCAAAGAGGCTGTGGAGGCGGGGTATTGGCCGCTCTATCGCTACAATCCTGAACTTGAGCAGCAGGGAAAGAATCCATTCCTCCTGGATTCCAAGAAACCCACCGGGAATCTGCGAGATTTCATGATGAGCGAAGTCCGTTTCGCGTCTCTTTATAAATCTTCTCCGGAGAATGCAGACGCCCTGTTTGCCAAAGCCGAAGTCGATATGCAATTCAGGCTGAATCGCTACGAACAGATGGCGAAAATGCCTGGGTCGGGCCAGGGCAAATAGGGTCGAGAACCACGGGCGGATGCTGAGCGCGTGAGACATCATCTGAATCTTGATTGGCTAGAATTTGCGTCGAAATGACGAAAACAGGAGGTTATAGTGAACTATCTGTCCAACACGGCCTTGAATTATCCCGCATCAGGGATCAGGAAGATGTTCGACTTGGCGGCGAAGTATGACGATGCCATCAAGTTGACGGTGGGCGAGCCGAATTTCGAGACGCCGCAACACATCAAGGATGCGGCCAAGACAGCAATCGACGAGGGCTACACTCGTTATTGCCCGAATGCCGGTCTCCCGGAACTGCGCGAAGCCATCTCCAAGGAGTACCGGAAGTATTCGAAGGATTTCGATTTCGAAAATGTGATGATCACCGTCGGCGGCATGGAGGCAATCACCTTGAGCCTGATTGCCACCGTGAATCCCGGGGATGAGGTTATTGTTCCCAACCCATGCTTCCCCAACTACTTTGGCCAGGTGATGATGGCCGGCGCCGTTCCGGTGGGTGTCCCGGTCTACGAAAAGAACGATTTCAATATCATGGCTGAAGATATTGAAAAGGCCATCACCCCGAAAACCAGGGGCATATTGCTCAATTCTCCAAGCAACCCCCTGGGGGCCGTGATCAGCAAGAAGGTGATTTTCGAGATTGCGGAAATAGTCAAAAAACACAACTTGGTTGTGTACTCGGACGAAGTATATGACAAAATTGTTTTTGATGATGTGGAATGCTTCAGTATCGCCCAGATTCCCGAAGTTCGGGACCAGGTACTTGTAATTAATAGTTTTTCGAAAACCCATGTCATGACCGGCTGGAGAATCGGGTTCATTGTCGGCGCCAAGAACATCATCTCCGCGATGCCAAAGCTGCAGGAGGGGCTTGTTTCCTGTGTGTCAACCTTCACGCAAAGAGCGGCTTTGGCTGCCTTGGCGGGAAGCCGGGATGCGATCAATAGCATGCATTTGGATTATGTGCGCAGGAGAGACATCCTGATTGATGGTTTGAACGCCATCCCCGGAATCACCTGCAAGAAGTCCCCTGGGAGCTTCTACGCTTTCCCGAATATCAAGGCGCTTGGCGTGAGTTCGGAAAAGTTTGCTGAGGACCTGGTCAAGAAGGCCGGGGTGGTGATCGTCCCGGGATCGGCATTCGGCAGCATGGGCGAAGGATATTTCCGAGCTGTATTTGCAAACTCGGACGAAAACCTTAAGAAAGCTGTCGACCGGATTGGTGAATACGTCAGAAAGACCTTCTGAACCTGACCCCGTTCCCGGTCAGTGGCATTCGCGAAGTGAGTCGGTTGGAAACGCCCGTTCCCAGTGCACTGGTGGGAACGGGCGTTTTGCTGGACTGGCCGCCATCCAGAATGCCGCGGTCGGCCCCTCGCGGCCGCCGCTCCGGCATTTCGTTCGGCTCGCCGGACTTTCACAGGTAGCTTGCCTGGCCCAGGCGGTGGGATGCTAATCTCTAGTCTCTAATCTGAACAACCGGGCGCGCTACAAAAGGTGTTCTCATGAAAGCCATAGACAAGATTGACGTCAGCATCCTTGGTGAACTGCAGCGGGACAACCGGATCTCGAACACGAAGCTTGCGGAGCTTTTCAACCTGAGCGAAGCATCCTGTTGGCGGCGGGTGAAACGACTGGAGGAGGCCGGCGTGATCGAGGGCTATCACGCTGCCCTGAACCGCCGCAAACTGGGGCTCGGCGTCACCACGTTCGTGCAAATCAAGGTCGCCATACACAGCCAGGAAGCCACGGCCGAAATCGAAAGGATCATTCAGGCGAGCCCGAACGTCCTCGCCTGTGACAACACGACGGGGGAAGCTGATTTCCTTTTGGAGGTGGTCGCCGAAGACCTCGAGGACTACAGCCACTTCGTGGATAACGTTCTAAGGAAACTGCCTGGCGTCCTGAACATTCATTCCAATATCTCATTACGACAAATGAAGTCAATTCATCAATTGCCGATCAACTAGCGCAGAAAGCCGGTGCCGTTCCAGGAAAGTTGCGTGACATCCGCCTAAGGGCGGATATGCGGCATTCCCTGGGCAACAGGTTCCGTTCCGCGGCAGGGGCATCGAAACCGCTGGGCTTCCCGCGGGGTCGGGTCGAGATGCCGGACCTCCCGGGGAAAGTCCGGTTCCCCGCTTCCGGGGGGGATTTTGCGACCCTGTTTCCACAGGATTTGCCAAGCGGGCCACTGCCGGTCCGGGGTGGTTCAGGAGCCCGGGGCGCACCGCGCGGAAAATCGCTTTTTCATGGCGGCGCGCTTGCCCAGGGAAACCCTTATTCCACCTAGTCTCCAGCATCTTCGTGAAATGTCCTTTCATCCGGTGCCGTGAAATAGAAAAGTTTCACCGAAAGTTAATCGTTTTCAATCGTTATTTGAATAATAATTCCTTTCAAGTGGTGGTAGGTTGAATGAGTACTATTCCATGGAGGCAAATGATGAAGGGAATCATCTTCGAGAGCTTCAAGGCCATGCCCAAGCTCATGAACCTACCCGATCCGACCCCAGAACCGCATGGCGTCGTGATCAAGGTCATGGCCACGGGGGTTTGTCGCAGCGACTGGCATGGCTGGATGGGACACGACACGGATATCGTGCTGCCGCACGTGCCGGGCCATGAACTCGCCGGGACGATTGCGGCGATTGGCAAGGATGTGATCCGCTGGAAGGTCGGCGATCGCGTCACGGTCCCGTTCGTTGCCGGTTGCGGCCATTGCCCGCAGTGCTACTCCGGGAACCAGCAGGTCTGCGAGCATCAGATGCAGCCGGGCTTCACCCATTGGGGCTCGTTCGCCGAGTACGTGTCCATCCACCGGGCGGACCTCAATCTGGTCAGCCTGCCGGACAGCATGGATTTCGCGACGGCCGCCAGCCTCGGATGCCGGTTCGCCACCTCCTTCCGGGCCGTGGTTGATCAGGGCAAAGTGGGCCCCGGCACCTGGGTTGCGGTCCATGGCTGCGGCGGCGTGGGCCTGTCCGCGATCATGATCGCCAATGCCATGGGCGCGCGGGTGGTCGGCATCGATATTTCCGAGAGCGCTTTGGCACTGGCGCGCTCGCTCGGCGCCGAAGCAACGGTGAATTCCCGGTCGGTTGGCGATGTGGTCGAAGCGATCAAGGACATCACCGGGGGCGGCGCTCATGTCTCCCTGGATGCCCTTGGCCATCCCACCACCTGCTTCAATTCGATC
Source organism: uncultured Mesoterricola sp. (assembly GCA_964627225.1). GTDB lineage: Bacteria > Acidobacteriota > Holophagae > Holophagales > Holophagaceae > Mesoterricola. Next base: position 209,942 of record CAZVHQ010000002.1, read on the forward strand.
AGCTGCCTTCGCCGGCGGGGGAAGCACGTGCAGGTCGGGCTCACGCTCGGCGACCAGTCGACTCCGGCTGTGCCCATGAGCAAGGTGATCGGCTGGGAGTTGGAGATTCTGGGCAGCCACGGCATCCAGGCCCACCGCTACGATGCGATGCTCGCCATGATCCAGTCCGGCAAGCTGGCACCCAGCCTCCTGGTCGGCAAGACCATCACCCTCGGTCAGTCGATCGAGGCGCTGACGAACATGGACAAGTTCGAAGGCACCGGCGTAACGGTGATCACCAAGTTTGACGAATAGACTGCGGACCTTCTGACCCGGCCCATCGGGTTTGGCTGGGTAGCGTTGTGGAAGAGGTGCAAGCGCCAGGAAACGGCCAGGGGAAATGCCCTGGCCGTTTTGCGTGTTTGCAGGAGACGCGGGCGGCAACCCTCCCGTTCCCGTGCTTGACTCAATAAATAATATATATATATTGGGTCTCAGCTTGGTGAATTGTGGGGTTCATATGATTTTTGTACCATCCCCAGGAGACCGGGAAGGTGTTGAAGCAGCAACGCATCAAGAATCCCCCATCCAAGGTGCGCTGACTCCCATGGCCCTGGCTCCTGCCGGTGGAATCGGCGGATGCCGTTCAACCTTGGCGGGGCGACGGCATCCAAGGAGTAGGCTCTCCTTGTCGCACTTGCCTTTGCTCAGGGCCAACAATCCGGTCGGCAGCTCCTTTCCAGTGGACGCCCCATGGCGGAACCCCGCATTCTCCCCCTCCTCCTGGCCTGTGCCAGCCTGTTCCTGCCCGCCCAGGCGCCCCCCGCCGGCCGGCCCCTCGTCGACGACCTCGACCGGGTCGCGGTGTCCGGCAGCGTCCACCCGCGGCTGGCCGCGCTGTCGCCGTCCGGCCCGGCGGCCCCGGGCCTGCCCATGGAGCGGATGATCCTGGCGCTGAAGCTGGCCCCGGACGCCCGGGCCCGACTGGACCAGCTGCTCCGGGACCAGCAGGACCCCGCCTCCCCCCGCTACCACCAGTGGCTCACCCCGGACACCTTCGGCCGCCAGTTCGGACCGCCCCAGGCCGTGCTGGACGCCGCGACCGGCTGGCTGGCCGGGCAAGGCTTTACCGTGGATCATGTGGCCCGCAGCGGGCTGGCCATCACCTTTTCGGGCACCGCCGCCCAGGTGGGCAAGGCCTTCCGCACCGCCATCGTGGAATATGACCTGGACGGCGTGAAGCGCCACGGCAACGCCACCCCCATCTCCCTGCCCAGGGGGCTGGCGGCGTTTGCCGACGGGGTGGTCTCCCTGAACGACCTGGGCCGCAGAAGTCTGGCCCGCAAGGTCGGCCCCCTGGCCTGGAACCGCGGCACCCGGTCCGCGCGGCCCCAGGTGGCCATGGCGTCCGGCGGCAACGCGGTCGGTCCCGGGGACTTCGCGACCATCTACGACCTGGCACCGCTGTTCCAGGCCGGCACCACCGGCACCGGCGTCACCATCGGGGTGGTGGGCCGGTGCGATCTGTCGACCAGCGACTGGAGCGCCTTCACCGACGCCTTCGGCCCGGCCCTCCTCCCGGCCCGGTACACCGGCAGCCTCCAGGTGGTGCACAACGGGATCGATCCGGGCATCACCAGCACGGACGAGGAGTTCGAGGCCGACACCGACACCCAGTGGACCACCGCCGCCGCCCCCGGGGCGACCATCGACTTCGTGGTCTCTGCCTCCTCCTACACCACCGACGGCAGCGACCTTTCCGCCCAGTACATCGTGGACAACCTGCTGGCGCCGATCATGACCATGAGCTTCGGCGTCTGCGAGTCGGAGCTGGGGACCGCCGGGAACACCTTCTACCAGCAGCTCTGGGCCCAGGCGGCCAGCGAAGGGATCACGGTGTTCGTGGCCGCGGGCGACGCGGGCGCGGCCGGCTGCGACGACGCGGGCGAGCTGGAAGCCAGCGGAGGCCGGGGCGTTTCGGGGATCGCCTCCACCCCCTTCAATACGGCTGTTGGCGGGACCATGTTCCAGTTCTCCCAGGGCGCCCCCTACTGGTCCACCACCGCCACCGGCTACGCCACTTCGGCCCTGGGCTACATCCCCGAGAAGGCCTGGAACGAAAGCTCCCTGGGCGACGGCATCCTGGCCGGAGGCGGGGGGGCCTCCGCGGTCTACGCCACCCCCGCGTGGCAGAGCGCCTACGGCGTGCCCGCCACCCCCCGCGCGCGGTTCCTGCCGGACGTCTCGTTCATCTCCAGCGCCGAAACCACGCCGCTGATCACCTTCCAGGAAGGGCAGGCCTACCTGGGCGGGGGCACCTCCTTCGCCTCTCCCTCCATGGCGGGGATCATGGCCCTGGTGGTTCAGAAATACGGCAGCCAGGGCAACGCCAACTTCGCCCTGTACAACCTGGCCCGGGCCCAGTTCGCCAACCAGTACCAGGAGGGGGCCAGCGCACCCCGCGTCTTCCACGACGTCACCTCCGGCAACAACTCGGTCCCCGGGGTCCAGGGCTACGGCGCCGGGAACGGCTACGACGAGGCCACCGGGCTGGGCAGCCTGGACGCCGCGGTGCTGGTGAGCAACTGGCCCGGCGCCGTGCCCGGCAATCCCATCAGCAGCGTCGCCATCACCAGCCCGAACCCCGGCACAACCGTCGCCAGCGGCACGGCGCTGAGCTTCACGGGGTCCTCCAGCTACACCGGGACGGCCAACCTGAGCTTCACCTGGAACTGGGGTGACGGCACCAGCAGCGCCGGCGCCGCCAACACCGCCATCAGCCACACCTACACCCTCGCCGAAAGGGTGAACCAGACCTTCCAGGCGACCCTAACGGTGTCCGACGGCACCTACGTCAACGCCCATTCCATCCCGATCCTGGTGACCTCGGCGGTGAGCGCCGTGATCGGCCAGCCGGCCACCAGCTCCGGCGTCCTCCCGGGGATACCGGTCGCCTTCAGCGTGGACACCACCCGCACCTCCACCCAGAACCAGGGCGCGAGCCTGGCGTACGCCTGGGACTTCGGGGACGGCACCAGGGCGACCGGCGCTTCGGTCTCCCACGCCTTCACCGACAACCCCTCCACTGCCTACACCGTGACCCTGACCGTCACCGATTCCACCGGCGCCCAGGGCAGCGCCACGCTCCAGGTCTACGCCGACACCTCGGTCATGGACGTGGCCGGCAACGGCGTCATCGACGTGCGCGACCTGCTGGACATCTGCGGCGCCTGGAACCCCTCCCTCCAGGCCACCGACCAGGACCTGGGCGGCCTGGACGTGTTCGCGGCGCTGAACGGGGACGGCCGGGTGGATGACACCGACATCAGCCTTTGGATCGACAACTTCACCCCCGGGATGGCCTTATGAACCGCCTGCTGTCCACCCTCCCGGTCCTGGCCGCCCTGCTGGGCCTCGCGGCCTGCGGGGGAGGCGCGTCCGGGCCGTCGAGCGGCTCCTCCGGGTCCGGCTCCGGCTCCGGCTCCGGGCTGAGCTACACCAACCCCATCCTCACCCAGGGCCAGCTGGCCCTGGTGCAGGACGCCGCCAGCACCGGCTCGGCCCTGGTGCTGGACCTGGTGCTCCCCGAGGACAGCCAGAACCCGACCCCGGCGGTGGGCGTGACCTTCGGGTTCCAGGTGGACACCAGCCGGGCCGCCTGGGCTTCCTCGCCCGTGGCCAACGGCACCCTCTTCACCACTGGCAGCGGCGGCCAGGTGGTGCGCGGCTGGGTCAGGGGCGGCCAGCTCCAGGGCATCGTCTCCAACAAGGGCTATACGGCCCAGGTCAGCGACCTCGGCAACGCCGGCGGCGCCGTGATCGCCCGGATCACCCTCGCCCCGGTCCCGGGCGGCGCCGCCGGCGCGGTCCAGCTCGCCGACACCGGGCTGGGCACGATCCTGGACAGCTCGGGCACCCCCTACCCGGTGACGGTCAGCATCGGCAGCTTGACGCTCCAGTGACCTGGCGTCCCGGATGGATCAGGGCTGGAAGAAGGTCGGCGACCCGAACACCCCCGGCTGCCCCGGGACCTGGAACCGCACCGACACGGCATTCTAGGCCAGCCGCAGCACCACCGCCCCGCCGGCGATGGCGCAGACCATGGCCAGGCGCCGGTACCCCACCCGCTCCTTGAGCACCACGGAGGAGATCAGGATCGCGAACAGGATCGAGGTCTCCCGCAGGGCGGCCACGATCGCCACCGGCGCCACGGTCATCGCCCACAGGCTGGTGGCGTAGATGCCGATGCCGACGCTCCCGCCGAGCAGCCCCAGGATTGGCCGCTCGGCCACGTAGCGGCTGAATTCGGCCCGCCTGGTGACGAGGCCCCATGCCACCAGCGGCACCGCTGTCATGGTATAGACCCAGAGGCAGTAGGCCGCTGGCGTCCCGGAGCGGCGCACCCCCAGGCCGTCGATCAAGGTGTAGCAGGTGATGACGACCGCGTTGCCCATGGCGAGCGCCACGCCCGCCGCGTTCTTGCGCACGGTCGAGGCGGCCAGGAAGAAGATCCCGAGGCTGATCAGGCCGACCCCGAGCCAGGCGCCCAGCGACAGCCGCTCACCGAGCGCCCAGCGGCTGGTCAGGGCCACCAGCAGCGGCGCCGTGCCCCGCATGAGCGGGTAGGTCTGGCTCAGGTCGGCCGCGTGGTAGGCCTTGGCGACCACCGCGTAATAGACCACCGAGCAGGCCGCGGAAGCCGCGATGAACGGCCAGCTCGCCACGGCGGGCTGGCGCAGGAACGGCAGCACCAGCGCGCCCACCAGGCCCGACCCGCCGGCCATCAGGATGGTCATGTACAGCTTGTTCTCGGCGTTTTTGACGACAGCGTTCCATCCGGCGCTCATGGACGCCGCGCAAAGCATGGTGGCGATGATCGGGAAAGCCATCCCCCATCATAGCGGATGGCACCCGGGCCATGGCAGACTCATGCCGTTCAGCTTCGCGCGAACCGGTCCGTGGCCGCCACCAGCGCCCGGCAATTGCCCGGTTCGTAGGCGCTGTGGCCGGCGTCGGGGGTGATGATGAAGTCCGCCTCCGGCCAGGCCCGGTGCAGGGCCCAGGCGGATTCCATGGGGCAGCACAGGTCGTAGCGGCCCTGGACGATGACGCCCGGGATGGCGCGGAGCCGGCCGGCGTCGCGCAGCAACTGATCCTCGGGGCTGAACCAGCCGCGGTTGAGGAAGTAGTGGCACTCGATGCCGGCGAAGGCCAGGGCGAAGCTGTCCTCCTCATAGTGGCTGGTGAAGTCGGGATCGGGCATCAGCTTGCTGGCGGAGCCCTCCCACCGGCTCCAGGCCTTGGCGGCCGCGAGCCGAACGGCGGCGTCGGGGCTGGTGAGGCGCCGGTGGTAGGCGCCGAGCAGGTCGTCCCGTTCGGCCTCGGGGATCGGCGCCAGGTAGTCCTCCCAGGCGTCGGGGAACAGCACGCTGGCGCCGCGCTGGTAGAACCAGTCGATCTCCTGCTTGCGCAGGAGGAAGATGCCGCGCAGCACCAGTTCGGTCACCACCTCGGGGTGCGTCTCGGCATAGGCCAGGGCCAGGGTCGAGCCCCAGGAGCCGCCGAACACCTGCCAGCGGTCGATGCCCAGGTGCCGGCGCAGGGCCTCCGTGTCGGCCACCAGGTCCCAGGTGGTGTTCGCCTCAAGGCAGGCGTGGGGCGTGCTCTTGCCGCAGCCGCGCTGGTCGAACAGGATGATCCGGTACTGCTCCGGGTTCCAGAAGCGCCGCTGCTTGGGATCGGTGCCGCCGCCGGGCCCGCCGTGCAGGAACACCGCCGGCTTGCCGCCGGGGTTGCCGCTCTCCTCGAAGTAGAGCTCGTGGAGGTCGGATACCCGCAGCCGGCCGGTGCGGTACGGTTCCACCGGGGGGTACTGCCAGCTGACGGGATCCTTGAGCGGGTGCTGGGACATGGATGAGCCTCCGGCGGGCATTATAGCGGTTCCTGGGGTGTGTCACCGGCGCTTGGTTGTGGGATAATCCCGGCCATGACCAACGACCAGGCCTTCGCCCATCCTCCTGCCACCCTGCGTATCGGGGAACGCGCGGTGCGCCGCCTCGGCTATGGCGCGATGCGCCTGCCGGGGCCGGACGTGTGGGGTCCGCCGGCGGATCGGGCCGCGGCCGTGCGGGTGGTGCGCCGGGCCGTGGAACTGGGCATCCAGTTCATCGACACCTCGTGGTACTACGGCCCCCACGTCGCCAACCCGATCATCGCCGAGGCCCTGCATCCCTATCCCGCCGATCTGCTCATCGCCACCAAGCTGGGCGGCATGCGCACCCCGAACAAGGGCTGGGCCCCGTTCCTGCGGCCCGAGGAGCTGCGTGAAGGCTGCGAACACGATCTGCGCGAGCTGCGCCTGGAGACCCTGGACCTGGTGCACCTGCGCTGCATGCCCCACGAAGTGCCGTTCCTGGAGAGCCTGGACGTGCTCATCCAGCTCCGGGCCGAAGGCAAGCTCCGGCAGATCGGCCTCAGCAACGTGAACGTCGGCCAGATCGAGGCCGCCCTGGCCCGCACCCCGGTGGCGACCGTGCAGAACATGTACAACGTGGCCGGCGGGACCGGCTTCCTGGCCAAGACCACCCACGCCGAGGTGGCGGCTCCGGAAGAGGTCCTGGACTTCTGCACCGCCCGGAACATCGCCTTCCTGCCCTTCTTCCCCCTCGGGGTGGGCACCTACGGACGGCCCCACGGCGCCCTGGACGCGGCCGCGGCCCGGCATGACGCCACCACTGCCCAGATCGCCCTGGCCTGGCTCCTGGCGCGTTCCCCGGTGATGCTGCCGATTCCCGGCACCTCGTCGGTGGCGCACCTGGAGGAGAACTGGGCGGCGCGCGGCGTCCGGCTCGCCCCGGAAGAGGTCGCCGACATCGCCCGGGATGCGCGGGCCTAGACGAACATCTGCAAGACCCCGTTGCTGAGCAGCATGCCTCTGGGCGTGAAGCGCAGCACCGGCCCTTCCCGCACCAGCAGCCCGCCCTGGATGAAGCGCGCCAGCTGGGCTTCCCAGCCGTCCACCAGGGGCTCCAGGTTCAGGGTGCGGGCCCTGGCGCGCAGGGCTTCCCAGTCGACCCCCCGGTGCATGCGCAGGCCCAGCAGCGGGATCTCCGCCAGCGCTTCGGCGGCGTCCAGCTCCTGCAGCTCCGTGCTGCCGCGGTCCTCCATCCAGGCGTGGATGACGCCGCTTTCGGTCCAGCGCCAATCGGCCAGCTGGGAGGCGGCGCTGGGGCCGAGGCCCAGGTAGGGGCGGCGCTCCCAGTAGCGGTTGTTGTGCCGGGACATCTGGCCCGCGGCGGCGTAGTTGCTGATCTCGTAGGGCTGCAGGCCCAGGCGCGGGAGCTCCTCCTGGAGCGCCTCGAACACGTCCGCGGCCTCGTCCTCGCTGGGCAGCGCCAGCCTGCCGCGCTCCACCTGGGCGCGCAGGGCGCAGGCCTTGTCCAGGTCCAGCAGGTAGATGGAGAGATGGTTGGCGCCGGCGGCGACCAGGGTGCGGGCGTCATCCAGGATCCGGCCCAGGTCCTGCCCGGGGATGCCCACCATCAGGTCGGCGCTGATCCGCTGGAAGCCGGCGGCGCGGGCCCAGCCCAGGGCCTGCAGGGCGGTCCGGCCGTCGTGGATGCGCCCGAGCCGGCCAAGCAGGGCGTCGTCCAGGGTCTGTACGCCCAGGCTGATGCGGTCCCAGCCGAGCGCCCGGGCCTGCGCCATCCAGGCCAGGTCCAGGGTGCCTGGGTTGGCTTCCAGGGTGGCCTCCGCCAGGGCATCCAGATCGAAGGCCGCCCGGGCGGCGCCGGTGAGGTCGGCCAGCTCGATGGCGCTGAGCAGGGAAGGGGTGCCGCCGCCCAGGTACAGGGTATCCACCGCCGGCCGGCCCAGGGCCTCGCCCCACGCCAGCAGCTGCCGGCGCAGCTGGGCCAGCACGGCGCCCTTCAGGGATTCGTCCCGGGTGGTGACAAACGAACAGTAGGTGCAGCGATCGCGGCAGAACGGCACATGCAGGTAGAGCCCCAGCGGCTCCCGGTGGGCGGCCTCGCGCAGCCCGGGGAGGTCGGGCTGCATCACTCGAACTGGGCGTCGATGGCCTCGCACCAGAAGTGGTAGGTCATCATGTGGATCTCCTGGATGCGGGCGGTGACCTGGCTGGGCACCACCAGGGCATCGTCCACCAGGGCCTTGAGCTGGCCGCCGTCCCGGCCCAGCAGGCCCAGGGTGCGCATCCCCAGCTCCTTGGCGGCCGCGACCGCCTGGATGACGTTGGGGCTGTTGCCGCTGGTGGAGATGCCCACCAGCAGGTCCCCGGGGCGGCCGAGGGCCTCCACCTGCCGGGAGAACACCCGGTCGAAGCCGTAGTCGTTGCCGATGGCGGTGAGGGCGGAGCTGTCCACGGTCAGGGCGATGCCTGCCAGGGCGCGGCGCTCCTTCACGTAGCGCCCGGACAGCTCGGCCGCGAAGTGCTGGGCGTCGGCGGCGCTGCCGCCGTTGCCGCAGACCAGGATCCGGCAGCCGCGCTTGAGCCGCTCGGCCATGTCCGCCGCCTGGGCGAGGATGTGCTCGGCTTCCGCCCCGAAGAAGCTCTGCTTGAGGGCTGCGGATTCCTGGACATGCTGGAGGAGGAGGGTCTTCATGTTGATTCCCGTGGTGGATTTCAAGTGTGCCCTGGGAAATGGCCATTGCCTACCACCAATGGCCCGCGGTTCTGGGATACTGGGCGCAGGAGACGATCGATGGAAGCTTCTGGCGAGAACCTGGACCTGAGCGTGATGGATCAGCTCCTGAACCTGGACGATGGGGAGTTGGGCCTGCTGAAGGAGATGCTCGACCTGTTCAAGGCCGACACGCCCGACCGGATCCGCGCGATCGAAGCCACGCTGGCCTCCGCGGATCTGGCCGACATGGCCGACGTGGCCCATTCCATCAAGGGCGCGGCCGGGACCATGGGCGCGCCCAGGCTGCGGGCCGTCGCCGCCGAGCTGGAAGGGGCCGGCCGCAAGGGCAGCTTCGCGGTCGATCCCGCCCTGCTGCTGGAACAGCTCAAGGAGACCTACGCCGACGCCGTGGTGGCCCTGGAAGCCTTCATCGCCCAGCGCGAATCACTCGGTTGAAGCGTCGTAGGTCTTGGCGACCAGGCCCCTGGGCGGCGGCTGGTCGCTGATCTGCAGGCGCCCGTTGGCGTCCACCCACTGGTAGAGCCGGCTCGGCGGCCGGGCCGGGCCATGGCTGGCGTCCGCCTCCAGGGTCGAACCGGGGGTGAGCAGGGTCTCATCCACCTTGAAGCCGCCGCGGCCCTTCTTGAGCAGGGCCATGGAACCGGCGGCCTTGGGATCGGGCTGCACCAGGCGCTTGGCATAGAGTTCCATGACCCGGGGCACGTAGGCCCGGGTCTCGGCGAACGGCGGGATGCCCTGGTACTTCGTCACCGCGCCTTCACCGGCGTTGTAGGCCGCCACCACCCGGGTCAGATCCCCGTTGAAGTTGTCGCTGAGCCAATGCAGGTACTTGACCCCGCCGGTGATGTTCTGGCGCGGGTCGAACGGATCGACCACGCCGAAGCGCTGGGCGGTCTGGGGCATGAGCTGCATCAGGCCCAGGGCTCCGGCCCGGCTCCGGGCCCGGGCGTAGAACGCGCTCTCCGCCTGGATCACCGCCCGGGCCAGGAAGGGGTCGACACCCTCGGCGACGGCGATGCTGTCCACCAGCTCCAGCAGCTCGGGACTGCGCAGCACCTTGGCCATCTCCTGGCGGCTCATGGCCAGCTGCACATGGCCCACCCCCACGTGGCGCAGGGTCAGCCCCTGCCCCTTGAGGTAGGCGGGCGGCATGTTATTGATGACGACGTTACCGTTGCGATCGTAGTAGGTGTACAGGTAGGTGGTCGTGGACCGCACCGTCCCGCCGTGCAGGGCTAGGGTGGCCAGAGCGGTCAGGAGCCAGGGTCTTGGTTTCATTAATTTATATTCCACAGACCAGTATGCGCCTTTGGGCAAGGTTGCGCCCGTATCAAGGCAGCCACTTCACGTCCTCGACCCCGGCCTGGGCGTTGGCCGCCCGGGACAGGGCGAACAGCCAGTCGCTGAGGCGGTTCAGGTAGACGATCACCTCGGCCGGCACCGGCTCGGCGGCGGCCAGCGCCACCACCTCGCGCTCGGCGCGCCGGCAGACGGTCCGGGCCCAGTGCCCGTGGGCGGAACCGGGGCAGCCGCCGGGCAGCACGAAATGGGTCATGGGCCCGGTCATGGCGGTCAGCCGGTCGATATCCGCCTCCATGGCCTGGACCGGCCAGGTGGGGTTGGTCAGGCGCCGCTCGAGCTGTCCGGCCTTGGCGGCGGGGGCGGCGAGCACCGCGCCCAGGGCGAACAGGTCGCGCTGGATCAGCTGCAGCGGGGCGTGGGCGGCCAGCTCGGGGGCCAGGTGCAGGGCGAGGATGCCCAGGGCGCTGTTGAGTTCATCCAGCGTGCCGTAGGCCACCAGGCGGATATCGCATTTGGAGACCCGGTCGCCGCCGAACAGTCCGGTGGTGCCTGCGTCGCCGGTGCGGGTGTAGAGCTTCATCAGACCTCCGGATCGAAGCGCCGGCTCCAGGCCGTCGTGTCGGCGCGCCACTCGGCCAGGGAGGCCAGGTCGGCGGGGTCCAGGATACCCGACCGGCCCGCCTGGGCGGCCAGGTCGTCAAAGGTGGCCAGCACCCGCAGCGGCACCGCGGCGGCCTGGAAGGCGGCCTCGGCCCGGGGCAGGCCGTAGCTGAACAGGGCAAGCACCTCCAGCACCTCCGCGCCTTCCTGGCGCAGGGCTTCCACGCAGCGGATGCTGGAACCGCCGGTGGAGATGAGGTCCTCGATCAGCACCACCCGGTGGCCGGCGCCGGAAGGGCCCTCCACCTGGCGGCCCATGCCGTGGCTCTTGGGCTCGGGGCGCACGTAGGCCATGGGCAGGCCCAGCTGGTCAGCCACCATGGCCGCCCAGGGGATGCCGGCCGTGCTGGTGCCGGCGATCAGGCTGGGGCCGGCCAGGGCGGCCTGCCCGGCCAGGGCCGCCTTGATGGCCGAGCGCAGGGCCGGGAAGCCCAGCAGCTGGCGGTTGTCGCAATAGATGGGCGACTTCAGCCCGGAGGCCCAGGTGAACGGCCGGCGCGGCGCCAAGCGGACGGCGCCGGCCTCCAGCAGGCCCGCGGCCAGGTCGCCCGGGTTCATCCCTTCACCACGATGCTCACCAGCTTGCCGCCGGGGGGGACCACCACCTTGACGATCGCCTTGCCGTCCAGGTGCTGGCGGGCCTCGGGGCAGGCCAGGGCGGCCTTGCTGCGCGCCTCCTCGGTGGCGCCGGCGGGCACCACGACCCGGCCGCGCACCTTGCCGTTGACCTGGACCACCACCGTCACCTCGTCCGCCGTGAGCCAGGCGGGATCCGCTTCGGGCCAGGCGGCGTGCATGCACAGGCCCTGGCCGCCCAGGCGGGTCCAGAGCTGCTCGGCCAGGTGGGGCGCGGCGGGGGAGAGCATCAGGGTGAGGGTGGTCAGGGCGTTCTGCATGATGGCGGCCCGGTGCGGAACCTCCTTCGGCAGGTCGGCCACGGCGTTGGTCAGCTCCATGAGGCTGCTCACCAGGGTGTTGAACTGGTAGCGGTGGCTCAGGTCCTCGGTCACCTTGTGCAGGGTCTGGTGGATCTTCACCAGCAGCGCCTTTTCCTCGGGCGTCAGCTGCTCCTTGGCGGGGACCGGTTCGGCGTTGGGCGCGTGCTCCTCCACCATCCGGGTGATCCGCTTCAGGAAGCGGGTGGCGCCTTCGATGCCTTCGAACCCGGTCCAGTCGATCTCCTTCTCGATGGGGGCGGCGAAGATCATGAACAGGCGCAGGGCGTCCGCCCCGTAGTGGGCGATGACCTCGTCCGGATCGACGATGTTGCCCCGGGATTTGGACATCTTGAAGCCGTCCTTGAGGACCATGCCCTGGCAGATGAGCTTCTTGAACGGCTCGTCACCCTGCAGCAGGCCCAGGTCGCGCATGACCTTGTAGAAGTAGCGGGCATACATCAGGTGCATGACCGCGTGCTCGATGCCGCCCACGTAGAGGTCCACCGGCGCCCAGGCGTCCGCTTCGGCCTTGGCGAAGGGCTGCCGGTCGTTGGCGGGGTCCAGGTAGCGCATCCAGTACCAGCTGGAGTCCACGAAGGTGTCCATGGTGTCCGTTTCGCGCTGGGCGGGGCCGCCGCACTTGGGGCAGGCGCAATCCAGGAAGGACTTGGAGGTGGTGAGGGGCGAGGCGCCCTTGCCCTGGAAGGCCACGTCCTCGGGCAGGCGCACCGGGAGGTTCTCTTCCTTCTCGGGCACCACGCCGCACGTGGGGCAGTGCACCGTGGGGATCGGCGTGCCCCAGTAGCGCTGGCGCGACAGGCCCCAATCCTTCAGTTTGTAGGTGATGGCCTTGGCGGCGCGGCCCTCCAGCCTGGCCACCATGGCGTCCACCGCGGCCTCGCTGGTCATGCCGGTGAACTCGCCGGAATTCACCAGGATGCCGGGCTCCCAGGGATTCTCCGACTCGATCACCCTGGGGATGGGGATGGCGTATTTCGTGGCGAATTCAAAGTCCCGCTCGTCATGGGCGGGCACGCCCATCACCGCGCCGGTGCCGTAGTCCATGAGGACGTAGTTGGCGGCGAAGATCGGGATCTTCTCCCCGGTGAACGGGTGGATGGCTTCCAGCCGGGACCGGTGGCCCAGCTTGATGTCGCTGGTGAGCCGTTCTTCCCGGCTCTGGGAGGCCACCTGGTCGCAGAAGGCCTTCAGCCCGGGATCGCTCTCGGCCGCCTGCTGGATGAACGGATGCTCGGTGGAGAGGGCCATGAAGGTCACCCCGTAGAGCGTGTCCAGCCGGGTGGTGAACACCGACACGTCCCGGCCGTCGGCCAGGGCGAAGGTGAGTTTCGCCCCCACGGACTTGCCGATCCAGTGCCGCTGCATGGTCTTGACGTTCTCGGGCCAGTCGATCTGGTCCATGTCCTTGAGCAGCTCCTCGGCGTAGCGGGTGATGGCGAAGAAGTACTGCTCCATGGGCTTCTGCACCACCGGATGGCCGGTGCGCTCGTCCTTGCCGTCCACCACCTGCTCGTTGGCCAGCACCGTGCCCAGGGCCTCGCACCAGTTCACGTTGCGCATGGCCCGGAACACGTCGCCGCGCTCCCACATCTTGATGAAGAACCACTGGTTCCACTTGTAGTACTCGGGCAGGAAGGAGGCGATCTCCCGGTCCCAGTCGTAGCTGATGCCCATCTTCTGGATCTGGCCCTTCATCTCCTGGATGTTGGCGCGGGTCCATACCGCCGGGTGGATGCCGTTCTTGATGGCGGCGTTCTCCGCCGGCAGGCCGAAGGAGTCCCAGCCCAGCGGGTTCATCACCTTGTCGCCGCGCATGCGCCGGAACCGGGCCACCACGTCGCCCAGGGTGTAGTTGCGCACGTGCCCCATGTGGATGCGCCCGCTCGGGTAGGGCAGCATCACCAGCATGTAGAAGGTCCGGTCTCCGGGCAGCAGTTCCGCGGCGCGCGGCGCGCGGAACGCCTGGGCCTCGGCCCAGCGCTTCTGGATGATCGGTTCCTGCTGCAGGGGCTCAAAAGGCATGGCAGTCCTCGGTGTAAACGTACAGTTTACCGGACCGGTGGGCCTGCGGCCAGGATCAAACCTGCTTCCGTCGCACCAGCTGGCCGCAGGCGCCGGCCACATCCTGGCCGCGGCTGCGCCGCACGCTGACGGTGATGTCCCGGGCCGCCAGCAGCGCCATCAGCTCGCCGATGCGCGCCTCGGACGGGGGAGCGAAGCCGGAACCTTCGTGGGGATTGAAGGGGATGAGGTTCACCTTGCTGGGGAACTGCCGGGCGAAGACGGCCAGGCGGCGGCCATCCTCCAGGCTGTCGGTGACCCCCGCAAGCAGGACGTATTCCAGGGTGATCCGTTCCCCGTGCTCCAGCGGGAACGCCTTCAGGGCCGCGGCCAGCGCCGCCAGGTTCCAGGCCTTGTTCACCGGCATGATCCGGTCCCGGTAGGCGTCGGTGGTGGCGTTGAGGCTGAGGGCCAGGCGCGGGCGCCGGGCATAGGCGGCCAGCCGCTCGATGCCGCTCACCAGGCCCGAGGTGGACAGGGTGATGCGCCTGGGCGACAGGGCCAGGCCCTTGGGGTCGGTGAGCAGGGCGAAGGCCGCCATGACCTGGTCCAGGTTGTGCAGCGGCTCGCCCATGCCCATGAACACCAGGTTGACCGGTTCGTGTTCCGGGTGGCCGTGGGCGTTGAGCATGGTCACCACCTGGCCGGTGATCTCGCCGGCCGTGAGGTTGCGCTTGATCCCCATGAGCCCGGTGGCGCAGAAGGTGCAGCCCATGGCGCAGCCCACCTGGCTGGACAGGCACAGGGTGGTGCGGCTGCCGTAGGGCATGTGCACGCCTTCCACCTGGCTGCCGTCGCCCATCAGGAAGGCGTGCTTGGTGGAGCCGTCTTCCGATTCGACGCTTTCGGTGATTTCCGGCCAGCGCAGCTCGGTGCGCGCCTGGAGCTTGCCGCGCAGCTCCAGGGACAGGCTGGTGAACTGCTCCCAGCGGGTCCACCGGTGCCGGTAGAGGCCCTCATGGATCTGGGCGGCCCGGAACCCGCTCTCGCCGAGCGAAGCCACCAGGGCGCGCAGGGCCTCGAGGCCCATGCCGGCCACGTTGGGGTTCGACCCCTGCGCCAACTCCGGAGCCGGCTGTTCCCAGGCCCGGTTCATTCCAGGGAGATCTTGAACGTCTTCAGGAAGGCCTTGTCCTCTTCGGACCATTGGCCCTGGCCGTGGTCCAGGGTGAATTCGCCGTCCAGGTTCGGAACCTCGCCTTCGCTCTCGTCGTCGTTGCGCTTGTGCAGCGCCACCGTGGCCTCCAGCATCAAGGCCATGTCGAAGCCGTAGGCCTGGATCTCCTGCACCAGGGCGCGGCTGCTCTCGTCGTTGGCCAGGGCCTTCACCAGCGCCACGCCCAGGCGGTCAACGATCTCGCGCAAATTCTCAGGGATCTCCATGGCCATCTCCGCTCGGAGCCCTATTGTACTCCCTTGCTTCACATTTGCCTGCGCCGGGCGCTGGCGATGTGGCTCCAGACGAACCAGGCCGCCCCGGCCAGCAGCACCAGGCCGATGGCCAGGTCGAACTTGTGGAAAAGGGCGCCCAGGGTGTCCCAGCGTTCACCGAGGAGGTAGCCGACCCAGGCCAGGCCCAGGCACCAGGGCAGGCTGCCGATGAAGGTGAAGAGGTGGAAACGGGTGCGGTTCATCTTGGCGATGCCGGCGGGTAGGGCGATGAAGGTGCGCACCACCGGCAGCATGCGTCCCAGCAGGATGGCCCATACGCCGAAGCGCTCGAAGAACCGGTGCGCCTGGTCCAGGTGGTCGAGGTTCAGCAGAATGTACTTGCCGTAGCGCTCCACCGCCTTGCGCCCGCCCCAGGCCCCGAGCTCGAAGGCGGGGAGCGAGCCCAGGTTGCAGCCGATGGCCCCGAACAGCCCGGCCGTGAGGATCTGCGCCCACGGGCTGGCGCCGCCCAGGCCCAGAAAGCCCATTTGTCCTTTATACGCGAGGTAGCCGGCGAAGGGCATGATCACTTCGCTCGGCAAGGGAATGCAGGCGCTTTCGATGCCCATCAAAAGCGTGACCCCCAGCGGTCCGGCGGCCGCCATGAGGGCGGTCATCCAGAGGATCACGGGGGTGAGTAGCTTATGCAGCACGGCAGCTCCGGGACATGAAACCATAACTTTAACCGGGATACACTGGGGACATGAGTGAAGACCTTGTCAAGAACCGCAAAGCCCTCCACGCCTTCCATGTGCTGGACACCTGGGAGGCGGGCATCGCCTTGCTGGGCACGGAAGTGAAGGCCCTGCGCGGCGGCCACGGCCAGCTGCAGGACGCCTATGTTGACGCCAACAACCACGAGCTCTGGCTCAAGCAGGCGAACATCAGCCCCTACGAATTCGGCACGGACGCCAACCACGATCCCCTGCGCCCGCGCAAGCTCCTGCTGCACCGGGCCGAGATCGCCAAGATCATCGGCAAGGCCGAGCGCAAAGGCTTCACCGTGATCCCCCTGGCCATCTACCTGGACCCCAGGGGCAAGATCAAGGTGCGCATCGCGCTGGCCGAGGGCAAGACCATGGGCGACAAGCG
>CAZVHQ010000003.1:0-64463 GCA_964627225.1 uncultured Mesoterricola sp.
ACCTCGGGATTGGTAACAAAGCTAGTTAGTGACTTTCGTGCGGAACCCGGGCTAAGATTCGCGAGGAGGAAGGCTACCAACCCCAACATCGAGAGCAAGAATGAGCCCCGAACCCGCCAAGCCCATGCTTCCCGACGGTGTTGATGCCGCCCGGTGCCGGGATGCTTCCTGCTCAGAGCAGGTCATCCAGGAGGGCGGCCAACTGAACGTCCCCTCCCGCGGGCGGCGACCAGTCCACCTGTATGACGTCGTAGCCGGCCGCACGCAGGCTGTCGCCGAACGCCCGCACGCCGATGTTGACGAACACCGGCCGGCCCTGCAGCAATTCGCCAAGGAGCATGGTCATCGGTCAGCCTCCTTCCGCTCCGCGAGCAGCAGCATGGCTTCCTGGCAGAATGCGGCCGCCTGGGCGGCGGTGGGAAAGACCAGCACCCCGGCTTCGGCCAGGGCGCGGACCTGGGTCTGGAGGCCCTGGGTGTCCTGGTCCGTGCCACAGACCGAGGCGGCCAGGCAAAGGTGGCCGCCGCGCCGTCGTGCCGCCCGCTGGGCGCCGCGCGCCGCGCCCAGCAGGTCGCCCACCGGGTCCGGGGAGGCGATGGCGCCCAGGATGAAGTCCAGGAGGACCACGGCGACCTCGGGATCCTCCCCCTCCTGGTCGAGCCGCTTCCGGCGCAGAGTGGCGTCGATCATCGGGTGGGGCCGGCCGTCCACGAAGATCTCGGCGCCCAGGTCGACGAAGGTGCTGCCCAGGCTCCGGTGGGGATCGGGGAGTTCTGCCATCCCCGGCAGGGGCGCATTGGAGCGCACGGCCAGGCCGGCCCGCCGGAAGATGGCCTGGGCCTGGTAGCAGAGCGTCCCTCCGGAGAACAGGCCGCGGATGTGGCGCTGCTCTGGGCGCATCCTGCCCACCTCGGCCACCGCCGCCGCGCGCAGCTCGCCGGGGTCGCAGGCCAGGGACCGCGGCCAGCCCTGGCCGGCCGCCTCGAGGGCGAGCCGGGCCGCCTCGTCGATGGTGGAGGCCAGGCGGACCCGTCCGCCGACGGCCCGGTCCTCCGTACCCAGGAGGCAGAGCACCACGGGCTTGGCGCACCGGTCCAGGCGCTTACGCAGGCGCGCTTCGGCGCCCGCGCCCGGAGGCTTGGCCAGCACGGTCAGCACCTGGGTTGCCGGGTCGGCTTCCAGGGCCTCGATCCCGGCCAGGGTGGAGAGGCCGCCGATGGCGTCCGAAAGGTCCCGGCTGCCGGTGCCGATGCCGCTGGAAAGGCCCGACCCGGCCTGGTGCACCAGGCTGGCGAACTCCTGCATGCCGGTGCCGGTGGGCCCGACGATGCCGATGGGGCCCCGCCGCACGGCGTTGGCGAAGCCCAGCCCCGCTCCGCCCAGGAAAGCGGTGCCGCAGTCGGGTCCCATGACGATCAGGCCGCGCCCGGCGGCTTCGGTCTTGAGGGCGAGTTCATCCTCGGCGGAGACGTTGCTGGAGAACAGGAACACGTGCAGGCCCGCCCGCAGGGCGGCCCGGGCCTCCCGGGCCGCGTGCTGCCCGGGTACGGAGATGATCGCCACGCTGGCGTCCGGCCGCCTTGCCACCGCTTCGGCGACGGTGCGCGGTTCCGGCAGGGCCGAACCGGCCCCTTCCGGCGCCCCGGAGCCGCGGGCCAGCCAGGAATCCGCCTCGGCCGCCACCGCGTCCACCGCGGCCGGTTCGCCCTCCAGGGCAAGCACCAGGTCGTTGGGGCCGGCGCCGGCGAACGCCTCGTCGCCGGCGCCGTAGCCCATGGCGGCCAGCACCTTCCGGTTGGCGGCCGTGCCCAGCACGGCCGAGGCGTCGCGGATGCCCGGCTGCGCGGCGATGCGCCGCGCCACCAGCATCAGGAACACTGAATCGAAATAGCGGTTCTGCTTGACGATGGTTTTCCTCAAGGGGGCCTCCCGTCACTCCCGGTACTTTTCCGCGAACCGCGCCAGCGCCCTGGTGAAGCACGCCATGGGCGGACGCACGATGCCGCCGCCGATGATCCCGTGGCCGGGCTCCCGATGGGCGATGGCGGTGTCGATGACCGGGACCAGGTTGCCGTGCACCACCTTGCGGATATCGATGCCCACCCCGGTGCCGGTGAAGTCCAGCGCGGGCATCAGCCAGTCCGGGCTGATGCCCGCCGTGATGGTGCGCATGTCCCGGCTGTAGTTCAGCGCCTGGGCCGCCGTGCCGCCGGTGAAGGTGAGGATGCCCGGCGCGCCGCCGATGGCGAAGCCGCCCCAGCCGACCGTCTCGGTGATGGCGGAATCGCCCATGTCCAGCCCCGCGTCCTCCTCCTTCCACCCGGGCAGGAGCAGGCCGGCGATGCGCGGGGCGGGGGCGGTGAACCATTCGCCGTCCAGCCCGCTGACCTGGATGCCGAATTCGGTGCCGTTGCGGGCCATGGCCGTGACCAGGGTGCTTGCCTCCACCCCCCGGGCCGGGTCGGCGATGGCCTTGCCCGCGGCCATGGACAGCCCCAGGAAGAGGAAGGGGTGGTTGCCCACGTAGTACAGGGTGGACACCACCTGTTCCTTGGGCAGCCCGCAGTCCGCCAGCACCGGGGCCACGGCGTTGGCGAACAGGCTGGACGATGCCACCACCCGGTTGTGCATCTCGTCGCCCATGAGCAGGGCGCGGGCGACCAGGGGCTTGATGGGAATGCCGCCCATCCTGCGCACCGCGGCCCGCAGGGCCGGGCCCCAGACCTCCCGCCACTGGGCGAGCAGGGCCAGCGCGTCCTTGGAGTGGTCGCCGAACTGCTGGAAGCTCTCCACCTGGCGGCAGCAGGCGCAGTTGCCGAAGGCCTTGTTCTCCACCACCCACACCCACATGTTGGAGGTGATGGTGCCGGCCATGGGGCCCACGGCGGCATGGTGGTGGTTGGGCTCCAGGACGATGGCGCCGGTGCTGAGCAGCCGTTCCGCCTCCGCGGGATCGGCGGCCCAGCCTTCGAACAGGCACATGCCGATGCAGGCGCCCCGCTGGGCCCCGCACATCCGTTCCCAGGTCACCGGCGGGCCGGAGTGCAGGATCATGTGGTCGCGCAGTCCCGGGATCACTTCCGCGGCCGGCGCCACGTCCACCAGCACCGGGTCCGCCGCCACCATCCGGCGGAAGGCCTGCTCATTGGCTTCGTTGATTCGTTCCTTGAGACCCATGACCTACCTCACTTTTCCGACAACGCCTTGCACATACCAGTTCAGGCTGCCCATCTGGTCGGCCCCCACCGTGGCCCCGGGTGGCAGCACCAGGCTGCCCGTGTTGCTCTTCAGGGGCCCGGTGAACGGGTTGAAGCCCTTGGCCACCTTGGCGGCGGCCGCGTTCACCTGGGCCTGCACGCCGGCGGGCACGGAGGCGCCGAACGGGGCCATGGCGACCATCTCGCCCAGGCCCTGGTAGACCGCCTCGCCGCGGAACTGGTTGGCCAGGACGCTCCTGGCGACCTTGGCGACAAACGGGGCCCAGTTGAAGCCGAGCCCGGTGATCCAGCCCTTGGGTGCCAGGGCGCGGGCCTCCACCGACTGGAAGCCGATGGACATGGCGCCCCGGGCCTCCGCCGTCTGGATGATGGTGGTGGGCGAGTCCACATGCATGGTCACCACGTCGCACCCCTGGTCCAGCAGCGCATTGGCGGCCCCGGCCTCCTTGGCCTTGTCGGACCATCCGCCGGTCACCACGACGATGGTGGTGGCCTTGGGGTTCACCGACTGGGCACCCATCTCGAAGGCGTTGACGTTGCCCAGGGCGTAGCCGATGGGCATGCCGATGACGAACCCGAGCTTGCCGCTCCGGGTCATCCGGCCGGCGGCCACGCCCATGGGATACCAGGCCGCCTGGGTGGACCCGAAGAACACCCCGAAATTCCGGGTGGCGGCCCCGTCTCCGGCGAACTCGAAGCACACCTCCTTGTGCCGCTTCGCCACTCGGCGGGCGGAGTCCTGGTAGCCGAAGCTGGTGGGGAACACCAGCCTGGCGCCCTGCTGGATCATGCCTTCCATGATCCGTTCGGCCTCGGCGCTCTCCGGGACATTCTCCGCCTCCAGCAGCCTGGTCCCGGGCAGGTCCTTGCAGACCTTGGCGAAGGCGTCGTGGAACGAGCGGTTGTAGCCGTAGTCGTTGATGCTGCCCACGTACACCGCCCCGATGACCAGGGGCGGGGTGTCGGCGCGGGCGCCCGGCGTGCAGGCGAGGGCGCTCAAGGCGATGGTGAGCATTTTCATGGTTCGACCTCCGTGAATGGGGACCCGCAGGTGAGGCAATGTCAATCCAGGCCGTAGAAGGTCCGGCCCAGGGCCGCGGGCGCGAAGAGCCGGCGCGAGCCGCCCCAGGCCAGCAGCACCAGGATGGTCAGCAGGTAGGGGGCCATCTCCAGCAGGAACGGGGAAACCTCCGAGCCCCTGGCCTGGAGCTGCAGTTGCAGGGCCTCCGCCCCGCCGAACAGGAGGGCGCCGGCCACGGCGCGCAGGGGGCGCCACTTGGAGAAGATGACCAGGGCGATGGCGATGAAGCCGCGCCCGGCGGTCATGTACTCGGCCCAGGTGAGGGTCAGGGACAGGGACAGGTGGGCGCCCGCCAAGCCGCCCAGCACGCCCCCGGCGGCGAGGGCCTGGACCTGCAGGGCGGCCGGGTTCCGGCCGGAAGCATAGGCGGCCGCCGGACTTTCGCCCACCGCCCGGATCCCCAGGCCCCAGCGGGTCCGGAACAGGGCCCACCAGACCAGCACGGCCGCCGGCAGGGCCAGCCAGGTGAGGACGTCGTAGTTGAACAGGGTGGTCCCCTGCACCCAGGGCAGCCGGGCCAGGGGGGCCGGGCACCACTTGGGCAGGCCGGCGATGACCGCCCCCATGTGCGGGGCGCCCACCAGGGCGCTGGCGCCCAGGCCGAACAGCAGCATGGCCAGGCCGCTGGCCAGCTGATTCGCCCTGCGCGCGACCACCAGCCATGCGAACAGGAGGTTGCCCAGCCCCCCGGCGAGCCCGGCGGCGCCCAGCCCGGCCCACGCGCTGCCGGTGGCGGCGCACACCGCGAACCCCACCGAGGCGCCGATCAGCAGGATCCCCTCCAGCCCGAGGTTGACGATGCCCGCGCGCTCACCGATGGTCTCGCCCAGGGTGGCGTACAGCAGCGAGGTGCCGGAAAGCACCGCCCCGGCCAGCACGCCCAGGAACAGCGGCGTGGTCATCGTCCACCTCCATGCGCCGGGCGGCGGGCCAGCACGATGAACAGGATCATGGCCAGCAGGATGTTGATGGTCGAGTACGGCAGGCCCTGGGTGATCTGCAGGGTGTCGCCGGCGGCGGTGAGGATCGCGAACAGGAAAGCCATGAACAGGATCCCCAGAGGCCTGCCCCCGGCCAGCCAGGAGATGAGGAAGCCGGTGAATCCGTAGCCCGGCGACAGGCCCTGGCGCAGGCGGCCATGGATGCCCATCGCCTCGCCCATCCCCGCCAGCCCGGCGAACCCCCCGCCGATGGCCAGGGCGGCCACGATCCAGACCGCCACCGGGAGCCCCAGGCGCTGGGCGGCCTCCGGGTTGCCGCCGATGGCCCGCAGGTCCACGCCCCAGCGGGTCTTGTCCATGACCAGCCAGTACACGGCCAGCGCCGCCAGGGCGATGAACAGGCCCGCGTGGACCCGGGTGTCGCCCAGCGGGGGCAGCAGCGCCGCGTCCGGGAAAGCGGACGACTGGGGGTAGGCCGAGCTTTCGGTGGACCGCCAGGGCCCGAACACGAAGTAGCTGACGATGAGCGGAGCCACATAGTTGAGCAGGAGGGTGGCGATGGTCTCGTTGACCAGCTTCAAGGCCCGCAGCAGCCCGGGGATCGCGGCCCACAGCGCGCCTCCCGCGAAGCCCAGCAGGAGCACCAGGGGCAGCAGCAGCCAGGCCGGCCAGGACGGGCAGGCCAGCGCCCCGGCCGAGGCCAGCCAGGCACCCATGTAGAGCTGCCCTTCGCCGCCGACGTTGATCAGGCCGAGCCGGGACGGCAGGGCCACCGCCACCGCGGTGAGCAGCAGCGGGGTCATGCGCACCAGCAGTTCCGAAAAGCCGTAGCCGCTGGCGAGGGTCGCCTTGAAGGTGTCGGCATAGGCCCGCACCGGGTCCTTGCCGGCCATCAGCAGGATCGCCCCGAACACCGCCAGGACGATGGCGCAGAGCGCGAGCCCGCGCAGGCCGGTGCGCACCGCCGGGGTGTTGCGCAGGGCCTGGACCCGCGTCAGCTCAGGCATGGGCCGCCTCCCTGGAACCGGTCATCAGGTGGCCCACCGCCTGGGCCTGCCAGGCGCCGCGGGGGAAGGCGCCCACCAGCGCGCCGCCGTACAGCACCAGCAGGCGGTCGGCCATTTCGGCCAGTTCTTCCAGGTCCTCGGAAATGAGCAGGACCCCGGTGCCGCCGTCCCGGGCCCGGAGCAGGAATTCCCGCACCGACGCCGCGCTGCGGACATCCAGGCCCCGGGTGGGGTAGAGCGCCACCACCAGCCGGGGCCGGTGGGCCATTTCCCGGGCGATCACCACCCGCTGCAGGTTGCCCCCGGACAGCGCGCCCGCGGGCAGGTCCAGGGGCGGTACCGGGAAACCCAAGGCCCGGAAGGAATCCGCCATGGCGCCAGCCAGGGCCCGCCAATCGACGGCGGCGCCCTTCCAGTAGCGCCGCCCGGTGCCCAGGTACAGGTTCTCCCGCACCGTCATGCCCGGCACCGCCGCCATCCCCAGGGGGTCCTCCGGCACGAAGGCCATGCCCTGGCGCCGCATCCGGGCAACGTTCCAGGTGGTCGCATCGACGCCGCCGAACCATCGGCTGCCCGAGGAGAGCGGGCGCAGCCCCTGGATGAGATCGCCCAGCTCCTTCTGGCCGCTGCCCGAGACGCCGGCCACGCCGACGATCTCCCCGGCGCCGATGCTCAGGTCGAGGTCCTGGAGGGCCGTTTCGCTCCCCGAGGCACGGCTGGAGGCCCCGCGCAGCTCCAACACGGGTCCGGCGGCCATGGGCTGGAGCGCCGCCTGCTCCGGCGCATCCGGTAGCCGGTCGCCGAACATCATGGCCACCAGGGACCCGGCTTCGGCCTGCCCGGGACCGAACCCGCCGGTCACCCGGCCCTGGCGCAGCACGGTGATCCGGTCCGCGCAGGCCAGCACTTCGCGCAGCTTGTGGGTGATGAACAGGATCGCGTAGCCTTCCGCCTTCAGGACGGCGAACACCCGGAACAGGGCGGTGACCTCGTGGGGCGCCAGCACCTTGGTGGGCTCGTCCAGGATCAGCACCCGGGCCTGGCCCAGCAACAGTTTCAGGATCTCCACCTTCTGCTGGTCCCCCACCGAGAGCTGGCGCACCTGGGCGCCGGGATCCACCGTCAGCCCGAACCGTTCGCCGAACCGGCGGATCCGCTCCTCCAGGGCCGCGCGGTCGGGGACCGGCGGCAGGTCCGGGAGGAACAGGGCGATGTTTTCCAGCACGCTGAGGGCCGGGATGAGCATGAAGTTCTGGAACACCATGCCGATGCCCAGGGCCCGGGCGTCCCGGGGCGAGCCCATCCGCGCCGGCTGGCCGTCCAGGCGGATGGTCCCGGCGTCTGGACGGGTGAAGCCGTAGAGGATCTTCGACAGGGTGCTCTTGCCGGCCCCGTTCTCCCCCAGCAGCGCATGCACCTCCCCGCGGCGCAGGGCCAGATCGACCCGGTCGTTGGCCAGGACGGCGCCGTAGCGCTTGGTGACGCCGAGCATTTCGACCAGGGGCGGAGCCGGGGAGTCGTTCACGAAGGACGCTCTAGAAGGATGGCGTGAGTATACGATCCTCCCGGCCCTGGGGCTTTGCGGGCCTTGCGCTTCCCTTTGCCGTTCTTGCGATTCTACAGGAGCTTCACCGCCAGGCAGATCTCCACCTCGATCAACCCTTCCGGGTCGGTCAAGGGATCGTTCAGGTAGATCTCGAACCGGGGCCGGTCATCCGGCTGGTAGCCACTGCCGGGCAGCCAGCCGCCCATGAGGGTGTCCCAGGTCTCGATGAACTGGTTCGGACGGATGCGCACCCGGCACACGGCATAGGCCCCGCCGTCCAGTTTCTGGCGGCAGATCTCGCCACCCGCCCGGGTGCCCTCGGGCACGGTGATGGCGGCGTCCAGCCGCAAGTTCCGGGCCTCGGTGATTTCCGGCGCGTCATGGCCGATGCTCAGCAGCTTCGCCGAAGGGACCAGCAGTCCCCGCGGCCTGGCCCAGTCCCGGATCCGCCCCAGCAGGCGTTCGAACAGCACGGCATTCTCCTGGAACGGGCCCACATGGCGCAGGTAGGCCACCTCCATGGGCGGCAGGCTGCGCACCTCGACCTTCAAGGGCATGGCATAGACCCGCCCCCGGAACGGCCGGGACGCGCCGGCCGGTACCACGAACCGGTTCCGGCGGCTGCGCCATTCGCTGGCGGAAACCCCGTGGAAGGCCCTGAAGGCCCGGGCAAAGGTGGAGGCAGAGGAGAACCCGCAGTCCAGGGCCACCTCGACGATGCGCTTGCGCGGGCTGTAGGCCAGCTGGGCCGCGGCCCGCTCCACCCGCAGGCGGAAGATGAAGTCATGGATCGTCTCCCCCATCCAGCCATGGAACAGCCGGTGGAAGTGGTACGGGGAAAAACAGGCCACCCCGGCCAGGGTCTCCAGGTCAATGGCTTCGGGCAGGTGGGCCTGGATGTAATCCACAACCCGGTTGAACCGGGCGGCATATTCGGCACGGCGTGGGTCCGCGGGGAAGCTCGGGGCTGGCATGGGGGAATTGTATACCTTCAGCCGCCGCTCACCCCTGGCGCGCCCCGAACAGTTCCGACAGGCTCAGCTCCTCCATGTCCAACTATTCCACCTTGAAGTGGTTGAGGGACTTGCGCAGGTCCTCGTTCTTGTGGGCCAGGTTGCTGGAGACCGCGCCGACCCCGTTGGCCGCATCCTTGGTCTGGTTGGAGAGCTCCACCAGATGGTTCATGGTTTCGATCAGGTCCTTGGTGCGGGTGGCGATGGTGGTGGTCCTCTTGACCAGTTCGGACGAGGTCTGCACCGATCCCCGCAGCCGGGTGCCGGTGGTGCCGGCGTGCTCCATCAGGCCCTTGGCCCGTTCGGACACGTCCATCATGTGCTCGGAGGCCTGGGCGGTTTCCAGGACCATGGCGCCGATGCCGTCCACCACCGACTTGACGTTGGCGTTGATCTCGACGAGGGAGTTCTGGGTCTTGGCGGCCAGCTTGCGGATCTCCTCGGCCACCACGGCGAAGCCCTTGCCCGACTCCCGGGCGTGGGCCGCCTCGATGGAGGCGTTCAGGGCCAGCAGGTTGGTCTGGTTGGCGATGTCGGCCAGGATGCCCAGCACCTCGTTGATGCCCTCGGCGTCCTGGCTCAGCAGCTTCATGCGCGCGGCGAGTTCGGACTGCTTCTCGCCTTCGCTGATCACGGTGGCGCCCACGCCGTTCAGGGTGGCGACGAAGCCGGTCAGGACCTGTTCGGTGGACTCCAGGGTTTCGGTGGTGGTGATGGACATCTCCTCGGTGATATCCAGGTTGCGGGCCACGTCGACCATGAGCTGGCTGCTGTTTTCGGCCATGGCGCACTGGCTGGCCACATTCTTGGCCAGGTCCCTGGAGATCCCGGAGAGCTCGTTGCTGGACCGGGCGGTCTCGTTGGCCGTGGCCACCGACTGGCCGACGGTGTTGTGGGCCTTGTGGATGAACGTGTCGATGTAGCCTGACATCTGGCTCAGTTCGTCGGCGCCTTCGATGTTGATGCGCTGGGTCAGGTCGCCCTCGCCTTCGGCCAGGTCGCGCATGCGCCGGGTGATCTGGACCAGCGAGGAATTGATGCTCAGGCCGATGGCGATCCCGAGCCCGGCCCCGCAGACGATGAAGAAGACCAGGAGCCCCAGGTTGGTGCGCATGGCCTCCTGGTAGACCCGGGCCAGGCTGCCGGCCCCCTGGCCAGCCTCCCGGCTCATCGCCCCCAGGTAATAGAGATCCGCCAGGCCCAGGCAGACCAAGGCCAGGCTGCAGCCGAAGATGATGACCAGCAGACGGGTCCTGATCTTCAAACGCTTGAGCATTATCATGAAGGCCCCTCTTGGACCCTTAAGGAAACCAAGAACAGGGGCGCTCCGTCGAGTCAAAATCTCAGCGAATCGTGGCGATCACCCGGACGTTGAATTCCGGGTGGCCTGGGGTGTCCAGGGTCAGGATCGCTTTTTCGTCGTAATCGCCCGGCGGGGCCGTGGGCGACAGTTGTACCTGGACGGCCTGGCTGGCGGCAGCCTTGGGGGAGACCCCGGACACCTGGACCAGCGGGTTGGTGGTGCGCGTGGAGAGGATGCGGAAGGCCTTGTGGTCCCTGCTCTTCAGCTGCACGGCCATGTTCAGGGGCTTTCCGGCGGGTTCGGCCCAGGCCACGCGCCGTGGCGTGGCGATCACCGGCGGGACCTGCTCCCACAGGACCTTGAGCGTGATCGTCGAGGGACCAGGGTTGCGCAGGTGCACCGTGACCGTATCGGTCCCGGTCATCTGGCCCGGAGGCAGCCGCTTCGCCAGCAGATCGAAGTCCACCCACAGGTTCCTGCCCATCTCCCGGGTGGTGACCCCCAGCCAGGGCGCTTCGGACATCTGCACGTCGGTGAGCTGGATGGGCTGGCTGGTTCCCGATTCCAGCTGCACGGAGACCCGCCGGCGATCACCGCGCCCGAGGTCCAGGAACCGGACCTCCTCGTTGGAGACCTTGACGTTGGGGGCGACCTCCCCCGTGAAGGCCAGGGTCTGGCTCGGTTGCGCCGGATCGTCCGAGACCACCCCCACGCTTTTCTCGATCGGGCCCGTGTAGCCTGCGGAATTGAAGGTCACCTCCAGCTCCGTGCTTTCACCCGGGGCCAGATGGTCCTTGCCCACCACGCTTGAGGTGCAGCCGCACGAGGGATTCAGCTTGGTGATGGTCAGGAGGGCGTCGCCGGTATTGGTCACCTTGAACCGGTGGGAGACCACCGTGTCCGGCGCGATCTTGCCGAAGTCATGATGGGTCGATTCCAGCGTCATGCGGGGCTGGGGCAGGGCCTGGGCCAGGCAGATGGCCGGGACGGACAGGGCGATGAGGGCCACGCGCATGAAAACCTCTGGGAAAGGGGACAGGCACCGGCCGGAGCCGGTGCCTGCCGCAAGGTTGCAACGTCTTATTGCACCGTCCGCCAGACCCGGATCTTGGGATAGCGGGTGTAGCTCTGGGTTTGGGAAGATTGAATGTCCAGCACGGTCGCCGGGGCTCCGTTGCTGGTGTTCGGGTTCTTGATCGTGCCGCCCTGGATGACCGAGGTGGTGCCGACCGAAATATAATTGGAGGCCACACCCACCCAGGAAGCGGCAGCCCCGCTGAGTTGTGCGAGTCCGGTTGCGGCGGATTCACTGTAGACCGGATGCATGACGTCGCCGATCAGCCAGCTCGTCGAATTTCCCGTCCCGCCCGTGCAGGGATCGGAGGTGGTCGGCGTGAAGTAGGAATAGAACAGGCTGTTGGCCACCACGATGGGAGAAGTGATGCCCTTGGGGACGAAGGTACTGTTGACGATCGGCGGGAGGTTGATGAAATAGCCGTACTTCGGCGTCGTGGACGTGCCCAGGAAATAGTTGGTGCAGGTCGGGGTGAAGTAGGAGAACTCGTTGACCGAACAGGTTTCGTACGGCGTCGAGGTGACCAACGTTTCGGGCAGGGCCACCAGCCCCGCCGGCTTGATGCCCGTGTCAGGCCCGGTCGCGGAATCCAGGGACAAGGCCCGGCTGTCCTGGCGGTCGAACACCACGGTCACCGTGTGCTGCTGGGGGATCTTGTTGGTGGACGTGTAGCTGCGATCCAGGGGGTTGTTGCGATCACCGCTGATCATCGCCACACCGACGGCGGCCGGCAAGGGCTGGCCGTTGTAGGACGGCCCGGGGAAATTGGCGACCAGGAAGGGCGCCGGCAAGGTGGTGTAGCGGTTGTTGGTGCCTCCCGTGATGGTGGCCATGGAGTTGTCGTCCTGGAAGACCTTGCGGATCTGCCAGGGCTGCCAGCCGGAGGGCAAGCTGGTCGGCAGATTGGTCATTTCCGAAGTGTCGATCCGGAAATTCAAGTAGGAGGAAGAGGTGCTGACGTTCTTGGAGCCCCAGGACCAGAGCCCTCCCGTGTAGTCGGTGAAATAGGCCCGCTGGGCCATGCCGGAATTGAGGATGAACTCGAACGGAACAAGCCCGGAGCCGATGGGGCCGATGGGGTTGCTCCCGACGATGGAGGTGGCCGTCATATCGACTGCCGCCAGCACTTGGCCGGTGTAGACATCCAGGGCCATGACCGAACGCCCGAGTCCATGCGGAGCCTGGGCGGTGAAGTTGGCATCGACCTCCGGGACGCTGAAACCACCGCCGAGGAAGACGGCATCATGCAACACGCCATTGAATTCGACCCGGCCGAAAGCGGGGGTGCAAGTGGAGAACCCGAAGTTCTTCAGGATGTTCTGCACCGTGGTCAAGGTCGGCCCGTTGGCGAGGATGCGGCCTGGCGGGAAGTTGCTCCACTCATCCGGAACGAGGGACCACAGGATGGCCGGCGTGAACGGGTTGTGGATATCCAGGGCATAGTAGCTGCGCCCGCCCTTGCCGAGGCTGACGATGGCCACCGCCCTCTCCGTGTTGTCGACGACACCATTGCCGGAGCCCCCGCCGGATGGCGGCAGGTCCAGGAAGTAGATGGCGGGTGTGCCATCGACCATGTGCCTGTGGGTATTGCTGTTGACCGTAATGTATTCAAGATCGTTGAGGAAATCCGTGGGCATGAAGGCCCAGAGTTCCTGGACCGCAGCCTTGACCATGGTCTGGCCGGATTGCTGGGGGTTGTTGACGGTCTGGGTCACTTCGCCGAACGCGTGGAGCCAACCCTGGTTGGTGCCCACCAGGACGAGGTTGAACCCGGTCCAGTTGGTACCGGACAGATTGCCGGTCAAACTGCTGCTCACCTGCGAGAAATTGTAGCCTACCGAGGCGGGAGCGGAATTGATGATGTCGCCCATGATGTTGGTGCGGCTCCGGGTCGGCGGATTGCCTGAGGAGGTATCTCCACCGGCCGCAAACTGGATGACCGCCTGCTGAGTGGCAAGGGGTGCGCTCGGATCCACATTCTGGAAGATGGGATCGGTCCCACCGGTGAACGCGCTTCCCTGGTAGGTGAACGGAGAGATCATGGGTTCAGTGGTGGTGGTTGCGGCATAGCGGGTGTAAAGGTTGCGCGTGTTCCACATTGTGGTGCTCATGACAGCCGAGGCATCCCACATGGCCGTATTGGCGCTCAGGTTCGTTGTGACAGCGCCGGTATTGTCGATGAAGCTGATCGTCCCATTGGTATTCTGGGTTCCGAACATCATCAGATCGCCTGGCCAGATGACGCCGCCGAGCTGGGGAGGATAGAAACTGCCGAAGTAGACTTCCTTGCCCAGGCTCGCCCCGACGAAGGGCAGATTTGGGTTGGAGGTGGAGTTGTTCCCGGATTGACTGATGGCGATCTGGAAGGCATATTGCATCGAAGTGGAGAGGGCAGCTGGATCCGAGCCATTGAAATAGTAGACGGCACCGTCTGCGGCTTGGCCGATGGTCGGATAATCGGAGGGGTCGGTGGGTTTGACCGCCCAGTCGTTCGGAACCCAGCTGCCGGTGTTGTAGGTGCCGGAGGGGGGCACGAAGCCATGGAAATTGGTGGCTGCGGTGCCGAAGCTTCCGGCGGTGACACTCGGGTTTCCCACTACGGCCGCATAGAACAGATTGGCCTGGGGGCTGGCGGGATTGTTATAGAAACCGCCCAGGCTCACGCCGATGGTCATGGTCGTAACCAGATGGTCCTTGGTGTAGGCTTGGCCGTTGCGGGATGGGATGGCGTAAGGGAGATATTGGTCCGGCACTCCTGAACTTGGGTAGTTTTCCAGTTGGGTCGAGGCGACGCGGGGCGCGGGGAGATAATCATGCCCCGAGGTGGGGTTGCTCGTGAGGCTCGAGTCGGCCATGTGCGCGGCCATTCCCGCAAAGGTGTAGATGTTCCAGTAGGCGCCGCCTCGATCAATGGAAGTGGTGTTGGAAGAGGTGGGGGTGCCAAGGATCGTCTGATTGCCTACCAAGGCATTGAGGGAGGAAGGAAGCCCCGCGCTGTAGGTGATGTATGGTGTCTGATTATTGGTGTTGTTGGAACCGGCGATTCCGTTGTTGTCGATGCCGTCGGTGAACACCAGGAGATAGCTGTTCACGCACTGCGAAATCGTGCTTCCTTCCACCGTATTGAAAATGTTGCTCGGATCCGAATATTGGGCCAAGGCCCGGGCCATGGCGTAGGTCAAGGGGGTATCCTTGCTCGCGAACAGGTAGGCGATCTTGGTCATGCCCTTGACGGAATTCCCGGTGGTGGCGTTGATGCCGTTGGCGGGAGGGCTTCCCGGCAGGTTGTTGAGCACCGTCCAGGCTGAATCGGTGCCATCGTACAAGGTCGTGTTGGCGGCCGAACCGGAATACAAGTGAGTAGCGCTGTTGTTGTCGATCGAGGTGTTGGTTCCCGAGGCGCCGGCTTCGTTGGCGGGATCCAGTTCGCGGAAAGCCCAGTAGACCTTGGATTGGTTGTTGATCCAGGTGGTTATCGCCGCCTTCTTCACGGCCTGGAACCGGGTCAGGTAGGGAATTGTATATTTGGAGGCAGTATCCAAGAACACGGTTCCCGGCTGGGCTCCGGTGGCGCTGATGGGGTTGGGGACATTGATCGTGGCCCCGTTGAAGACACTGCCAAAACTCTGGCCCCAGCAGGCACTGGTTTGCCCTTTCACCAGGGCGGGATTGATGGCGTCATAGACGATGAACTGGCTACCCGCCGCCGGCGGCGTTTTCAAATAATTGAGGCTGCCGGGTGTTGAACCCAAGAGCCCGCCGTTGGCGTACGTCCCGTTGTTGAGGGTGCCGACCGTGTTCCCATACACCCCTGTGAAAAGCCAATTGATATAGGCCGGCCGGTAGTAGACCGTATACAGGTAGGCGGTATTGGTCGCGCCGGTCCCCATCTGGGACCCGTTGTAGTCCGTGGCCAGGACCGCGCCCGCGAATTTCTCCATGAGATAGGTCTGGTCGATGGGGATGTTGAGCCCGCTCCCGTAGACAGTGGTTGTGGAGACCCCGTTGGAAAGGGTGGTGACGCTCTGCTGGTCCAGAATGGTGGCATCAGGCAGGGGGTTGGTCACGGGGGAGCCGGTGGTCGTCTGATCGGGGATGTTCCAGGGAATGGGGATATCGATGGTGCGGACGTAGGCGGTGCCGCCAATCTTGGGCGTCGTCACCTGGAATCGGACATGGCTGGCTGCCCTGATCCAGTTCCGGACGTCCAAATGGCCATAGGGCGCATAGCTGGAACTGTAGTTGGAGCCGGTTGTCTTCGCCGCGGCGTTGTCCGCATCGGCGGCCGTCACGGCAGTTCCATCGGGTTTCCGCAGGGCCGCCAGATTCAGCCCGGCGGTGGTTCCCCCGGTCTTGTCAGTAGTGTTGCTGATGTTGTAGGTGGGGGTGGCGGAGCTCAGGTAGACCACCCCAGGAGCCGTATAGTTGGCGCCCATCGCCACGTTCAAGGTGGCTGTGACGTAGGCTGTCGTGGTTGGGCTTGCCGGGATCATGTTGCAATAGATAGGGATGGTCCAGGTGCAGGTCGAGGGTGAACTGGAGGAGGTGGTTGCCGTGGCATTGGTGGTGGTGGAGCTCCCCACGGTACAGCTATTGCCACTGTAGTCAGTGACCACCCAGGAGATCGTGCCCGAGGTTGGGGGGGGCTGCAGGGCCTGGTAATAGGTGCTGAAGGTAAGGGTGGTGGTGCCGGCGGTCCAGGTCTCATTGATCCAGGTGTTGACCGCCCCGTTGGTGCCGGGGGAGACCAGGATCGGACTCAACTGGGTGATGTTGGCGGTGCCGGGACTCCAGGGGGGAATCGTATAGGTGGCGGTGCTCGTGTAGAATACGCCGGTGGTCACGGCAGTCGCGGCAGTGCCGGAGGCCGTCTGCCAGGAAATGGCTTCGTTGGCCGGACTCTCACCCTCGGAAAGGGTGTGGGCCATGTAGATCGTGAACTTGAAAAAGGTTCCCGTCGGATAGTTCGGGCCCGACACCGGGGTCGTCATCGCCGAACTGGTCCAGGCGGTGAAGGTGATGGTTGGGGTTGTTGTGGCGGCCGTGATGGTGTTGCCGGCGTTTTCCATCGTGTAGGGGAGGTAGCCCGTGGGCGCAAAGGGGCCGGTATTGGAACCGGTGATGGTATATTTCGGATTGGTCCCCGAGGTTGTGGAACTGCCGCCAGTGCCCGAGTTGTTGACCGGGTTCAGCACGAAGCTGGTCTGGGCGTTGCTGTCGGCGCTGGCATAAGCCTTGATGGTGATGACGGGGGCGGTGGTCGAGGCGGCGGCTGCCTGCGAGGTGGAAGCCGCATACCCCTGGGTGGTGTAGGTCGGAGTCGATGCCCCCGACGAGGTGACTTTCACGTAGTACGTGGCCGTGGCGCCGTAGTTTGAATCCGTGGCCACGATCCGATATTGGTTGTAAAGGGTGTCCGACAGGGTGAAGGACATCCACCGGTAGTCGTCCGCGTCCTGGTTGTCGTTGTTCACGTAGAGGGGATGGAACATCAGGCTGTTCATGGAGGCCGAAGCGTCGAAAATGGTCGCGATCTCCGGCTTGGCCTGCTGGCTGGTGGACTGCTGGAAGAGATCCAGGAAATCGGTGTTCCCGCTCTGCAGCCGGGTGTCCAGCTGGGCGCGCAGCGGCTGGAGGCCGGCGAAGGCGAACATCAGGCCTAGCAGCGTTCGCAGGATGGTGCGTTGAGTTCTGGACATGGCTGGACTCCCCAGGACTATTGAACAGGAGTGGAAATCCACGCCTCACTGGCGTGGGTGAAGGTGACGCCGCCCTGGACGACCTGGGCGTCGGACCGGACCGCCCAGAGATCGGGGGCCTGCAGGTTGATGGAGCCGGCGGCGGGGGTATAGGCGCCCTGTCCCACGCCTTGGCTCATCCCCATGACCGGGAGCTTGCCCATGCGGGTCAGGCCGATGGTGAAGCCTTCCGTGACGGCGGCCGACGGGCCGGGGACTTCCATGGCCGTCTGCAGCGTGCTCCCTCCGGGCGTATACAGGTTGCCGGTGGTGATGTCGTAGGCCACCCCCGACATGGAATCGTTGGCCAGCAGGGTGGCCTTCTCGTTCACCATGCTGAGGGCCGTTCCGGACGCACCCTGGCTGTTGCCAAGGTCCATCCAGTACATGGACCACTCCAGGCCGGAATTGGCCACATCCTCGGCCATGGCCCCCTGGCGGCTGAACCCGGAAGCAACGACTTCGCGGAACGAGTTCCGGGACATGCCCACGGCGCTGATGGTCAGGAGCACCAGCAGCAGAAGGGCCACCATGATGGTGATGGCACCGGTCTGGGGGGAGCGCGCAAGGATTGGTTCGGAACGTCGCATGGGTGACCTTTCATTCACGCTTGGGTCATGCCGGGCGACCGGCAGGGCTCCATTTATGGGTTGATGGGCAGACCCGAATGGTAGGGCACGAACACCAGGCTCTGGGTCATCTGCTTGTAGGCGGCCGTGTTGGCCGTGCTTGAATATTCGGTGCGCTGGGTGGCCGTGCGCGTGGTGACATCCACCCGCACAAGGATGGGTACGGACCGGAACCAGTTCGGATCGCCCGGGATGGTGGTGGCGGATTTCGGATTTTCCGCAACGAGCTGGGCGTTGAGTTCCCCCTCGATGGTTTGGCTGCCCGACGTGGGGTTCGTCCCGCCCCAGCCGCTGTTGAAACCCACCGTCGTGACATCCAGCCCGGCCCAGCCCTGGCCGGCGTTGGCGCTGAGGTACACCTTGAAATTCTGGACGTTCTCCGTGATGATCTGCTGCGGCTGGGTGGGGTCGACGACGAAGCCGCCGCTGGAGTAGGTGCCCTGGTCCCGCACCAGACATGGGATGCCATTGGGCTTGGTCGGGTCGGGGTCGAGCATGAGCATCTGCACCCGATAGCGGACCATCTGGCCCGGCAACATGAAGACGACGCCCGTACCGGGAATATGCTTGTACTTGGTGGGCAGACCGGCGGAACCGGTGCCGGTGATGCCGGAGGTGCTGCTGGCGCCGGTGACGATCGTGATCGGCGTCCCGGTCACCGTCGTCGCGCCGACCGTCACGCTGGACACGTAGGGGGTTTCAAAAGAATCCTTGAAGATGATGTAGAGATTGCCGGTGGCTTGGGCCTGATTGATCTGGTTGGCATAGGAGGCATTGGTGCAGTTCACCGTGTAGGTGAAGTCGCTCGTCGCCGCCGCGGTGCCGGAATTGACCAGTTGCGATGCCGAATTCTGGGACGGGGGGCCGTTGAGGGTGCCTTCGAACTGGAAGGCCTGGTCCAGGTAGAAGTAGAGTTCGTCGGTGGTGGTCGGGTCGGTGCTCAGGGCGGTGCTCGGCGGGGTGGTGGTGTTGTTGATCTGGTAGATGGGCATGTTCGGCTGGATGTAGAACGGCGGGTTGGTCGCCGAGGTCGTGGGCGGAGCGTCCAGGTTGACCAGGTACATGCACGCGGTGTTGAGGTCGCTGCCGAGCAGATCGATGGACATCTGGTTGCGCCGGACACTGGAAAGCAGTTCCCCGGAGGTGAACGTGGACGACAGGCTGGCCTTGAACACGGACGCCATGCCGATCATCAGCACCATCGTGAAGGCCAGGGCGATCATCATCTCGACCAGCGAGAAGCCGTTGCGGCGGGGAAGCTGGCGCGGCTCAGCCATGGGTGATCCTCCGGGTGAGGGTGAACGTTCGGGGCACGGCGGCCTGGAGACTGTTCACGCTGTCGGAGAACACCACCTGGACCTTGAAGTCGGCGATCAGTCCGGTGGTGAAAGCGGGCCCAGGGGTCTCGGTGACGGTGACCGCATAGAACTGGTGATTCACGTCGGTCACCTTGCCCGTGCCGTCGTAGTAGATCTGGGGGCTCTGGATCACAGGGAAGTACAAAAGGCCGTTCAAGTTGCCGATGCTGGTCGAGGCGTTGTTGGAGTTGGTGATGTTCAACCAGCTCAGGCGCCCTTCCATTTCGATCTGGCCCATCACGCCTTCGGCCAGCTCGATGGCGGTGGAAAGGCTTCTGCTGCCCCGGGAAGCGCGCAGGGACATGGTCTGGAGCATGCAGAGCCCCAGCAGGCCGATGGCCAGGATGAAGGTGGTCATCAGCATCTCGACCATGCTGAAGCCCGCCTCTCCGCCGCCAGTCACGGAATGCTTTCGGGTATGCATCAGATCCTCCGCCATTGCCCGTTCCCTTCGCGGGTCCCCGGGTTGTAGAACTTGTAGACCTCGGATCCATTCTGCTGGATGACGATCAATCCGGCTGGGCTGCCAGGCAAGGGACCGGCGCTGGGACTGGTCCCAACCACCTGGATGATGAAGGTCTGACCGGGGGGTGGGTTGCCGATGGTGAACCGGTGGCTGGTGCCGCTGATGACCAGGCGCGTGGTCACGGTGTTGAAGAAGTTGTTGGCATCCGCCACCAGGCCCGCGAAGGAAGGCTGCGTGACGCCGTTGAAGGGCGCCACGGTGTTGATGTTCTGGTAGCCCGTGGTCCCTGTGGCGGTGGCCCAATCAGACGTCCCGGGCATCACGATGCGGGTCCTTGACTGGTTCACGTCATTGGCGAACTGATGGTAGAGCACGGTCACGGTCTGGCTGTACGGGACGGCGGTGACGGACGTGCCCCGAAGCATGCTGCTGGCGGTGGCCACCAGGTCGGAGTCCGCAAGCGCGGCATCGCCGCAGGCGATGATCAAGGGGCTGGCAAGGTCATTGGACCAGTTGTCGACGGCCACATCACGGCCCGTGGCAATGGAGACCTTGCGGGCGTCCGTCAGGACGCCTTCCAGCTCGTCGAGCTGCGTGCGAACGGCGGCTCCCGACCGGCTGCCGATCATGGATACCCCGACCATCGCCAGGATGCCCAGGATCGCAAGGACGACAAGGAGCTCGATCAGTGAGTATCCGCTGGCTTTTCGAGCATGGGAACTCATGGCAGGCCTCTGGGAAACGAGGGGTTATGAAGGACAGGATGGGACCAAGCTAAAGATGAAGGGTATCGGACCCTGCCGGCAGAAAATATTCTTTCAATGCGTAAACAAATAAATAAATATGGTTGGTAACCGCTATGAATAGAAGGAGGAGGGCATGAGTCAGTCCTCAAATGGGTTCCAAACGGGTTATGTATAAAAAGTAATCATTTGGACCGCCCTGCCATGAGACCCCGGACCCTGGACAACGCCCGGGCCGGCAGCCGGGTCCACGCTGGAAAGCCCGTGCATGGAAATTATCCATGGGGTTCCGGATCAATCACTTTGTTATAGTGGCCACACCCTGAAGGAGGCAACGATGCTGATCAAAGAGCTGATGATCCCCAAGCCTGCGGTCTTGAACCCGCACACCACCATGCCGGAAGCCCTGAAGCTCATGAAGGAGAAGAACGTCCATCGCATGCCTGTGGTGGATTCCCACGGCGCGCTGGTGGGGATCATTTCCGAAACCGACCTGCACAACGCGACCCCTTCCTCGGCCACCCTGCTCTCCTTCTGGGAGATCCCCACCCTGCTGGCCAAGATCACCGTGGAAATGCTGATGGTGAAGGACGTGGCCACGGTGAACGAAGACACGCCGGTGGAGGAGGCGGCGCGGATCATGGCCGACCGCAACATCGGCAGCCTGCCGGTCATGAACGGCAAGCACCTGGTGGGCATGGTCAACCAGAACGACATCTTCCGGGCCTTCATGGAGCTGCTGGGCGGGCGCCGGAAGGGGGTCCGGGTCTGGGCCACCACGGCCGACCGGAAGGGTGTGGTCGCGGAAATCACCTCGGCCATCTCCGCCGCCTCGGGCGATATCGTCGGCCTGGGCTTCCATGAGGTCAGCGATGCCAAGGGCGCGCGCTGGGAGATCACCATCAAGGTCCGGGATATCACCAAGGATCGCCTGGTGGCGGTGCTGAAGCCGCATGTGGAGGAGATCCTGGACGTGCGGGAATAAATGGGAAACAGCCTGCCCGGGTGACCGGGCAGGCTGTGCCTCCATCCGTCGCCAGGCCTACTTGCCGCGGGACGAGGCTCCGCTCCGGGCCGAGGGGCTGGCCGGGCGCCGGCCGCCCGGGAAGGACCGGGAAGCGCCCCCGGGGCGGGGGCCGCTCCGGCCCGCGCTGGAACGGCCGCCGCCGCCCCGGCCGGTGAGGATGGGCTCGGCCTTGATGCTCGGATCGGGGGCGAAGCCGGAGATCACCTGGGTGGGCAGGGG
Organism: uncultured Mesoterricola sp.; assembly: GCA_964627225.1. Classification (GTDB taxonomy): domain Bacteria; phylum Acidobacteriota; class Holophagae; order Holophagales; family Holophagaceae; genus Mesoterricola. Next base: position 21,365 of record CAZVHQ010000003.1, read on the forward strand.
ATGCTGCAGCAGGCGCTCGATGTCCTTGAGCAGCTTGGCTTCGTCCACGCAGACCAGGCTGAGGGCCATGCCCTCGCTGCCGGCCCGGCCGGTGCGGCCGATGCGGTGCACGTAGTCCTCGGCCACCTGGGGCAGCTCGTAGTTCACCACGTGGGGCAGCTGGCTGATGTCCAGGCCCCGGGCGGCGATGTCGGTGGCCACCAGGACGGTGATCTTGCCTTCCTTGAAGTCGGACAGGGCCTTGATGCGCTGGGGCTGGCTCTTGTTGCCGTGGATCGCCGAGGAGGCGATGCCGTCGGTCTCCAGCTGCTCGGACAGGCGGTTCGCGCCGTGCTTGGTGCGGCAGAACACCAGGACCTGGTCCAGCTTCTGGGTGCGGATGAGGTGCGAGAGCAGGGCGCGCTTGCGCTCGCGGTCCACCGGGTGGACCAGGTGCTCCACCAGCTCGGCGGCGGAATTGCGGGCGGCCACGTCCACCGAGGCGGGGTTGGTCAGCAGGCCCGAGACCAGCTGGCGGATGTCGTCGCTGAAGGTGGCGGAGAACAGCAGGTTCTGGCGCTTGGCCGGGAGCAGGGCGAGGATCTTCTTGATGTCGCGAATGAAACCCATGTCGAGCATGCGGTCGGCTTCGTCCAGCACCAGGTACTGCAGCTGGGAGAAGTTCAGGTTGCCCTGCTGGTGGTGGTCCAGCAGGCGCCCGGGGGTGGCCACCAGGATCTCGATGCCGGCGCGCAGGGCCTTCACCTGGGGATTGATGTTCACCCCGCCGAACACCGTGGCGGAGCGGATCGGCAGGTACTTGCCGTAGATGCGCACACTCTCCTCGATCTGCATCGCCAGTTCCCGGGTGGGGGTGAGGATCAGGCAGCGGATGGCGTGGCGCGCCGGGGAGGTGCTGGTGCTGGCCATGGGGGCGAGCATCTGCAGGATGGGCAGGACGAACGCGGCGGTCTTGCCGGTCCCGGTCTGGGCGCCGGCCAGCAGGTCACGGCCGGCCAGCACGAGGGGAATCGCCTGGGCCTGCACGGGGGTGGGGGTTTCGTAGCCGCGTTCACGCACGGCGCGAAGCAACTCGGGCATGAGGCCGAGGGTATCAAAGGACATGTAGTGCTCCTGGAAGGGCCCACCCGCTCGACGTTCTGGTCGGAGCGGGCCCCGGTCGGGGCGTGATTGGATTTCGAACTGAGAACCCGCGGGTAACAAGGGCGCAGACCGGCGCGCGCCTTCCTAGCACGATCACCCAGCATAACGAGAATTGGTCGCAACGTCCAGGAGTTTCGAAATTTATTCGCCGATTATCTTTATCAGAACCCGCTTGTCCCGCCGCCCGTCGAACTCGCCGTAGAAGATCTGCTCCCAGGGGCCGAAGTCCAGTTCGCCGCGGGTCACCGCCACGACCACTTCCCGGCCCATGATCTGGCGCTTGTGGTGGGCGTCGCCGTTGTCCTCCCCGGTGCGGTTGTGCAGGTAGCCGCCCTTGGCCGGGTCGCTGCCGGCGTTGAACGGGGCCAGCCGCTCCAGCCAGCGCAGGTAGTCGGCATGCAGGCCGGGCTCGTCGTCGTTGATGAACACGCTGGCGGTGATGTGCATGGCGTTGACCAGGCACAGGCCTTCCTGGATGCCGCTGTCCATGAGTGCCTCCTCCACGTCCGGGGTGATGTTCACGAACCCGGTGCGCTCGGGCTGGTGCAGGGTCACGGTGGCGCGATGCGATTTCATGAGTGGTCTCCTTGGGTAGACTGGGGGGCGGTTTTCGTCGGAGAAAGACCCATGCTCAGTATCGCAGGCAAGACCTTCCCGAGCCGGCTCATCCTCGGCACCGGCAAGTACAAGGATTTCGCCACCATGAAGGCATGCTACGAGGCGGCCCGGGTGGACATGGTCACCCTGGCGGTGCGCCGCTTCGACCTGGGGGCGAAGGGCGCGGACAACGTCCTGAACTGGATCCCCAAGGGCCTGGCGCTGCTGCCCAACACGGCCGGATGCCGCACCGGCGAGGAGGCGCTGCGGGTGGCCCGGCTGGCCCGGGAGGCCCTGCAGACCGACTGGGTGAAGCTGGAGGTGATCGGCGATCCGGTCAGCCTCTATCCGGACGGCGAGGAGACGCTCCGGGCGGCGGGGATCCTGGTCAAGGAGGGCTTCGTGGTGCTGCCCTACGTCAACGCCGATCCGATCCTGGCCAGGAAGCTGTGCGACGCCGGCTGTGCCGCGGTGATGCCCCTGGGCTCGGCCATCGGCTCCGGCCTCGGCGTCCAGAATCCCCATGTGCTGCAGATCATCCGGGAGGTGGTGGCGGGCTACGGACTGCCGCTGGTGGTGGACGCCGGGGTGGGCACCGCCAGCGACGCGGCGGTGGCCATGGAACTGGGCGCCGACGCCGTGCTGCTGAACACGGCGGTGGCCGAGGCCCAGGATCCGGTCAAGATGGCCCAGGCCATGGCGCTCGCGGTGCGCAGCGGCCGCCTGGCCTTCGAAGCGGGGCGGATGCCCCGGCGTCTGTACGCCAGCGCTTCCAGCCCTGTGACGGGAGTCGTCGGGAGCAGGTGAGCTTCGCGGGTATCCTGGAAGCCCATGGGAGTCCGTCATGCCCCGTTTCAGCAAGCGCGCAGGCCGCGAAGTCCTGGAGGGTCATCCGCGGCTGCCGGAGTGGATCACCCGGGAAAAGGTGCGCCTGGGCGAACTGCACGCCATGAAGGTGGGGCTGCGCGGCGCCGAGCTGCACACGGTCTGCGAGGAGGCGCGCTGCCCCAACCGGGCCCACTGCTTCAGCCACGGCACGGCCACCTTCCTGCTCATGGGCGACACCTGCACCCGGGCCTGCGGCTTCTGCGCCATCGCCAGCGGCAAGCCCATGGCGCTCAACCCCCTGGAGCCGGAGGAGACCGCCCAGCGGGTGGCGGCCCTGGGCCTGCGCTTCGCGGTGCTCACCTCGGTCAACCGGGACGACCTGGCCGACGGCGGCGCCGGCCATTTCGCCCGAACCATCCGCGCCATCCGGCGGCTCAACCCGGGGGTGGGGGTGGAGGTGCTCACCCCGGACTTCATGGGCAACCTGGAAGCGGTGGCCGAGGTGGTGGCCGCGGGGCCGGCGGTGTTCAACCACAATACCGAAACGGTTCCCAGCCTCTACCCCACGGTGCGGCCGGCGGGCCGGTTCCCGCGCACCCTGGCGGTCCTGGCCGAGGCCAAGCGGCTGGGCTCGGCCCTGTTCGGCGCGGAGTTCCGCACCAAATCCGGGCTGATGCTCGGCCTGGGCGAAACCGAGGCGGAACTGATGGAGGTCTGCCAGGCCCTGGTCCAGGCCGGGGTGGACATCCTCACCCTGGGCCAGTACCTGCGCCCGACCCGGCACCAGCTGCCGGTGCGGCGCTACGTGCATCCCGATGAATTCGCGGAGCTGGGGCGCAAGGCCAAGGCGCTCGGGTTCCGCACCGTCTATGCCGGGCCGCTGGTGCGGTCCAGTTTCAATGCCCACGAGGTCAGTGAAATGGCAGGCATCGCCATCGCCTGACCTGCCAACCGAGGCCCAGCTTGAGCGCATTTCCAGGAACAGACCGCTTTTCCATCCGGCGCCGGCTGGGCTCCGGGGGGTTCGGCGTGGTGTTCGAGGCGTTCGACGAGGAGCGCCAGGCCCTGGTCGCCCTGAAGGTGCCCCACGATTCCAGCACCCGGGACATCAGCCGGTTCAAGCAGGAGTTCCGCGCCCTGGCCGAACTCAGCCACCCCAACCTGGTGAACCTCTACGAGGTGATGAGCCACGGCTCGGAATGGTTCTTCACCATGGAGCGGGTGGAGGGCCGGACCTTCACCGAATGCTTGAGCGAGAACCGCCGTCCGGCCCAGGACTACGAGCAGGTCCGGGCCCTGCTCCGGCAGCTGGCGGCGGGCCTGTGGGGGCTGCACCAGACCGGGCGGCTGCACCAGGACCTCAAGCCCAGCCATGTGCTGGTGGAGCCGGGCGGGCGGCTGGTGTTCCTGGATTTCGGTTTCACGCCCGACCGGCCCGCCAGGGGCCCGGAAACCCAGGCCTACCTGGCGCCGGAACGGGTCGGCGGGCATGTCCCCACCGAAGCGGGCGACTGGTACGGCGTGGGCACCATGCTCTACGAGGTGCTCACCGGAACCTTGCCGTTCCCCGGCGGCGGCCTCCCCACGCTCATCGACAAGCTGCGCGGCAGCCCGCCCAGGCCGGAGCTGCTGGCACCGCAGGTCCCGGCGGACCTCGCCGCGCTCTGCATGGACCTGCTGGCCCGGAAGCCCGAGGACCGCCCCGGCGGCGACCAGGTCCTGGATCGGCTCGGCATCGTGGCGGCTCCGCCGCCGCCCAGGCTGCCCCCGGCCCGGCGGCTGCGCACCAGTCCCCTGCTCATCGGCCGGAAGGCCGAACTGGCCGCCCTGGGCCGCGCCTTCGAAAGCTCCCTGAAGGGCAGGACGGCGGTGGTGTTCGTGCATGGCAGTTCCGGCATGGGCAAGAGCTACCTGCTGCGGCGGTTCATCCGGCGGCTCAAGCGGGAGGAACCCGGGACGGTGGTGCTGGTGGGCCGCTGCACCGAGGAGGGCTCGGCGCCCTACAAGGCGCTGGACAGCCTGATGGAGGACCTGGCCGAGTACCTGGACCGGCTCTCGCCCGGCAGCGCCGCGATCCTGCTGCCGCGGAACATCCTCTGCCTGGCCCGGCTGTTCCCGGTGCTGGAGGGGGTGGCGGCGATCGCCGAGGCGGGCCTGGCGCTGGCGCCCACGCCCGATCCCCAGGAGTTGCGCCGGCGGGCGTTCGCGGCGCTGCGCGAACTGCTGATGCGGATGGGCACCCGGCATCCGCTGGTGCTGGTGATCGAGGACCTGCAGTGGGGCGATCTGGACAGCGCCGCCCTGCTGTCGAACCTGCTGCGCGACCCGGACCCGCCGTCCATGCTGGTGCTGCTCACCTACCGGACCGGGAGCGGGGAGGCGATCCCGGCGTTCCGGGCGCTCCAGCGCCGGCTGGCCGAGGAGGGCACCGAGGTGGTGGAGGTGCCGGTCGAGAAGATCGCCCAGGCGGAATCCGAGGCCCTGGCCCGGGCGCTGCTGGGCTTCAACCGGGCCGACGCGGCGACGGAGGCGGCCTGGATCGCCAAGGAATCCGGCGGCAGTCCGTTCTTCATCGGCGAACTGAGCCGGCACCTGCGGTCGGGCATCCGGGTCCTGCACGGGCCCGGCGAGCACACGCTGGACGCCTACATCCGGTTCCGGGTGGGGTCCCTGCCGGAACCGTCCCGGGTGATCCTGGAAACCCTCGCCCTGGCCGGCCACCCGGTGGAATGGGAGGTGGTGCGCCGGGCCTGCCGGATCGAACCGGCCGGGCCGGAGGCGCTGGTGCCGCTGCGGGCCGGCCACTTGATCCTGGCCCGGGGCCAGCTGCTGGAGCCCTACCACGACCGCATCCGGCAGTCGGTGCTGAGCGGCTTTCCGGAGGCCAAGGCACGCGCCCTGCACCTGGCCCTGGCCGAGGCCATGGAACAGGAGGCCAAGCCGGACGCCCAGGCGCTCTGCCTGCATTTCCAGGCTGCCGGCAACCCGGCCAAGGCCGGGGAGTACGCGCTGCGGGCGGCGGAACAGGCGGTGGTGGCGCTGGCCTTCGTCCGGGCGGCGGAATTCTTCCGCCGGTCGCTGCAGCTCAGGCAGCCCAAGGGTGACGATTATCTGGAGATCCTGCTGAAGCTGGGCGACGCCCTGGCCAGCGCGGGGCTTGGCAACAAGGCCGCCCAGGTCTACCTGGAGGCGCTGCCGCTCGCCCCGATCAAGGACGCCCTGCGCCTCCGACGGCGCGCCTCGGAGGAATTCTTCCGGAGCGGCCGGTTCGACCAGGGCGAGGCCGCCCTGGCGGCCGTGATGGCGCGCATCGGCGTGAAACTGGCCCAGACCCCCTGGCGCTCCCGGCTGTCGGAGCTGCTCTGCCGGCTGCGCCTGCGCCTGCGCGGCCACGGCTTCAAGGAACGGCCGGAGGCCCAGGTGTCGCCGGGCGAGCTGGACCGGATCGACATCTGCTGGGCGGCGGCCATGGGGCTCGGGCCGGTGGACCACACCCGGGGCGGCGAGTTCCAGGCCCGGCATCTGCTGCTGGCGCTGCACGCGGGCGAGCCGTTCCGGGTGGTGCGCGCCCTGGCCCTGGAAACCATCTACGCGGCCAACCGGGGCAGCCGCGGGGCCAGGGCCACCCGGCGCATCCAGGACCTCACCCTGGCCCTGGCGGAGCGGATCGGCCACCCGAACCCGGTGGGCCGGGCCCTGGTGGCGTCCGGCACCGCGGCGCTCATGCAGGGCCGCTGGAAGGAAGCCCTGGCGCTGCTGGAGCGGGCCGAGACCCTACTGAAGGACAACTGCACCGGGCTCGACTTCGAACTGCATCTGGCCCAGTTCCATGCCCTGTTGGCGCGCCAGCAGATGGGCAGCCTCAGGGACATGGAAATCCGCCTTTCGGCCCGGATCCAGGCGGCCCAGGACAAGGGCGACCTGCTGGCCCTCACCAACCTGAGGACCGGCATCTCGCCCCAGGTGCACCTGGCCCACGATGAGCCGGCCCGGGCCCTGCGCGAACTGCAGCAGACCATCGGCGAATGGTCCCGCGCCGGGTTCCATCTGCAGCATTGCAACGCCCTGGTCTCCAGGGTCGAGGTGCTGCTGTACTCCGGCGATCCGCAGCAGGCCCAGGAGGTGCTGGCCGCCCACTGGGCGTTGCTGCGCCGGTCCATGCTGCTGCGGGTGCAGAGCGTCCGGATCACCTGCCTGGAGCTGCGGGCGCGCACGGCCCTGGCCCTGCTTGGCCAGGGAGGGGTGGAGGCCCGGCGCCGGGCGCTGCTGCGCTCGGCCTACCGGGACCGGCGCCGGATCGAGCGGGAAGGGGTCGGCTACGGGGACGCCCTGGCGCTCCGGCTGCAGGCCCTGGAGGCCCTGGCCCAGGCCCGGCCGGACGAGGGCGGGGCGCTGCTGTTCCAGGCCGAGCTGGCGTTCCAGGCCTGCGACATGGCGCTCCACGCCATGGTGGCCCGGCACCGCCGGGGCCGGATGGAGGGCCCGTCGGGGGCCGAGCAGGTGGAGGCGGCCGAGCGCTGGATGCGCGGCCAGAACATCGTCAGCCCGGCCCGGTTCGTGGGCATGCACATTCCAGGGTAGACTGAGTCCATGTCGACGCCGGCCGCCAACCCATGGGACGCCGCCGCCCCCGAGGGGGCCGGGCTGCCGTCGGCCTTCGGCTGGCTGCCCGAGGACCTGGAGCGCCTGGGCGCGCCGGGCCGGCCGGAGCTGCTGTTCTCGCGGCTCCAGCGCCCCTGGGCCTGGGACGCCGAAGGCCCGCCGCTGGGCAAGGCCGCCAAGGCCTGGATGGCCCGGTGCGGCGACGGCGCGCTGCCCGGAATCATCGAATCCCACCCCTCCGGCGACGGCGCCACCAAGGTGGTGCTGCGGCTCGCCGACGGGGAGCGGATCGAGGCGGTGCACATGCCCCGGGCGGTGCGCAGTCCGCGGGTAACCCTATGTATCAGCAGCCAGGTCGGTTGCGCCATGGGGTGCACGTTCTGCGCCACCGGCGCCATGGGCATCCGGCGCAACCTCTCCGCTGGCGAGATCGTCGGCCAGGTGCTCGCCCTCATGCGGGCCCTGGGGCCGCCCCAGGCCCATTCGGTCACCCTGGTGTTCATGGGCATGGGCGAACCGCTGCACAACCTGGACAACGTGCACCGGGCCATCCGGATCCTCAACCATCCCTCCGGGCTCAACATCTCGACCCGGCGCATCACCGTCTCCACCTCCGGGCTGGTGCCCGGCATCGAGCGCCTGGCCGGGATGCGGCCCCGGCCCTGGCTGGCGCTCAGCCTCAACGCCACCACCGACGAGGCGCGTTCCCGGGTCATGCCGGTGAACCGCGCCTGGAACCTGGCCCGGCTGCGCCAGGCGCTGGACCGCTGGACCCTGGCGCCCGGGGAGAAGCTGCTGGTGGAGTACGTGCTCATGGCCGGGGAGAACGATACCCCGGAGGATGCCGACCGGCTCGCCGACTGGCTCGGGGAGCTGCGCCAGGGCCACAACATCAACCTCATCCGCATGAACGAGCACGAGGCTTCCGCCTTCAAGGAACCCTCCGACCTCAGTCTCCAGGCCTTCCTGGACCGGCTGAAGGCCAGGGGCTGTTTTGTCACCGTGCGCAAGAGCCGGGGCCGGGACGTGCAGGGTGCCTGCGGCCAGCTTTTGAAATGAAATTAAGGGTTCAAGCCATTGCCTGGAATTTCATTGAAGCGATATTGAGACGCAGAGGCATTATTTTGGCTGCAAAACATCAAACGTGATAATGTCGTTCGATCCAACCATCGGGGACCGAACTTCTGGAGTGCGGCATGCCTTTCACCAACGATCTTCCAGCACCAACCAGCGCGCCCACCGAATCCTGGCAGCGCGAGCCGACCCCCCCGGTGGCTGATCCGTACAACGAAGATCCCTATTTCCCCGATCCCTACGCCAAGTTTTAGGAAATGAACATTCTCCTCGCCTCCAGGAACCAAGGAAAACTCAGGGAATTCCAGCAGCTTCTGCCGGATTTGCGGCTGATCCCGTGGCCACCCGAAGCGCCGGAAATCCCCGAAGAAGGTGCCTTCTTCCAGGACAATGCCCTGCAGAAGGCCAGCTTCGCCCGGGACTGGTGGGCGGCGCAAGGCACGGCCCCGGTGGACGGCGTGCTGGCCGATGATTCGGGCCTGTGCGTGGATGCCCTGTGGGGCGGCCCCGGGGTGCTCAGCGCCCGGTTCGCCCCGGGCGTGGCCCAGGACCCCAAGAACCGGCTGCTGTTGTCGATGCTGGCGCCCGGCGCGCCGCGCACGGCCCGGTTCGTGTGCGTGCTGGCCTGGCTGCCCACTCAGGGCAGGGCGCGCACCTTCAGCGGCACCGTGGAGGGCGCCTTGGCCGAGGAGCCCCGGGGGGCCGAGGGCTTCGGCTATGACCCCATCTTCGTGCCCCAGGGGCACGATCGCACCTTCGGCGAGCTGCCCGCCGAAGTGAAGCACCGGATGAGCCACCGGGGCCGGGCCTGCGCGGCCTTCCTGGCCGGGCGGTAGCCGGGGCCGCCTCCGTCTATGATGAAATTATTTAAGTATTATTAATTATTGCAAATAATGTTCAGGCCGGATGTCTGGACTTTTCGTTGATTTTGCATATATTCATTGATAAATAGGACCAACGGTCTTTGCGCGACTGGGCTTGACAAAGATAAAATTTTAATTGCAAATTGGAGGTTCCCATCTCCCTGCGGAGGCTCCATGGGGTGGCACGGCATGGTGACAAGCTGGACCGGCAACGCGGTGCTCGCGGGACTGCTGGGCTGCGCCGGGGCGGAGCAGCCGGACCCGGGCCCGGCTGAGCCGTCCGGGCCGGCCGTGCTGGTCACCGAAATCCACCCGGGCGATCCGTCCAACCGCCCGCCCCGGTTCATTTCCATGGCGCCGCAGCTGGCCCGGGAGGGGGAGCCGTACCGCTACGGCATCTTCGCCCTGGATCCGGATGGCGACGAGGTGCGCTTCACCCTGCTGCGCGCGCCGGAAGGGGCCGCCCTGGAGGGCCGGGTGCTGAAATGGATTCCCGGGCACGCCCAGGTCGGGCGCCCGCAAAGGTTCACCCTGCGGGCGGCGGACGGGCACGGCGGCGTCGACGAGCAGACCTGGACCATCATCCCCAGGGCCGAACCGCACCCGGGCATCTGGGCCGAGCCACGGCTGCATCACTGAAGCATCAATCCCCGAACTGGCCCTTGTCGCGCAGGGCCACGGCGGCCTGGTAGGCCGAGAGCACGGCGCTGCGCACGCGCTGGTAGCTGTTCTCGGTGACCTTGGTGTTGAAGGTGAGCGTGGCCACCAGGAAGAAGCCTTCGCCGTTGGGCAGGGCCTGGGGCAGGGCGAGGTTGACCTGGGGCGGCATGATGGCGGAGGAGCTGTCCTCCCTCAGGCTGGTGCTGATGCGCTCGGCCCAGGCCTGGAGCCGGGGGGTGGCGGCCAAGCCGTCCGCTTCGGTCGGCACCAGGATCCGGCCATACAGCGTGAAGAACAGCCGAAGTTGCGGGAAATCCAGGGCGCTGTTCAGGAAGCCGGCCATGGAGGAGATCTGCTGGAAGTCGCGCTGGAGTGCCTGGAGCTTGACGGAAGTCTGGGGGAGGGGACGCTGGGCCATGCTCCATTGTCGCCGGTTTTTGCCCTTTGCAGCGGATCCCCTTGCGATCCGGGGTCCAAGCTGAAACCCTGAAGCCTCACATACGCCCGGAAGCCGGGAAGCGGGTTGAAAGCCCGCACTGCCCCGCAACGGTAAGCACTCCGCAGGCTTCGCCGCCGGCGGAAGACCAGGCCCGATCCACTGAGGCGCTGCCTCGGGAAGGCGAGGGGGGTGCCACCAAGGCATTCGTCGCGTGCGAGTCCGGAGACCAGCCCTGGGCCATTCCCTCGCCGTGGGAGCGAGAAGGAGCCTATCTTGAAACTGCCGACCCTGCCTTTCCTGGACCCTGCCCGGAAGCCCGCCATCCAGGCGCACCTTGACGATCTCACCAAACCCCAGGGCAGCCTGGGCCGGCTGGAAGCCCTGGCGCTGCAGATGGCCTGGATCAGCGGGCAGAACCGCCCGGCCGACCCGGAGGCCTTCATCCTGACGTTCGCCGGGGACCACGGCATCGCCCGGCTGGGCGTGTCGGCCTTCCCGCCCGAGGTGACGCCGCAGATGGTGGCCAACATCGCCGCCGGGGGCGCGGGCATCTCCGTGCTGTGCCGGAACCTGCGCATCCACCACCGGACGATCGACGTGGGGGTGGCGGTGCCCTGCGCGTTCCCCGGGGTCATCCAGCGCAACGTGATGCGCGGCACCGGGGACCCCACCACCGGACCGGCCATGACCCGGGCCCAGGCCGAAGCCAGCCTGCAGGCGGGCCTGGACGAGGTGGCCGAGCTGCCCGCCCTGCCCTTCGCCCTGCTCGGCCTGGGCGAGATGGGCATCGCCAATTCCGCCATCGCCGCGCTCCTGGTGAGCGTCTTCGCCGGCATCGATCCGGCTGTTTCGGTGGGGCCGGGCAGCGGCATCAAGGGGCGGGAACTGCAGCGCAAGCTGGAGGTGATCCGGTTGATCCTGGACCGGCAGAAGCTCGACCCGGCCGATCCGATCGGGGTATTGGCCGCGGTGGGCGGATGCGAATTCGGCGCCATGGCGGGGGCCATGCTGGCCGGGGCCGCCCGGGGCTGGGCGGTGCTGGTCGACGGCTACATCGCCGGGGCCGCGGCCCTGGTCGCCCTGGCCCTGGAGCCGCGCCTCAAGGACTATCTCGTCTGGTCGCACCGCTCGGCCGAGCCCGGCGCCAAGCGCCTGCTGGAGGTGCTCGAACTGGAGCCGGTGCTGGACCTCAACCTGCGCCTGGGCGAAGGCACCGGCGCCGCCCTGGCGGTGCCGATCCTGCGCTCGGCCTGCGCCATCACCCGCGAGATGGCCACCTTCAGCGGCGCCGGCGTCAGCAAGGCCGACAAATAATGCTGGCCAGCCTGGTGACCGCCCTGCGTTTCCTCACCCGGCTCCGGGTTCCCGGGCCCGCGACCCGGCCGGAGGACCTGAGCCGGGCGGTGGCCTGGTTCCCGCTGGTGGGGGCCCTGGTGGGCCTGGCCACGGCCGCGGTGCACGTGCTGGGCCTGCGCTGGTGGCCGGCGCCGGTGGCCGGGGTGCTGGCGGTGGCCTTCGGGCTGCTGCTCACCGGGGGCTTCCACGAGGACGGGGCCACCGACGCCGCCGACGGGCTGGGCGGCGGATGGACCCGGGAGCGGGTGGTGGAGATCATGCGCGACAGCCGGATCGGCGCCTATGGGGCCATGACCCTGTGGGTCGTGCTCAGCTTCCGGCTGGCGGTCCTGGTGGCCCTGGGGCGCCGGGCGCTGGTCGCCCTGCCCCTGGCCATGGCCTGGGGCCGCTGGGCGATGGTGCTCATCCTGACCGTGCTGCCGCCGGCTTCCCGGGGCATGGGCAGCCAGGTGCGCGAGGATCTGGGCAAGCGCCCGCTGCTCCTGGCGACGCTGCTGGCCCTGCTCGCCTCGGCCGCGGCCTGGGCCCTGGGCCAGCGCCCGCTCTGGCAGCCGGGGGCGGCCGCGGGCCTGGCGGCCCTGGTCTGGATCCTCTACCTGAAACGGCGCCTGGGCGGGCAGACCGGGGATCTGCTGGGGGCGGGCAACCAGTTGGCGGAGGCCGCGGTGCTGCTAGTATTGCTGGCAGGATGACCACCTACTATCTGTTGCGGCACGGCCCCACCGACGCCGGCAAGGCTGGCGCGCCCCTGGGCCGCCTGGACCTGCCGGTCAACCCGGCCGGCCAGGCCCTGTGGCCGCAGGTGAAGGCGGAACTCCTGGGGATGGGCATCCAGCGGGTGCTCACCTCGAACCTGGGCCGGGCCCGGGACCATGCCCGGGATCTGGGCCTGCCTTGCCGGGTGCTGCCCGATCTGGCCGAGCAGCACTTCGGCGCCTGGGACGGCATCCCGTGGTCCGAAATCAAGGGGGCCGAGGCGTTCTTCCAGGACCCGGTGCGCGGCACCCCGCCCGGCGGCGGGGAATCGTTCTGCCGCTGCGCCGACCGGGCCCGGGCAGCCATCCAGGGCACGTGGCAGGCGGATGCCGTCACCTTGGTGCTGGCGCACGGCGGGCCGCTCCGGGCGATCCTCGCCCACTTCATGGGGCTCCCCCTGGACCGCGCCCTGGATCTGGCCTGGCAGCCGTTCGGTCTCGCCAAGCTGGAGATCTACACGAGCGCGCGGGGCGTCCTTTGCTTCCACAACCGGTCCTTGCCCTCGGCCGCCGCTTCTGGGATGCTTTAGCTCTACATCGTGTGTTGGATGTTCGGGAAGCAGGTGTGATTCCTGCGCTGCCCCGCAACGGTATGCACCCCGGCCCCCGGGCCGGGAGACCACCCCGGCCCTAGGGCCGGGAATATTGCTGGTCCCACTGGGGCGTATCCCCGGGAAGGTACCAGGGGCATCGCGAGGTGCCTGTCGCGTGCGAGCCCGGAGACCGGTCCTGCATTTCCCAAACCTGCCGTGGGGGCAGGACGGGCATGCCCTTCCGGGCAAACCTTCCGCTCCGCCCCCCCGGCCTCATGCGCGGAGCATGTCATGGGTTCAGCCCGGATCACTTTCCTTTTGGCCCTCGGAGCGAGTCTCTGGGGTGGCACTGTCGAAACCGAGGCACCCCGGCCCGAGGCGGAGGCCTCGGCCACGGTGACGGTCACCGCCGAAGCCGTCCCGGTGGAGCTGGTGCAGACGCCCAACCCGGTCATCGTCTTGGACAAGCAGGCCATCGAGGAGAGCGGCGCGGACAATCTGGCCGACCTGCTCCAGGACGTCCTGCCGGGCCAGGTCTTCACTTCGGGCGGCGTGGGCACCGCGGCCTCCATCTTCCTGGGCGGCACCCGGCCCCAGGACACCGTGGTCACCCTGGACGGCCTGCGCCTCAACGACGTCTCCGGGCTGGGCGGGGTGGACGCCAGCATCATCCAGCTGGCCGGCATCGACCGGGTCGAGATCCAGCAGGGCCCCGCCTCCACCCGCTACGGTTCGGACGCCCTGGGCGGCGCGGTGGCGCTCTACTCCGCCGGCAGCCCCAGCGCGGGGTTTTCCGGTGACCTGCGAGCCGCCGCCGGCAACCAGGGCTTGCTCAAGGGCCAGCTGGGGACCGCCTATGGCTGGGACAAGGGCTGGATCCGGGTGGCCGGGACGGCGGAGCGGGAGGACTCGGTGATGGACCCGGCCAACCGCTACCGCACCACCGCCGGTTTCGTCGGCCTGGGCCGGCAGCTGGGCGAGGACACGCTGGTGACGGCGAATTATTTCAACACCTACTCGGGGGTGCCCATCCCCATCGTCTACGTCACCAACAGCCCCCGGACGGCCAGCCAGTTCGATCCGCAGCGGCAGGACTTCGACCGCACCCAGATCATCAGCGGCACGGTGCGCACCCAGTTCTCCCCGGTGCTGTCCGGCGAGCTGACCCTCGGCCAGGTGCTGGAGAACCGCCTGGAACCGGACGTCAACACCAACCAGCCCACGGCCTACTACCTCAGCCGGCGGGACCAGGTGGTGGGCCATGTCACCTGGCAGCCTTCCGCCAAGGGGTCCCTGACGGTGACCATGGACGGGTCCGAGGAGACCGCCCTGGCCCCGGACCTGGCCGGCATCAACCAGCTCAGCGCGGAGGCGCGGCATCTGGCCGTGGTGCTGGACGGCCAGCGGGAGCTGATGCCCAACCTGAGGGTCACCGGTTCCCTGCGCACCGAGCGGGACCGCGGTACGGCGCCCAGCGCCAACGCGGGAACCCTCGAGGACGACCGCACCGTGGCCACCGGCAAGCTCGGGCTGAACTGGATCCTGCCCGAGGGCTTCCGGATCTATGGCAACGCCGGCACCGGCTTCAGCAACCCGCTGCTCTACAACACCATCTTCAACGCCAACTACGGCGGCGTGCCGCTGGACAATGAAAAGACCCGCACGGCCCAGACCGGCCTCTCCTACGCCGCGGGACCCTGGAAGGCCGGGGTGGAGCTGACCCGCACCCTGTATTCCAACCTGGTCTACTACGATCCCAACGGCGGCGTGCCCGTCCCCGCCTGGGGCGGATACCCGTCGGGCATCTACCGGAACGGCTCGCAGATCCGCATCCAGTCCGCCGAGTTCAAAGGCGGATATGCCACCGCCCTCTGGGGCCTGGACGGCTTCTACCGGAACCAGGAAGCGCGCGCGCTCCAGGACAGCCCGGACCAGCAGCTGAGCGATACGGCCGTGGTCCGCAGGCCGTTCCAGACCCTGGGCCTGCATGGCTTCCGGGTGCTGGGCGCGGTCCGCGTGGAAGGCCGCTGGTCCTGGACCGGACCGCGCTACGACGCGGACATCAACCCCGACGGCAGTTCGGCGGCATTCAAGGAGCATTTCAACGACCTGAGCCTTTGGGCGGTCTGGACGGTGCGCGAGGATCTTTCCCTCACCCTGCGCGGCGACCATCTGATGCAGCCCAACACCACCGAGGCCCAGTGGCTGGCCGGGACCCGGGACTTCCAGAACGACGCTTCGCAAATCTACGGCTACCCGGCCCAACCGCCGACGGTATCCCTAGAGGTGCGCTACCGTTTCTAGATGAGACGCGTACTGCTGGTCCTCCTGCTGGCACTCCCCGCCCTGTTCGGGGCGGGGAGCCCCCGGCGGGTGGTGAGCCAGACGGTGGGCACCGACGACCTGCTGATCGCCCTGGCCGGTCCGGGCCAGATCGCCGCCCTGAGCCACCTGGCCCGGGACGCCCGCTACAGCCCCGCGTCCAAGGCCGGCCAGCGCTTCCCCTGCCTGCGCACCGGCGAGGCCGAGGACATCCTGCGCTTCCGCCCGGACCTGGTGCTGGTGGCCTCCTACACCCAGGCGGAGACCGTGGCCCTGCTGCGCCGGGCCAAGGTCGACGTGCTGCTGGTGGATCAGTTCGACAGCCTGGACGACCTGTTCGCCAACGCCCGCCGGATCGGCCAGGCCCTGGGCCGCCAGGAGCGGGCGGAACAGCTGATCCGCGAATGGCGC
The DNA here is from genome assembly GCA_964627225.1 of uncultured Mesoterricola sp. Classification (GTDB taxonomy): domain Bacteria; phylum Acidobacteriota; class Holophagae; order Holophagales; family Holophagaceae; genus Mesoterricola. Next base: position 36,948 of record CAZVHQ010000003.1, read on the forward strand.
GCCCGGGTCCAGGCGCTGGCGTTGCGGCTCAAGGGCTGCAAGCCGGTGCGCGTGCTGGCGGTGGGGTTCTACCCGTTCACCGCCGGCAGCGGCACCACCTTCCAGGACATCTGCGATCACGCCGGCGCGCTCAATGTGGCGGCGGAGATGGGTCTGAAGGGCCACGCGCCCACGCCCAACGAAAAGGTCCTCGGCTGGCCGGTGGATGTGCTGGTGGCGCCCTGGGAGCAGGGCATGGACCTGCAGGCCCGGCTGCGCGACCTGGCGCCCTACAAGTTCATGCGGGCGTTCCGCGAGGGCCACGTGGTGGCGCTGCCCGGTGCGCTCATGGCCAGCACCAGCCAGGCCCGGCTGGACGCCTACGAGTGGCTGGCCCGGGCCCTGCACCCGGAGGCGTTCAAGTGAAGGGGCGAACCATCGGTGCCACCGCCGGCCTCAGCCTGCTTCTGCTGGCGGCGATCCTGGCCTCCCTGGCCCTGGGCGATTCCAACCTCAAGCCCATGCAGGTGCTCCAGGCCCTGGCCGGCCGGGGCGACGAGCTGGCCCGCACGGTGGTCTGGGATCTGCGCCTGCCGCGCACCCTGGTGGGCATCGCCGTGGGCGCCGGGCTGGCCGCCTCCGGCGTGGCCATGCAGGCGTTCTTCCGCAATGCCCTGGCCAGCCCGGGGCTGCTGGGGGTGAGCGCCGGCGGCGCGCTGGGCGCGGTGGCGGCCCTGGCCCTGGCGGGGGGGGCTTTGAACATCTGGATCGTTCCCGGCGCCTCCATCCTGGGCGCCTTCCTGGCCACCGGCGCGGTGGTCCTGCTGGCCCGCCGGGGGGCCAGCCCGGAGCATCTGCTGCTTTCCGGGGTGGCCCTGAACGCCATCTTCGGGGCCGGCACCAGCTTCCTGCTGGCGCTCTCGGCCGAACAGTTCCAGGTGAGCGGGCAGATCCTGTTCTGGCTCATGGGCGGCATCGAGAACCGCACCTGGGAGCACGTCTGGATCGGCCTGCCGCCGATCCTGCTGGGCTGCGCCCTGATGCTGCCGCTGGGCCGGCCCATGAACCTGCTCAGCCTGGGCGAGCCCTCGGCCCAGAGCCTGGGGGTGGACGTGCGCCGGCTGCGCTGGCAGCTGATCGGCCTGTCCACCATCCTTACCGCCCTGGCCACCGCGGTGGGGGGCGTGGTGGGCTTCGTGGGGCTGGTGGTGCCGCATCTGCTGCGCCTGGGCTTCGGGCCGGACCATCGCCGGCTGCTGCCCCTGTCCATGCTGGGCGGCGCGGCGCTGGTGCTGCTGTGCGACCTGCCCACCCGCTTCCTGCCCGGCGGCATGCGCCTGGGGGTGATGACCGCCCTGCTGGGCGGGCCCTTTCTGCTCTGGATGCTGCGGAGGAATCCATGCTGACGGCCGAAGGCCTGATCCTGGGCAGCCGGCTGCGGGACCTCTCCCTGCACCTGGAGCCGGGCCTCATGGTCGCCGTGGTCGGCCCGAACGGCGCCGGCAAGTCGACGCTGCTGCAGGTGCTGGCCGGGCTGCTGCAGGCGCAGGGGCGGATCCTGTGGAACGGCCGGGAGCTGTCCCGGATCCCCTTCCTGGAGCGGGGCCGCACGCTGGCCTGGGTGGGCCAGGAAAGCCACGCCGAGTTCGCCTTCCCGGTGCGCGAAGTGGTGGGCCAGGGCCGGCACGCCTGGGGCGACGACGGCCAGGGGGTGGAGGCCGCCCTGGACGCCCTGGACATCGGCCATCTGCGCGACCGCCCCATCACCCAGCTCAGCGGCGGGGAACGGCGCCGGGTGTTCCTGGCCCGGGCCCTGGCCACCGGCGCGCCGCTGCAGCTCTGGGACGAACCCACCGCCAGCCTGGATGTGCGCCATGGCCTGGAAGTGCTCAAGCTGGCCAAGCAGCTGGCCGTCGGCGGCTCGACCTTGCTGGTGAGCCTGCACGACCTGCGCACGGCCCTCTGCTTCGACCGGGTGCTGGTGCTGGACCGGGGCGCCCGGGTGGGGTTCGGTCCGCCGGAGGAGGTGCTCACCCCCGAGCTGATCCACGCCGTCTTCCGGGTGCAGGCCCGCAAGGCTCAGGCCCTGACCCTGGAACTGCCATACTGATTCATCCATCATTTGGAAAGGGCAAGCCATGACCCAGCCACCGACCCGCGAAGCAGCCTGGAAGCTTCTGGTGGAGTACAACCCCAGCCCGAGCCTGCAGCACCATGCCCTGGCGGTGGAGGCGGTCATGCGCCACATGGCCCGGGCCCACGGCGAGGACGAGGACATGTGGGGCCTGGTCGGCATGGCCCACGATATCGATTACGAGCGCTTCCCGGACCAGCACTGCGTCAAGGCCCGGGAGATCCTGGAACAGCACGGCTGGCCCGAACCCTACGTGCGGGCCGTGGTGTCCCACGGCTGGGGCCTCTGCTGCGAGGTGGAACCGCGGAGCCTCATGGAGAAGACCCTGTTCACCATCGACGAGCTCACCGGCCTGGTGAGCGCCGCCGCGCTGGTGCGGCCGTCCCGCAGCGTGCTGGACTTGCCGGTGAAATCGGTGCTCAAGAAGTGGAAGGACCGCTCGTTCGCCGCCGGGGTGAACCGGGAGGTGATCCAGAAGGGCGCGGCCATGCTCGGGGTGGAGCTGTCCGCGCTGACCGGGAGCACCATCGAAGGGATGCGCGGCGTGGCGGAAGCGATCGGGCTCAAAGGGAATTTGTAGGGATATGCGCATCGGGTTGTTTGATTCCGGCGTCGGCGGGCTCACCGTCCTGGCCGAGGCCCAGGCCCAGGTGCAGGGGGCGGACTTCGTCTACTTCGCCGACACCGCCTCGGTGCCCTATGGCAACAAGCCCAAGGACGTGGTGCGCCAGTGTGTCTTCGCCGGGGTTGCCTGCCTGGTGCGCCAGGGCATCGAGGCCCTGGTGGTGGCCTGCAACACCGCCACCAGCGTGGCCATCGAGGACCTGCGGCGGGCCTACGATTTCCCCATCATCGGCATGGAGCCGGCCGTGAAGCCGGCCCTGGAGGTCCAGTCCGGCCGCGTGCTGGTGCTGGCCACCGACATGACCCTGCGCGAGGACAAGTTCCAGCGCCTGGTGCACCGCATCGACGACGAGGCCAGGGTGGACTACCTGTCGCTGCAGCGGCTGGTGGCCCACGCCGAAGCGTTCCAGTTCGATCCGGAGGTGATCGGCCCGTACCTGGAAGGGGCCTTCGCCCGCCGGGACCTGGCGGCCTACGGGGCGGTGGTGCTGGGCTGCACCCATTTCCCCTACTACCGGCCCCAGCTGGCGCGCCTGTTCGCTCCGGGCACCCTGCTGGTGGATGGCAACCGCGGCACCATCAACAATCTGTGCGCGCGCCTGGGGGATCGCCTGCCCGGCTCGGGCAGCGGCACCGTGGCCTATTTCGAATCCGGCCAGCCGGCGCCTCCCGAGCGGTTCCAGCGCTACCTGGAACACTACCGGGCGATCAACGGGGACCAAGCGCCCCGCGCACCCCGCAGGTAGCGGCAGCCCAGCGCCGGCCCCGTTCCAGGAAGGCCTCCGGCGCCTCGCCCGCGGCCAGGCCGGCGGCCATGGCCGCGGTCAGGGCATCGCCGGCGCCCACGGTGTCCAGCACCGGCGGGGCCCCCTCGGCCGCCGTCAGCACCGGCAGGGCGAGGGCGGCCCGGTGCGGGCCATGCCAGACCAGGCCGGCCGGGCCCAGGGTGGTGCATAGGCCCCGCAGGCCGTGGCGAGCCAGGAGGGCCGGGCCGTCCACGCCCTCCAGCGCCGCCAGGAAGCGCGCCTCCGCTTCGTTCTGCTTCAGGTAGTCGCAGCGCGCCAGGCACCAGCGCACCACGGCCGGGTCGGACCAGCCGGGGCGCAGGTTCAGATCGCAGATCAGGATGGGCGCCCCCCGGGGGCCGGCGCGCCAGCCATCCAGCAAGGCGGCGAGCAGATGCCGGTTGGCTTCGGCATGCATGGCCAGCCCGCCGAAGACCAGGACCTTGGGTCGGCCCGGCCCGGGCACGCCCTGCCGGGCGCCCTCCAGGTCGGTCCAGGCGCAGCCGCCATGGATGGTGAAGCCCGGAATGCCGGCCCCGTCCAGACGCACCGACACGGTGCCGGTCGGCAGCCGCGGATGCGCCAGGACGGGGGGAAGGCCCTCCTCCCGGAGGAAATCCTGGGCCCGGCGCCCCAGGTCATCCTCGCCCACGGCCGTGAGCAGGGTGGCGCCCGCCCCATGCCGGGCCAGCTGCACCGCGACGTTGAACGGCGCGCCGCCCAGGAAGGCGCCGGTGGCATAGCAGTCCCAGACCAGCTCGCCGAGGCAGAGAACATCGCTGGTGGCAGGGGTTGGCCGGATCATGCCGACAGTATGGCTGGCGGATCACCTCCGCTTCCAGGGGATCGGGAAGAACCGGGGCACTTCCCGCCGGTAGCGGGCATAGCCGGGGCCCAGGGTCCTGAGCAGGTCGCGCTCCTCGCAGTGGGTGCCGGCCAGGATGTAGCAGGTGCAGCCCAGGGCGAACAGGAGGCGGCCGGCGCTCATGGTCGGCGCCGACCAGAAGGTCACCAGGAACCCGAGCATGAGCGGGTGCCGGGTCCGGGCGTAGACGGCGCTCAGGCGGAATTCCGGTTCCCGGTAGGGCCGCCGGCGAAAGCGGAACCAGACCTGGCGCAGGCCGAACAGATCCGCATGGCTGATGAGGAAGGTGCTGACCAGCGCCAGGGCGATGCCGGCCCCGAAGCCGGCCCAGGCGGCCAGCCGCAGGACCGGCGACTGGAAGTTCCACACGGTGCCGGGCAGGGTGCGCCAGCAGCGGAACAGGAGGACCAGGGCCAGGCTGGAGCAGAGCACATAGGTGCTCCTTTCCAGGGCCGGCGGCACGATGCGGGCCCAGGCGCGCTTGAAGCCCGGGCGGGCCATGAGGCTGTGCTGGAGCCCGAACAGGGCGAGCAGGGCCAGGTCCACCAGCAGGGCGGTGCCCGGCCTCCCGGCGCTTCCGGCGGAAACCGACCGGGGCACGCCGAAGTCGCCCACGAAGCCCACCAGGTAGGCGAAGCTTGCCAGGAAAGCGAGATAGCAGGCCAGACCATAGCCCAGGGCCAGGCTGCCCATGGCCGCTACGGCTGCCGGAGGAAGGCGGCCAGGTCGAAATCCAGGTCGAACCGGGTGAGATCCCGGTTCTCCTGGCGCAGCGTCTCCTCGATCTGGAAGTGCGGGAAGACCATGCCGCCGGATAACGCTATCGCCAGGAGGCCGGATGAGGCTTCCTTTCCAAACATCGGAAGATTCCTTTATAAAGATGAATAGGGAGGGATGAAAAAATTGTAACCTGTTGGGCCACCACTCAGGATTATACCATTCGCTTCAGGCGCCGCAAGGCTTCACCAGGGGGTCGCCGCGACCAGGCTCTGGCCCGCGTACGGCCCGCTGCCCTGCACCGCGAGCGCATTTCCCATGGCTCCATGATGGGCGGTGCGGCAATGATGGTGCCATGGGCATGATCACATTCATCACGGGACCGGTGCGCAGCGGCAAGAGCAGCTGGGCGGTGGAAAAGGCCAGGGAATGGGGCGACGGGGTGGTGTTCGTGGCGACCTACCGGCCCGACCCGCGCGATCTGGAAATGGTGGAGCGGTTGCGCCGGCACCGGGCCGAGCGCCCCGCCTCCTGGCGCGTCCTGGAGGCGCCGGCCGATCCGGCCGCGGCCCTGGCGGCCCTGGTGCCACCGCCCTCGGGGGTGCTGATGGATTGCCTGACCCTCTGGCTGGCGGACCGGATGGAAGCCTCCGACCGGGCCATCCTGGAGGCGTGGGACCGTCAGCTCAAGGTCTTCGTCGAGGCGCCCTGGCCGGTGCTCCTGGTGAGCAACGAAGTGGGCTGGTCGCCGGTGCCGGAGGAGCCCATGGTGCGCCGCTTCCGCGATCTGGCCGGATGGCTGAACCAGCGCGCGGCCAGCGCCGCCGAGGAAGCCTGGCTGTGCGTGGCGGGGTGCCGGGTGCGCCTGAAGTAGGCTGGCCGGATCCCTGCGCCACGTCCGGATCGATGAAATCGATTCTAAGAATCATTTCTATCTGCTGGCGCCGGGCGTTGCCGGAACCGAGACTGAAGCGAGCCAGGAAGCTGCGGGGTGAGCCCCCTTTCCCCAGGCGCAACCAACAACCGTGTCGACTTCGTGCCGATCCAGGAGGTATTGCATGGCGAACCAAATGTCCGCTCGCGTGTCCGTCAGGAACCGTTGCAAGGCAAGCTTTCGTTCCGCAGGCCAGGTCTACGACAACGTCCACCTGCTGAACCTGGGGACCGATGGCTGCCGTATCGAAGTGCCCATCAGCCCGCTGGCCAGGATTTCCGGGGATTCCGTGCTGGAAGGCTGGGCGCTGATCCATCCGCTGCTGCCCGCGGCCGCCATCGAGGCCAAGGTCGTGTGGGCACACCACGACATCGACACCAGGCCGGGCTTCCTCGAAGCCGAGGTGCAGTTCCTGGGCGCCTCGGATGAATACCGGAACCACCTGCAGAAGTGCCTCGCGTCCCTGTAGGGAACCTCCTTCCGGATCGCCCCATGCAACGGGTGGAGACCTGCGGCGATGAACCGGAACGCGACTGCCTTCATGTTCGGCCTGCTGTTCGGCACGGCCCTCCCCGGCCAGCCGGGCTGTGCGGCCAAGGACGCGGCCTGCGCGGCAGCGCCGCTGCCGATGGGTTCGATCCACGCCTACCTGTGCGGCTTCCACTTCTACAACGGCGAGCCGTCCAGGCAGGTGACCGCGCACCACTTCTGTTCGCGGGTCGGGCCGGAGGTGATGCAGTGCGTCCTCTACGACGCCAACCGCAAGGGCGCCCGGATGGTGGGGGTCGAGTACATCGTCAGTGCCAGGCTGTTCAAGACCTTCCCCGAGGAAGAAAAGAAACTCTGGCACAGTCACCGGTTCGAGGTGAAATCGGGCCAGCTGGTGGCCCCCGGGCTCAGCGAAGCGGCGGAAATGAGCCTGATGAAGGATCTGGTGCTGACCTACGGCAAGACCTGGCAGACCTGGCATGTGGACCGCAACGACCAGGTCCCCATGGGCATTCCCCAGCTGCTCATGGGCTTCACGGGCGATGGCCAGGTCGATGCCAGGCTGGTGGCGCAGCGCGACCGGGAAACCGGCGTCGCCACCGCGGCCAAGAAGGCGCGCCGGGCCGAGATCCCCGCCGGACCGGTGGACCTTGGCGCGGATGCCTGGCAGAAGGGCGCGGTGATCCAGTTGGAACGCAAGCAGGTCAAGTGATCTTCGCCCGGCTCCGGCGCAGGGCCCAGCCCAGGCCCAGCGGACCGGCCACGGTGGTGATCAGCAGGGCGCCGACGATGGCGGCCTGGATCTCGGCAGAGAGCAGGGGCTGGCCGCCCAGGTGCAGCTGGCTGCCGGTGGCGACGAAGATGAGGCCGACCTCCCCGCGCGGGACCATGCCCCAGCCCACCAGTTCCCACCGGAGGTCGCGCCCGGCCAGGAGGCCTGCGGCGAGCTTGCCGGCGATGCCCAGGACGGCGAGCGCCAGGGTGAACACCAGGACACGCGCATCCAGCAGGGTGGCGGGGTTGATCCGGGCCCCCATGAGCACGAAGAACAGCGGGGAGAGCACCACCACCAGGGGCTGCACCAGCTGCTCCAGGCGGCAGAGTTCGCGCTCTTCCAGGATCTGCACGTGGGCGGGCTCCAGGATGAGCCCGGCGGCGTAGGCACCGACGATGGCCGCGAGCCCGGCCAGGCTGCCCAGCCAGGCCAGCAGGAAGGCGAAAGCCAGCGCCACCGGAAGCAGGATCTGCTGGCTGCGGAAACGGTTGGCCAGGCGGAACAGGTGCGGTGTGGCCAGCCGGCCCAGGGTGAGGGCAATCGCCAGGAAACCCAGGGCCAGGGCCAGGCTGAACGCCAGCCGGCCCCAGGCCATGGTGCCGCCCGCCGCCGCGGCCACGGCGCCGGAGATGCCGCCCAGCACCAGCAGTCCCAGCACATCGTCGATCACCGCGGCGCCGACGATGACCCGCCCCTCCCGGGACTTGGCCGCGCCGAACTGCCGCAGCACCTGGGCGGAGATGCCGATGGAGGTGGCGGATAGGCAGGCGCCGACGAACAGGTCCACCAGCACGGGGGTGCCCGCGGGCAGCAGCAGGCAGGCCGCCAGGAAACCGGCGGCCAGGGGCAGGGCCACGCCCAGGCTGGCCACCCGCAGGGCGGACAGGCCCACCCGCACCATCTGCGGCACGGTGGATTCCAGCCCCACCGCGAACATCAGCACGATGATGCCCAGATTGCCCAGCAGATCCAGCGCCGGATCGGTGGCGACCGCGGGGAACCCCGGATGGTTGCGGGCCAGGGCGCCCAGAAACAGCCCGGCCGCCAGCTCACCGGCCACTGCCGGGAAGCGGAGCCGGAGCGCCAGCTCGCCGCCCAGCTTGGCGACCAGCCAGAGCAGCGCCAACAGCGCCAGGATGGCCCCGATGGGTTCGGCACTGAAGACGGCGAAGATCAAGGTCGCTCCCCGCGATGGAAACGACCATTGTGCCTGAAGCCCGGTTCCCGAAGGCTAGCAGCCTTCGAACAGCTTCAGCGTCTCGTCCAGCTTGCGCAGCACCGACAGGATCTTGAACGGCTCAACCGGCACATAGTCCACCGCGCCGGCGGCCATGGCGCGGTTGCGCTTGAGTTCGACATCCTCGTCGGTGCCGGCGAGCAGGACCGGCAGCGGGCACTTCTCCTGCTCCACCACCTGGCGCGACAGCTCCAGCGGGCTCACCAGGCGCAGATGGTTGTGGATGACGATGAGCCGCGCCGGGCCCCAGTCGGCGGCGGGGGCTTCCGGCAGGCGCAGGAAGGGCTTCAGGGGGCCCTTGATGTAGTCCAGGCTCAGCACGCCGAACTTGCGGCCCAGGGCTTCGGCCATGCGCCGGGCGAAATCCTCGCGCTCGGTGAGGATGAGGATCGCCGGCGCCCGGTCCACCCAGATCCGCACCTTGGGCAGCACGGCGCCCTGGTTCTCCTTCTGGACCGGGCGCCCGGCGCCGGATTCGAAGCTCTCCCGGTCCCGCTGGGCCTGGAGCCGCTGCTGGCCATCCAGCCAGTTGCGGTACTGGTCCAGCACCGTGTGGTCGACCCGCTCGGTGAAGCGCATGCCCACGAAATCCGCGCCGAAATAGGCGACCCGGGCGTGGGCGGTGATCTTAAGGTCCTCGTCCAGGGCCAGGTCCAGGGTGGACTCCTCGCCCACCCGCAGGACCTCCTGGATCTTCCGGGACGGATCCTGCATGACCATCTCGAAGCCGTCGCGGCCCAGGCCCTTGATCTGGCCATCCAGGAGCGCGTTGCGGTTGTTGGTGAAGGTCACCTTCGGGGCGGTGTCCGGCGCGAAATGGGCCAGCCGGTTGTCATCCGCCCGGCGCAGCACCCGGGGCACCGAGAAGGTGGCGCAGCGGATCGTTTCCCACTCCGCGCCGCCCTTGAACGTCACCACGGATTCATAGCTGAAGCCGCGGTCCTGGAAGCCCAGCCCCACCTTCTCCCCGTTCGGCAGGTTCCAGTCCGCCAGATCCTGGGCCGGCATGGCGACCAGGATGCGCTCGGCCTCCTGGGCGAGGATCTGGAACGGGGCATGGCGGTCCCGGACGGACAGGTTGACCTTCATCCCCGACAGGCAAAGGCGCTGGAGGATGATGCGGATGCTGAGGTCGTCATCGAGGGTGCGGGGGTCTGACATGGCTTCCTAGGGTGTTGGCACGGCCGGCGGGAGCCAGTGCATGAGTGCTTCTTTAAGGTCGAGAATGGCGATGGGCTTGGCGAGGTAGTCGTCCATGCCGGCTTCCAGGCAGCGTTCCCGGTCCCCGGACATGGCGTTGGCGGTCATGGCCAGGATCGGCACATGGCGCGTGCCGCCCTCCTGCTCACGGATCCGGCGGGTCGCCTCGAAGCCATCCATTTCAGGCATCTGGCAATCCATGAGGATGAGGTCGAAGGTCCGGGCCTTGGCCGCTTCGAGGGCTTCCAGGCCGTTGACGGCCAGCTCGGGGGTCAGGCCCAGCTTCCTGAGCACCGCCAGGGCCACCCGCTGGTTCACCAGGTTGTCCTCCACCAGCAGGAGGCGCGCCCCGGCCAGGGCCGCCGGGGAGGCCGGGAGCGGCTCCGGCGCGGCGGGCGCGGGCAGCGTGCCGCGGTGGCCCTCCAGCAGCGTCTTCAGGTGGGTCCGGCGCATGGGCAGGGGCAGGAACTCGGTGATGGGCAGGCCGGTGACCTGCGGGACCCCCTCCTTCTCGTAGAGCGAATGGGTCCGCACCAGCCGCAGCGACGCCAGGGCAGGGTTCCGGCGGATCTCCTGGAGGAACTGGAGCAGGCTCGCCGGCAGGGTGCCGGTGCCGGGGAAGATCAGGAAGGTCCCGCTGCCCGAGGGCGGATGGGCCGAGCCCAGGCGGGCCAGGGCCTCGGGCCCGGGCTCCAGCAGCTCGGATTCGAAAGCCCATTCGCGCAGCTGGGCGTCCAGGAAGGCGCCGGTGGTGGCGGGCAGCCCGGTCAGGAAGAAGCGCGGCCGGGTCTCCGGCAGCCAGAACGCCTGTTCCTCCTGCACCTGGAAGCGCGCAGTGAACCAGAACACGCTGCCCTGGCCCAGGGTGCTGCGCACGCCGATGGCGCCGTCCATGAGTTCGGCGATGCGTTTGCAGATGGCCAGGCCCAGTCCGGTCCCGCCGTACTTCCGGGTGGTGGAGGAATCGCCCTGGTAGAAGGACTGGAACAGCTTGGCGGCGACGTCCTCGCGCATGCCGGCGCCGGTGTCCTCCACCTCGAAGCGCAAGGTGACCGCGCCTTCCTCGCGCCGCTCCAGGAACACCCGGATGGCCACGGTGCCTGCCTTGGTGAACTTGATCGCGTTGTCGGTGAGGTTGGACAGCACCTGCCGGAGCCGGATCGGATCGCCCATGAGCAGGGTGGGCGCCTCCCGGGATACCCAGGTGGCCAGCTCCACGCCGCGGTCGTGCGCCTTGACGCCCAGGATCGCCAGCAGGTCGTCCAGCAGGCCGTGCAGGTCGAACTGGATGCGCTCCAGTTCCAGCTTGCCCGCCTCGATCTTGGAGAAGTCCAGGATGTCGTTGATCAGCCGGAGCAGGGTCGCGGCGCTGGCCCGGATGGTGGAGGCATAGTCGCGCTGCTCATCGGTGAGGCTGGTGTTGACCAGCAGCTCGGTCATGCCGATGATCCCGTTCATGGGCGTCCGGATCTCGTGGCTCATGTTGGCCAGGAACTCGGACTTCAGCCCGCCCATGCGCACCGCCTCGTCCCGGGCGTGGGACAGCTCCCAGTTCTTCATCTCCAGGTCCAGGGCGGCCCGGGCCAGCTTCTCCTCGGACTGCCTGCGCTCGGTGATGTCGTGGAACTGCCAGAAATGCCCGTTGAACTCCTCCCCCACCTCGATGGGGACGAAATCCATGGACAGCACCCTGCCGTCGGTCAACGCCAGCTCGGCGCCGATGAGCACTTCCCGCCGGGCCAGCAGCGCGGTCTGCAGCTCCAGGATGGCCTCCGGCTCCTGGAACTGGGGCAGGACCAGATCCAGCAGCTCCATCGCCTCGCTGTCGGCCAGCAGCTGCGGCGCCACCGGCACCGCGAACATCTGGCAGAACCCCTCGTTGATGAGGGAGATGTGCCGATCCGCTGTCTCCACCAGGATGGCGCCCTGCATGTTCTCGATCAGGGCCCGCAGCCTGGAGGTCAGCGCGCTGAGCGCGGCCTGGGACCGCTTGCGCTCGGTGATGTCGTTCATGGTGCCGGAGACGCCGGTCACCAGGCCCTCGGCGCCCAGCGTGATGCGGGTGTACATCTCCACCCACAGGTACTGGCCGGACCGGGTCCGGAAGCGGAACTCGCCCCGGACCGTGTCCTCCGCGGCGTCCATGGCGTAGGTGAGCATGCTCAGGTAGCGCTCCTTGTCCACCGGGTGCATGTGGTCCAGGAATGGCGTGCCCAGGCTTTCCGCCACCGTGAAGCCGGTCATGGCCTCCCAGGCCGGGTTCAGGAACGACCAGGCGCCTTCCCGGTCGATCTGGAACACGGTCTCGCGCAGATGGTCGACCAGGGACTTGTAGCGGGCCAGATCCTGGTCGTGCGCCACCTGGCGCTGCGCCGGAGGCACCTGGCCACCGACGATCTGTTCATTGATCCCGGCCAGGAACGCGGTCCAGGCCGGCCCTTCGGGCAAAGCAGCGCCGGAGGCTGCCAGGACAGCAAGCTGCCGATCAAGATAGGGGTGGAATTCCATAATGAGCTTCGGAGGCTTTCTGCGCGAAGGAACAGATTGCTTCCATACTATCGGGTGGCCGCTCCGAACGGTGTATCGACCGTCGGCGGTGCCAAAAGAAATTTCTTGTTTTTTTCGCTTTTTGCTTCATGCTTGGAAATGCCGCATCAGGCATTGACTCGTTCCCCTCGCCCTCCGGAGTTCCCATGGCCGCTACCACGAATGAACAGGATGATCGCCTGAAGGTCTTGAACCGGGCCCTGGCGGACATCGAAAGGGCGTTCGGCAAGGGTTCGATCATGAAGCTGGGCGAGCAGCTGAACGTGGAGGGGATCGATGTGATCTCCACGGGCTCCATCTCCCTGGACTCCGCCCTGGGCGTGGGCGGCGTGCCCAAGGGCCGGGTGGTGGAGGTCTACGGCCCCGAAGCCAGCGGCAAGACCACCCTGGCCCTGCACATGGTGGCCCAGGCCCAGAAGAAGGGCGGCCTGGCGGCCTACATCGACGCCGAGCACGCCCTGGACCCGGAGTACGCCAGGAAACTCGGCGTGGACATCGACAACCTCTTCATCAGCCAGCCGGACAGCGGCGAGCAGGCCCTGGAGATCTGCGACCAGCTGGTGCGCAGCGGCGCCCTGGACATCATCGTCATCGACTCCGTGGCGGCCCTGGTGCCCAAGGCGGAAATCGACGGGGAGATGGGCGAGATGCAGGTGGGGCTGCAGGCCAGGCTGATGAGCCAGGCCCTGCGCAAGATGACCTCTTCCATCAGCAAGACCAACACCTGCGTCGTGTTCATCAACCAGATCCGCATGAAGATCGGCGTGATGTTCGGCAACCCGGAAACCACCAGCGGCGGCAACGCCCTCAAGTTCTATGCTTCGGTCCGCCTGGACGTGCGCAGCATCCAGAGCATCAAGGGCAACACCGGCGATCCCCTGGTGGCCGCCAAGGACGAGGATTCCTCGGTGGTGGGCAAGAAGACCAAGGTGAAGGTGGTGAAGAACAAGGTGGCGCCGCCGCTCAAGGTGGCCACCTTCGACATCATGTATGGCGAAGGCATCAGCCGCACGGGAGAGCTGGTGGAGCTGGGCGTCCAGCTGGAAATCATCCAGAAGAGCGGCTCCTGGTTCAGCTACAAGGACTCACGCCTGGGCCAGGGGGCCGAGAACGTGAAAAAGCTCCTGGGCGACAACCCCGAACTGGCTGACGAGATCGAGACCCTGATCCGCGCCAAGGTGGGCCTCAAGCCGGTCTAGCCAGCCTGATCGGACCCAACGGCCAACGGCGCTAGCTAATCGTCACTCTGCATCCCGAGGCTCTGCCCGCGCAGGTGGGCGGGCACCGGGCTGGAAGCCTGGGCTGAGCGCGCGCCGGAGCTGGCCAGGTCCTGCATGGGCCCGCTCGTCGGGCGGGGCCGGGTGGGGCCGGCACTCTTGAACAGTTCGGCCATCTGCTCACCTGTGGCGAAGCATTCCAGCCGGGTCAGCTGGGTGACCGTGGGGAAACCCTCGTAGCGGATCCGCCGGGGGCCCCAGATATCCACGGTGGTGCCATGGAGATCCGAGATGCGAGGCAGCGTCTGGCGGAAATAGATGCCCAACGGCCGGCCGTTGGCGGCGACGAAGCCCACCAGGTCGGTTTCCGGCAGCAGCACCGGCCGGCCCTCCTGCCAGGTGGTATAGCTGACGGAGCGGCCCTGCTGGGTTCTGACCACGCCGGCCGGGGCCGGCACCCCCAGCTCGGCCGGAAGGCAGCTCTCCTGGGCCCGGTAGGCCTCCATCATGTCCGCCTGGCGCAGTTCCCGCTGGGGCTGGGCGATGGGGTGGGGGTCCTGCAGGGTGGCGGGCAGGAAGCTGCCCCCCACCTGCTGGTAGATGGTGCCCATCAGCCGGGGGTCGGGTCCGCTCAGCGACTTGTTGATGGCCTCCACCAGCTGGGGCAGCAGCACCTGGGGTGCGACAAGCAGCTCATCCTCGGAGGGGATGGCGAGGAAGGTGTTCTGGCCCGGGAACAGGCTGCTCCAAAGCTCGGGCAGCAGGAACCGGGAGGCGCTCTGGCCGTCGGCGAACACGCCCCGATAGATCCCGGTGTGCTGGCGCTGGAAGTGGATGTTCACGGAACGCTCGCGCAGCTGGTCCATGCCCCGGTCCAGCACGTCTTCCCAGGTCACGCCCCACAAGGTGAGCCAGGCCGCGGGCATGGTCTGGCCGGCGACCACCATGCGCAGGGCGAGCCCTTCCACGTAAGGACGGAAGAAGAAACCGTCCCGCTCGGCCGCCCAGGTCGGCACCAGCCGAGGGGACAGCTCGTACTGGGCATCCTGCCAAAGCGGAGGCACCGGCCAGCCGCGCGCCACCAGTTCCTGCAGCGCATCGCCCCACGGGCCCTGCTCGCTTTCGTGCAGATGCTGGAATTCATCCTTGAGCCGTTCCAACCCGGGCAGTTCCATGGGGATATTCCGGGCCGCGAGGATCTCGTCCAGGGTAGGCAGCGCTTTCCGCGCCGGCGTGTTGAAAAATCTGGAAAGAAAGGCCATGGCTGATCCAATGTGTGTGCTTTGATTTTGCCCCAACTGGGCCGGAAATTTGCCGTAATCTGAATGCATGGGGCCACTTGATTCCCTCTCCAGGCCATTGAAGGCCCTTCGCGTCTCGGTGACCGACCGGTGCAACTTTCGCTGTCCCTACTGTATGCCAAGGGAGGACTTCGGGGATGATTTCCGATTCCTGGATCGGAAAGAAATTCTCAGCTTCGAGGAAATCCTCCGCCTGACCCGGGTCTTTGTTGGCCTCGGGGTGGAAAAGGTCCGCCTTACCGGAGGGGAACCGTTGCTGCGCAAGGACCTGCCGCAACTGGTGGCGGGGCTGAAGCGGATCGAGGGCCTGCGCGAGGTGACCCTGACCACCAATGCTTCCATGCTGGCGGGCCTCGCCCTGCCCATGAAACAGGCTGGTCTGGACCGCCTGACCGTGAGCCTGGATTCCCTGGACCCGGAACGGTTCCTGGCCAACACCGATGCCGCGGTGCCCCTGGAACGGATCCTGGAGGGCCTGGCGGCCGCCGACCGCTGCGGCTTCCGTGGCACCAAGCTCAATTGCGTGCTGCGGCGGGGCAGGAATGACGCCGACATCCTGCCGCTGGCGGAGTTCGCCCGGGAGCGGGGCTACATCCTGCGCTTCATCGAGTTCATGGACGTCGGCACCCGCAACGGCTGGCGCCTGGACGACGTCGTGCCGGCCGGGGAAGTGGCTGCGCTCATCCAGCGGCGCTGGCCCATGAAGCGCATCTGGAAGGCCAACGCGAACTGCGTGGCCCAGCACTGGCAGTACCTGGACGGGGCCGGCGAGCTGGGCCTGATCGCCTCGGTCACCGAGCCGTTCTGCGCCGGCTGTGACCGGGCCCGGCTATCGGCGGACGGCTCGCTGTTCACCTGCCTGTTCGCTGCCACGGGCCTCGACCTGAAGACCTTCATGCGCGGCGGCGCCTTGGATGCGGATCTGGCCGCCCTGCTGGAGGCGCGCTGGAAGCGGCGCGACGACCGCTATTCCGAACTGCGCAGCGACCAGACCCGCGACCTGCCCCGGGCGGAGATGTTCCACCTTGGAGGGTAATTACTTCAATTGCAGAACTTCCTGTAGACACGCCTC
This sequence comes from uncultured Mesoterricola sp., assembly GCA_964627225.1. Classification (GTDB taxonomy): domain Bacteria; phylum Acidobacteriota; class Holophagae; order Holophagales; family Holophagaceae; genus Mesoterricola. The sequence continues at coordinate 52,824 of CAZVHQ010000003.1, forward strand.
CCACACCTCGTCGGCGGCCTCTTCCAGGTAGAGTTCAATGGCGTTTCCTGCCGGCCGGGCTTCCGGGTGGGCGGACCAGGCGGCGAACACGCCGTCCAGCCCCTGGCGGTCCAGGGGGGTGTCGCGATGCTTGTGCGCCTTGCGCGCCCGATCGGTATCCGGGCCGCGCATGGACAAGCCATGCCGGGGCGCGGCATGGAAGGTGAACACGTGCGACCAGGTGGAACCGATCATCTGGTTGAAGTGGAGGAACGCTCCATGGTTAGAGAAGGTGAAGGTAATGTTACGCTTAGGTCCAGGCCACAGGGCTGACCAGCGGGTCAGCAGGGCTTCCGCCCGCTGCCTTTCCTGGGGGTGTTTCAAGGCCGCCAGCGCTTTTTCCATAAACAGATCCAAATCTTCCAAGGCCAATACTCCCAATGGAGAAGAATACCCTCGTGAGCGATCCCGGGAAATCGATAACCCTGGGCGGCAGGCCGGCACCCTGGGCGCTGGCGCTCTCCGGGGGAAGTTTCCTGGCCGGAGCCGGTCTCCTGCTGCCGCGCAGCCCCGAGCTCTGGGCCCAGGCGGGCGGCGGCCTGCTGTGGCTGGCGGCGGGCGCGCTGTTCATGCATTCCCGGGGCCGGCGCCTGCGGGCCCGGGCGGACCGCAGTGAAACCCGCCGGCAGAAGGCCCAGCAGGACCTCGACCACTACTTCTCCATCCTGCCCAGCGGCGCCCTGATCGTCGATGCCCGGGGCGGGCTCAAGGCCTGCAACCACAAGGCGCTGGACCTGCTCGGATGGTCGGAGGAGCAGTTGCGGGGCTTCAACTGGACGAACCCGAAGGTGCAGATCCTCAAGGTGGATGGCAACCCGCTGGACCCCAAGGAACTGCCGATGAACGTGGCCCTGGCCACCGGGCGCCGCGTGCCGGGCCTGGTCATGGGCCTCGAACGTCCGGTCGATGGCGATTGGGCCTGGGTGACCTGCTCGGCCCATCCGCGCCTGGACGCCCATGGGTCGGTCGTGGAGGTGATCTGCACCCTGGAGGATGCCACCCGGCGCCAGAGCGCGGAAACCGAGCTGGCGGTGCAGACCTTCCGGGACCGCTTGACCGGCCTGCCCAATCGAACCCTGTTCATGGAGCGCCTGTCCCAGGCCATTCGCCGGTCGGATCGGCGCGGGCTGTTCTCCGCGGTGTTGTACCTGGATCTGGATCGCTTCAAGGTGGTCAACGACAGCCTGGGCCATGAGGCCGGCGACCTGCTGCTGATGCAGGTGGCCAAGCGCCTGACCGGCTGCATCCGGCCCGAGGACACGGTGGCCCGCCTGGGCGGCGACGAATTCGTCGTGCTGTTCGAGGACATCCGCAGCGTCAATGAAGGCGTCAGCGTGGCCGACTGCATCGCCCAAAGCCATGGCCAGCCCTTCCAGGTGCAGGACCGGGATGTCTTCATCACCTGCAGCATGGGCATCGCCCTCAGCTCCGACGGCGAGACCCAGCCTTCGGACCTGGTCCGGGATGCCGAAGTCGCGATGTACCGGGCCAAGGCCAAGGGCGAGTGCTCGATTGAAGTGTTTGATCCCAGCATGAATGTCCAGGCCCTGGCCCGGTTGCAGCTGGAAAGCGACCTGCGGCTCGGCCTGGAGCGCTGCGAATTCGTCCTGTACTACCAGCCGGTGGTGGGGTTGCACGGCGGGGTCATTGAAGGCTGGGAGGCGCTGGTCCGCTGGCAGCACCCGGAGCGGGGCCTGGTGCCGCCCCTGGACTTCATTCCGCTGGCGGAGGAAACCGGGTTGATCGTGCCTTTGGGCAAGTGGGTGATCGAGGAGGCTTGCCGCCAGGCCGGCCGCTGGGCCCAGGCGTTTCCCGCACCGCTGCCCAGGGTGATGAATGTGAATCTTTCCGCGCGCCAGTTCAGCCGCGCCGAGCTGATCGCCGATGTGCGCGGCGCGCTGGACCGGTCCGGCCTGGATCCGCGCTGCCTGAAGCTGGAGCTCACCGAAAGCGCCATGATGCGCGATCCGCTGGCATCGCTGGAGATCATGAAGACCTTCCAGGCCATGGACGTCCATCTGGTGGTGGACGATTTCGGCACGGGTTATTCCAGCCTCAGCTATTTGAAGCGGTTCCCGGTGGAATCCTTGAAAATAGATAAAACATTTGTAGATAGCCTGGGCAAAGATCCGGAAAACACCGCCATTGTCACCGCCATCGTCTCCCTGGCCCGGTCGCTGGGCATGAAAGTCATTGCCGAAGGCATTGAAACCGAAGACCAAATGGTGTATTTACAAGGATTGAATTGTGACCAGGGGCAGGGTTACCATTTCTCCCGGCCCCTGCCGGCCGCGGCGGCGGAAGCCATCATGGCCCGTGATCCGGTTTGGTGAGATCGATCTTTTTTGTAATGAACCTTCCCTTGTTATGTGTCACCTGATATTAATGTTGCACCATTCCCTGCTCTTCAACGTCAAGTTGCACTTCCCCATCTCCAAAAGACTGAGGCATTCATGATCAAGATCGATATTGCCGGTACACTGATGCAGACGCTGCCTGTTTCCAAGGCAACCGCCCTCCAGGTGGTCGATCTCCTGACCGATCGCATGAAAAAAGCCCTCCTGGATGGGCACCGGATCGAGATCCGCGGGTTCGGCGTGTTCGAGCCGCGGCCCCGCAAGCGGGGCATGGGGCGGAACATCAAGACCGGAGCCAGCGTGGACATCCCCAAGGGCCGCAGCATCCGCTTCAAGCCCGGCAAGGACCTGCGCGACATCGAAGTCAAGTAGCCGCTTCCGCGTCACTCCTTGGGATAGACCCGCAGGCTCTTCCACTGCTTCAGCATGACCTTGCCGGGCGGGAACCCGCGCGGTTTGGACACATCCGCGGCATGGCAATAGTGCACTTCCACCTTGCCGCCGTCCCGCGCCTTGCTGAAGAAGGCCGCAAGTTCGGCGGCCCGTTCGATCAGGGCCCGGGGCAGCTCGGAGATGCGCTCCGGATTGCGCACCACCACGTGGCTGCCGGGGCTGCTGGCCACGTGCAACCACAGATCGTGGGGCGCGGCGACCTTGAAGGTGAGTTGGTCGTTGTCGGCGTCCCCCTTGCCGATGAGGACTTCAAACCCTTCCACCATGACGCTGCGGAAGGCCTTGCCTTTGCCATCCGCGCGTCCGTCCTTGCGCTTTTCCGGTTTTTCCATGGGCTTCTTGTCTCGGGCGGGCTGTTGCTTGGGTTTGGCGGGACGGGCCAGGGGGTCCGGCAGCCCGGCGGCCTGTTGGGCTTCGCGAAGGGCTAGCGCCTTGAGTTGACGCTGCAGTTCCCCTTCCAGCTCCGCCACCCGGCCCAGGCCGCGCTCGGCCCGCTTCACGGCGGCGAACCAGCGCTGGACGGTATCCTCGGCCCGGTGCCCCTCGGGCAGCTCGATCACGCTGCCGTCCAGCAGCTCGGCCTTGCCGCAGGCGCCCTTGAGGCGGTAGAGCTCGGCGGCCAGGGCCTGGGCCCGGCTTCTCAGGCCGAGCGCCTGGGTGTGGCGCTCCCGGTCCCGGCCCAGGGCTTCCCGGTAGCGCTCCAGGCGCTTGCGTTCGGCCACCAGCTTGCGGTCGCTGCCGGCCTTGCGCGGCACCAGGATCAGCTTGGCCGCCCGGTCCAGTGACCAGGCCCGGTGCCGGGCCAGCAGGCTGCCGTCTCCGGGCAGCAGGTCCGGCACCTCCCCGGCCAGGGCGGCGCCGGCCGAAGCGCCGAACCGCTCCAGGAAGCGCAGGAATGGAGGGGGATCGCCATCCGGTTCCGGCGCCCCGGGGGGGAACATCTGGCCCAGGCCCATGCGGATGGGGTTCAGGTCCAGGCCGTCCAGGCGCACGCCGGCCCGCCCGGGAATGGCCTGGAAGGCCAGGCGGGCGGCCTCGATCCGCCCGGTGATGGCCCGGCGCCGCAGCACCAGCCCCAGCCAGCGCTCCCGGGGATCGCCTTCCACTTCGGTCAGCCGGGTGCCCTTGAGTTCCACGGTCCAGCGCCGGGACAGATCCGCCTTGGCCTCGGCCTTGAGCAGCAGGAAGGCTTCATCCCGCTCATGCAGCAGCCAGAGTTCGGGGGCGGGGTTGAGGATGAAGATCCAGGCCAGGCCGGGTTCCAGGCCGGCCTGGCGGTCCGGCGCCCAGAGCACGGCCAGGGCCCGGGGGCTGGCCCAGGCGCCCTGGATGGACCCCTGGCCGGCGTTCAACCGGGCCCGGGCCAGGGCGAGCAGAAGCGGGGCGTCCACTACAGGAGTTGGAGAATGGCGGCGGCGGGCAGGACCATGGCGAATTCGCCTTGCAGCTCCGCCAGCCCGGCCGCGTGCAGGGTCTCGGCCGGCATCCGCTGGCCGTCCACATCGTCCAGTTCGAAGGCGACGCAGGCATCCCGGATGACCACGGTCTTGAAGCCGAGATCGCAGGCGCAGCGTGCGGTGCTGGAAACACAGTGGTTGGTGGTAAAGCCGGCGATCACCAGGCGGTCGATGCCCTGGGCCCGCAGGTGACTTTCCAGGGGGGTGCCGTGGAAGGCGCAATGGCCGGTCTTGGCCAGCACGGTTTCCCCGGGCAGGGGGGCGGTGGCCGGCTTGAAGGCATTGCCGGGCTCGCCGGGATGCAGGGGCGAGTTGGGATCACGGGCGTCGGTGCGGATGTGCACCACGGCGAGGCCATTGTGGCGGAAGGCCTGGAGCAGGGCGGCCTGCCGGCTTTCGGCATCGGGGTTGTTGCGCTCGCCCCAGTACGGCTCGTCCCAGCCTTTTTGCACGTCGATGAGAAGGAGGGCGATGTTCCTGGGCAGCATGGTTATGAGTCTAGCCCATTCATTGGATTTCCTCCGCGAACGGGGAAGGGCCGTTCTTTTCGAAGTAGGTATTGAGGATCATCATGGTCCGGGTGGTGACGTGGGGGCCGAGCGAACGGATCTTGCGCAGCCGCATGTGCACCCCCATGGGCGATTCGGCGACGATCTTCAGCAGCAGGCTGTCCTCCCCGGCGATGGTGTAGGCCGCCAGCACATCCGGTTCCCGTTCCAGGGCCTGGATGAACCGTTCCTCCAGCGCATCGTCGTTGCCGGACTGGTAGCGCACCGCCACGAAGGCCACACAGGGTTTCATGACCGAGGCCGGGGACACCAGGGCGCTGTAGCCGCCGAGCACGCCCTCCGCCTCCAGCCGCTTGACCCGGTCGATGACGGTCGGCCGGCTCACCCCCAGCCGTTCGGCCAGCTCGGCATGGCTCATGCGGCCTTCCTTCTGGAGGGCTGCCACGAGACGGCAATTGAGGTCGTCCGTCATCAGGTTTTTGGGCATGGGGTGCCTCGCGAATCCTCATCTTATTCCAAAATCAAGCTCCGGACCGGCTTGCCGGCCCGCCTATACTTCCTGAGGCGTTCAAGCTGCTCAGTGCCGCCACCTGGAAAGAGGACCCCCATGGATTTCGTCCACCCGTTCACGGACCACAGCTTCTTCCTCATCGCCGGGCCATGCGTCATCGAATCCCGCGAGCACACCCATTTCCTGGCCGCGCAGCTCCAGGACCTGGCCGAAGCCCGGGGCATCCCGTTCATCTTCAAGGCCAGCTTCGACAAGGCGAACCGCACGTCGCTGTCCAGCTACCGGGGTTCGGCCATGGCGCAAGGCCTGGACATCCTTTCCGAGGTGCGCTCCCGGATCGGCGTGCCGGTGCTCACCGACGTGCACGAATCGGCCCAGTGCGCGGCGGTGGCCGAGGCGGTGGATGTGCTGCAGATCCCCGCCTTCCTGTGCCGGCAGACCGATCTGCTGCTCGCGGCCGCGGCCACCGGCCGGCCGGTGAACCTCAAGAAAGGCCAGTTCCTGGCCCCATGGGATCTCAAGCACGGGGTGGAAAAGCTGCGCAGCGTCGCCGACCACGGCCCGGTGTGGGTCACCGAGCGGGGCTCGAGCTTCGGCTACGGCAACCTGGTGGTGGACTTCCAGGCGTTCCCGCACCTGCGCCGGACCGGCTGCCCGGTGATCTTCGACGCCACCCACAGCGTGCAAAAGCCCGGCGCCCTGGGCAGCGCCACCGGCGGCGCCCGGGAGATGATCCCCACCCTGGCCCGGGCCGCGGCCACGGCGGTGGACGGCTTCTTCTTCGAGGTGCACGAGGACCCGGCCAAGGCCCTCAGCGACGGCCCGAACGCCATCCGCCTGGACCAGTTCGGCGCGCTGCTGGACCAGCTGCTGGGGATCTGGCGGCTCGCCCGGAAGGCCACCTTGGCGGATCCGGCCCATCTTGAAAATCCATGAAATTTCCCAGACCATGCATGATGGGCAAAGGCGTCTTGACGGCATCGGCAAAGGCAGCATATTGATTGCTCCTCCGGGAGCATCGATGATCCGAGCCCGAGACCCATCCCGAGCGTTCCTGCGCGCCCTGGCCTGCCATGCGGTGCCCATGGCCTGGACCACCAACGTGGAAACCAGCCGGCTGGAGAATCATAGCGCCCAGGACACCTGGGTGCTGACCATCGCCGGGCGGGCGGGAGGGCTCCAGCCGGTGGGCGAAACCAGGATCATGGCGGCGGGCACGGCCAGGGTCCTGGCGGTCCTGCTGCACGCGGGCGACACCTTCGCCCTGGAGCCTGGGACTGCGGTCGATCTGGAGATCACCCCGGAGCAGGACGCCATCGCCATCGGCTTCTCCCTGCGGGGCGCCAAGGACGGTCCGGCCTCCGGCTGCCGGTTCCAGGTGGCGCAAAGCGGGCTGGCGGCGCCGGCGGCGCTCGAAGTGCTGGCCGAGTGCGCCGTGGTGCGGCTGGAGCACGCTCATTTCGGCTATCCGCAGGAGGGTGCCTGGATCAGCATCGTCCGGTCGCACTGAACCTTCCCCCACCCGTTTGGGTCCCGGCTACCCTGATCAGATGGCCCTCCCTGCCCCGCCCATCGCCACCCTGCTCGACCGGTTGCGCCAGGCCTACCCGGACGCCCGCTGCGCGCTGGATCACCGGGATCCCTACCAGCTGGTGGTGGCCACCGTGCTGAGCGCCCAGTGCACCGACGCCCGGGTGAACGTCACCACGCCGGCCTTCTTCGCCCGGTTTCCCGATCCGGCCAGCCTGGCGGCGGGGGATCCGGCCGAAGTGGAAGCGCTCATCCGGTCCACCGGGTTCTTCCGCAACAAGGCCAAGAACCTGCAGGGCATGGCCATGGCCCTCCTGGAGCGTCACGGCGGCCAGGTGCCGGCGCTGAAGGAGGACCTGGCCCGGCTCCCCGGGGTGGGGCCGAAGACGGCCAACGTGGTGCTGGCCAACGCCTTCGGGGTTCCCGCCCTGGCGGTGGACACCCACATCTTCCGGGTGGCGCGGCGCCTGGGGCTGTCCTCGGGCAACACGCCGGACCGGGTGGAGGCGGATCTGTGCCGGCTCTTCCCGGCCGAATGCTGGATCGAACTGCACCATCAGCTCATCTTCCATGGGCGAAGGGTGTGCCATGCGCGCAAGCCGGACTGTTCCGGCTGCCCGCTGCGGGCGCTGTGCCCCACCGGCCGGGGCGACATCCCCGATCCCCACACCGGCCTGGCCCTGGCGGCCGCCGCCCCATCGATGCCCGCGGCCGCGACGTTGCCGGACGCCGCGGCGCAAGGGCCGGCGCGGATCGTCTCCCTGGTGCCCAGCGTCACCGAGCTGCTGGTGCAGTGGGGCCTGGCGGCGCGCCTGGCGGGGCGCACGACGTTCTGCGTGGAGCCCAAGTGGATCCGGGCTTCGGTCCCGTCGGTGGGCGGCACCAAGAACCCCGATATCCCGCGCATCCTTTCGCTGCGGCCCGACCTGGTGATCATGGAGCAGGATGAGAACACCCTGCAGGCGGCCGAAGCGCTGCGGGCGGCCGGCCTTGAGCTCCTGGTGCTGCGCATCCACTCCCTGAAGGACTGCCTGGAGGCGTTCCGCCAGCTGGGCGCCGCCGTGGGCCTGCCGGCCCTGGGCCAGGCCCGGGCCGAGGCCCTCAAAGCCATGCTCAAGGCCCGCCCCCGAAAGGGCCCCCGGACCCTGACCTTGATCTGGAAGGACCCCTGGATGAGCGCAGGGCCGGACACCTATGTGTCGGACCTGGTGCGCCAGTCCGGCCTGACGCCCATCGGTCCGGACCGCTACCCCACCTTGACCGACGCCGAACTGGACGCCCTGGACCCCCAGGTGCTCCTGCTGCCGGACGAGCCCTACCGCTTCACCGCCCGGCACCAGACCGAACTGCAGCGGCGCTTCCCGTTTGCCTCGGTGCGCCGGCTGGATGGGCGGTACTTGACCTGGTACCTCAGCCGCACCGAGCAGGCGCTGGCCGCGCTGGGCGCCGACACGCCCTAGACGGGCGGCTCGCCGAAGCGCTCAAGGATCGCGTCCAGGGCACGCCGGAGGTCCGGGTAGGTGGAGCCTGCCCGGGTCATGCGCAGGGCCATCTCGTTCAGGCCGCCGGGCGTCGCGGCCTCGTGGGCGAGGGCGCCGAACCCGGCGGCGCCCTCGCTTTCCGCCAGGCCGGCCAGGGAGGCGAACATGGATGCCGTGTAGCGCTGGCTCGCAGTCGGATCCGCGCCGCCCGCCACGCACCACGCATGGATGAGCTCCATCTGGGCGTAGAAGGGCGAGATCAGGCCGGTGATGGCCCAGAGCAGATGCAGCTCCCGCTCATCGCGCACCGGCATCGGTTCGCCCAGGGCCCGCAGGCGCTCGGCGACCTCGGCGTCCGCCGGGAAGAAGGGAACCAGGCCCAGGCGCTTGGCCACATAGGGCAGCGGCAGGACCTTGAACACCCGCCGGGCGGGCCGGACCAGCCCGGCCAGGACCCGCAGGGGGATGACGGGGATGAACGACAGGACCGTGTGTTCCGGGCGGAATCGCAGGGATTCCAGCAGGTCCGGCGCCACGCCCGGGCGCACCGCCAGCAGCACGATATCGCTGTGTTCCAGCACCTCCTGGTTGGAGCCGGCCCGGGTCACCTGGGCGAAGCGCCCGGCCAGGCTCCTGGACTTCTGCTCGTTCCGCGGGGACACCAGGATCTGGCATGGGGTTCCGGAGGTGCAGAAGCCCTCGACCACCGCCGAGGCGATGTTGCCGGTGCCGATGCAGCCCAGCCGGATGATTTCCGGTGCGGTCATGATTTCAGCCTTTCAGGAATTTCAACATCTCCGCCGGCTTCTGGAAACCCAGCAGGCGGCGCAGCTCCTTGCCGTCGCCATCCAGCAGGAGCACGGTGGGGTAGCTCAGGATGCCCAGCTTCGGGGCCAGGTCCTTGCGGATCTTGTAGGTGTCGATGCGCACCGCCACGGCGTTGGCCTGGAGCCAGGCGGACACCTGGGGATCGGGCCAGGTGGTCTCGTCCAGCTCCTTGCACTGGGCGCACCAGTCCGCATAGGTATCCACCAGCACCGGCTTGCCGGTGGCCTTGGCCTGGGCCAGGGCGGTTTCCAGGTCCTGCTCCAGCCAAAAGGGTGCGGGCTTGGCGGCGGCCTGGGGCTGGCTGCCGGCCGCGGGCAGCAGGTTCAGGTCCAGTCCGGCCTCCACCCCGCGCAGGCCGAGGGCGAGGCCCAGGGCCAGGGCCAGGAAGGCCAGCCCCTTGCTGAACCCGGCGGCCAGCGACTCGGCCGGGCGGAACGCGCCCAGGATCGGCGCCGCCACCAGCAGGGTGACACTCCAGAGCGCCAGTTCCAGCCACGCCGGCAGGACCAGCCGGACGTTCCAGACCGCGAAGCCCAGCACCACCAGGCCCATGCCCTGCTTGAGCCGTATCAGCCAGTCCCCCGAGCGGGGCAGGGTGGCGGAGAACACCCCCACCGCCATGAACAGGACCCCCATGCCCAGGGCGAAAGTGAACAGCAGGGCGGCTCCCAGCAGGACCCGGCCGTCCTGGGCGATGGCCACCAGCACGGCGCCGATGAAGGGGCCCACGCAGGGCGCCGAGATCGGCCCCAGCACCAGCCCCATGGCGAAGGCCCCGGCCAGGCCCCGGCGCGGGGAACCCTGCAGGCGCGCCTGGAGCCGTTCCGGCAGGCGGAATTCGAAGGCGCCGAACAGGCTCAAGGCGAACAGGGCGAACAGGATGGAGACCGGGATGAGGAATCCGGGCGACTGGGCCAGGGCGCCGAAGGCCGCGCCGGTCACCGCCGCCAGCACGCCCAGGGCCGTGTAGGTCACCGCCATGCCCGCCACCAGCGCGGCCGACAGGGTCAGGCCCCGGGCCTTGCCGCCCCCTTTGGCGCCGATGATGGCCATGGTGATGGCGATCATCGGGTAGACGCAGGGGGTGATGGAGGCCGCCAGGCCGAAACCGAACGCCGCCATGAAGAGCCAGAACAGGTTGCGCCGCGCCGGCCCGGGCGACGGCGCGCCGGAGGGGATGTCGGCGGCGTTCACGCGCAGGGTTCGTTCCTTGGGCGGGTAGCAGATGCCGCCGTCGCCTTCGGTGCAGGGCTGGTAGGTGACCACCAGGTCCAGCGCCGGCGGCAGCCCGGAGCCGGCCAGGGGAATGGCGACCCGGCCATGCCAGATGCCGTCGCCCAGCTCGTCCTTGGCGTCGGTGGGCGGCAACGGGCCGGCCTTCAGGCTGCCCGGGGTGCCCGGTTTCAGTGCGACGGTCATGAAGGCGGCCTTCAGGTGCGCGCCCTGGGGCACCGTCACGAGCACCGAGCCGGCCTGGAAGGCCACCGCCACGTCCTTGTCCGGATCGAACCGGGTGCCGGCGCACAGCAGGCAGGCCAGGAAGAACCATCCAACGATTCCTGCGGTCAAGCGGCGCATGCATCCCCCTGGTGCCTGTGAGCGATCATGTCTTAACCGATCGGGAAGGACAACCGTGTGGAGTAGACTGAGGGCACTGTGGACACGCTCCTGACCCTCCGCCGCCCGTTCGTGGCGGACCATTTCCACGACCTGCCCGGTTTCGTGGAGGAGCGCCATGGCCATAACTGGGAGGCGGAGGCCACGTTCCCCATCGGCCCCGCGCAGCCCGAAGCGGGCTGCGCGGCGGTGCTGGAGGCCTGGGTCGCCCAGGTGGACTACAGCCTGCTCAACGCCCAGGCCAGCCTCAAGGGCCGGAACCCCACCGCCGAGCTGCTGGCCGAGTGGCTGTTCCGGTTCCTGGATGAGCGCGGCCAGCCGGCGGTGAGCGTGAAGATCCGGGAGAAGGCCAACTACTGGGCAGCCTGTGGAAGGTCCGACTCTTGAAGGCGGGGGCCGGCCTCAGCCTCGGCATCCTCGCCCTGGGCACCCTGACCCTGCTCCGTTGTGAACGCCAAGCGCCCCCGCCCGTGGTCCGGCCGCCCCTGCCCACGGTGCCCCCGACGCCCCTGGAGCCCTGGCGCTGGCACTTCGCGGGCGGAATCCTGGTCATCCAGGGCGAGCTGAACGAGTCCACCGAACTGATCCTGAAGGGCCCCACGCTTTCCGAATCCTGGCTGGCGCCCGCGGGCCCGGTGCGCTGGGAACTGCTTCGGCCGCCCCCCGGGGAGGTGGCCGAACTCCGCTCCGGGGACGGCAAGCTGCTGGCCACCTGGGATTTCGACGCCAAGCCTCCGGCGCCGCCGGTGGCCAAAGTCGAGCCGCCCAAACCTCCGGTGCCGCCTCCACCACCGCCCCCGGTGCGCATCGTGCCGCCCGGCCCGTGGGCCAAGACCGAACCGCACCTGCCGCTGCCGC
>CAZVHQ010000003.1:64563-64824 GCA_964627225.1 uncultured Mesoterricola sp.
CGCCCAAACCCGCTCCGGCACCACCCCCGCCCCCGGTTCGCATCGTGCCGCCCGGCCCGTGGGCCAAGACCGAACCGCACCTGCCGCTGCCGCGGTCCAAGCCCGTCCCGCCGCCTCCCATCGCCAAGGTCGAGCCGCCCAAACCCGCTCCGGCACCACCCCCGCCCCCGGTTCGCATCGTGCCGCCCGGTCCGTGGGCCAAGACCGAACCGCATCTGCCGCTGCCGCGGTCCAAGCCCGTCCCGCCGCCTCCCGTGGCCA
>CAZVHQ010000003.1:64924-120235 GCA_964627225.1 uncultured Mesoterricola sp.
AGGTCGAACCGCTCAAACCCGCTCCGGCACCACCCCCGCCTCCGGTACGTATCGTGCCGCCCGGCCCATGGGCGAAGATCGAGCCGCACCTGCCGCTGCCGCGGTCCAAGCCCGTCCCGCCGCCTCCCGTGGCCAAGGTCGAACCGCTCAAACCCGCTCCGGCACCACCCCCGCCTCCGGTACGTATCGTCCCGCCACCTCCCGTAGCCAAGGTCGAGCCGCCGAAACCCGCTCCGGTGCCACCACCGCATCCGGTCCAGATCGTGCCGCCCAAGCCCGCTCCGGTGGCTCCCGCGCTTCCGCCTGTGGCCAAGAAACAGTCCGTCCCGCCGGCGCCCCCCGTGCCCATCGGCAAGCTCACGCCACCCCAACCGCCTGTCCCGGCAACGCCTTCGCTTCCCGTCAAGCCTTTGCCGCCGGTGGCCGTGAGCGCGCCTTCCAGGCCGGCCGGTGGGGCGGAAAGCGGCCAGGATTGGCCGGGGGCGGGGGAGGGTTTGAACCTCGTGCGCGGCCCCCGGGGCGAGAAGCGGATCTGCATGACCTTCGATGGCGGTTCCACTGCGGAAGTGGCGGTTGATGTCCTTGATGCGCTGCACGAGCATGGAATCAAGACCACCATCTTCCTCACCGGGGAGTTCATCCGGAAATACCCGGACCTGGTGCGGCGGATGGCCGCGGAGGGTCACGAACTGGGCAATCACACCATGAACCACCCGCACCTGGCGCCGCACTACAAGCGCGATCCCCAGTGGACCAAGGAGCGGGTCCAGAAGGAACTGCTGGACGCGGACCGGGCGTTCTACCATCTGCTGGGCCGGCCCATGGACCCCTACTGGCGGCCGCCGTACGGGGAACAGACTGCCGAGTTGCGCCAATGGGCGGAAGAGATCGGCTACCGCACGGTGAGCTGGAGCGAAGGCGCCGACACCCTGGACTGGGCCACGGTGAAGGAATTCAACCTCTACCGCAACGGCACTGCCACCATCGAACGCCTGGAAAAGCGCATGCGCAAGGCCGACGGAGACGGGCTCATCGTGCTCATGCATCTGGGCTCCCTGCGCCCGGCCCTGGATCGCCCTGCCAAGTACCTGGGGCCTTTCATGGACCGGGCGATCAAGGACGGCTGGCACTTCGTCTGCATCGGCGACTACCTGAAAGCCATGGGCCGGACCCGGTGGGAATCATCCCGGCGCGTGGCGCGGATCAATCAGGACTAGGCTCGGTGGCACTGCTCGCAGTCGGAGATGGCGATGGTGCCGTTGTGGCAGGCGAAGCACAGGGTGGTGCCGCTGTGGTCGGCATAGGTGATGCGGCCCTGTTTCCGGGTCTGGAACAGCTGCTTGCCGGTGGCCTGGTACGCCGTGTGGCAGTCATGGCAGGTGTAACCCTTGCTCGCGTGCAGGTGGTGATCGAAGATCACCGGCCCCTGGGCGCCACCGCGATAGGTCAGCGCCTTGGGCTCGCCGGCCGGGCAGAGCAGGCATGACGCCAGCGTGACCGCCAGCGCCATTGGACTCCACAAGCCTCGGGGCATGTCCGCCTCCTAGGCCAGAATCTGGCGGTTGATGCTGCGCACGTCGGGCAGGCCGGTCACGACCATCGCGGCCTCCAGTTCGTCGCGCATGGTCCTCATGAACAGCGCCACGCCCGGACGGCCCCCGCCGAAGGCGGCGCGCACGATGTGCCGGCCCACCAGCACGGCGTCCGCGCCCAGGGCCACATACTTGAGCACATCGTCGCCATAGTGGACGTTCCCATCCACCAGGATCACCAGCTTGCCCTTCACCGCGCTGGCGATTTCGGCCAGCACCGCCGCCGTCCCGGGCGTGTGGTCCAGCACCCGGCCGCCATGGTTGGAGACGCAGATGCCCGCGGCTCCGGCTTCGCCGGCCCAGATGGCGTCTTCGGGGGTCATGATCCCCTTCACCACCACCGGGATGCGGGTGGTGCGCACGATCTCGCGCAACTGGTCGATGGACTTCGGTTCCACGGCCAGGTCCCGGGGGTTGCCCTGGTAGCGGCCGCCCGAATCGATATCGATGGTGATCATGCAGGCGCCGGCTTCCTCGGCCAGGCGGACCAGTTTCAGCAGGTTCGCCTGCGGGCGCGGCTTGATGCCGGCGATCGCCCTGCCCCCGTAGTGCTTGATGACCTGGTAGCGCCCCCGGACTTCGTCCATGGGATCGGTCTGGCCGTCACCGATGGCGCCCACGGTGCCCGCATCCACGCAACCGCCGATGATCCGGTCGAAGTACTCGGTGTCCGGCAGCAGGTGGCGGAAGTTGGTGCCGGTGCCGCCGATGGGCGCCGCCATGGCCGGCAGGGCAAGCTTCTGGCCGAAGATGACCGTGGACGTGTCGGGTTTCTTGTCCTGGTTCGAAACGGCGTTCAGGGGCCGCAGCTTCAACCGGACCTGCTGCAGGTCCTTGAAGTTGTTCTGAAAGGACGCGCCCGACCACAGGCCGCCCATGCCCGGGAACTCGCCGGCGCAGGCGATGCCGTCGCACTGCGGGCATACCCGGCAGATGGGGTACATGACTTCGCGCGCCTGCTGATAGACCTGGGCCACCTTGCCCCTTGCGCTGGCCGGACCGTAGGGCGGAGGAAACGCCGCGGCGATGGTGCTCGCGGTGGCCACCGGCGCTGCGGGGACCGGGGTGGCCGCCGGCGGAGTGCCGGCCGGAGTCAGGTTCGCCGACTGCTGGGCGGCGGTGGCCGCCGGCAGCATGACCTCGCTGGCGAGCACGCCCGCACCGAAGAATGCCGAGGTCTTAAGGAAATTTCTCCTGAGCATGACGGTCTCCTCACTGACTCTGATGGGGTTACCTCAGATCATAGCGCCTGGAAGCGCGTCGCCGGCACCCGCGTCATCCCCTTGCGCGGAAGCCCGTCCACAGAGGCATTGTGATTAAGGGTCCGTACCGGGCAGAAGCAGCCCCAACGGAACTCCGCTCCGCAACGGCTGCTACGATAGACTCCAGATCTGGGGAGGCGCTGTGAAAGGAATGGGCAGGATTCTGCTCAGAGTGGTCGCAGGGGCGTTCGCGCTGGTCATGGCGCTCTCGCTCTTGAGCTTCCACCCGCTGGATCCCCACCCCTTCTCCCAGGGCGCCGTGGGGGCGCCTGTGCACAACCTGTGCGGCGTGCTCGGCGCTTCCATGGCCGGGATTCTGCAGACCCTGGTGGGTACCGGAGCCTGGCTGCTGCCGCTCTACATCCTTTGGGAGTGCTTTCCCTCAGGCAAATCCCAGTGGCCCCGCCGGCTGGCCTGGGCGGCCCTGGCCCTGGCGGCCTGGACCCTCCTGGGCGGCCTCGGTCCCCGGCTGTGGCCGCTGGGGGATGGCCAGCGCCCGATCGAGCTGCGCTGGGGCGGCTGGATGGGCCGGATGATGTGGCCCCCGGCCCGGCGCGCCTTCGGGCCGGTGGGGCTCCCGGTGGTGCTGGGGGCGCTCACCCTCCTGGCCCTGCTGGTCCTGGCGCCGGTCATCACCCGGGCCATCGGCCGGATGCTGGCGCGCTGGTTCGGGCATACCGCCATGCCCTGGATCAAACCGCTGCCGGCCAGGGGGGCGCGCGGGTTCCTGGGCGTGCTGCGCAGGCCGTTCCTGGCCATGGGGCGGAAGCGGGAGGTTCCGGAACTGGACGCCCAGGATGCCCGGGAGATGCTCCACATGGACAGCCGCAGGCAGGCCGACGACGATAACGTGGCCGCCCTGAACCGGGCCGAGCGGGAGGCCGCCGAGTACCGCAAGGCCAACCACGGCGCACCCGATGAGTTGCCGATCATCAACTCCATGCATCTGGATCCGGGCCCGGAACCGGGCCGGGACGATGACCTGGAGCAGCATCCGATGATCATCTCCCATCGCGTCACCCCTTCGGGGGAGCCGCTGCCACCGCCGGCGCTGCTGCGCAATCTGCCGCCGCCGGTGGTGAAGACCCCCCTGGTGCGCCCCAAGGTGGAGCGGGACGCCTACGGCCGCGTGGTGGAACAGCAACCCCTGGGCCTGACCGAGCCCACCCCGTCCCTGCCGTTGCCGGAACTCCCCACCACCTCGCTTCCGGAGCGCCCCGCCGCGCCACGGGCGCGCGCCGCCGCTGCGGTCCAGACTCCGCCCCAACCGCCGCCGGTCAAGCCCGCCGAGGAGGCGTACGGCGTGGTGGACCGCCTGGAATTGCCGCCCCGGCGGCTGTTCGATCCGCCCGGTTCCGAACAGCGCCTGGACTTGGCCGCGCTCGAGGCGACCCGGCTGCTGCTGCAACAGAAGTTCAACGAATTCAAGGTCAAGGGGACCGTGACCGGGTTCCAGCCGGGGCCGGTGGTGACGGTCTACGAGTTCCAGCCGGACCCGGGCGTGCCGGTGGCCAAGGTGCTGAGCCTGGAGGAGGACCTGGCCCTGGGGCTGAAGGCGGAGAAGGTGCGCATCGACCGCATCCCGGGCCGCAGCCTGGTGGGGATCGAAGTGCCGAACCATCACCGGGAAGTGATCAGCTTCCGGGAAGTGGTGGACAGCCCGGCGTTCCGGGACCCGTCCCAGAAGGACGCCCGCAGCCTGCTGACCCTGGCCCTGGGCAAGGACATGGCCGGCCATCCGGTGGTGGCCGACCTGGCCAAGATGCCGCACCTGCTCATCGGCGGCTCCACCGGCAGCGGCAAGAGCGTGGGCGTGAACGCGATGATCTGCTCCCTGCTGCTGCGCGCCCTGCCCAATGAGGTGAAGCTCATCCTGGTCGATCCCAAGATGGTCGAGCTGGGCATCTACGAGGACATCCCGCACCTCTGGGCGCCGGTGGTGACCGACATGAAGGAGGCCGGGCGCGTGCTCAAGTGGGTGGTGGCCCAGATGGAGGACCGCTACCGGCGCCTGGCCATGCTCAGCGTGCGCAACCTGGAGGGCTTCAACGCCAAGGTCATCGAGGCCGGCGGCAGCATCGATCTGGGCGACCGCACGCCCAATCCGCGCTGGCCGGACCGCCCTGCCCTGCTGGAACCGCTGCCCTACGTGGTGGTGGTGATCGACGAACTGGCCGATCTCATGATGGTCTGCCGGGCGGAGGTGGAGGACAGCATCGCCCGCATCGCCCAGAAGGCGCGCGCCGTGGGCATCCACCTGATCCTGGCCACCCAGCGGCCCTCGGTGGACATCGTCACCGGCGTGATCAAGGCCAACCTGCCTTCGCGCCTGAGCTACCGCGTGAACACCAAGATCGACAGCCGCACCATCCTCGACAGCGGCGGTGGCGAGCAGCTGCTGGGCAAGGGCGACGCGCTCTTCCTGGCCCCCGGCAACGCCCGGCCCAGGCGCATCCACGCGGCGCTGCTGACCGAAGAGGAGACCCTGCGCCTGGTGGAATGGCTCAAGGAGCGCGGCCGGCCCGACTACCACTCCGGCCTGCTCAACGCCATGGAGACCGAGGAGGAGAACGGCGGCGAGAGCCCGTCGGATGCCGCCGGGGCGGCCGGGGACGACATCTACGAGCGCGCCGTGGCGGTGGTCAGGCGCGAGCGCAAGGCCTCCACCAGCCTGCTCCAGCGCAAGCTGAATATCGGCTACGGCCGGGCGGCGCGGATGATTGACCGCATGGAAGACGAAGGCATCATCGGCAGCGACCGGGGCGTCGGCAAGCCCCGGGAAGTGCTGGTGGGCGAGGAGTAGTCCGGCTGATTACTTCGCCTCGGAATCCGTGCCGAGCAGATAGGCGGGAGCCTGGGCCCGGCCCAGGAGGAACGGGCCGGTATAGGACGTGGCCAGGGCGCTGGCGCACCAGAGCATGCCCAGCATCAGGGCGGCGATGCCGATGCCCTGGTACTCCTGCCGGTTGCGGTAGAGCGAACGCAGGCAGGTGGCCCCCAGCAGCAGGGAGGCGATCCCGCCCAGCTCATGGATCCAGAACAGGTGTGGCAGGCCGGGCCGGGGCAGGTCCCAGAGGTCGCCCTGGGGCAGCAGTCCCTGGCCCCGGGCCGCCAGGTAGCCGCTTGCCAGCGCCAACAGCGCCCCGATGCATCCGGCCCAGGCGATGTACCGGCAGGTGGTCCACCAGGGCCGGATGCCGCGGCCTCCGCGCTGGGCGGCGATGATCGGCAAAGGCAGCATCAGGGCCGCAGCCGCGGGCAGATGCACCAGCCATGTGTGCCTACTCGCAAACCATGCCAGCCACTCCATCTGCGAAGCACTCCTTCCATGATTTTTTTTGATTCTGTATATCTTGCCATCTTTTGGTGTTTTCAACGCTCAGAAAGCGGCATCGCGGGGGCTAAAATGGCCGCTATGGAACCTGACCTCCCCCCCGGCCCAGCCTTCCCCCAGCGGGTGCCCTTCAAGATCATCGGCCGGGGCGCCGAACTGGATGCGGCCCGGATCGCCGCCCTCATCACCAGCCATCTCGGCCCCCAACCGGCCGTGGATCTCGGCCACACCGTCAACCAGCGGGGCGCCTTCACCAGCTTGACGTTCTGGGTCACGCTGCCCGACGAGCACGCCGAGCTTCCGCTCAGGACCGCCATCCAGGCCCTGCCGGGCGTGGTGATGCAGCTTTGAAACATAGATAGAGGTGGAACGAATGTTTTCCCAGTGCATGCTCCCGGCGGGCGATCCCCGCTTTGTCATCCAGGTCCACGGCGGAGCCTGGGCCATTCCCGAAAGCCTGCGCCAACCCCACATGGACGGGGTTCGGCGGGCCCACGGCGCGGCCCTGGATGCGCTGAAGGCCGGGGAGCGCCCGCTGGACGCGGTGCTGGCCGCGCTCAAGGTGATGGAGGACGATCCCACCTTCGACGCCGGCACCGGCAGCTTCCTGAACGAGGACGGCGAAGTGGAGCTGGACGCGGCGGTCATGGAGGGCAGGACCCTGAAGGCTGGCGCGGTGGCCTCCATCGGCCGCTTCAAGAACCCGTCGGCGATCGCCCTGGCGGTGATGGAACGGACCGACCATGTGCTGCTGATCGGCGCAGGGGCGGAGCGCTTCGCCCTGGCCGAAGGTTTCCTTCCGGTGCCGCCGAGCAGCCTGGTGCATCCCCGGGAATTTGCCGGCCATGCGGCCTGGGTCGCGGCCGGCAAGCCCGACGCCCGGACCTTTTTCGACGAAGAAGGCCGGGTCGATGCCCGTGGCGCGCTGGTCGAACACCACAAGCGCGGCACGGTGGGCATCGTGCTGGGGGTGCGCCATGGGGCCGGCTATGAATTGTTCGCAGGCATCAGCACCGGCGGAACCCGCGGCAAGAAGCTCGGGCGGGTCGGCGACGCGCCGCTGGTGGGCTGCGGCATCTACGCCGACGACGAAGGCGGCGCCATCTGCTGTACCGGGTGGGGCGAGGCGTTCATCCGCACCGCCGCCGCCAAGACCGCCTCGGACCTGATCGGCCGCGGCGTCGCGCCCCAGGAGGCCGTGGAAACGGTCCTCGCCAACCTGTACCGCCGGACCCAGGGCCGGGGCGGGATCATCGCCATCGGTCCGGACGGCCGCACCGGGGCCGCCTTCACCACGCCGGACATGGGCTACGCGGGTCCCGGCTGCCGGGAACTGGTCCTGCCGGCTGCCAGCCTATGACGCCGGGGCCGGATAGAGCACGGCGACACGCGCCACCTGTTCGGCCATCTCCTGGTGCAGCAGCTTGACCCCCCGCCGCACCAGCCGCATGGCCTGGATGCTCTGGCGGGTTTCTTCGAGGCGGGCGGTGTCGAGGGGATTCAGCACCAGCCGGTGGATGCCCGTGACCAGGCGCAGGATGTGCGCGTCCATGTGCTCCGGGTCGTCCGGCAGCACCGGTTCGTGGTGTTCGCGGCAGAGTTCGGCCAGGTGGGCCGGCAAGTTCCAGATCTGGTGCAGGGTGCAGCCCACCTCCACGTGGACCCGCTCCAGCAGCTCGTCCACCACCCGGGCCGGCAGGCCCGGTTCCACCTTTCCGGCCAGGGTCAAGGCGGCCAGGGAACGCAGGGCGATGGTCTTGCCGATATCGACGAACATGCCCGCCTGGAAGGCCCGGTCCGCGCGGCCCACCTGCTGTTCGAAGGCGAACTGGCTGGAGCCGAACGCCACCGCCATGGTGTCCAGGAACAGCCGGTTCCAGCGCTCCCCGAACAGGTTGTACTCGACCCGCAGGGCCACGTCGAACAGCGAGCGCCCCGCCACCCCCGCGGCGATCTCGCCCACGCCGCGCAGGCCGATCCGCATGACCGCCACCCGCATGTCCTGCACCTCCGTGCCGCGGCTGTACATGGCGGAATTGGCGACCCGGAGGATGTGCACGGCGATGGCCGGATCGGGGCTGATGGCCTTGAGCAGCTGGTTCATGTCCAGATCCGGATCGTTCAGCAGATCGATGATCCGGATGGCCAGGGCCGGGAAGGAGGTGAGGCTGGGCCGGTGTTCGCCGAAGTGGCCGAGGACCAGGGGCTCGATCCGGTCCACCAGGTCCTGCTCCTCCTGGGACCAGGGCCTGGGCGCTGCCTCTGCTCCGTTCAGCAGCCGCCATGGCTCGTCGAAGGGATCCGGAACCGCAGGGATCACCGCCTCCTTCCGGGGGCCCTGCGCCGGAGGGGGCACCTTCCGCAGCCCCGGGGGAGGGCTCCGGTGAAAAAATCGACTGATGAGGTTTAGCACGCTCCCATCTTAGCGGGTGGCTGAAAAATTACAAATAATTTACCCTAAAGCCAACGCCTAAGGCCTAATGCTCCGCTGAAACGTCCTTGGGCAACGAGATACTCATCCCTACGGCTTGAGGGTGCCCATCATGCGCGGATAGGGCGCCGTTTCGCGCACGTGGGGCAGCTTGCAGATCCACGCCACCGCCCGCTCCAGGCCAAGGCCGAAGCCGGCGTGGGGCACGCTGCCGTAGCGGCGCACGTCCAGGTACCATTCGTAGTCGGCCTGGTTCAGGCCCTCGTGGGCGATCTGGTCCAGCAGGTACTGCAGGCTGGAAGCGCGCTCGCCGCCGCCGATGACTTCGCCGTAACCCTCGGGCGCCAGCAGGTCCGCGCCCAGGGCCAGCCGGGAATCCTCAGGATCGGGTTCCATGTAGAACGCCTTGAATACCTTGGGGAAATGATGGACCCACAGCGGGCGGTCGGTGGCGTTCATGAGGATGGTCTCATCGTCGTTGCCGAAGTCCTCACCCCACTGGATGTCGCTGCCCAGCTCCTTCAGCCGGTCCACGGCTTCGGTGTAGGTCATGCGGTTGAAGCTGCCGGACAGGGCCGTCTCCAGGGGCGCCAGGTCGCGCTCCAGGATGGCCAGCTCCTCCAGGCGGCCTTCCAGCACCCGCTGGAGGATGAACTTGGTCAGCCGTTCGCCCAGCACCATCACATCGTCCAGGTGGGCGAAGGCCATTTCCGGCTCGCACATCCAGAACTCGGTGAGGTGGCGCCGGGTCTTGCTCTTTTCGGCGCGGAAGGTGGGCCCGAAGCAGTAGGTCTTGCCGAAGGCGGCCAGGCCCGGCTCCTGGTAGAGCTGGCCGGACTGGCTGAGGAAGGCCATGCCCTGGTCGAAGTACTCGGTGCCGAACAGGGTGGAGGTGCCTTCGCAGGCGCTGGGGGTGAGGATGGGGGCATCCAGCAGGGTGAAGCCGTCCTCGTCGAAGAAATCGCGGATGGCCTTGGCGATGGTGTGGCGCACCCGCAGGATCGCCCACTGCCGCTTGCTGCGCAGCCAGATGTGCCGGTTGTCCATGAGGAAGGCCGTGCCGTGCTCCTTGGGCGTGATCGGGTAGTCCACGCTTTCGCCCACCAGGGTGAGGCTGGTGGCCAGCAGCTCCGGTTCGCCGGTCTTGGGGTGCTGCTGCACCCGGCCGGTGATGATGACGGAACATTCCTGGGTGAGCTTGCCGGCCAGCTCATAGCTGGCGGGGTCGGCTTCCGCCGCGCCCACCACGCACTGGACGAAGCCCGAGCCGTCGCGCAGGTCGATGAACCGGGTCTTGCTGGTCCGGGCGTTGCGGACCCAGCCGCGCAGGGTCACGGTCTGGCCGATGTGCTGCTTCAGGTGGCGGATTTCGACAATGGGGGCTTCCACGGCATGCTCCAGGGCTGAACTTCCATCATGCCGTACTGCGCGGGCAGATGTCAGGCCTTGCCGGTATCCCGGAACTTGGCGCCGACGACCATTTGCAGGCCGCGGATGTGGTTCAGCACCCGTTCCAGCTTCTGCCGGGCGATGTCCTGGAACTGCAGTTGCTGGATCAGGGTGAACACCCGGTCCTGCAGGTCGGTGCCGAGCCGCTCGATCTCCGCCAGGTTGGCCTCCTCCCCCTTGAGCCGGCCCAGGGCGGCCTCCTGCTTGAGCCGGACCAGGGCCTGGAAGCCTTTGTCGCTGCCGGCCAGCATGGATTCGACGCAGTCGAGCACCTTGCCCATCTCCCGCTCGGTGTGGGCGATGGCCTCCTCCATCTGCGGGATGATCCGGGCGCCTTCCGCCGCCTTGGGCGGGGCGAGCTCGATCAGTTCCTTGAGCCCCTGGTCCAGGACCTTGTCCTGGTCCTGGGCGGCGGCGGTGTGCAGCTGGGCCCGGGCACCGTGGAAGGAGGTGATGAAGCCGGTGTCCAGCAGGGTGATGATCCGCTCTCCCTGGAGCACGAAGCCCAGCACCCAGGCGCCTTCGGGTCCGGACAGCAGGGGGCTGGCGGGCACCAGCTGCTCCTGGGCGGCGCTGATGACCGCGTCCACCACGTCCACCAGGATGCCCACCGGGCTGGCGCCGCTCTGGTTGAGCACCACGATGTTCCGGGACAGGCTGGAGTCCTGGGCGGCCAGGTTCATGCGGAAGCGCAGGTTGATGACCGGGATCACCTGGCCGCGATGGTTCAGCAGGCCCTCCACGCTCTTGGGCATGTGCGGGATGCGGTTGAGTTCCATGAAAGGGGTGATTTCCGCCACCTGGGCCAGGGGCACGGCGTAGAGATGGCCGTCCAGGCGGAAACTCAGGTACTGCCTCGGGGCACCGTCAGCCGCCGTGGCGGCGGTGCGGGCCGCGACCTCCCGGGCCGCCTCGACCAGGCTCACAAGGCCTCCTCGATGGCCAGCATCAGCAGTTCGGCCGGATCAAGGATCAGCACCACCCCGCCGTCGCCCAGGATGCTGGCGCCGGAGATGCCCGGCAGGCTGGCGAGATACGGGGCCAGGGGCTTGATCACCATCTCCTGCCGGCGCAGGAAGGCGTCGACGATGATGCCCATGCGCCGGCCGCCGGTGGCGACCACCACCACCGGCAGTTCGTCGTCCTGCTGGGCCTGGAGATCGTCGGCGTCCTTGAAATGCAGCAGCTCGCGCAGCCGGGTGACGCCCAGCACCTCGCCGCGCAGGTTGATGGCCTTGCGCCGGGTGAGGTGGGCCAGGGTTTCCCGGGGCACCAGCAGGGTCTCCTCCACCGACGTGCCGGGCAGGGCGAACACCTGCCCGCCGACCCGCATCAGCAGCGCGTCGATGATGGCCAGGGTGAGCGGCAGCTTGATGGTGAAGATGCTGCCCTGGCCCACCGCGCTGCTCACCGACACGCTGCCGTTGAGCTTGCGCACGTTGGATTTCACCACGTCCATGCCGACGCCGCGGCCGGAGATGTCGGTGATGGTCTGGGCGGTGGAGAAGCCGGGCAGGAACACGATATTGATGGCTTCCTCATCGCTCATCTGTTCGGCCCGGTCTGCCGTGATGATGCCCTTTTCCACCGCCTTGGCGCGGATCACCTTGGGATCGATGCCCTTGCCGTCGTCCTCGATCTCCACCAGGACCGAATCGCCCTCGTGCCGGGCCCGGAGCACCACGGTGCCGGTCTCGGGCTTGCCGGCCCGGGCGCGCACTTCCGGCAGCTCGATGCCGTGGTCGGCGCTGTTGCGGATGAGATGGATGAGCGGATCGCTCAGCTCCTCGATGAGGCTCTTGTCGATTTCCGTATCCTCGCCGACCATCTGCAGCTCGATCTTCTTGCCGCTGCCCTTGGCCAGGTCGCGCAGCATGCGCGGGAACTTGGTGAAGATGGTCTTCACCGGGACCATGCGGATGCCCAGCACCGAGGCCTGGATCTCCTTGCTCACCTGGTCGAGGTAGATGCTGGCCTTGCGCAGTTCCTTGACCAGGTCTTCGGCCGTGTTGCCGAGCGGCTCGCCTTCCAGGCGCTCGACGATATGGCTGATCATGGTCTTGCTGATGATCAGCTCGGCCACGGTGTTCATGAAGGTGTCCAGCTTGGCCTGGCTCACCCGGATGGTGTCCGAGGATTTGTCGGCGGCCTTTTCCGCCGGCTTCTCGGGGGCTTTCTCCGGGGGGGCCTTCCTGGCCGCTTCGACCGGAGCCTTGGCGGGGGCCGGGGCTGGCTTCTCCTCGTGCGCGATGGTGGGCGGGACAGGCTGCGCCTTGGGTGCGGGGGCTTCGGCCTGGGCCGGCGCGAGCCCGCCGAGGCCCAGCTGGAAGTATTGGATCGCGACGTTCTTCACGCCATCGAAGATGCTTTTGACCGCTTCGACCGATTCCGCCGGCTGGAGGATCAGCACCAGATCGAACGGCACCTCGTCCGCGCGGAACACGGACAGGTCCATCTCCTTCATGATGGTGGAGGAGTGGATCAGGCGGCCCACCAGCTCCACCATGGGCAGCATGGCGAGCGGATTGAAGTGCGAGCCCAGGATGGCGGGCTGCAGCTCGACCCTCATGGCCATGACCGTTTCGCCGCGCTTCAGGGCCGCCTCGGCGGCCTGCACCGCCTCCTTGTCCAGGGGCGCCAGCGCCTCGGGCAGCTGCAGCCGGAGTTCCTGGGAAACCGCCGCGTTGGCCGCGGCCCCGGGTGCGACAGGCTTGCCGCCGCCCTTCAGCGACTCCAGCCGGGCGATCAGGTCGCTGGTGTCGGGGTCGGCCATGGTGCCCTGCTTGTGCAGGTTGATGCCCACATCCTGCACGAGGACCTTGAGCACGTCCTCGGTCTCGAACAGCAGCTCCATCACCTGGGGGTTGACGGTCATCCGCCCCTTGCGCAGATCGTCCAGCACGTTCTCGCCGATGTGCGACAGCGCCTGCACCTTGGCCAGGCCGAGGAAGCCGGAGGCGCCCTTGATGGTGTGCACGCTGCGGAAGATGGCGTTGAGGATCTCCAGATCGCCGGGCGCGCCCTCCAGGGCCAGGAAGTTCTGCTCGATCAGCTCGAAGTGCTCACCGGCTTCCACCAGGAAGTCTTCATAGAAGCTGGGGTCATCCAGGGAGAAATCGCTCATCGGTCAGCCTTTTTTCTTTCCCTGGAAGGCCTGGAGCTGCTGGCCTTCGACCTCGTTGAGGAGACACTGCACGTTCAGCAGGAAGATCACGTTCTGGTCCACCCGGGCGACCTTCTCGATGAAGGCGTTCGCCCCGACGGCGGTGACCCGGGGGGGATCCTCCAGGCGCCGCTGGTCGACGCTCTTGACCTCTTCCACGGCATCGACGATCAGCCCGGTGCCCACCCCGCCGATGGGCGTGATGACGATGCGCGACACGCTGGTGACCGCCTGCCGGGGCAGGCCGAAGCGCTCGCGCAGATCGATCACCGGCATCACCTCGCCGCGCAGGTTGAGCACGCCTTCGATGAAGGAGGGCGCCCGGGGGATGGGGGTGATGTTGCCGACCATGATGATTTCCCGCACTTCGTGCAGGCGCAGCGAATAGGCTTCGTTGCCCAGGCGGAACACCACCAGCGGCAGATCGAAGTTCGCCGTCGCCTCTTCGGGCCGGTCCGGCATCAGGCTGCTGCTCATGGCGGCGATCTTGGCCTGGTCCTCGCCATTGATGATGTCCATGACCTTGAGCAGGCTCACCATGCGGTCCGAACGCAGCACGATCCCTTCCAGGTCGGCCGCCTCCCGCTCGCTCAGGGTCTGGGGCGGCGGCAGGATGTCCTCTTCCTTGATCCGGATGATCTCCTGGATGCCGTCCACCACGATGCCCAGCTTGGCCCGGCCGAAGCTGAGCAGGATCACCATGTCGCCGGATACCGGGTGCTCCGCCGGCTCGGCGTGCAGCAGCTGGATGAAGTCCAGCAGAGGCAGCACCTGGTCGCGCAGGCAGATGACCCCCAGGACGTACGCCGGGGCGTCGGGCACCTTGGTGACCGTGGGCAGCTCGATGATCTCTTCCACCATCTTCAGGTTGATGCCGAACGACTCCTTGCCCAGGGTGAAGGTGACGTAGGGCAGTTCGTCCTCCACTTCCTCGACCACCGCCTGGGTGGCGCCGGAGGTGAAGATCCCCGAGCCCGCGACCTTGTCGGTGAGCTTGGCGCGCTCGCTGAATTCCTTGGAATCCAGGATCTTTTCCAGGTTGATGAGGGTGATCAGCCGGTTCGCCGCCGTGACCATGCCGGCCAGGTAGTCGCTGCGCACACCGGCCACCAGGGGCGGCGTGTCGCGCAGGGTGAAATCGTCCAGCTTCACCACTTCGGAAACCGAATCGACCATGAGCCCGGTGGGCTGCCCGGCCAGGTCCAGGATGATGATCCGGGTCTTGGCGGTGGGCGTCTTGGCCGGCAGGTGGAAGCGCAGCCGGCTGTCCAGCACCGGGATGATGCTGCCGCGCAGGTTGACGATGCCCAGGACGAAGCTTGGCGCGCCGGGAACCGGGGTGATGTCGGTGCGCGGGGTGATCTCCTGCACCCGGTCGATGTCCAGACCGAATTCCACCTCGTCGAGCGTGAACGTCACCAGCTGGCCCGATGGGACGATGTCAAGGGCCTGCTTGGCCTGGATTTCCGCGGTGGCCATGGTCTCAATCCTTGTTGTGGCTGCGCTTGAATTCATCCACCACGGAATCCGCGTGGGCCCGCTTCTCGTCCGGGGTCGTGCCGGTGGAGGTGATGGTGCGGCTGATCGAGGCCCGCTCCCCGTCGCTCTTCAGGCCGGTGCCGAGCAGGTCGACGATGTAGTCGTGGATCTGGCGCAGGTGATGCACGATCCGCTCCAGCTTCTGCCGGGTGATGTCCTGGAACTGCATGAGGTCCATGGCCTCGTAGACCTTGTTCTGGATGTCCTTGCCGGCGGCCATCACCTGGTTGATGGCTTCCTGCACGCCCGGGTCCTGGGCGCCCGGATGGCGCATGACGCCGGTGATGAGGGCCTGCTGGGTGCCCACCAGGGCGCTGATCAGGTCCAGCTGGTCCATGACCTTGTTGGTCTCCCGCTCGGTGACCGAGGTGACCGCGTCCAGTTCGGAGATGACATGGCCCTGCGGGTCGTCCGGGGCGATGGTGCCCGCCGGCAGCCCCAGTGCGCTTTCGGCGCCAGCCTTGGGCGCCTTCTTGGACGCCGGCTTGTCGCCTTTTTTCATGAGTGAGTCGATTTCTGATTGGTCCATGGGCCCTCCCAAGGGGTCTAGCCGAGCAGTGATTCGATCTTTTCCTTGAGGGTGTCAGGCGTGAACGGCTTGACCACGTAGTTGTTCACCCCGGCCTGCAGGGCCTGGACGATGTCCTCCTTGGCGGCGTTGGTGGTGACCATGAGGATGGGAATGGAGGCGTTCTGGGACCGCACCGCCTGGACGAATTCCAGCCCGTCCATTTCCGGCATGTTCCAGTCGGTGATGATCATCTCCACCCCGCCCTGGCCCAGCTTCTCGAGGCCGGCCTTGCCGTGCTCGCCTTCCACCACGTCGGTGTAGCCGATCCGGGAGAGGGTGTTGATGATGATGCGGCGCATCGTCGAAGAATCGTCCACGATTAGGATCTTCAAGGGGAACTCCTTCAGGGAAAGTCGTCCGGTTTACTCGTCAGCCGGGGCGGAGGCCTCGATGAATTTTCTAAGTGCTTCCTGGTCATCGGGATAAACGTTGAGAAACTTGATTCCCAATTCGTAGTCCCCCGCGTCCAGGGTCTCCACCCGGACCACCTGGCCTACCGCCACCAGCGGCCGGAGATCCTGGTCCTGGGCCGGACCGAAGCGCCCCTGGTGCTTGCCCCAGCCCGGCACCTTCAGCTCCAGCTTGAGCAGGGTTCCCAGGGCCAGCGCCTTGGATGAGCTGAGCAGCAGGCCGCCCGCGGAAATGTCCGCATAGACGCTGGTGGCCGGCTCGGGCGCGGTGGAGAAGGAAAGCTCCTGGAAGCCCACTGTGGCTCCCATGGGCATCCGTCGGAAGTTGCGTCGATCGGAGGGCATGGCTTGGGATCCTATGGCTGACGGAGACGTTGGTCGAACCCGCGATTGTTCTTAAGTTCAAGCTTATTCCAACACACTGTTGGCGTGGCAGGAAGCTTTGGAAGCCATGTTAATTGTTTATTCCCAAGGCACCTCGAACGGGCGGATCTCATGTTCGATGCCCTTGAGGGAGACCGGCTGGATGGGGACCAGGCCCTCGGCGCCGATCAGCTCCACGGTGCGCGGGCCGGCGACGATCTGGCCGGGCCGGGCCACGCCGCTCTCCAGCCGGGAGGCGAGGTTCACGGTGGCGCCCATGACGGTGTAGTCCATGCGCTTCTCGCAGCCGATGTCCCCGGCGAAGGCTTCGCCGCTGTTGATACCAATTCTCATGTGCAGTTCCGGGTAGCCTTCCGGGCGGTCCTGGTTCATGAACTGGAGGCGCTGCTGCATGGCCACGGCAGCGTCCACGGCATGCCGGGCGTGGTCCGGGTCCGGGGCGGGGGCGCCGAAGAAGGCCATGATGGCGTCGCCGATGTACTTGTCGAGGGTGCCGCCGCGCAGGAAGATCTGTTCGGTCATCACCTCGAACGACCGGTTGAGGACCGAGGCGAGCAGCAGCGGTTCCATCCCCTCGGACATCCGGGTGAACCCGGAGATGTCCGCGAACAGCACCGAGATCTCGCAGCGGCGGGCCTGCAGCAGGGGCGCGTCCAGGTTCTGGGCGGCGCGGAGGATCTCGCTCACCACCTGGGGGCTGTGGTAGCGCTCCAGCCGCTGCCGGAACCGGGTCTCCCGCTCCCGCTGGATGCCCACCGCGGCGAAGTTGGCCATGGCCGACAGCAGGTGCTCGTCCTCCCGCTGGAAACCGCCCTTGCTGAGGCTGGATTCCAGGTAGACCACCCCGAGCGGCTGGTCGTCGACGATCAGGGGCGCGCACAGGGCGGAGGAGATGCCGTGGATCTTGATGCTTTCGCCGGCGGCGAAGCGGGGGTCGACCCGGGCGTCGGTGGTGAGGATGGTCACCTGGTCGGTCATGGCCTTGCGGGCGATGGTCCGGCTGATGGGCGCGGTGAGCGCGCCGGGCTTCTCCTCCCAGACGTATTCCGGGACCAGCTCGCCGGCCGCGTTGGTGAGCAGGATGAACCCGCGCTGGCAGCGGATCTGCCCGGTCACCAGGGTCATCACCGAATCCAGCAGCTCGGTCAGGCCGGCCGCGCCGAGCAGCTTGCCGGCCATGGCCGCCAGCCGCTGGAACAGGGACTCCACCTGGGCCGGCGAGCTTTCGGCCTGGTGCTTGGCCAGCATGGCCTCGATGCTGGCGTGCGGCACGAAAATGCTGGCCGATGGGTCGAGCACCCGGTCCTCCAGGGCGATCCTCGCTTCGGTGATGGCCTTTCCGGCGGCGGTGGACAGATGGGCCGGCGGCGCCTCGTGCTCCTCAATCCACTGCACCGGCACTTCCCCCAGGAGGGCGGTGTCGCCCGGCTGCATGATGGATGGCTCGGTCACCGGCAGATCGTTGAGGCTGGTGCCGTTCAGCGATTTCATGTCCATCACCCAGACGTGCTCGTCCTTGAGGAAGAACTTGGCATGCACCCGGCTGACAGCATTCGAGTTGATGCGGATATCAGCGGCCGCCCCGCGGCCGATGGTGGTCCCGGCCTCCGTGAGGTCCACGGTATGCCTCGCCCCTTCCACGAGCAGGATGATCTTCATCAGGATTCCCAGAGAGGGTCGATTTTACCACGCGTGCCCGGGCCGGGATATCCTTGGAAGTCTGAGGAGTCTGGATGACGAAGGTTGGTTTCATGTCCCTGGGGTGCCCCAAGAATCTGGTGGACAGCGAAGTGATGCTGGGGCACCTGAAGCTGAAGGGCTTCACCCTCACTCCCGACGCCGCCGAAGCCGAAGTGCTGGTGGTGAACACGTGCGGTTTCATTGAAAGCGCCAAGAAGGAGAGCATCGAGGCGATCCTCCAGGCGGCCGCCTACAAGAGGGACGGTGCCTGCCGCCGGCTGGTGGTGGCCGGGTGCATGGTGGAGCGCTACCGGGACCAGCTGCTGGCGGACATGCCCGAGATCGACGCCTGCCTGGGCACCCGGGACATCGAGCACATCGCCGAGGTGGTGGGGGCGGCGGACCGGCTGTTCGAGCCGGAACGGGATCCGGGCTACCTCTACGACGAGCACAGCCCGCGCCTGCTCACCACGCCCAAGGCCAGCGCCTACCTGAAGATCAGTGAAGGTTGCGACCACCATTGCGCCTTCTGCATCATCCCGGCCATCCGGGGTCCCCAGCGCAGCCGCACCATCCCGTCGGTGATCGCCGAGGCGGAGCGGCTGGTGGCCGAGGGGGTCCTGGAGCTCAACCTGGTGGGCCAGGACACCACCGATTTCGGCCGCGACCTGGGTGATCCCGACGCCCTGGAAAAGCTGGTCCGGGAGCTGGGCAAGGTGCGGGGCCTGCGCTGGTTCCGCATCCATTACGCCTATCCCAACCGGCTCACCGACGGCCTGCTGCGCGCCATGGCCGAGACCGCCAGCTGCGCCAAG
Organism: uncultured Mesoterricola sp.; assembly: GCA_964627225.1. Taxonomy (GTDB): domain Bacteria; phylum Acidobacteriota; class Holophagae; order Holophagales; family Holophagaceae; genus Mesoterricola. Next base: position 83,555 of record CAZVHQ010000003.1, read on the forward strand.
TACCTGGACATGCCCCTGCAGCACGGCTCGGCCCCGGTGCTCAAGGCCATGGCCCGGGGCGGCGGCCGGGCCACGTTCCTCAAGCTGCTGGCCAAGGTGCGCCGGATCGTGCCGGGCGTCTTCATCCGCTCCAACTTCATCGTCGGCTTCCCGGGCGAGGACGAGGCGGCCTTCGAGGAGCTGTGCGCCTTCGTGACCGAAGCCCGGTTCGAGCATGTGGGCGTCTTCACCTACTCGCCCGAGGAGGGCACGCCCGCCTTCGCCCTGGGCGACCCGGTGCCCGCGCGCACCAAGAACAGCCGCAAACGCCGGATCATGGAGCTGCAGCAGAAGATCTGCCGGGCCCGCAACCAGGGCCTGGAAGGCCAGGTGCTCGAGGTCCTGGTGGAGGGCACCCATGAGGAGACCGATCTGGTGTTCAAGGGCCGGCACTGGGGCCAGGCGCCCGAGGTGGACGGCCAGGTGCTGATCGTCGGCGGGCCGGTGGTGCCCAACACCATCCAGAACGTGCGGATCACCAAGGGCCACGCCTATGACCTGGTCGGTGAAGTCTTGTCTGAAAAATAAGGTCCGGTATGGTGTCAATCAGGAGGTCTCCCATGACCGAGTCGTACCCCGCCAGGTTGGCATGGCATGGCAATACGCTGGAATCCGACTACAGCCGCAGTGCTGAACTGACCAAGCCCGCCGGGCTCGCCGGCATTCCGGTGAGCAGCCTGCCCATGTTCGGAGGCACGGCTGAGCGCTGGAACCCCGAGGATCTGCTGGCCGGTACCCTGGCCCACTGCCACATGCTCACCTTCCTGGCCCTGGCCGCCAAGGCCCGGGTCGAGGTGCGCGGGTACTCCGACCAGGCCGAGGCCACGCTGGCCACGGAGGAGCGCGTCTCCCGGGTGGGCGAGATCCTGCTGCAGCCCACCATCCGGGTGGCGGCCGGCACCGATGTGGCGAAAGTCGAAGAGCTGTTCCGCAAGGCCCACAAATATTGTGTGATCGCCAACTCCATCACGTCCAAGGTGGTCATGGAGCCCAAGGTGGTCGAGGCCTAGATTCGAGGAGATGGAATGAGCCATAAAGCGCCGCGTTGGGCCTGGGCGGTGGCCACGGGGCTCGGTTCGGGTTGGCTGCGGCCGGCCCCGGGCACCTGGGGCGGCCTGGCAGGCCTGGCGGCCTGGTGCCTGCTGTCCCGTCTCCTGGTCACGCCGTTCTGCACCTGGGTGCTCGGCCACCGGGACCACCCGCACCTGGCCGCTGGCATCTACGCCGTGGAGGTGATGTTCATCCTGGCCCCCATGGCCTTGACCTGGCTGGCGGTGCGCGCCTCGGACCTGGTCGTCCGGGAAACCGGGGCCAAGGACCCGGGCCGCATCGTCGCCGGCGAATGGGCGGGCATGTGGATCACCCTCTGGCCGCTGCGCTGGGAGATCGCCCAGAACCTGCCGCGCCTGTTCGCGTCCGGCTGGTGGCGCTGGCTGCCGGCGCTGCTGGTGCCGTTCCTGGTGTTCCGCCTGCTGGACACCTGGAAGCCCTGGCCGGTCCGCCAGATCCAGGCCCTGCCCGGGGGCGGCGGGATCGTTGCGGACGATGTGGTGGCCGGGCTCTACGGCATCCCCATCGTGATGCTGGTGGCGCCCATGGTGCTGCATGCGCTGGCGGGCTACCTCCGGTAGAGCTTCAATAGTAGTTGACTGAGGAATACAAAAGGATCACTTTGAAGGCGAGGTGCCTCATGTTGCCGACCCTGAAACCCGTGACCGAGGTCAAGCGCCATGCGGTGGAGATCATCGATCAGCTGAGGGAGGACAGGGTGCCCGTGCTCATCACCGAGCGGGGCAGGGAAGCGGCGGTCATGCTTGATGTCGGGACCTACAAAGGCATGCTCAAGCGTTTGGAAATGCTCGAAGCCATCGCCGCGGGCGAACGCGCTTTTCTCGAAGGGCGCGTCAGCTCCCACGAGGATGTGAAATCCCGGATGGCCAAGCGGTGGTCGTAAAACCTCCGGCCATCCAGTGGGCTGATCCGGCGGAAGACCGCTTCGACCGGATGCTGGCCTACATCGAGGTGGAAAACCCAGTGGTGGCGCGCAAACTATGGGGCAAGGTCATGGCGGCCCTGGAACAGGCTGCGCGCTACCCGGAACTCGCCCCGCACATTCCCGCCCTTGGCCGTACCTACCGCGAGATCCTCACCGTGCATCCCTTCCGGGTGATCTATCGAGTTGAGGAAGGAAGGCTCCGGGTGATCGTGGTGATGGGCCAGGAGCAGGACTTCGACCCGGAACGGTTCCTGTGAATCAATCCGCGGTGTCCTCCAGCAGCTTGTGCCAGACCACGGGCTCGCTCAGCCGTCCATCCTCATCCAGGTAGCGGCTTTCGATGCGGTAGCTGTAGCCCTGCTCGGTGAGGAACAGCTGGCGGTTCTGGGCGAATTCCTGTTCGGTGGTCTCCTTGGAGATGAGTGAATAGAAGTAGCTGATGTTGCGCTCGCCCTTGGGCCGGAGGATGCGGCCCAGGCGCTGGGCCTCCTCCTGGCGCGAGCCGAAGGTGCCGCTCATCTGGATGGCCACGCTGGCGTCCGGCAGGTCGATGGCGAAGTTGGCCACCTTGCTGACGATCAGCACCTTCAGTTCGCCGTCCCTGAACTGGCGGTAGAGTTCCTCGCGCTCCCGCTCCGGGGTCTGCCCGGTGAGCACCGGCGCGCCCAGGCGTTCGCCGATGATGCGCAGCTGCTCCAGGTACTGGCCGATGACCAGGATGCTCTGGCCGGGGTGGCCCGCCAGCAGCTCGTCCATCACCTTGAGCTTGAGCCGGTTCTCGCTGGCAATGCGGAAGCGCTGGCGCTGCTCGGCCACCGCGTAGTCCATGCGCTCGTCCGGGGGCAGCGGCACGCGGATCTCCAGGCAGTGGGCGGTGGCGATGAAGCCGCTCTTTTCCAGGGTCTTCCAGGGCACGTCCACCCGCTTGGGGCCGATCAGGGAAAACACGTCCTCTTCCTTGCCGTCCTCCCGCACCAGGGTGGCGGTGAGGCCGAGCCGGCGCTTGGCCTGGAGCTCGGCCACGGCCCGGAACACCGGGGCCGGCAGCATGTGCACCTCGTCGTGGATCACCAGGCCCCAGTTGGCCGCCTCGAAGATCTTGAAGTGCTCGAACGCGGCGCCTTTGGTCTTGCGGTAGGTGAGGATCTGGTAGGTGGCGATGGTGACCGGCTTGATCTCCTTGCTTTCGCCGGTATAGAGGCCGATCTGGTCCTCGCGCAGGGTGGTCTTGTCCAGCAGCTCCTGCTTCCACTGCTTGACCGCGGTGACATTGGTGGTGAGCACCAGGGTATGGGTCTGCAGCCGGGCCATGCAGCCGATGGCGATCACCGTCTTGCCGGCGCCGCAGGGCAGCACCAGCACCCCGGCGCCGCCCTCGGGTCCGCCGCCGGCATGGAAGACGTCCACCGCGGCCTTCTGGTAGGACCTCAGGCCGAACGGCTTGCCGGTCCCGGCCAGGGTCCGGCGCAGCTCGAAGGCGAGCGGATCGCCCGGCTTGAACCCCGCCAGGTCCTGCACCGGGTGGCCCAGGCGGATGAGCTGGAGCTTGACCTCGCCGCGCATGCCGCTCTGCAGGTAGATCCCGCGCAGATCGGGGTACGGTTCGGCCAGCAGCTCCTGCAGGCTGCGCTGGTTCTCCAGCTCGTAGAACAGGCCGCGGTCGTCCATCTCCAGCGCCAGGCGGTCGTCACGTTTCACCAGCCGCAACTTGCCGTAGCGGGTTCCGTGGTCCTCGATCTCCTGGAGCAGGTTCTGCGGAAGCGGGTACTTGGACCAGTGTTCCAGGGTTTCGGCAATCGAAGCGCAGGTCACGCCGGAGGCAGAGGCGTTCCAGAGCGAAAGCGGGGTGATGCGATAGGTGTGCATGTGCTCGGGCGATTTCACCAGCTCGGCGAACCGGGCCAATTCGTCCCGGACTTCCTCGAAGGCCGGGTGCGCCACCTCCAGCAACAGGGTCCGGTCGCTCTGCACGATCAAGGGGTTGTCGGGACGGTGGGCAATCACGAGAGGCACCCCAAATGCTTGAGACTAGGAGCAGAAACCCATCGGGTCAACGGCTGGCGGGCGAACCCGGGGGATGAGAATTTCCCCTCAACTTTTAGGGGATTCCATGAGAAACTGATCGGTCGTCTGAACTGGAAGATGCAAGTGAGGAATCATGGGCCCTTCGCATTACCAGCTGTTGGCTAATTGCACCGACGAACACCTACGGGAAATCTGCGCACGGCGCAAGCTTCCGCTGCCCCAGCACTGGCAGGAAGGCCCGGAAGGGCGCATGCGGCTGCTGAAGACCATGGTGTTCCATCTCGAGGACAACAAGCACCTCACCAACACCCTGCTGGACCTGGGCAGCCGCCAGCTGCGCGCCTTGAAAGCCCTGGCCGAGGCCGGTGAGCAGCCTGCCGGGGAGGTCCAGGAGGAGTTGTCCGGGCTGGGGCTGATCCTGCCGGACGCCGGCGAATGGCGGGTGGCGGGCCGGGTGGCTGATGCCCTGGCGGATTTCGACGACGGGGCCTTCTCGTTCCAGGCCGAAGCCGGCACCGCGGTCAATCCGTCCCAGCCCTACGGCTTCTCCCTGGCGCTCACCTCGGTGCTGCTGCGCTGCATGGGCGGAATCCGGGTGCTGAAGGGGGGCCTTCCGGCCAAGAAGGAACTGGGCCAGCTCCTGCAAAGGAACGCCCTCATCAGCGAAGAGCGGGACGCCACGCTGATCTTCACCCTCCTGCACCGGCTGGGCCTGCTCTGGAACCGGGAGGGACGGGTCGACACGCTGCTGCCCGCCGTGCTTTCCCATTCGCCAAGGTGGGTGTCGGAGCGGGCCTTCGCCATCCTGCTGGAGCACGACCTGCGCCTGTGGAACATGCCTCCGGCCGAGGACCGGCTGTTCCTCATGCAGCACCTGCTCGAGCGCCAGGGCCAGGTGCTGGCCGTCCAGCCATTCCTGGCCTTCCTGCAGACCCTGCATCCGCTCGACGCCCAGCGCACCCAGACGGTGTTCCTGCCGTTCCTGGGCCGCATGGGCCTGGTGAGCCTCGATGCGAGCTGCGAGCACCTGGCCCTCTCCCCCCATGGCCAGGCCCTGGCCCACGAATACCTGCTGCGCGATCACCGGGGTACCGATCCGCACTGGGTCACGCTTCTGGCCGACCAGCCCCTGGTCATCCAGCCCACCCTGGAACTGCTCACGCCCATGGTGCAGAACCCGCACCGGCTGCTCCGGCTGGCCCAGATGGCCGAGGTGGAAACCCTCGACACCATGGTGGGCCTGCGCATCGGTTCCGACACGCTCACCCGGGCCCTGGACCTGGGCCTGACCCTGGAAGAGATGAAGGCCCTCCTGGCCGGGGGCGAGGCATCGGAAGTGCCCCAGCCGCTTTCCCAGCTGCTGGAGGACCTGGCCCGGCGGCTGGGCGAGGTGGAAGTCCAGCAGGGCTGCCGGCTGGTGAAGGCGCGCACGGCGGCGCTCGCCGAGGAGCTCCGGCTGCGTCCGGAACTGGCCTCCCTGCACCTGCAGCCCATCTCGGACACGGTCATGGAAGCCAACGGCCCGGGCAACGCCTTCGCGCTGCTCAAGCAGGCCGGTTTCCTGCCCAAGCCCGGCCGTTTCCTGCCCGTGAGCATCGACGGCGACGAAGCCCTCTACCTGTGGTCCCTGGCCTGCCTCTCATTCGTGGACGAGCAGGGCATGAACCACCACCTGGACCCGGTGCGCCAGATCATCCATGCTGCCCTCCAGCGCATCCAGAGCGAGGACTCCAACCTCTACCAGGAGATCCGGCGCAGGGTGCCCATGCTGCACCTGGGCGGCGGCGCCCAGGCCGCTGAAGAAACCCAGCGCATCCTGGAATATGCCGCCAGCTACAACCTCATCGTCGAACTCACCTACCTGCCCCTGGCCGCCCACCGCGCCCAGCTGCGCAAGGTCACCCCCCAGGGGCTGGACGGGGAGCACCTGCGCGGCTTCTGTCACCTGCACCAGGAGGAGATGAGCTTCCGCCTGAGCCGGATCATGGGCGTGCGCCTGCTCAACGAACGGGGCTGGACCCCGCCGCTGCAGTCCGAGGCTGGGTGAATATCAAGTCTGGTCATGACGTCTAGCCGGCGATCTCCTGGAGCCGCTTGTCGATCTTTTCGGCCACCTTCTCCAGGACCTCCTTCAGCTCCGCCTTGGCGTCCTTCTGGTCCTTTTCGGCCTTGCGCTCCAGCTGGAGGATGGATTTCTGGATCTGGTTGAGCAGACCTTTCAATTCATCAAGTTCATCCATGACCAGGTTGAGCCGCCCATCCGGCGGGCGGCTGTTGCTGAACACCGACATCCCCGCGAGCATGGCCGCGAGGGCTGAAAGCATCAGAATCAAGATTGCCAATCCGTTGGACATAGCCGCCACCCCGTGACTATATCCTAACCCATCAGTGGACCTTCACCCGCTGGGTGTCGTCGGCGCTGGGCTCGGCCGAGCGCTGCACCGGGATCACCAGTTCCTTGGCCTTGTTCCTGGGGGCCGTCTGGCCGACGAGCAGCACCTGGGGTGCCTGACTGCGGGCCATGGGCGCCGCCGGGGCCGCCGGACGGGCCGGAGCCACCACCGGCTGGGCCACCGCCGCGGCCAGGCGCTGGATCTGCACCTGCTGCTGGGCCACCGCCGCGGCCAGCTGCTCGGCCTTGTGCTTCTGGCTGACGCCCCATACCCCGACGCCGCCCAGGGCCAGGGCGAACGGCAGCGCCGCGGCCAGCAGCATCCAGGAACTCCGCTTCCGGGCGGTGCGGTTGCGCCGCAGGGCTTCCCGCCGCAGATCGTCGGCCAGGCTGACCAGTTCCGGGGTGGGTTCGGTCTCGAAATAGCTGGTCGCCGGGGCAGGCATGCCCAGGAGGCCGCGCAGCTCGTTGCGGAGGGCGGTTTCGGCTTCGGGTTCGAGGCTGCGGGCGGGGTCATGCCAGGACATGGAGACCTCCAGAGGAATTGAGTTGGTTTCTCAAGTGAGCCTTGGCCCGATGGATCCGGGTCTTGACGGTCGCTTCAGGGATGTCGAGGATTTCGGCGATCTGCCGGATGGAAAGATCTTCCACCACGAACAGCCAAAGGGTCTCGCGAAAAGTGGGCGAAAGGGCCTTCATCCGTTCCCGGACCTCCTGGCTTAAAAGATCTTCATCCGCATCGGGTCCCTTGCCGGGTTCAACAACGGCTTCGAGGCTGATGGACTGGTTTTTCAACGGCCGGCGTTCGGTGAGGGAAAGGGTGCGGACGGTACCATAAAGATAGGCTGTGGGGTGCTCGACCGGTTCATCCCGCTGCATGAGGATCACGAAAGCTTCCTGGGCAATATCTTCCGGATAGGTGGCTCCATAACGCCGAGCGTAACTCACCAGCCGGGGATACAAGGTCGCAAAAATGTCATGAAACTCATGGGAATCCCCGAAGGGAACCGTTTGGGTTTTCAATGGCTCCATGGATGGCTCCAACACTCGAGTGCTGAATAGGCCTTGAATGTTCCCGGCCGCTGGAAAGTTTTTTTAGATTCTGGATAGGCTATGACCATGATCGGTCCCTTTCATCCATGGCGCGACACCCTCCATGACCTTGGCGTCATCGGTCTGATTCCCACTCCCGCCCGGCGGGAGGTGCCCCCTGAAAAACCGGCTCGACCTATTCTGACCCAATCCGCACCAGAAGTCGCCCATGAAAAAATCCGCATGTCGAGCCCTCCGCCCGGGCCGGCGGACCCCGCCGCCTTCCCGCCCCCGGAACGGGTGGCCGGCGCCGCCACCCTGGCCGACCTGGAGGCCGGCATCCAGGGCTGCCTGGCCTGCCCCCTGGGGGCCGGGCGGATCCGCTTCGTGTTCGGCGAGGGCAGCGGCGCCTCCGGCCTGATGTTCATCGGCGAGGGGCCCGGGCGGGACGAGGACCTGAAGGGGCGGCCCTTCGTGGGCAAGGCCGGCGAGCTGCTGGACAAGATGCTCGCCGCCATCGGCCTGGAGCGCGGCCAGGTCTACATCGCCAACATCGTGAAGTGCCGGCCGCCGGACAACCGCACCCCCACCGGCCCGGAGGCGCAGCGCTGCCTGCCCTACGTGAAACGGCAGATCGAGCTGCTGCGGCCCCGGGTGATCGTCACCCTGGGCGCGACCCCCCTGCGCGAGCTCCTGGGGGTGCAGACCGGGATCACCCGCATCCGGGGCCAGTGGCAGCGGCTGGAGCTGCTGGGGGGCATCCCGGTGATGCCGACCTTCCATCCCGCCTACGTGCTGCGCCAGTACACCCAGGACGTGCGCCGCGCGGTCTGGAGCGACCTGGTCGCCGCCAAGAAGTGGCTGGACGACCCAGGCCGAACGTAGAAAACCGTGCCAAACTTGGCCGAACAGCATGAGGGTTGTCCATGCGTCTGATAAACGTTATTTTCATCGCCATCATCGCCTTCGTGCTGATCTCGGTCGGCTATGTCTATGTCCAGAATTCCGCGGTCATGGGCAACGAAGTGGAGCTTTGGCAGCATGTGCAGGTGCGGGTGTCGACCCTGCTGATCGGCGTGTTCCTGCTGGGCTTTGTCCTCAACCTGCTCTACACCGGCATCATGGAGCTGCGCCGGCTGATCCGCGGGCTCTCCGCCTCGGCCGCCACCCGCGCCGGCAAGCGCCTGTCCAGCCTGCTCCAGGAAGCCCGGGAACTGCTGGCCCATGGTCTGCCGGGCCAGGCCCGGCAGGTGCTGGAAGGGGTGCTGAAGGAACGCAGCGACCACGAGCCGGCCAGCCTCCTGCTGGGCGAGGCCCTGCTGAAGCTGGGCGACCATGAGCAGGCGGTGCACTACCTGGAGACCTGCTGCCTGGCCAAGCCCCAGCACATCGAGTTCCGCTACCTGCTCGCCGAGGCCCTGGCGGCCAACCGCAACCCCGACGGCGCGGTGGCCATCCTCAAGGGCCTGGCCGGGGACCATCCCAAGGTGGCCCTGCGCGCCCTGCGCAAGCTGAGGAGCCTGCACGTGGACGCCGGCCGCTGGGAGGATGCCCTGGACGTGCACAAGCGCATCGCCCAGCGCTTCGCGCCGGCCATGAACCAGGCGGAGCGGGCCCAGGGCACCGCCTTCCTCTACGAAATCGGCCTGGGCAAGGTGGAGGCCGACCAGTTCAAGGAGGCGGCCCAGATCTTCCAGCAGGTGATCAAGGACGACGCCACCTTCGTGCCGGCCTACCTGAGCCTCGGCCGCTGCATGATCCTCCAGGACCAGGAGCCCCAGGGGCTGGAGATCTGGCTGGAAGGCTTCCGCACCACCGGGGAAGGGGCGCTGCTCCAGGAGATCGAGGACTACTTCATCCAGAGCGGCAAGCCGGACGAGGGGCTTTCGGTGCTGCGCCGGGTGGCCGCCACCAGCGAATTCACCACCACGGCCAAGTTCTTCCTGGGCAAGATGCTCTACCGCCTGGAGATCCTGGACGAGGCCCTGGTGCTGTTCCAGGAGGTCCGGGCCCAGGTGGTCTATTCGCCCATCCTGTACTTCTTCATGGCCAAGATCCATGCCCGCCGGGGCCGGTTGGACCAGGCCCTGAACGAATACCGCCAGCTGCTGCGCAACCTCGGCGTGCTCAAGATGCGCTTCGAATGCAGCGTCTGCGGGCACAAGGAGGCGGACTACGCGGACCGCTGCGAGGCCTGCGGCAGCTGGAACAGCAACCACTTCCTGTTCAAGGAGAACGAGATGCCTGAATTGCACCTGCGGCAGGAAACCGGACCCTGGGTTGGCAGTCTTTGACGTTTCGTTCCAGGGCCGGTTGCGTTAGACTCCAAAGGCAATGAGTATGGCCTCAACCCACCGAGGGAACGGGCTCCAGTTTCCGGAGATCCCTGGCAGTGGACGCCCCACTGCCTAACCTAAGAGGGGACAACGCATTAGCGCTGGCCAGAACCAGGAGTGAATCATGGAGATTCTTCTCATCGAAAACGTTCAGAACCTTGGTGTGCGTGGCGATGTGGTCAACGTCAAGGATGGATATGCCCGGAACTTCCTCTTGCCCCGCAAGAAGGCCCTGCCTGTCACCTCCGGGAACAAACGCCTCATCGAACTTGAAAAGGAACGGAACCTGAAGATGCGCGCCAAGGAACTGGCCGATGCCCAGGCCCTGTCCGCCAAGCTGGAAGCCATTACGCTCTCCATCGCCAAGAAAGTTGGTGAAAATGGCACGCTGTTCGGCTCCGTCACCAACGGCGATGTGGCGGACCTGCTCAAAACCAAGGGGTTCGAGCTGGAAAAACAGTCCATCACCGTTCCGCACGTCAAGACGATCGGCACCTACGATGTCGATATCCGTCTGTATTCCGGTGTCCACGCGAAACTGCAGGTTGAAGTGACGGCACTCGCTGCCGAGTAGCTGTTGGTAACCTCTCCGTCCTACGGAACCAGTCCAAGGGGTTCTGGTTCCATATAGTCCATTTTCATCTACAAAGAGGGATAGCATGAGCAAGACCGCCATCAAACCTGAAACCATCGGCATTCCCGAGCTCTCCGCCTCGCTGGCCGAAGCCCATGACCTCACCAAGGCCCGTGCCAAGGCCATGCTCGACGGCCTCCGGGACGAGGTTGTCCAGTCCTTGCTGGAAGGCAAGCGGGTCAACGTGTTTGGCCTCGGCACCTTCGAAGTGCGCGCGACCAAGGAGAAGATGGGCCGCAACCCCAAGACCGGCGAGAAGATCCAGATTCCCGCCGGGCGCAAGGTGGTGTTCAAGGCCGCCAAGGGCCTCAAGGACCAGATGTAGCCCCAACCGATCCCGAAACCGAAACGGCCACCCCCAGGGGTGGCCGTTTTATTGGGAGCATTTACCCGCCGCTGATGAGGTGGAGCACCTGCACCACGGCGCCGTCCGGGATCAGCGCGGTGTCGTAGTCGGCGCGCTGCACCTGCGCGCCGTCGATGCTGACGACGAGCATCTTGAACTGGTAGTTCTTGGCCTTCAGCACCCCCCGCACCGTCATGCCGGGGGTCCACTGCAGGGGGTCACCGTTGACCTGGATCATGTTCAACCGCCGTGCGCTTGCACAATCTCCACCACCTCGGGGAGTACGTCAAGGCCCAGTTCCGCAAGGCGCGCCATGGTCGGCACGCCGTCCGGGGTCCAGCCGCGCCGCTGGTAGACGGCATCGCACAGCTTGCTGTAGCGGGCCATGCGGTATTCCCGGGTGATGGCGATCTTTTCGGCCACCGGCTTGCCGGCCGGATCGACCCCGATCTCCTCCAGCATCTGCTTGTCGTAGCGCTCGGCCCGCGATTCGTACTCCTCCCGGGTGACCGGGCCCACCGAACGGTAGGGCGGGAGGTCGTTCGCCCGGAGCCCCTTGCCCATGCGGATGTTGAAGATCCGCTGGAAGTTGTAGACCCTGGCCGACTGCAGCAGCATGGTTTCCCGGTCGATCTTCATGCCGGTGGTGGCGGTGAACAGGTCCAGGTAGTTCTGCACGTGCTCGGGGATCTTGGCGGGTTCGGAGGTGCTGCCGTTGTCGGCCGGGGCGATGTCGTTCCAGGGCAGCTTGCAGAACCCGAGCAGCCCGAACCAGGTGCGGAACAGCGGGAAGTAGTACAGGGCCTCGGCCTTGTCCTCGAAGGTGGGCAGCTGCTTGTTCACCATGTCCATGAAGATCACCCAGGCCTCGTCGTGCTGGGGGCCCTTGTTGGTGAGCGCGTAGCCGCCCTGCTGGGCCAGGGACTCCTTGGACAGGTACTGGCTGTACTCCAGGCCCTTGTTCTCCATCCCGATATCCTGCAGCAGCTGAGCATCGCCCCAGCCGTTGGCGGCGAAGATCGTCTTCATCTTGTGCACGCCCTGGCCGGCGATCAGGCCGAAGCCTTCGCCCCGGGCCATCTGGTGCATCATTTCCAGGTCGGCCTCGGCGTTGCCCCAGGTCAGGTCCAGCCCGCCGGTGCGCTCCTTGTTCAGGATGCCGCGCTGGTAGCACTCCATGGTGAACGCCGCCAGGGTGCCATAGGTGATGGTGCAGATGCCGTAGGTGTCGCAATAGAAGTTCAGTTCCAGCAGGTAGTCAGGGTCGAACACGCCGGCGTTGGAACCGAGCCCTGCGGCGTTCTCGTACTCAGGGCCGTCCACCGTGACCATGTGCCCCTTGTACGGGCCGGTCTTCAGCACCAGGCCGTCGGCGCCCTTGGCGCAGCCCATGGAACAGCCGTACCAGCAGCCGTCGGAGGTCATCTGGCTGCAGCGGGCTTCCCAGACATAGGAGGCGATCTTGTGGGTGTCCGGGTGCGAGCCGAACTGGAAGTTGTGGGTGGGCAGCAGGTCGTAGGCGTCCATGATCTCCACGATGTGCGCGGTGCCGTTCCGGCGCATCTTGCACTGGCTGTCGTCCAGGGTGCGCAGTTCCTTGTGCAGCTTGATGCCGGTTTTGGCCAGGGTCTCGAAGTCCACCGGATGGTTCATGTCGGCCTTGACCACCGGGCCGCGGCAGACCAGGGCGCGGATCTTCTTGTCCCGGAACACCGTGCCGATGCCGCCGCGTCCCGCCTGCTTGAGCCGGATGCAGCCGCGCCGCTTGTCCCACCAGGTGAAATTGAGCATGCCGATGAGGCTGTGCTCGGCGGCCGCGCCGGTGCAGACCACCGAGATGTTGCTGCGGTCGGCCTCGTCCTCGGCATACATCCGGGTGAGGATCTCGGCCAGCACGTGGCTGTCCACCGGCTCCAGCGGGGCCTCCTCCACCCGGATGATGCCCTTCTGGCCGTCGATGAACAGGATCACGTCGCGGTCCGACTTGCCCTGCAGCTCCAGCGCGTCGAAGCCGGAGAACTTGAGCAGCGGGCCGAAGTAGCCGCCCACGTTGGAATCGATCGGGATGTCGGTCTGGGGCGAGATGGCCACCACCAGGGACTTGCCGCTGCCCGGATACTGGGTGATCCCGGCGACCGGGCCCGGGGCGATGATGATCTCGTTCTCGGGGTCGTTCCAGCGGGTTGCCGGGGTGACCGCGTGCCAGAGGTGCCACAGGCCGAAGCCGCGGCCGCCGACGAAGAGGTCCTTCATCAGCTGGGTGACCGGCTTCTCCAGGACTTCCCGGGTGCCGAGGTTCACGTACAGGGTCCGGTTGTTGTAGCCCTTGTCGGGCAGGCTGGGGCTGAACCGGACTTCCCGCAGCACGCGGTGGGCGGCCCGGATGGCTTCGAGCCCCTCGTGGTACTCGGTGCGCTGGCTGTAGTCCACGGTGCACGGCGATAGGGCGGGCGCGGCCTGGTTCGGGGTCATTGGGCAATCCTCAGATGATGCGGGGGGCTGGAACGGGGACATCGACGATCTCCAGCGCCGAGTGCGGGCAGGCCTTGACGCAGATCCCGCAGGCGGTGCACTTGTACGGCTCCAGCCATTTCGGGTTGCGTTCGAACGCTTCCTTCTCGCAGAAGCCGATGCACATGTAGCAGCCCACGCACAGCTTCTTGTCGATCATCACCACGCCCAGCTTGTTCCGCTTCAGGGCGTCGGCCGGGCACACCGTCACGCAATCGCCGCACTGGTCGCAGAGGATGGCGGCGCTCCTGCCGTCAGCCAGGGCCTCGATGTGCAGCGCCGCGCCGCTGCGGCCATCCAGCTTGAACACCTTGGCGGCGCAGGCTTCTTCGCACTCATGCCCGCAATCCCGCCCGCCGTCGCATTCGGGCAGATTGATCTTCAGCTGTCTCATGCTGAGCCGCTCCCATCAAGGGGTGACCGAATATCGGAGTGATTAATCCGAAATATTTCCCAACATGAAATTACAACGCCCTTCAGGCCACGGCAAGGAAAGCTATCGGGTATGTGATCCTTTTCACCGTATACGGCCGGATACGGCGTTCCTGGCACATGGACAGGCTCCAGGCGCCGAAGCCGGTCCGGTCACCAGGTCAAGTCCGTGACCGGGATGGCCCTGAAGCCGTTGTCCAACGGGAAGGAATGAAGGGTGCGGGCAACCACGGCGCCCTGAAGGTCGCTTGGGGTGCCAAGGGCCGCCCGGACAAAAGCGAGATTGACCGCATCCCCCCGACCGGGAAACTCGGTCCATTTGGCTTCGAACAGTTCCAGTCGTCCGCCGGCGTCCACCATGAAGTCGACCTCCCGGGTGCGGTCTCGCCAGAAAAAGAGACTCCGTGTGCGTCCGGCGCGGCGCTCCCTGTCGCGCAATTGAGCGAAGACGAAGGTTTCCCAGATGGCCCCCACGGCGGGAGAGCGGTTCAGGTCTGCGTCCGAGTGGATGTTTAGGAGCGCGCAAAGAAGGCCCGTATCCGCCAAATAGAGCTTGGGGCTCTTGACGATGGAGCGGGTGCGGTTGGAAAACCAGGGCTCCAGCAGGACGATCTGGCCAGAAGCCTCCAGCAGGGAAAGCCACTGGTTGGCGGTGGAAGGTGAGATTCCCACATCCCGGGCCAGATCGGCCTTGTTCAGCAGGTTGGCCGAACGGAGGGCGCAGGCGCGCAGGAACCGTTCGAAATCCCGCAGGCTACCCACATGTGCCAGGGAGCGCACATCCCGTTCCAGGTAAGTCGCCAGATAGGAGTTGTAGAAAGCCACGGAGTCGATCTCAGGATTGGCATACAGCTCCGGGAAGCCACCGCGAACCATGGCCACCGATTCCTGGAACTGCGGCAGGGCGGCCTGGATCTCGGCATAGGAGAGGGTTTCCAGTTCCATGATGTCGGCCCGGCCAGCCAGGGACTCGGAGACGTTCGCCATGAGGGTGAACTTCTGCGAACCGGTCAGCAGGAATTGCCCGTAAGCCGTCCTGTTGGCGTCCACTTCCGCCTTGATGTGACGGAACAGCCCCGGGGCGTATTGCACCTCATCGATGATGACCGGAGGCGGGTGCCGTTGCAGGAAGCGGTGGGGTTCCTTCTCCGCCTGTTCCGCCTCGCTGGGAAGGTCGAGGGAGACAAAGGCATGCTGGGGGAAGAGCCGACGCAGGGTGGAGGTTTTCCCGGTTTGTCTGGCTCCGGTCAGGACAATCACCGGCCTGGTCCTGGAGGCCTGCCGAAGCCGTGGTTCAAGGGCACGTGGAATCCACATGGGCAAAATATACGTTAGAATCGTATATTTTGCAAATCAGTTGAAATTAAAAGACTTATAGGAATGGGACGCTGAGCGGGTCTGAACCACCGCAGAGGGCGCTGGGGCGGGACAAGGACGCCCCAGTAGAACAATGGATCAGGTGGACCGAGGTGGCCTTGAAACTGGCCACCACAGCCACGCCCGGGGCCAGGGCCAGCTCCTCCACGGAGCGCGGGGTCACCAGGGCCGCGAGCCGGAAGCCGCAGTCCAGTTCGACCTTGAAGAAGGGCCCCCTGGGCACGATCCGGGTCACCGTGCCGGGGAAGCGGTTGCGGGCGCTGGAGTCGGTGGCGGCGTGCAGGGCGAGGGTGACGTGCTCGGGCCGGACGCAGACCAGGACCTCTTCAGAGGGGCCGATTGCACCCGCCGCCTCCACCTCCAGGCCGGTGACGGCGACCCGGCATAGGCCATTCCCGCTGGCGGTGACCCGGCCCGGCAACACCGTCTCCATGCCCACGAATCCGGCCACGAACTCGTTCACGGGCTGGTTGATGACTTCCGGGCCGGTGCCGCTCTGGACGATCCGGCCCTGGCACAGGACGCTCAGCCGGTCCGCCAGCTGCAGCGCCTCCATCTGGTCGTGGGTGGCGAGCACCGCGGTGGTGCGGGTCTGGCGCAGGGCCGCGCCCAGGTCGTCCATGAGGGCTTCCCGGGTGGGCGGGTCAAGGGCCGCAAAGGGCTCGTCCAGGAACAGGATCTCGGGCTGGAGGACGAAGGCCCGGGCCAGGCTGGCGCGCTGGGCCTCGCCGCCGGAAAGCTTGCGCGCCTGCCGGGGCAGCAGGTGCTCGATGCCGAAGCGCCGGGCTTCCGCCAGCACCCGCGGCAGCCGCGAGGCGGCCGGGATGCCGCGCAGCTTCAGGCCCGCTTCCAGGTTGCGCGCCACGGTGGTGTCGAACAGCAGGGGCTGCTGGAACACCATGGTCACCTGTTTCCGGTAGGCTTCCCGGTCGGCGCGGGACGCCAGCGGCCGGCCGCGGAACAACAGGCTGCCGGCGGCGGGCTCCTGCAGGCAGGCCAGGGTCTTGAGCAGGGTGGTCTTGCCCGAACCGTTGGGGCCGATCAGGGCGAGCACGGAGCCGGCCTGCAGCGCCAGCAGGGGCACCTCCAGCACCTGGACGCCGCCGCGCAGGACGCTCAGGGTGCGCGCTTCCAGGATCGGGTCCGGGCTCACCGGGGCCGGTCCCGCTGCTGGATGTGGGTGAGCACGGCGTTGACCGTGAAGGTCAGCGCCATGAGGATCAGGCTCAGGGCGATGGCGGTGTCGAAATTGCCCTTGCCGGTCTCCATCACCGTGGCGGTGGTGAGCACCCGGGTGCTGCCCTTGATGTTGCCGCCCACCATGATGGAGGCGCCCACCTCGGAGATCACCCCGCCGAAGCCGGCCATGACCGCGGCCATGAGCGGCAACCGGGCCTCCAGCGCCAGCAGGCGCAGCATCTGCCAGCGGCTGGCGCCCAGGGAAAGGATCTGCAGGCGCAGGTCGGCAGGCAGCTGCTGGATGGCCGCGAGGCTGATGCCGGCGATGATCGGGGTGGCGATCACGGTCTGGGCCAGGATGATGGCCGAGGGGGTGTAGAGCATCTCCAGGAAGCCCAGCGGGCCGTTGCGCCAGAGCAGGATGGTCACGAACAGCCCTACCACCACGGGCGGCAGGCCCATTCCGGTATTGATGAGGCTGATGGCCAGGCGCTTGCCGGGAAAGCGGTTGAGCGCGATGGCCATGCCAGCGGCGCCGCCGACGGCCAGGCTGATCCCGGTGGCCAGGATCGAGACCTTGAGCGAGAACAAGGTGATGCCCAGCACCTCCGGATCAAGGGTCCAGAGCAGCTCCGCCGCTTTCCTGATGCCTTCCCAGATCAGACCCAATAGATGTTAGGACTCCTCCATGAAAGGGTACTGGAAATCCCGGTGCGGCGAGAAACACTCCTTGATCGTGCGCGGCGAGGTCCAGCGGATCAGGTTCAGGAAGCTGCCGGCCTTGTCGTTGGTGCCCGAAGCCCGGGCGCCGCCGAAGGGCTGGTGCCCGACCATGGCGCCGGTGCACTTGTCGTTGATGTAGAAGTTGCCGGCGGTATTGGCCAGGGCCTCGGTGAGCTGGTTGATGACGTGGCGGTCCCGGGCGAAGATGGCGCCGGTGAGCGCGTAGGGCGAGGTCTCGTCCAGGATCTTGATGGTCTCTTCGAGCTGGTCGTCCGGGTAGACGTAGACGGTGAGCACCGGCGCGAAGATCTCCTCCTGCATGGTGACGAACTTGGGATCGGAGGTGAGGATGATGGTGGGCTCGACGAACCAGCCCACCGACTTGTCGCCCTTGCCGCCGCAGAGGATCTCGGCCTGGTCGGAGGCCTTGGCCAGCTCGATGTAGCGCATGGCGTTGTCGAAGCTGGCTTCGTCGATGACGGCGTTCAGGTAGTTGCGGAAGTCCCGGGGGTCGCCCATGCGGATGCGGCCCATCATCTCCAGCATGATCGACTTCAGCTGCGGCCAGCTGGAAGCGGGCGCGTAGACCCGGGAGCAGGCCGAGCACTTCTGCCCCTGGTACTCGAAGGCGCCCCGGACGATGCCGGTGGCCGCCTCCACCAGGTCGGCGGAGTGGTGCACGAAGGTGTAGTCCTTGCCGCCGGTCTCGCCCACCAGCCGGGGATAGATCTTGTACTTGGACTGGTTGTTGGCGACGGTCTGCCACATGGAATTGAACACCGCGGTGGAGCCGGTGAAGTGCAGGCCGGCGAAGCTGGGGTGGTCCAGGGCGATCTTGCCCAGCTGGGAGCCGCGCGACGGCAGGAAATTGATGACCCCGTCCGGCAGGCCCGCCGCCTTGTAGAGCTGCATCAGGTAGTAGTTGGAAAGCATGGAGGAGGAGGCCGGCTTCCAGACCACGGTATTGCCCATGATCGCCGGGGCCGTGGCCAGGTTGGCGGCGATGGCGGTGAAGTTGAACGGCGAGATGGCCAGCACGAAGCCTTCCAGGGCCCGGTAGTTCACCCGGTTCCAGGTGTGGTTCTGGGAGACCGGCTGGTTGCGGTAGATCTGCTCCATGAACTTGGCGTTGTAGCGCAGGAAATCCGCGGTTTCGCAGGTGGAGTCGATCTCCGCCTGATGGGCGGTCTTGGACTGGTTGAGCATGGTCGCCGCGTTGAGGATGTAGCGGTAGGGGCCGGAAATCAGGCTGGCCATCCGGTTGAAGATGGCGGCCCGCTCCTCCCATGGGGTGTACTTCCAGGCGAACTTGGCCTGCAGGGCCGCGTCGATGGCCATGCGGATTTCCGCCTCGCCGGCTTCATGGTAGTGCCCCAGGATGTGGCCGTGCTCGTGGGGGCAGACCACCTTGCGCAGGTTGCCGGTGCGCACTTCCTGGCCGCCGATGATCAGCGGGATGTCCACTTCCTGGTGATACTGCCGCTCCAGTTCCGCCTTGAGCAGCGCGCGCTGCGCTGTGCCCGGCGCATAGGACATCGAAGGTTCGTTGTAGGATTCGGGCAGCTGGAAGATCGCGTTGGTCATGTATGGCTCTCCTGAAACTGAGGCTCCAGGTTAATCCTCTCGCCTGCCGGCATCAGGAAAAAAGAGCGGCGAGCCGTATTTCGCGACGCCGAAGGTGCGGATCAAGGCCTGTCCTTCCCCGGACAGCAGGAATTCGGCGAAGGCCTTGCCGCCCGCCGCGTTCACCTTGGGGAACCTCGCCGGGTCCAGCTCGATGACGTGGTAGATGTTCAGCAGGGTGGGATCGCCTTCGCTGAGGATGGCCATGCCGAGGGTCTTTTTCATGGCCAGGTAGGTGCCGCGGTCGGAGAGGGTGTAGCCGCGCTTTTCCGCCGCGACGTTGAGCGTCTGGCCCATGCCCAGGCCGGTCTCCAGGTACCAGTTCCGGCCCGCGGGGTCGACCCCGGCCGCCTGCCAGAGCTTCTGCTCCTGGGCGTGGGTGCCGGACTTGTCGGCGCGCGAAACGAACAGCTGGGCCTTGGCGGCGATGGCCCGGAACGCCTCGGGCGCGCCATGGGTGGCCTTGACGCCGGCGGGGTCGGCCGGCGGCCCCAGGACGATGAAGTCGTTGTGCATGATCAGCCGCCGCCGGACCCCGTGGCCGGCGGCCATGAACTTCTTCTCGGCATCCGGGGAATGGACCAGCAGCACGTCGGCCTCGCCCTTTTCGCCCATGGCCAGGGCCTGGCCGGAACCCACGGCGATGGTCTTCACCAGGATGCCGGTCTTCTGCTGGAACTTCGGGATCAGCTCATCCAGCAGGCCGGAATCCTGGGTGCTGGTGGTGGTGGCCAGGATGATGCTTGGGCCGGCCATGGCGCCGAAGGCGGAAACGCCCAGGGCGAGGGCCGCCCAGGCAAACAGGGGTCTGAAGCTTTTTTTCATGAATACCTCGGTGGTTTGATGAAGGCCAGAGCCTTACAGGGTGGGGCCGGAGGCGTGCAGCAGGTGCTGGTACTCATGAACGGCATGACGCACCGCGACCCAGGCCTGGTCCTGGAGCGCCCGGTAGCGCCGCAGCGCCTCGTGGCCAAGCTCGGTGACCCGGGCGCCGCCGCCGCCGGCCCCGCCCAGGCGGGCCTCCACCACCGGCGTGACGAAGCACCGGTTCATCTCGTCCACCAGCAGCCAGGCCCTCCGGTAGCTCATTCCCAGCTTGCGCCCGGCCGCTGAGATGGAACCGGTCTCGTGGATGGCGTCCAGCAGATCGGCCTTGCCGGCGCCCATGGCGTAGCTGTCGCCCAGGGGGATGCCGATCCGTACGACCTTTCTGATTAAAGGATCCATAGCTGCTCCCCGTGGGTTGCAGTCATTATATTGAAACAAGTTGAACGGTGACCATGACCACTTGCCAAGAAGCCCTGCAGCTCATCCTGGAACGGGCGCTGCCGTTGCCGCCCCGGCTCACGCCGCTGGCCGAGGCGCTGGGGCTGGTGGCCGCGGAGGCCGTCCTCGCGTCCGCGCCGGTGCCACCGTTCACCAATTCGGCCATGGACGGGTTCGCGCTGAGGGCCCAGGACAGCGCCGGCGCCGCCCCGGACCACCCGGTCCGGCTGCCGGTCGCGGGCGAAATCCCCGCCGGCCGCCAGTCCAGCGTCACGCTTGGCGCCGGCGAGGCCTACCGCATCATGACCGGGGCGGCCGTGCCGGAGGGCGCGGACAGCATCGTCCCGGTCGAGGAGGCCCTGGCGGCGCCGGGCTGGATCACCCTGGCGGCGCCGGTGCGCAGGGGTGCCCATGTGCGCCTGGCGGGCGAGGACATCCGGGCCGGGGGGCTGGTGGTGCCCATGGGCGTCACCCTGCGCCCGGCGGAGCTGGGCGTGCTGGCGGCCATCGGCCGCGCCGGACTGGCGGTGCATCCCCGCCCGCGGGTGGCCGTCATCACCACCGGCAACGAGCTGGTGGACACCGGCCAGGTTCCCGGACCCGGCCAGATCCGGGACGCCAACATCCATTCCCTGGCCGCCCAGGTCCGGGCCGCCGGGGGGCTCCCGGTCTGCTTCGCGCGCGTGCCTGACCGGCGCGAGGCGGTGCAGGCCACCCTGGCCGAGGCGCTGGCCGGGGCCGACGTGGTGCTCACCAACGGCGGGATCTCGGTGGGCGACTTCGACTGCATCAAGGACGTCCTGGAGACCCTCGGGGCCCGGCAGGTGTTCTGGCGGCTGGCCCAGAAGCCGGGAGGGCCGCTCGGGCTGTGGCTGCTCGAGGGCAAGCTGGTGTTCGGCATCCCGGGCAATCCCGTGGCGGCCATGCTCATGTTCGAGGAATACGTGCGCCCCGCCCTGCGGCGCATGATGGGTTTTACCCGCCTGCACCGGCCGGAACGGATGGGGGTCCTGGAGGTCCCATGGCAAAAGCGCGCCGATGGCCGGCTGAACTTCCTGAGGGTGATCGCCCGGGACGTGGACGGGCGGCTGCGGGTGGCGCTCACCGGCCCCCAGGGCAGCGGCCTGCTCTCCTCCATGATGCTGGCCAACGCCCTGGCGCTGATTCCGCCCGACACCCTGGCCGTCCCCGCCGGCGGCGACATCCTGCTGCACCTCATCGACGAGCCGGAGGACCATTGACCGCCGCCGAAGGCAAGCCCACCTGGTCCAGGCTCGCCCAGGTGGTCCTGCGCTCCGTGCACATCGCCGCCATGGGCCTGGTGCTGGGAGGGATCTACCTGGGCGGCGGTTTCGGGCAGCTGCGCGGCGCCCTCCTGCTGACCGCCGCCAGCGGCCTGCTGCTCGCCGCCGTGGACCTGGCCAAGGGGCCCGGGTTCCTGCTCCAGGGCAGCGGCGTGGCGCTGCTGCTCAAGCTGGCCCTGCTGGGCCTGGGCAACGTGGGGTCCGGGGCCCGGCTGGAGTGGTACCTGGCGGCCACGGTGGTGGCCTCCATCGGCTCGCACATGCCCGGAGCCTGGCGCCACTTCTCGTTCCGCACCGGGCGGGTCCGGGAGTAGAGTAGCTTGCACACGCGCGAGGTCTGAATGCTGCTTGTCCTCACTGACCGGCTGGAAGCCTTCACCGTCTGGTTCGACCGGACGGGCTGGCAGAAGCTGCAGAAGCTTTGCCTGGTGATGCTCACCTGTGCCGTCATCCTTTGGGCCATGCGCCTGGTGGGCAAGGCGGTCAACCGGTCCCTGGGCTCGGCGCTGAAGGAAGGCAACCCCGACGCCATGCGCCGGGCCAAGACCCTGGGCTCGGTGCTGGAGAACTTCGCCCGGGTGGTGGTGGTCGCTTTCTTCATCCTGGAGACGCTCCAGGAGTTCAACGTGAGCGTGGGGCCGCTCATCGCCGGGGTCGGCATCATGGGCGCGGCCCTGGGCTTCGGCTCCCAGAGCATCGTCAAGGACGTGATCGGCGGCTTCTTCCTCCTGGTGGAGAACCAGTTCGGCGTGGGCGACATCATTTCCATCGGCGACAAGCACATCGGCACCGTGGAGCGGATGACCCTGCGGGTCACCATGCTGCGGGACCTGGAGGGCCAGGCCCACTACATTCCCAACGGCACCATCTCCGAGGTGGTGGTCATGAGCAAGGAGTTCGCCAAGGCTCTGGTGGAAGTGGAAGTGAGCCAGGACGAGGACGTGGTCCGGGTGATGGCGGTGCTGCGGGAGCTGGGCGTCCAGCTGGCGGCCGAGCTTGACACCGTCCTCGAACCCACCGACGTGCAGGGCATCGTCAGCATGACGCCGCACAGCTGCGTCGTCCGCACCCTCACCACGACCGCCCCGGGCCAGCAGTGGGCGGTGGGCCGGGAGTACCGCAAGCGGATCGCCATCCGCTTCCACCAGGAGGGCTTCTCCCGGCCGATGCCGCAGCGGCTGGTGTGGAACCGGCCGTGGCAGGACCCGTCCTAGCGGACGGCCGAAGATCCGCCGCCGTTCCCCTCGATGATCCTGCGGCCGGTAACCTTGGTCCCCCAGTCGTCCTTGCCGATCATGGCAAGACCGTCCTCGGACAGGACCATGGTGTGGGTCCAGTTGTCGTTCCACCGGAAGATGATCTTGTTGCCTTCTCCTTTTTGGCTGCTCCAGGTGCCCCCCATGCCGTTCAAGGTGCAGGTGCCGTCGGCCATGACCACGCAGGTCCGGTCTGGGACGAAAATGGATCTGACGGACCAGTTCCAGCTGCCGAGGATCTTGGGTGGGGCGGGTTTTTCCAGGGTCATGATCGCGTCGAGGTAGGTTTCGTTCTGCGGGAACAAGGTGAAGAGCCGCTGGTAGATCCGGAGGGCGGTCTCCCGGCCGTCCTTGGCCAGGGCGAGTTTCGCCTGGTTCTCGCAGGCCTTGGCGCTTTGGGCGATGAGATCCCTGGCCGTGGGGTCGTCGGGCGCGTCCCGCTGGACGCGCCTCGCCCATTCGATGGCGTTATCGCCCTCGGGATCGGCAAAATGGCCCGAGTCGAATGCGCCCTGGGCCTGCCGCAAGAAGGGGTTCACGGGAGCGGGGCCCACGGGGACGGGACCGGCCATGGGTCTGGTTCCGCCGCCGGGAACAAAATAGAAATCCCCCTCCACGCTGCTGGAGGTCCACGGGATCTGGCGATCGTCGGACGCCTTGCGGACCCCGGTGAGCACCCGCTTGAAGGCGTCCTCCAGTTTGAGACCCGGTGTGGGCAGGACGGCCAGGAGTTGTTCGGTATAGAGCCCATTGGCGCCGCCCCCGTCCGCCGCGGTGCGCCCGGGGGCGGTCGCGAAGGCGATGAAGGTCCCGGTGGGGGCGTCCAGGGGGGCGAGCCCATGGCCGGCACTCCGGAAGCTCCGGGCGAAGGGGTTGTCCCGGCAAGCGTCCAGGACGACAATGTTCAGCCGGTTTTTGGCTGATTCCAGCTTGGCCAGGATGGAATCCACATCGATCGCGGCGCCCGGAATCTCATCCTCGTACTCGATGTCCGCGGCGATGGGAACCAGGTAGTTCTTCCCCTTGACCTGGATCCCATGCCCCGCGTAGTAGAAGAGCCCCACCCCTCCCCTCGCGAGGCGGATGCCGAATTCCCTGAGCGCCTCCCGGATCTGCCGGTGGTCGGCGTTCTCAAGTTGGATCACCTGGAACCCGCAAGCTTCGAGGACGGCCTTCATGGCCCTGGCATCGTTGACCGGGTTCTTGAGAGGGGAGCTTCCGTAGGCCCCGTTCCCGATCACCAGGGCGACCCTTTGCTCTCCCTGGGCGGCCATCGGCGCCTCGCTGGGAGTCACCTTGACGGCTCGAGGTTGCTCGAGCCCGGCGCTGGCTGGTGCGGCGACCTGGGGCGCGGCCAGGGCACTGGCCCGCAGGGCCCCGGCAGGGCCAAGCCAGCAACCCAATCCCAAAGCCAATGAAATGATCAGGGCGAGGGTTCTCAAGGGATCACCTGGGGAATGCCCCCAGTTTGAGCTTGAGGCCCTTTGAATTCCACTCTTTTCGATCCATCCGCCAAGGGGGCAAGGGATTTGGTAGGCGTTCAGGTTCCCCCCATCGTGTCGGCAGTTCGTTGGATTTGAAAAGCGCCTTTGGGCCGACGGATACTCTTGTCGTTGGGGCCCAAAGGCGCTTTTCAAATCCAACGACCCGGCGGCGCGATCGGAGGGACCTGAACGCCTACGGGATTTAGACGCCTCGTAGGCGGTCAGGTCCCCCCGGCATCCGGGCGTTCCGTCGTCTTTGCCAAGTGCCTCAGCTCCGGGCCGCGTCCTTGGCGATCAGCTCGTTGATCCGCTGGGCGAACGCGCTGGGGTCGACGAGCTTGGAGCCCTCGGCCAGCACGGCCTCGTCATGAAGCAGGTGCCCATAGGCGCCGACCCGCGCGTCCAGGGGGTCGGCCTGGTAGAGCTTCTGCATGGCCTGCACCGCCGGATGGTCGGGGTTCAGTTCCAGCACCCGCTGGGCCGGCCCGCCCATGCCCATGCCCATGGCCTCGGCCCGCCCCATCTTCTGCAGCAGGCGCTCCATGTTCGCCCCGAGATCGCCCTCGTCGCCCACCAGGCAGGCCGCGCTTTCCTTCAGCCGCCTGGACAGGCGGATGTCCTTCAGGTCGGAGAGGGTGGTCTTCAACGCCTGCAGCAGCGGCTGGAACACGCCGCTGGCCTCCTCGGTCTTCTTCAGCTCCTCGGCCGGCAGCTCCGGCGCCGACCGGTCGGCGGCCTTGAGCGCCTTGCCCTTGTAGTCGGCCAGGGCGGGCAGCACGAACTCGTCGATGGGCTCGGTGAGCAGCAGCACGTCCCAGCCGCGGTGCCGGAACACCTCCAGCGACGGCGAATGCTCCAGCACGGAACGCTGCTCGCCCGCCA
The DNA here is from genome assembly GCA_964627225.1 of uncultured Mesoterricola sp. GTDB lineage: Bacteria > Acidobacteriota > Holophagae > Holophagales > Holophagaceae > Mesoterricola. The sequence continues at coordinate 108,392 of CAZVHQ010000003.1, forward strand.
GGTAGTAGATGTCGGTCTGGTCGGCGGGCATGGCCTCCACGTACTGGGCCAGGGTGGTGAACTTGCCCTCGGCGGTCTTGACGCTCTGGAACAGCAGCAGATCGGCGATCTGGGTGCGGTGGTCCCAGTCCCGGGCCAGGCCCTCCTTCAGGATGCCGCCCAGGTCGTTGAACACTTCCGTGTAGGTTTCGTATTCATTGTTCTTGAGCTCTTCCAGGGCGCCCAGGACGTTCTTCACCAGGCTCTTCTGGATCTTTTCCAGCAGCGGGCTGTGCTGGATGACCTCCCGGGAGACGTTCAGCGGCAGGTCGGAACAGTCCACCACGCCCTTCACGAACCGCAGGTACGTCGGCAGCAGCTGCTCGCAGTGGTCCATGATCTGCACCCGGTTGACGTAGAGCTTGGGCCCGACCTTGGCTTCGGCGAACTGCAGGTCGAACCCCTTGTGCTTCGGGATGTAGAGCAGGGCCTTGAAGTCCAGCAGGCCCTCGGCGGCGTAGTGGATCACCTTGACCGGGTCGTCGAAGGCGCCCGCGATCTGCCGGTAGAAGGCGTTGTGCTCCTCGGCGGTGACGTCGGCCTTGCTGCGCAGCCAGAGCGCCTTGCGGGAGTTGAGCGTTTCCTCGACGATGCTCTTGGTCTCGCCCTCGGTCTTCTCCACGTCCATGAGGATCGGGTGCTCGATGAAATCCGAGAACTGCTTGACGATGCTGCGCAGCCGCCAGGGTTCCAGGAATTCCTTTTCCTCGGCCTTGAGCTGCAGGGTCACGTCGGTGCCACGCTCCGCCTTGTCCGCCGGCTCCACGCGGTACTCGCCCAGGCCGTCGGAGGTCCAGCGCACCGCCTGGTCGGCCCCCGCGGCCCGGGAGACCACCGTCACCTGGTCGGCCACCATGAACGCTGAGTAAAAGCCCACGCCGAATTGGCCGATGAGGTCCGGGCGGCTGGCGGCGTCCGCCTGCTTGAGGCTGTCCAGGAAGGCCCGGGTGCCGGAGCGGGCGATGGTGCCCAGGTTCTCGATGATCTCCTCGCGGGTCATGCCGATGCCATTGTCCGAGACGGTGAGGGTGCCGGCGGCCGGGTCGGCGCTGAGCTTGATCCGCCAGTCCCGGTTGCCTTCCACCAGATGCTCGTTCTGCAGCGAATTGAAGCGGACCTTGTCGATGGCGTCGCTGGCGTTGCTGAGCAGCTCGCGGAGGAAGATCTCCTTGTGGGAGTACAACGAGTGCGTTATCAGGTGCAGAATCTGCTGAAGCTCACTTTTGAATGCGCGTTTTTCTACCTTTGAATCAGTCATGGGGTTGCATCTCCATTCATGCGGGTTCATTTTGCCACAATGTGACAGGTTGAGGCCGAAGCCGGTAGGATGAAGGAAGGATGACCATACCAAGTTCCCCCCTCTCACGTCCCGCCATGGCCCAGGCACTCGAAGGTGTCATCGGTGCCTACGAAGGAGTCCTGCCCGCCAAGAACCCCGGTCCGGCCGCGGTGCCGCCCCTGGACCCGGGCCACGCCCTGGGCCCCAGGGTCGCCGAAGCGGTGGCCTTCGCCATCCAGAAGCACGGCGACCAGGTGCGCAAGGGCACTTCCACCGCCTACCTCACCCACCTGCTGGCCGTGGCCTCGCTGGTGGGCGAATCGGGCGGCAGCGAGGACGAGGTGATCGCCGGGATGCTGCACGACGCGGTCGAGGACGGCGGCGGCGCGCCGGTGCTGGACGAGATCCAGGCCCTGTTCGGCCCGGCCGTCGCCGCCATCGTCAAGAGCTGCACCGACGACGAGTCGGTGGGCGAGAAGGCTCCCTGGCTGGAACGCAAGCGCGCCTACATGGCGCATCTGCTGACCGCCCCCATCCCGGTGCTGCGCGTGGTCTGCGCGGACAAGCTGCACAACGTCCAGGCCATCGGCAGGGATCTGCGCAACCACGGCGCCGCGGTGTTCGAGCGGTTCCGGGGCGACCGGGAAGGCACCCTGTGGTACTACCGCAGCATCGCCAGGCTGTTCGGGGCGCTGATCCAGGACGAGCCGGATCTCGATGCCGGGCTGCGCACCATGATCCGGGAGCTGCGCGAATCGGTAGGCCGGCTGGAAGGTTGAAGTTTCCTGCAACCTTTCAACCTGAAGGATGGTCCAAGGATTTTACCGTGTCCCGGGGCGGCAAACGGCCTCGGGGCGCTCCATAATGTTAGGATTGGGAATTCCCCGTCGGGGGAAAATTGTGAGGTTTGAATCATGCAATACGACTTGGAAGGCAGAACACCCTTCGGGCGCTCCCGGGCCGAGGACCGGGTCGCCTTCGTCCGGAACGTCTATCTTTGGCTGATGGGCGGCTTCGGTGTCGCCGCGGTGGGCGCGCTTTGCGCCCCGTATGTCGCCGCCGCCCTGATCCCGCTCACCGGCTCGTTCTTCGTCTGGATCCTGTTCGGCGCGCAGTTCGGCTCGCTGATCTGGGCCAGCGCGGTGAGCCGGCGCAAGCCCATGAACCGCTACGCATACACCCTGTTCACCTTCATCTGCGGAATCTTCGCCGGCATCGTCATGCTCATGGTGGCCCGCACGTCGGGGCCCGGCATCGTGCTGGCCGCGTTCGGCATGACCGCCGCCGACTTCCTGCTGCTCACGTCGGTCGCCGTGTTCTCCAAGGCCGACTTCAGCTTCCTGCGCAGCTTCGTCATCGTCGGCATCGGCGTCATGTTCTTCGGCAGCCTGATCGCCGCCATCTTCCACCTGGAGACCTTCGGCCTGCTGATCTCGGCCGTGGCGGTCATCGCCTGCTCCGCCAAGATCCTTTGGGATACCTCCGCCATGCTCAGGACGGAGGATTACAGCGACCCGGCGGGCTTCGCCCTGTCGCTGTTCGTGAGCCTGTACAACATCTTCCTCTCCCTCCTCCGCCTTCTGGGCGGGCGCCGCAACTAGAAAGACTCTTTTCGGAAAAGGATGCCCATGCTCCGCAGCGTGATTCTCGCCACGGCCACCTTGGTCCTGGCTGCCCAGACCCCCGCTCCCGAGGCCCCGAACCCCGCCAGCGCAACTGCTCCGGCGCCCAAGCCACCGGCGAAGGCCAGGGTCGCCAAGGCGGCTGCCAAGGCCGCGAGCGATCCGGTCCTGGCCACGATCGGCAAAGAGGTCATCCGGGAATCCGATTTCGAGCTATTCATGGCAACCACCATGACCGATCAACAGCGCATGCAGCTCCAGTTCATCGAAGGCGCCAGGGACCAGTACCTGACCCGGTTCCTGGAGTTCAAGGCCCTGGCCGCCAAGGCCCGGAAAGAGGGCTTCGACCGGAAGCCCGACCACGCCAAGAAGCTGGCGATCATGGATATGCAGCTGCTGATCCAGGCGCTGATGGATCGCGACGGCGAGGCGCTCCAGGCCAAGCTGGCGCTGAAGGATGAGGAAGTGAAGGCGTTCTTCGACGCCCACCCGGAGAAGTTCAAGACCCCCGAGATGTTCACCGCCCGGCATATCCTCATCGGCACCCGGGCCAACGGCGACCAGAAGGCGCTCACGGACGCGGAAGCCAAGGCCAAGGCGGACAAGGTCCTGGCGGAGATCAAGGCCGGCAAGACGTTCGACGCGGCCGCCAAGGAATATTCCGACGACCCGGGCAGCAAGGACAAGGGCGGCCTTTACGAGGACACCGCCTTCGGCAAGTTCGTGCCCGAATTCGACCAGGCGGTCCGCAGCCAGCCGATCGGCAAGGTGGGCGAGCCGGTGAAGACGATGTACGGCTACCACCTGATCGAGGTGGAGAAGATCACCCCGGCCGTGGCCCAGACCTTCGAGGCGGCCAAGGACTCGGCCAAGGAACAGGCCACCGCCGAGCGCCAGGAGGTGGTGATGCAAGGCTACATGGACGGGGTCAAGAAGGAAGTCGGCTTCAAGTCCGCCGTCGGCAAGGTGCAGAAGTCGGCGGCCCAATGAGGCTGCGCGGACTCGCCCCCTTCTGCCTCCCCTGTCTCGTCTTGAGTGCCGGGGAGGTACGGGAGGAGATCCTCGTCGTCGTCAACAACCACACCATTTCCCGGCGGGAGTACCAGCAGGCCGTGGAACAGGGCACGGCCGCCCTCTACCGGGAGTTCGCCGGCCAGGAACTGGATACCAAGCTGCGCAGCGCCAGGGAAAAGACCCTCCAGGGACTGGTCGACTCGTATGTGCTCAGCGACAAGGCCGCCGACCTGGGCGTGGTCATCAGCGATGAATCCATCCGCAATTACGTGGAAGATCTCAAGAAGCAGAACGGCTTCACCAGCGACAACGACTTCGAGCGGGCCCTCAAGGGCAGCCTGGGCATCGGGCTCCCGGCCTACATCGCCCGTTCCCGGCAGGAACTGCTGAAGAACGAGGTGCTGCGCCGGGAGGTCTATTCCAAGGTCGCCGTCGATGACCAGGAACTCCTGGCCTACTACCGGGAACACCGCCCGGATTATCGGTTGCCCGACCGGTTCCGCGTCCGGGAGCTGGTCCTGCCCCGGGGGGCCACCCCCGAAGCGCAGCAGGATGCCGATGCCCGGGTGGCCCGGATCCAGGCGGAAATCAAGCAGGGGGCCACGTTCGAAGCGATGGTGGCCAAGGAATCCACCGCTCCGAGCCGAAGCACCGGGGGGGATCTGGGCTGGCTGGACAAGGGCATGCTGCGCCAGGACCTGGAACAGACCGCCCTGGACCTCAAGCCCGGGCAGATCTCGGCGCCGGTGAAGACCGACAGCGACATCTACCTGCTGCAGCTGGTCCAGGCCGAACTGGACCGGGTCAAGCCGTTTGCCGAGGTGCGGCCGGCGATCCTGGAGAAGCTCCAGGAACCCAAGGCGCAGACCGCCATCGAAAGCTACCTGCAAAGCCTGAGGATTCGTGCCAATATCCGATACATGGTTGCCAAGGAAACGATTCTGAAAGGATGAGCGTGCGGTTGGACCTGTTCCTGAAGAAGACCCATCTGGTCAAGCGCCGGGAGTTGGCGAGGGAGCTATGCGAAGAGGGCATGGTCCGGGTGAACGGCACTCCGCGCAAGGCGAGCCATGAAGTGCGGATGGGCGACGAGCTGCTGTTTCCCCTCTACAACCGGATCATCAAGGCCCGGGTGCTGAACCTGCCCGAAGGCGCGGTTCCCAGGGGGGACCAATGGTCTTTCATCGAGGTGTTGGAGGAAAAGCGCGCACCGGTGGATGAACCATTCGGGATCGATCCCCTGGCGGCCCGGCCCAAGACTCCCACCAATCATTAGAAGGGTGCCTTATGGCCGAACAGCCTGAACTCCGTTCCCTCAAGGAAGGCGATGCCTTCGCCGGCTTCCTGCTGGCCCAGGAAGTGGCCTTCAAGACCAGCGCCAAGGGCTCCGAATACCTGGAGCTGAAGCTGGCGGACGCCTCGGGCGACCTCAAGGCCTTCCTGTGGGACCTCCGGGCCATCGAAGGCGATATGGACCAGGTGGCCGCCGATGCCTTCCTCAAGGTCAAGGGGCAGGTGTCGGTCTACAACGGCCGGACCCAGCTGCGGCTGGACAAGGTCCGCTTCGCCGAGGACCACGAGATCGGTGACTTTTCCCGGTTCTTCCCCACCAGCCGCCGCCCGGCGGAAGCCATGCTGGCGGAGCTGGACGCGGTGGTGGCGGGGGTGGGCGATCCCTGGATGCGCCGGCTGCTGGAGCTGCTGTTCGTGGAGGACGCGGTGCTGCGCGCGGCCTTCGCCAAGGCCCCCGCGGCCAAGAGCATGCACCATGTCTACCTGGGTGGCCTGCTCGAGCACACCCTGTCGGTGGCGGGCATGGCCGAGCAGGCCGTGGCCCATTATCCCGAGCTGAACCGGGACCTGGTGCTGACCGGGGTGCTGCTGCACGATGTCGGCAAGACCGCCGAACTCACCTACCAGCGCAGTTTCGGCTATTCCGACGCGGGCAACCTCATCGGCCACATCTCCATGGAGGCCGAGTGGATCAACCGGGCGGCGGGGCTGATTCCCGATTTCCCCGATGAACTGCGCCTGCTCATCCTGCACATTGTGCTCAGCCACCACGGCAAGCTGGAATACGGCTCCCCCGTGCTGCCCAAGACGCCCGAGGCGCTCCTGGTGCATTACCTGGACGACCTGGACGGCAAGCTCGAAGCGATGTTCCGCGGCATCCGGGAAGACGCCGGCACCGGCAACTGGACGCCTTTTTCCCGCAGCCTGGACCGGATGCTCTGCAAACTTCGCTGGCCCGCCATTCCTGGACCGACCAGCTGACCGGATCACGGGTGTCGACAAAGGGAAGGATCTGCCGGATACTCTAGGCAGCTATCACCCATGACCCGCGATAGCGCGGTTGGGGTCGGTAATTATTTCCTTCCAAGTTGACGGCGTGCGGCCCCATCCGGGGCGGGCGGAGCGATGAAACTATCCAGGAAAGCCAAACGGTACGATGACGCCATTCTGCCCGGGGAGTTCCAGGGATTCGAGTCGTTCCTGGACGGCGATCCGCAGCTGGACGGGATGTTGCGCGGGGATATCCGCCGGACCGGGGACTCGGTCGAGCTGGGTCAGCTGTCCCTGGAGTGGCTTTCGCCCAAGAAGCAGACCTTCGCCAAGCTGAAATCCCGGGCCGAACGGCTGAGCCGCCAGGTCACCTACCTGGACGAGCACCTGGAGATCGTCGACCATGACCGGCGGGCCATGTACATCCAGCTGCGCTCCCTGCCCCCGTACAAGGACGACCTGCAGATCCAGTTCAATGAGATCTGCATCGGCCGGGATCGGGTGGAGGTCAAGCGCATCGCCTTCTACCGCCGGGATGAGACCAAGCGGCAGGTGCCCCTGAACCTCAGCGCGGAGGATCTCGAACGCCTGAAGTGCGATCTGCGCCTGGTGTTGAGCCCGGCTTAGTCTTTGACGTCTTCAGCCGCGAAGGCGGCGATGCGCCGGTGCAGGGCTTCCGGGCTTAGGCCCTGTTCGTCCATGAGCCGGACCTGATCGCCGTGCTGCACCAGGTGGTCGGGCACGGCGCAGCGCAGCAGGGGCCGGTTGATCCGCTCATCGATCAGCAGCTCGGCCACGGCGGAGGTGAAGCCGCCCGGGGCGCAGCCTTCCTCCAGCGCCACCACCTTGCGGGTGGCCCGGGCCCAATGGCCGATCAGCTCCTTGTCCAGCGGCTTGATGAAGCGGGCGTTGATCACCGCGCAGGAGACCCCCTCCGCTTCCAGCCGCTCGGCCACGGCCACGGCCGGCGCCACCATGGTGCCGATCGCCACCAGCATGAGCTGGTCGCCTTCCTTGAGCAGCTCGCCCTTGCCGATGGGCAGGGCCAACACCGGGTCCTGCAGCGCCACGCCGGTGCCGGCGCCGCGCGGGTAGCGCAAGGCCGCGGGGCGATTGCTGTACAGGGCGGTCAGCAGCATCTGGCGCAGCTCGTTCTCGTCCTTGGGCGCCATGAGGATCAGGTTGGGCATGCAGCGCAGGTAGGCCATGTCGTACAGACCATGGTGGGTGGGGCCGTCGGCGCCCACCAGCCCGGCCCGGTCCATGGCGAAGGTCACCGGCAGGTTCTGCAGGCAGACGTCGTGCAGCACCTGGTCGAAGCCGCGCTGCAGGAAGGTGGAATAGATGGCCGCCACCGGGCGCATGCCCTGGGTGGCCATGCCGGCGGCGAAGGTCACCGCGTGCTGCTCGGCGATGCCCACATCGAAGCAGCGCTCCGGGAAGGCCTTCTGGAAGATGTTGAGGCCGGTGCCGTCCAGCATGGCCGCGGTGATGGCGACGATCTTGGGGTCGATCCGGGCCAGCTCGGTGAGGGTGTTGCCGAACACCGAGGTATAGCTGGGCGGCGTCGGCACGGCGGGATCGGCGACGACCTTGCGGATCTCTCCGGTTTCCGCGTCGAAGGCGGTGACGCCGTGCCACTTCAGAGGGTCCTTGAGGGCCGGGGCATAGCCGTAGCCCTTCTTGGTCTGCACGTGCAGCAGCACCGGTCCGGATTCCATCTTCTTCTTGGCTTCGCCGAGGATCTTGAGGGTGGCCGGCAGGTCGTGGCCGTTCACCGGCCCCAGGTAGCTGAAGCCCAGGTCCTCGAACAGCAGCCCGGGGACGGCGATCCGCTTGAAGGATTCCTCGCTCCACTTGGCCGCCTTGGCCAGGCGCATGCTCACGCTCTGCACCGGGATGGCCTTGATGGCGTGCTCGATGCGGTCCCGCCAGCGCTTGTAGTACTGGCCCGAGATCATCTGGTTCAGGTAGCCCTGGAGCGAACCCACGTTGGGGTTGATGCTCATGTCGTTGTCGTTGAGGATCACCATGAAGTTCCTGGTTTCCAGGAACCCGGCCTGGTTCAGGCCTTCGAACGCCAACCCGGCGGTCATGGAGCCGTCGCCGATGACGGCGATGCAGGCGAACTGCTGCTTCAGCAGGTCGCGCGCGGTGGCCATGCCGAGGGCGGCCGAGATCGAGGTGCTGGCATGGCCGGCGCCGAAGTGGTCATAGGGGCTTTCGTCGCGCTTCTGGAAGCCGGACAGCCCGCCATGCTTGCGCAGCATGGGAAAGCGGTCCTTGCGCCCGGTGAGGATCTTGTAAGGGTAGGCCTGGTGGCCCACATCCCAGACGATGCGGTCCGCCAGGAAATCGAACTGGCGCGCCAGGGCCACGGTGAGTTCCACCGTGCCCAGGTTGGAGCTGAAATGGCCGCCGGTCTCGCTGATGGATTCGATGAGGAACTGCCTCAGCTCCACCGTCAGCTGCTCCAGCTGGGCTGGCGTGAAGTGGTGGATCTGCTGGGGGGAGACGATGGAGTCGAGCAGCGGGTGGGCGTTCACGCGCTCCGCTCCGCCAAGTAGGTGGCCAAACTGATCAGGGAACGCGGATTCGGAAGCAGCTGAAGCTGACATAGGGCTCGCTCGGTGGCCTCCTGCAATGCCTCCTGGGCTCCGGTGAGCCCCAGCAGCAGGGGGTAGGTGATTTTACCTTTGCCTTGGTCCTTGCCAACCCTCTTGCCCATGGCGGCCTCGGTGGCGGTGGCGTCGAGCAGGTCGTCCTTGATCTGGAACGCGAGTCCGAGCAGCTCCCCGGCCGAGCGCAGCGCCGCGCGGTGCTCGGACGATGCGTTGCCGGCGATGCCGCCCAGCTCCAGCGAGGCGCGCAGCAGGGCTCCGGTCTTCAGGCGATGGATGACCCGCAGCTGCTCCATGCCCACCAGCTCGCCGTCATGGGTGCGCCGTTCCCCTTCCAGGTCCAGGGACTGGCCGCCCACCATGCCCTGCCAGCCGGCGGCCTCGCCCAGGATGCGCAGCGCCTCCACCCGGCGCGACGGCGGCAGGGAAGGATCCCCGGCCAGGAAGGTGAACGCCTCGGTGAGCAGGCCGTCCCCCGCCAGGATCGCCTGGCCCTCGCCGAACACCACGTGGCAGGTGGGCTTGCCCCGGCGCAGGTCGTCATCGTCCATGGCCGGCAGGTCGTCGTGGATCAGGGAATAGGTATGGATGTATTCCAGCGCGACGGCACAGGACAGGGCGCTGGAAGCGTCGGCGCCCACCGCTTCGGCGGCCAGCATGCAGAGCACCGGGCGGATGCGCTTGCCGCCGGCCTTGAGGCTGTAGGTCATGGCCTCGGCCAGGCAGGCCGCGTCGCCTCCGGCGAAGGGGAGCAGGTAGCGGGATTCCAGGAGGGGCAGCAGGCGATCCAGGTCGGCACGGACCTGGGTTTGGGCAGAAACACTCAAGACGGGTCTCCTTCCAGGGGGTCCGCGCGGTATTCCCCGCCGAGCCCCTGCTTGAGCACTTCCACCCGGCGCTGGGCATCGAGCAGCTGCTGCTGCAGGGCCTTGCTCAGGTTCACCCCCTCCTCGAACTCCAGGAGCGCTTCTTCCAGGCCCAGGTTCCCGCTTTCGAGTTTCTGGACCAGGCTTTCCAGCCGATCCAGGCCATCGTCGAAGGAAGCGGGTTGCGTCGTCATAAGATTAAGGTTAGGTCCCTTCGGGGTACGATTCCAGCGCAGGATGCGTTAACTTCGGATAAAGGACGGGTGGCCGATGACCAGAGTGCTCGTGGTGGATGATAGCCAGGAAACCTGCGATCTCCTCGAACTGCTGCTGGGAGACGACAAGGGCGGGCCCGGGGTGGAGGTGGTCAAGGCCACCCGCCCGGAGGAGGCGGTGCGCCACCTGGAGACGGGGGGGTTCGACCTCATGCTTTCGGACATCAACCTGGAAGCGAGCATGGACGGCCTGGACCTGCTCCGGGTCGCCAAGCCCCTGGGGGTGGAGACCATCCTGCTCACCGGCTTCGGCACCCTGGAAAAGGCCCTGGAGGCGGTCCGGGAAGGCGCCTTCGATTTCATCTCCAAGCCGTGGAACAACGAGGAGCTGAAGTCCCTGGTGAAGCGGGCCATCCTCAAGAAGGACAGCAAGGATGGGCGCAAGCAGGCCGACACCGCGCCCAGCCTGCGGCGCAGCCTGATGATCGGCTCCAGCCCGCCGATGATGGAAGTCTACCGGACCATCGCCTCCCTGCAGAACAGCCGGACCACCGTGCTCATCGTCGGCGAAAGCGGCACCGGCAAGGAGCTGGTGGCCCAGAACATCCACCAGAGCAGCGACCGCAAGGACCACCCGTTCGTGGCCATCAACTGCGGCGCCCTCACCGAAGGACTGCTGGAATCCGAGCTGTTCGGCCACGTCAAGGGCTCCTTCACCGGCGCGGTGTCCGACAAGAAGGGCTTTTTCGAGGAGGCCACCGGCGGCACCATCTTCCTGGACGAGATCGGCGAGACCTCGCCCAACTTCCAGGTGCGCCTGCTGCGCGTCCTGCAGGAGCAGGAAGTGCGCCGGGTGGGCGGCAACCGGACGGTCAAGGTGGACGTGCGGGTGATCGCCGCCTCCAACCGCGACCTGGCGCAGATGGTCAAGGCCGGCAAGTTCCGCGAGGACCTGTACTACCGTCTATGCGTGGTGGAGATCCGGGTGCCGCCGGTGCGCGACCGCTGGTCGCGGGATGGCCGCACCGGCCAGATCATCTCGGACATTCCCGCCCTGATCGACCACTTCCTGGCCGAGTGCGCGCGCAAGGACCACCAGTCCTACCTGATCCGGGCCGATGCCCGCAAGCAGCTGGAGGGCTACAGCTGGCCCGGCAACGTCCGCGAGATGGCCAACATCATCGAGCACCTGACCCAGCTCAGCCGGGGCCGGGAGATCACCCCCGAAGACTTCCCGGAAAAGATCCGGGACGAGCTGCGCACCCGCGGCAAGGACCTGCCCCACGCCCCCATGCCGCTTCTGGAACTCATCGAGGGCTGGGACCACCTGCCCACCCTGGAGGAGCTGGAGCGCCGCTACATCCAGGTGCTGCTGAAGCACGAGCACCGGAAGAGCCGGGTTGCCGAGATCCTGGGCAAGGACCGGACCACCTTGTACCGGAAACTGAAGGAACTGGGGTTGGCGGACGGCAGTGAGGAAACCAATTTGTGATGCAGAATGCCACACGTTGCAGGATCCTACGTTGAAGCCCGTGACGTCATTTTATTAACACGAACAATAACATCAATTATAGTTTGGCCTGGTTGATGCTTACTAGGATGCATTACCGGCCGTGCCGGTTTCCACTGGAGATTCATCAATGAATAAACTCGCTGCTCTGCTTATCGCAGCCGCTCTCATTAGCCCCGCATTCGCCCAGGCCCCCGCGGCCCCCGCGAAGCCCGCCGCTCCTGCCGCCACCACCGCCCCTGCCGATCCCGCCGCCAAGCCCGCGAAGGTCGCCAAGAAGGCCAAGAAGGCGAAGAAGGAAGCCGCTCCCGCCGCCGCTCCTGCGCTGAACGCCCAGGCTCCTGCCGCGACCCCCGCGCCGGCCGCCCCTGCTGATCCCGCCGCCAAGCCCATGA